>JBFMCP010000011.1:0-75462 GCA_040754455.1 Nitrospirota bacterium
CTAAGGATCATCCTTGGCGGAAGTTCAACATCAACCGCGACAAGCGAAAAGCCCCGCAGACGGCGGCGGCATAAACCGGACATTTCTATTTTGGTAAAAACAGGACATTTCTAAATTGGCTTGACACTTCGACCGCCGATTATTGACTTTTATGTACGTTTATGGCATCCTTTGTACCGAAGTTTCAGAAGTCTTCTTGAAGCATAAGGCCGCAAAGACGTAGAGCTTTGGACCTGCGAACACCGGTTGTTCTGAAATTTTAGTTCACTGAGTAAGGAGGAGAGGAAGTGGCTGAAGGTACCGTAAAGTGGTTTAATGAGGCTAAGGGTTTCGGCTTTATTACCCGCGACGATGGCAGCGATGTTTTTGTCCATTATTCTTCAATACAGAGCAATGGATTCAAGACCCTTGCCGAAGGCGACAAAGTCAGCTTTGATGTCGAACAGGGCCCCAAGGGCCTCAAGGCAGTCAACGTCTCAAAGCTGTAATCACTGCGCTGCAACGAAATACTCCCCCTGCATTACAGCAGGGGGATTTTTGTTCCCGCGGAATGTCACGCTCCCTCTGGATAATCTATCTGGTTATCTGCTCTGCGTAGGAGGTCACAGGCTCCGAGTGCAGAATCCGGACAAGGAGCTCGTCATCAAGGGAGACCCATTCTCCCCCCGTCGTACTGAAATAGGCCTGCTTGAAGTATTCATCATCGCCGACAATCCTCACTCCGGTAAGGAGCCTGCTGTCAGGCGGCGGGAGCTGGCGCATGCGGTTGTTGTCAAACAGCGGCTTGAGCTGGCGCTTTACGAACAGGACGATATGCTTTCCCATCTGGCCATTGACCCCGCGACTGTAGGAGGCGATATTTTTGACCACCTCGGTAAGGGGCACATTGAAGACCTCCATGAACGAAAGCTCGGGATAGGCCTTGAGCGAGGCCTCATGGATCGTAATCATCCCCGAGCCCCCTTTAAAGGTATGGAGGACCGTAAGCCCACCGAAGAACGAGGTGACCTCATAGCGGTCTCCCTTCTGCTCAACAATAATGCGATCCTCTGCTATACTGCTGACCATTTCCCTGATACGGCTATCTGCGGAAAGGGGTGAGGAGAGGGGAGCCCGCTGAGTCGCTGCACTCTGAGCAGGTGCCGGCTTCTCTTCCACAGCCTGAACAGTGTTAGCCCCAAGGACCTTTACTTCATCCCTCATGCCGGTGTTCTCCCTGGCATCGGGAGACGAGGACGGCATCTTGACCGCCCTGCCCGGTGCATGAGATTGCTCCTCTTTCCAGGCCTGAACAGGGTTCAGCTCAGGTCTTTTTTTCTCCGGATCAAAAGACTCCTTCCGGCCATCTAGTGCCTGCTCAATGAAGGAATCCGCAATAAAAACATCACCCTCGACCGCGATGCCGTTAAGAGCGACAATGTTACGCATGGTCCATTCTTTACCGTTTTTCCACAAGGTGTAAGCTCTTGTCCCCAATACCACATCTGCCCCCTTCGGAGCAGACCTTCCCAATCCGCAGAGGAGGCGCTCTCCCCTGGCATCCCTGAAGAGCAATCCCGTCGTTCCGACCTTCCCCACTGCAGTTCCTGAAAGGTGGTGCACTGTTCCTACCTTCGTCACCCCGGAGCCGCGAGAACCCGTGGTGAAAAATTTCAGTTTTCTCGGTTCTGCTGCAAGGCTCGCCTTTCGAATACCTTTTTTCAACGCTGCACCCTCTTTGGAAACCGGCTTCTTCAACGCGCTCTCGGGCCGGGGTACAGAGCTTTTCTGAGGTGTTTGATGGCAGGGCTCACAGCCCATGGCAATAGGCCGCATCCCGCTTTGTGCAAAAGAGGCGGCCGGAGCAGCGATAGAGAGGGCGAGCGTCGCTGCGGCAATCGCTCTTTCAAAGACCCTCATGTTTTTTTGGCAGAACGACGAAAAGTGATCATTGACGACCGCATAGATCGGATGGTCTTTATTGGCGTCAAGCCATCGGGCAAGGGCCCGCCGCCCCTTACGGAATCCTAGGAGATGCGCTCTCGAGTCCTGCAGCACGAGATTGAAACACTTGCCGTCGACCCAGATATGGGTACCGGGGATATTTGCTCCCATAGGCTCCTTTGCCGGAAAGGTACTTTCCTGATGTATATCATAAAGCACGGAAAAGGATATGTCAAAATATTTAATAAAAAGCTTTCTCAACGGCATCAGGTACACGGCCAGACATCGGAGGAAAGGATAGAGGAGCAGCATAAGGAGTTACATCAGCCCCCGTGTCACTCTGTACACCGTTTCGCTCAGCTCCTGTATTCGGTACGGCTTGATCACCATACCGGCGAAGCCGTACTCTTTATAGTGCGCCATGACAGGGTCGTTCGAGTAGCCGCTCGACACGATCGCTTTGACCGCAGGATCAATCTCGCGCAACCGCGCCATCGCCTCTTTTCCGCCCATTCCTCCGGGGATGGTCAGATCCATGACCACTACATCAAAAGGATCTCCTGAAGCCCGTGCCCTTTTATACAGATCGATTGCCTCCTCGCCGTCGCGTGCGTACTCGACACTGTAGCCCATGCTCCTCAGCATTGCGCCGCTGACATCACGTATGATCTCCTCATCATCCATCACCAGCACCCTTCCCTTACCGGTAAAAGCCCCCCGTTCCTTACCGTCCGGAGCAGCGGCCGCTTCCGTTGCCGCAGGAAGGTAAAGATAAAACGTAGCGCCTTTGCCTGGTTCGGATTCCACCGCAATAGAGCCGCCGTGCTTTCTGATAATGGAATAGACCGTGGCAAGGCCGAGGCCGCTTCCTCCCTGTTTGGTCGTGAAGTAGGGGTCAAAGATGTTCTGGAGATGTTCTTTTGGAATGCCGATCCCCTGGTCTCTGACGGTGATCTTTACATAGTTGCCTGCCGCAAGCGGGAACTTATCATCATCCTTTATGATGGTATTCTTGCCTTCTATTTTTATTGTTCCTCCCATCGGCATCGCCTGCTGCGCATTGAGCACCAGATTATGGATCACCTGACTTATCTGTCCCTCATCGGCGCTCACTGTCCAGAGCCCCTCGGGGATCGAAAAGGCGCACCTCACATTCGCTCCCCTCAGCGCAAAGCCGGCCGACTCTCTGATGAGGGTTCCAAGGGAAATTATTTTCTTAATGGGGACACCGCCTTTCGAGAAGGTGAGCAACTGCTGGGTCAGATCCTTTGCCCTGAGCGAGGCCCGCTCCGCCTCCTTGAGCCGTTCATGTGCCTTGTCATCGCTCATCACATAGAGGGCTGCGAGGGATAGATTACCCAGGATCGACGTCAGCAGGTTGTTGAAGTCATGGGCGATGCCGCCAGCAAGGATGCTCAGGGACTCGAGCTTCTCCGTTTTGAGATGCTCCTCCTCCAGCCGCTTCCGCTCGGTAATATCCCTCATGATAGATGCATAGCCGGTGATAGCTCCTTCCTTGTCCCGCAGGACCACCGCCGTCATCTCGACGGGAACCGGTCTTCCCTGTTTCGATATCCTTATTGTTTCATACCCGGTGAGGAATCCCCTTGCGTTGAGGGTGTTGAGACAATGGTCCATCTCGCTTTGCACCATATCCTCCGGAATGATGAGGGCAATCGGCTTACCCAGCACTTCATCGGCGCTGTACCCCAGCATCCGCTCCGCCCCTTCGTTCCATGAGCGGATGGTTCCCTCCAGGTCGATAGAACAGACCGCTTCGGGGATGGTCTGTATAATCGATGCAAGAAAGGTTATCTTCTCCTCGGTTCTCTTTCGCTCGGTGATGTCTCTGACCACCTCGATCCCGGCGATGATGCTTCCCTTTGCATCTCTCAAGGGGGTTGCCGTTACTTCCAGGTAGATGGTCCCTTTATCAGTAACCGCGCTCGTTTCGCGCCGGTGGAGCCGCCCATCCTCAAAAACCCTCACCAGAAGGCATCCCTCACAGATACTGTCTCTGTGCTGGTAGGCCCGATAACAATATTCACCAGCGTGGTCTCCCTGCTTTGCTTTATGGATATCGTTCTGATAGAGAATTCTGAAGCTGGTGTCCTGGACCGTGATACCGTCTCCGATCGCGGTGAGTACGGCCTCCAGCTTGTTCTTTTCCTCCCTGAGCGACTCGTCGGCCTTTCTGCGCTCGGTAATATCCCTGCCGGTTCCGGCAATCCCCATGATCGTACCGTTGTGGTCGACGAGCAGCGAGCCTTTCAGCTCGTAGGGTATCCTCTTACCGCTTTTGGTCATCACATCGACCTCCGCTGTTGCTTCACCATGGTTCATGACGCGCTCCGTAGCAGCAGCAATACGCGGGGCATCTTCTGCAGAGACAAAATGGGCGGGGCGCATCACGGCAATTTCCTCATCGCTGTAGCCGGTGACCTCGTTCACTCTCTTATTCCAGAGGAGGAATCGCCCTTTCTGATCAACAACATAAAAGAGGTCCTGCAGGATACTGAGGGCGCTCTCGGTGAACTTCTTCTCCCTCTTCAGATCCTCTTCCAGACGCTTCCGTTCGGTGATATCCTTAACGATTTCGATAACAGCAACAATGTTCCCACCGGCATCCCTCAACGGTGATGCGGTAACCTCGTTATAACGGATTTCATTGCCGGCCCTATACTGTTTTACTACCGTGCGTACGTTTCCGTCGGCGAACGTCTTGACGGCCTGGCAATCTTCGCAGATATTGTCACGCTGCTGATAGGCCTTATAGCAGTGTTCGCCGACATGACTGCCCATCAGATCTTTATGAAACTGATTTTGGGAGAGAATTTTAAAATGAGCATCGATGATGGTAATCCCCGTTCCGATGCTGCCGAGCACCGTCTCGAGCCTGGCGCGCTCCTCCTCTGCAACAGCGAGTGCCGTTCTGAGCCGCTCGCTGTTGTGCTGCTGCTCAGCGGCTGCCGCTTCGCGCTCGGCGATAGCCCGCCGCAGCACCTTGAGCTCGGCGATGAGTTGCTCTTTGCTTTTTTCTTCGTCGTTCATGCGCGCTTCCACCCATAGACAGCATACCGTGTTCCGCCCGGCAGCGAATGTACTCTACCTATTTGGAGAGGCGCCTGTCAACGAGCGGCAACCGGTCTTGAGCGGCACGTATTTGAATGGACGATTATAATTTCCCCCCCTTGCAACAGCGCTCTTCTTTGTACTATCATGTGTGCGCAGTCTTCACTGAAGTAAGGATGTAAGGAGTACCGCGCAGTTAAAGAAACACAACCGTTCACAGAGAGCACGATGCAAGGCCGTTCCTTCCGCGGTAAAGATTCCCCTGCACTCTCCGATAAAAAGGTAAGCCTTGAAGACGGTTAAACAACAATTCAACCGCATCACCTAATATATGGAGCACTGTCCATGAAGAGAAGAGTCGTCACATTCGTAGTACTGTTGGCAACCATTATACTCCTTGGAGGGCTCTTGCCTGCCAGGGGAGCAGTACCGGGCACCAAAGAACCGCAGCAGGCAGTACGGGTTCCCATCCTTCTGTATCACCGCTTCGGTCCCGCCGTCACGGACGGCATGACCGTCACCACTGAAGTCTTTGCATCCCACCTAAAATATCTCAAAGAGAACGGATATACGGTAATACCGCTCAAGCAGCTGGTCGATTATCTCCAGGGCAAAGGGCCTGCGCCAAAGCCGAAATCAGTGGTTATCGCCGTCGATGACGGGCACAAAACAGTCTATTCCGATATGCTGCCGCTGGTAAAACAATACCGGATCCCGGTAACGCTCTTTTTATATCCATCGGCCATATCGAATGCCTCATATATTATGACCTGGGAGCAGATCAGGGAGCTTAAAAAGACGGGCTTGTTCGACCTGCAGGGCCACACCTACTGGCACCCTAACTTCAAGCGGGATAAAAAGAAAATGTCTCCGACTGAATATGAGAAATCCGTAGATATGCAGCTTGTGAAATCAAAAGCAAAGCTCGAGAAGGAACTTGACATCAAAGTGGACATGCTTGCGTGGCCCTTCGGCATTTACGATGAGTATCTGACCGCCAAAGCGGCACAGGCTGGCTACCGGGCCGCCTTCTCCATTGAGCGGCGGCATGTCACCAAATCCGATCATATGATGGCGCTCCCGCGCTATCTTTTAATCAATTCCGAAAGGGGGAAGGCATTCGAAAGACTCCTTGCAGGGGAAGCCTTTTGAGTGCATCACGACGACAATGAAAGGGAAGTTGACACACCTCATCGCACTGCTGGCAGCACTCTTCTTAACGGCATCCGGGTACGCTCTGGGAGGGACAACAGGCAAGGTCACCGGAAAGGTCATCGATGCGTATACGAAGAAACCCATAACCGGGGCATTCGTCGCGCTGAACGGTGTCATGACGCAGACCGATGCAAACGGTATGTTCGCCTATAGAGGCACGGGAGAGAAACTCACTGTAAGGGCCTATGGCTATACAAGGGCAGAGCAAACGCTGAACCCTACGGCTGCCAACTCCACGCTCGAGATCAAATTGACCCCCTTTACCCCGAAAGCGCTCTATCTCACCTTCTACGGAATCGGCGATCGGGGGATCAGAGAAAATGCGCTCAGGCTTATTAACGATACCGAGCTCAATGCACTGGTCATTGATGTAAAAGGCGATAGAGGTGCGGTCACGTATAAAACATCGGTACCCCTTGCCAGTCAGATCGGCGCACAGAAACTCATCATTATTAAAGACATAAAAGGTCTCATTCAATCTATGAAAGAGCGTGGCATCTATACGATTGCCCGCATCGTCGTGTTCAAGGACAACATGCTCGGCGAGGCGCGGCCGGACCTTACGATACGGAGACAGCAGGACGGTAGCATCTGGCGCGACCGCGAGAATCTCGTGTGGGTTGATCCTTCCAAAAAAGAGGTATGGGAATACAACATAAATCTCGCTATCGAGGCTGCCCAGAACGGGTTTGACGAAATTCAGTTCGATTATGTCCGTTTCCCGGACAGGAAGGGTCTCAAGTTCGCCATCGAAAACACCGAGGAGAACAGGGTCAATGCCATCTCAGGGTTCCTTGCTGAAGCAAAGCGGAGGCTTATGCCGTACAATGTTTTCCTGGCAGCGGACATCTTCGGGTATGTCCCCTGGAACCCCGATGATACACAGATCGGGCAGCGGCTCGATAAAGTGGTACCTTACGTAGACTATATCTCGCTCATGCTCTATCCTTCGGGCTTCCAGTTCGGCATACCGGGATACCGGAATCCTGTGGCGAACTCCTATGAAATTGTCCTCAGGACACTCAAGAAGTCGCAGGAGCGCACCAATATCTCATCGGTCCGCTTCAGGCCCTGGCTGCAGGCATTCAAGGATTACGCGTTTGACAAGAGGCATTTCAACGGCCCCGAAATCAGGAGCCAGATAAAGGCTGCCGAAGAGTTCGGCTCGAACGGCTGGATGCTCTGGAACCCCCGCAACGTGTATACTTCAGAAGGACTGAAGAGGGAGGCAGCCGCCAATGACAAGGCGAAAAAACCCTATAGCGCAGGTTAAGACGAATTCATTCATGTCGTATATACAGAAGAGCACCGCAGTCCTGGTGCTCTTCTGTATTTTTACGATTTTTATAACAGAGGCCCGGGCATCAGTCCGTGCTGCTGATCCTGTGCCGCGTCTGCGCGCCGAGCAGTTGGCCTCACTGCAAGTCATTATCGAGAAGGAGATCCGCAACGGCAATATCCCCGGCGCAGTCGTTATTGTAGGGACGCCTGAAGGAGTCGTCTACCGCCGGGCCTTCGGCAACCGCTCCCTCGAGCCGCAACGTCTGCCGATGACTGAAGATACGATCTTCGATATCGCTTCCCTCACCAAGGCAGTCGCCACCACCACTGCTATCATGCAGTTGGTCGAAAAGGGAAAGATACGGATCGACGCCCCTGTTGCGCGGTACTGGCCCGCGTTCAAGGCGAACGGAAAGAAAGAGATCACCATCCGGCATCTCCTCACACACCATTCTGGCCTCAAGCCTGACCTGAAGCTGAAGCCGAAATGGTCGGGCTACAAGACCGCCATAAAGATGATCATTCGAGAAAAGCCGATCGTAAAGCCCGGCTCGTGCTTTATTTACGGCGACACCAACTTCGCCGTGCTGGGAGAAATCGTGCGCAGGGTTTCTGGACAATCTCTCGAGGCATACTGCACAAAAAATATTTTCAAGCCGCTGGGCATGAAGGAGACCTTCTTCAAACCATCAAAGAAATGGCGCGACCGCATCGCTCCCACGTCGTATCACGCGCGAAAGATGCTCCAGGGCGACGTCCATGATCCCGTCTGCTATCGGATGGGCGGGGTCGCCGGACATGCAGGGCTCTTCTCTACCGCCGATGATCTCGCACTCTTTGCGCGGATGCTCCTGAACGGCGGCTCTCTCAATAATGTACGGATACTCAAGCCTGAAACCGTGGAGGCGATGACCATCCCCCAGGCCCCGCCCGAGCCGAAAGCCGTTCGCGGCTTCGGTTGGGACCTCGAGCCGCCCTTTGCCGCAAACCGTGACTCTTTACCTTCCGCAGGCTCTTATGCCCACCTCGGGTATACCGGGACCGCACTCTGGATTGATCCGGTGACCAGGACATATATCATTTTATTAACGAACCGCGTCCATCCCGACGGCAAAGGCGACATAAAAATACTCCGGGCACAGGTGCGGCAGGCAGTCGGCGATGCACTCGGACCACTCACCATTGAACAGATTCTCGCCCGCCGCCCTTCACTTGCAGCATTCTACGCGAAGGTAAAGCAGCCGCCGGTGCAGGTCGGCATGCGGGGCAGTACGGTCATGACCGGTATTGATGTGCTGGATGAAGCGAATTTTTCGATCCTCTCCGGCCTGCGTGTGGGGCTCATCACGAACCACACCGGTCTCGATGCAACAGGTCGCCGCACCCTGGATCTGCTCTACCGGGCGCCGGGAGTAAAACTGAAGGCCCTCTTCAGCCCCGAACACGGGCTTGGGGGGGACGTTGATGAGAAGGTCGCCTCGACGAGGGAGTCGAGGACCGGGCTCCCTGTCTACAGTCTGTACGGAGCATCGCTCCGTCCTGATGATAAGATGCTCAAGGATCTGGACGCGCTGGTTTTCGATATCCAGGACGCAGGGGTTCGCTTTTATACCTACATTTCCACCATGGGGTACGCCATGGAGGCTGCGGCAAAGAAGGGCATAAAATTTTTTGTCCTTGACCGGCCCAATCCCATCAATGCCGCTTTGGTCCAGGGGCCGGTCATGGACAGGGACTTGAAGTCATTTACCGGCTATTTTCCTTTGCCGATACGCCATGGCATGACCGTCGGAGAGCTTGCGGAGATGTTCAACAGCGAATACAATATCGGAGCGCAATTGCAGGTGATAAAAATGCGCGGCTATCAGCGCACCGCATGGTTCGATGAGACCGGCCTCGCGTGGGTAAACCCCTCACCCAATCTGCGAAGCCTCACGCAGGCCATCCTCTATCCCGGCGTCGCCCTGGTTGAAGGTTCGAATGTAAGCGTAGGGAGAGGCACCGATGCCCCCTTCGAGCTGCTCGGCGCCCCGTGGATCGACGGTGAGCAACTCGCTGCTTATCTGAACAGCCGCGCTATTCAGGGAGTACGGTTTACCCCTGCGGAATTTACTCCGGTCAGCCATATTTATAAGCAGAAGAAATGCCGCGGTGTCCGCATCGCCCTTGATAACCGGCAGTTCCTCGATACGGCAGCATTGGGCATCGAAATCGTCAGTGCGCTCTACCACCTTTACCCACGTGACTTCCAGGTCGACAAAACGCTCGGCCTCATCGGATCGCGCAGCATTGTTCAGGCAATAAAAGACGGTCTGGACCCGCAATCAATCGTTCTGATGTGGCAGAACCCGCTCGCAGAGTTCCTCACCGTTCGTTCGAAATACCTGCTGTATTAGGGCATTCCTGAGTTGACAAGAGCACAGTCACTGTATATATTAGATATATACTAAATATGGAAGAGTGGACCAGAATAGTGTCCCTTGTTGACGGATTTGATTGGGTCGAGGGTAACATTAATAAAAATTGGGAAAAGCACGGGGTTGCTCATATTGAGTGCGAGGAGATTTTTTTTAATAAGCCGGTCATGGTCAAGAAAGACGAATCCCGTTCAATGAGAGAGCATCGATATTTTGCATTAGGCAAAACGGATACCGAGAGATTGCTGTTCATTGTTTTTACCGTGAGAGGCAGAAAAATCAGAGTCATCTCGGCGCGAAATATGAGCCGGAAAGAAAGGAAAGCATATGAGCAAGTTGAAAAAGATTCCAAAATTTAAGAGCGAAGAGGAGGAAATCGAGTTCTGGTCGACTCATGATTCAACAGAGTATGTTGACTACTCAACGTCAAGATCCGTCGTCTTCCCGAACTTAAAACCCTCGACCAAAACGATCTCGATCCGCCTGCCTGAGTCCCTTATCGAACATCTCAAACTGCTCGCTAACAAAAGGGACATCCCTTATCAATCGCTTTTGAAAATGTTTTTAGCCGAACGGGTGGAAGAGGAACTCCACGGAGCGGTCAAATAAATTCTGTACTTTTAAGCACTATGCATTTAGCGAAAATACTCAATATCGCCTAACTACAACTATAGTATGAAATATTTAACAATATTTACCATCCCTTTGTCACATCCCCCGTTTAAAATGAACCGCGTCGATTCAAAATGAATAGTCCAGGATAAATAGACTCCTGTTTTTAAAATTATAAGCCGTTGAAATATATAATTTTGAAGCCTGGCACTCCTTTTGCTAAACCATTATCGTCCTATAACAACGCTATCAAGGAGGAGTAATGGAACGACCAATAGAGAATTCCAAAGAATTTCTGGACTTTCTGACACGGTGGCAGATTCTTGAAGACAGGTCTATTGCCAGCAGCCAGGAAATTATAGAAAAGACGACCAACCCCATTGTCAGGATGACCATGGAGCTGATCAAACACGATTCGGAGAAGCACAAGATCGTCCTGGAGTTGATACGGGATACCGTTGCCAGAGAAGCGCTGCATCTCAGCCCTGATGAGCTTTCATCGCTTTCTGACCTGCTGAACCGGCATATGGATGCGGAAGCACAGACGCTTGCCATTGCCGATGAAATGTACCGAAAAAGCGAGCTTTTTGTTACCCGGTTCCTCCTCTCCTATCTGATCGCGGATGAGGCGAAACACCACGGGATGATAAGCAAACTCAACGAACTGAAGCGGGCCTCGATTTCCACCTCAACCGGCGCACGAATCTACGATTACGACTGAAAATGATCGGGAACGAAATTGGCATACTCGCGCAGGTGGCGGCCTCATCGTCGTGCAGGAACAGCAGGGAGCAGAGACGGCTCCATTCCAACTTCAATACGCTGCACGATTTCGGTATCCTGACGTTCAGCGGTGAGCTGGTTGCTCAGCATGCACACGAGCTCAAGACCGTGCTGATGAAAGCACTGGCAAGTTCGGACCGGCTGCTCATCCGTCTTGAGAATATAGCGAGGCATGATGATCACTGTGTGCAGGTGCTGTGCAATGCCCTGAGGATTTCGAGAGCGCTTAGGAAGCGGATATTCTTCAGCGGCAACTACGTAAAAAACCTTGGCACTGTTTTGGACGGTACACACTATTACGGCGCTATTGAATTTTTAGAACGATAGATTGCGGCAGGCGGGGTAACAACAACCTAAGCTTCATGGTGAAGCAACAAAGATAGAGGCTTCGGAGATCGCCCCCACAGATCTTCGGAGGAGAAAGGAGCCGACCTTGAGAACATCATTCGATCTCTACGAAGAAGATTTCGACGAACAGGACACCGTAGCCAATGACGCATCATTTGAACAGGAGCATAATTATCTGAGGATGTACCTGAGGGAAATAAGCATGATCCCCCTGCTCACCAAGGAGAAGGAGGTAAAGCTCGCACAGCAGATAGAGGAGTGCACGGCAAAGATATCCGAAATGCTCTTTACCGTCCCTTTTGTGCTTGATAAGGTGATAGAGCTCGGGGAGAAGGTGGAAAGGGGAGAGGTTCCTTTGGCCGATGTGGTGCAGGACGGCGACGACCTGTCCGATAACGATCTGCGTATTCGTATAAAAAAGTTTATCGAGACCGTCAGAGCGCTCCGTATTCTCGCACGAAAGAGAAAGGATTTCCTAAAGAGAGTTGCCGGCGACCAGAGGAGAGCGGCATCCTCCAGCATGACGACGGTAATGAAAGCGCTGCAGACCAATAAGATCCAGATTGTGCAGAAAGTCAAGGCGTTGCAGTTAAGGGACAGTGTCATCACTACCCTTTTGCGTGAGCTCAAAGCAATAAACGGTCATCTGAAAGTGCTGGGCGGCAGCGGAGCTGCGACAGGCGTCTGCACCGCGTCCCCTTCGAGCAAAGCACTAAAGAAAGAGATAAGGGACCTAGAATGCCGCATCGGCATCGACACCGAGAGGTTCGCGGCACTCGTTGAGGAACTGGAGCAGATTGAGAGGGAGATCAGCACGGCAAAGGAGCAGATGATCGAAGCGAACCTGAGGCTGGTGGTGAGCGTCGCCAAGCGCTACATCGGTAAGGGATTGAGCATGGAGGACCTTATCCAGGAAGGAAACATCGGGCTTATGAATGCCGTCGAGCGCTTCGAGTACCGGAGGGGATATAAATTCAGCACCTATGCAACCTGGTGGATACGCCAGGCGATCAGCAGGGCACTCTATAATCATGCGAGAATTATACGGATTCCTGTGCATATGATCGATTACATGGGCAAGGTCACCAGGGCCACCGGCGAGCTCATCCGCGAAAACGGTTATGAGCCCACCGCTGAAGAGATTGCCGAACGTGCCCGTCTCTCTGTCGAAAAGGTGAGGAACGTACAGCAGATCGCGAAAGACCCGGTGTCGATTGAGAGCGCCGTCGGTGAAGATCATGACTCGATGCTGAAAGATTTCATTGAGGACCATTATACTCCCTCACCGCTCGATGCGGCGATCACGGAGGATCTGAAAAAGCATATCGACAAGGTTCTCTCGCACCTCTCCCCGAAGGAGGAGATGGTTATCAGGGAACGCTTCGGCATCGGCAAAGACACCCATGCAACCCTGGAAGAGATCGGCGGCGAAATCGATGTCACCCGCGAGCGCGTCAGGCAGCTACAGGTACGGGCGATGCGGAAGTTGAGAGGACCACTCATGGCGGTACTGTAGAAGCGCCGAGTTTCGGCTTTCAAGTTTCGAGTTAAGGGCAAAAGAATATGTGCGGAACATTGTATTCTTGACCCCGAGACTCGAAACTTGAAACTCGCTCTTCTCATCTACATGCCTGTTCTACATACCTATTTTCTTGACCCACCCTTCGAGATGCGGTAGCATTTAAGTAGAGGTACTCCTGAGATGATGCTCCCGTATGAGCAGTGTTCCATCTCCTTGTAGGGAATGGTTGTCCGGACAGCCCGATCGAACACAAGACGGTAACCCTTACATACGGCTCGTCAGGTCAGAGAGAGGGCAAGACCATTATCAGCATTCCACCTGCATGCAGAACTGCATCTCCTTCCGACTCTCATTATCACTGTTGTCGCAGTCCTGGACATTCCCAGTAACAACGCCAGCCGCTCGCAAAGGAGGAATATACATGGCAGACCTCAGGACACCATGGGACGCGGGTCCCTATCGTGAGGAGGAAGCACTGAAACTGAGGAACATCGGTTCGCTTGGTGACTACGAAGTCGGCTCCGTCGATGGCCCGACCGGTACGATCCGTGAATGCCTCTTTGATGACGAGATATGGGCAGTCAGGTTCATTGTCCTTGATGCCGGCGATTGGCTGCCGGGACGAAAGATTCTTATATCCCCGCTCAGCATCGACGAGCCGGAATGGGATGGCCAGCGGCTCCCTGTTCCGCTCACCAGGGCGCAGCTCATGAGAGGTCCTACGCTAGGGGTGGATGATCCCGTTTCCCGTCTGCACCAGATCGACCTCTATGCCTATTACGGGTGGCCGCCCTACTGGATTGAGGAGGAGTATTACGAGATTCCGCCGCACCCCTCGAACATCATGTCAGGGTTGAGCCAGGAGCAGGAGAAGGCAAGGGACCCTCACCTCTTCAGCACCCATGATACGATCGAGTATCGCATCGAGGCGCTTGATGGTGATATAGGGTATGTTACCGATTTCATTTTCGATGAAGACGATTGGGTGATCTACTATTTCGTCGTCGATATCACCGAGAACGAGCACAGCAGGAGTGTGCTCATCTCCACCGAATGGATTCAGAGGATTGTCCTTGATGAGGAGCGGGTGTATGTCGAGCTCGACAGGGAAACGGTGAGAAGCAGCCCCGAGTATGATCCCGCTGTTCCCATTACCCGTGAATACGAACTCGAGCTTTACGATCACTACGGACGTCCGCGCTACTGGGAGCAGGGAGGAGATACCGAGGATGAGGAAGATACGCGTTTCTCAAGCTGAGCGTATTCGCAATGAGTATGATCCTCTGATCCCTCATGTGTCCCGGCGGTCATCCGCTCCTTGTATAACGCTCTCGGCGAGTGCCTTGTCAGATGCTCTGACGAGGATTTTGATTTCTCCCATTTTACCGATGGTGACCGGGTAGGGGCTTACCTTCGAGGAGCGCAGCACCACCGGGACATCGCCGCTCTCGAGGAGGTCCTTTATCATTTCCGCCTCGAGAGGATCAGAGGTGACAAAAACTTCAACCCACTTTTCGCTCACTTCGCCTTCACTTTTTCCCAATCCTTGAGAAATTTCTCGATGCCGATATCAGTGAGCGGATGCTTGATGAGCTGGGTAATGACGCTGTAGGGTATCGTGGCGATATGGGCGCCGATCTTCGCCGCATCAACCACATGCAGGGGATTCCTGATACTAGCGACAATGATCTCGGTGTTGAACATATAGTTCTCGAAAATAATCTGGATATCCTCGATGATGTCCATACCGATATGGCTTATATCATCAAGCCTGCCGACAAAGGGGCTGACATAGGTTGCGCCTGCCTTGGCGGCAAGCAATGCCTGGCTGGATGAAAAAATGAGCGTCACATTCGTCTTGATGCCCGCCGAGGAGAGCCGCTTCACCGCTCTGAGCCCGTCCTCGGTCATGGGGATCTTGATCACGATATTCTTGTGGATCTTCGCCAGCTCTTCGGCCTCCCTGACCATCTCCTCGGTCCTCAGCCCGATCACCTCTGCGCTGATGGGGCCGTCGACAATACCGCAGATCTCTTTCAGCAGACTCGTCGGGTCCTTTTTTTCCTTCGAAATGAGCGAGGGGTTCGTCGTGACGCCGTCGATGACGCCGACCTCCCAGGCCTTTTTGATCTCTTCCACATTGGCGGTGTCGATAAAAAACTTCATTGCTGCTCCTTATCCTCCTCTATCGCTGATAAAATGTAGTCATCTCCTTCTTTGACGACCTTGAAGCCGAAGGCGTTTATGGTCTCTAACAGCGGCTTCCCGAGCACCAGGCTCATGGCCGGGGCAGGGACATTGAACTTCTCCTCGAGAAAAGGTCGCAAGTAGGTATCGAACTGGAGGGCATCCATGATCTCTTCGACAGCGGCCTCATCGCCCCCGGCAAGCCGCTCAAAAGCCCCGGAGAGCCTTTTATATGAGCACTTTTCCTCATGCCGCCTGATCGCATCGATCAGCACGTCAACAGACCTGAAGAGGTCTGCTCTCTTCAGCGATCCCTCTTCGAGCCCATCATAGAGATTTTTCTTGGTCCAGCACTCATATGTCCTGCATTGTGCAGGCCGGTGCTCATAGATGCTGCACCCTTCCTCGCCCTTATAGAAAAGACATCCGGCTTTCTCTCCCTCTTTCAACTTTATAAGTTCAGTAAAGGATTCATAGATCTGACCGTCCTCGCGGGAAGGCACCAGCTCACCGTCCCGTATGGTAGAGACGGCATCATACGACAGTATGCCCGATGTAAAGAGGGCCATATCCTCCTTCATTAATGAAGGAGAGCTTCCCATGCAGCATTTGCCACAGCGTATGCAGTGGGTCCTCTTCTGGAGCTGCATTTTCTGGGGCGTATCGCCCTGCTCCAGTCCCTGGGGGGTAAGTATGTTCAATCGTTGATCCACAGCTTTTTTCTTTTTCATGGCCTCTCTCCCGTAACCGCCTCGTCGATAACCTCGACGAGGTGTCGTATCTTTCTGTCGTTTATTCTGCTCTTCAGTTGGAGTATGCAGTTGGGGCAGGAGGTGACGATCATGTCCGCCTCCCTGTAAACGTCAGCCCGCTTCTCGAGCATGCTCTCGGAAAGGTTCTGATATAATACCCGAAACGTGCCGCCAAATCCACAGCAGCCCTGTTCCGTATCGAGGAGATCGAACCCCAGAGCAGTGAGCATCTGCCGCGGCTCGTGTTTTACCTTGAGGTGGTACGAGGAGTGGCAGGGATCATGATAGGCGACACGGAGCGCCTTCTGCACTCGCACTCTGCCGTTCATCAGTTCCGGCAGACGGCTGCCGAGGAACTGAGAGACATCCATGGCATTCTCCATACCGGCCCCCGCAAGCTTCTTATATTCAAGCTTTATATAATGAACGCAGGTCGGACAGAGCCCGACAATCGCCTCGACATTCATCCTTTGGAATATAGTAAGATTCCGCTCCGCCAGTTGAGCGGCATCTTCTTCAAGACCCAGCCCTCTCAGCGGCGCACCGCAGCAGACTTCGCCTTTCGGCAGAACCACATCATAGCTCATCGCATTGAGCGTGCCGATCAATGACCTCCCTATGTGGGGATAGAGGAAATTCGCCGTACAGCCACCGAACACCGCTACTCTCCCCCGCGGTTTAGCTACCCTGAAGAGTGCCCCCTCTTCCCGCAAAGAGGTATCAGGAATATTAATATTGAAATCGTTCAACAGGCGGAAGGGCCGGAGCTTCCGGACCGGCAGGATCTCCCCGGTTACTTCAAGCAGTTTCAGCAGCTTAAAGCCGAATGATGCCTTCTTGAAGAGTACCTGTGCGCCATGACTCAGCAGCCTTCTCCTTCTGTCAAACGTTCTCAGCACTCTTCTTCCCTCATAGATCGCATCGGTTACCGAAATGCCGAGCGGACAGTGACTGTTGCAGGCACCGCAGAGGATGCAGCTGAAAACCCTTTCGTCGAGGAGTTCCGAAGGTTCCAGCGTACCTTCCATGAACTGTTTGAGCAGCATCATCCGCCCCCGGGCGCTCATGCCTTCAGAGGCCTCTTCGCCATAGGTCGGACAAAACGCCTTGCAGCTTCCGCAGCGCACACACGTTTCCGCCATTTCAGCAATGCGTTTCCTCGCGGAAACGTTCCGGATGTCTTCCATGTTACTCTTCATCAATGGTTTTATACGCCTTTCGGAAGGTGTCCGACAGGGAAGGCATGAAAAGCCTTGCTTCGCTGTTTGTTGGCGCTATCATTGTTACTATTCAAGAACACACGTTATTCAGACAGGAATGGGTGCGGAAAAAAGCTTTATAGCGCCTCCTTAGATTCCACCAAGGCCTCACATCCTTAATAACAATTTTTCTAAACGATGAGTAATGCATATCTAGTCATAATAAATTGCGCATAAGAAAGCTTCTTGGAGTACCCGTTCCTGCCTGCTCCGCGTATGTCCTGTATTCATTACAAAAATACAATCTGCACACAACGTAATTGTTTATTTTAGCATTTTAGCAGTTACCCGGTATAGGGCGGGACAGACTACTTACCTGTTGAGTTTGCCGCTTGAAAATCCTTCGAGATCAAGGCTGACATACTTGAAGCCGAACTCCCTGAACGCTTTCACTACCCCCTCTCTCAAGTCTCTATCAACAAAGCGCTCAATTTCTTCGGCCGGGACTTCGATCCTCGCTGTATCATGGGAGCATCTGACCCTGAGCTCGCTGAACCCGAGCTCCTTAAGGAATGCTTCGGCCCGCGCGACGCGTCTGAGAGCGTCTCTGGTAATTTCCACGCCGTAGGGAAACCGGGAAGAGAGGCAAGGAGAGGCGGGTTTGGACCATGTCGGCAGTCCCGCGGCCTTTGACAATGCCCTTATTTCCTCTTTTGAGAGCTCCGCCTCGATGAGAGGACTCCTCACCCTATGCTTCTGTGCCGCCTTTCTGCCGGGACGCCAATCAGCGCAATCGTCGGCATTGCTGCCGTCGACCACGTGCCGATACCCCTCGGTAGCCGCAATTTGCCCGAGCTTGGCGAAAAGCTCGTCCTTGCAGTAGAAGCACCGTTCTTTAGGATTGCGGACAAAATCGGGATTCTCAAGCTCATCCGTCATAATGATCCGGTGAGGAGCAGCAAGGGTTGCCGCCATTGCTGCCGCTGACTTCAGGTCCTCTTGAGGCATCGTCTCGGAAACGGCGGTAACGGCAATAAAGCGGATTCCCGATTCCTTGAGCGCCTTCAATAAGAAAGTGCTGTCCACGCCTCCCGAAAAGGCAAGAACAGCGGATTGCATATCGTTAAGGATAGAGAGGAGCTTTTGATACTTATCGGTCATGATCAGAGAACAGATTAGAATGAATTTTATCTGTCTTCTGTATTCTGTCTTCTGACTTCTGGCTTCTAAAGTACCGTGATCTCATAATTTTCCTGGTGGAAACGCATGTCCTCTTTTATGATGAGCTGGATGCCGTAGGTATGCTCAATCTCCTCGATGCCCTGCCGCTCCTCATAGGAGAGGAGCTCGGCAACAGAGGGGTGTGCCTTGATCATCGCCATCGAGCCACTGATGAGGTTCATCTTTTTGAGCTTCCTGAATATCTCATAGGCCACCGTCCTCGTTGATTTAATGAACCCTTTCCCCTCGCAATAAGGGCACTGTTCGCACAGGACCCGGCCGAGGCTCTCGCGCACGCGCTTCCTTGTCATTTGTATGATGCCCAGCTCGGAGATATTGTAGATCGTATTCTTGGCCCGGTCTTTCTTCATCGCATCGACAAAGGCCTTGAAGACCTTTTCACGGTTTTCGATCTTTTCCATGTCGATGAAGTCGATCACAATGATGCCCCCCAGATTGCGCAGACGTATCTGGTAGGCTATCTCCTTCACCGCCTCGAGGTTGGTCTTCAGGATGGTATCTTCGAGGTTCTCTTTGCCGACAAACTTTCCTGTGTTCACATCAATGACGGTCATGGCCTCGGTCTGGTCGATGACAATATACCCGCCGGATTTGAGCCATACCTTTCTTCCCAGCGCCCGCGAGATGTCGAGCTCGATGCCAAAGGCATCGAAGAGCGGCTCTCTCCCCTCGTAGAGCTCGATCCGCTCGATAAGTTTGGGGAAATAGCTCTTTGCGAACTCCTTCAATCGCTCGTACTCTTCGGGAGAGTCGATCACCAGCCGCTCCACCTCCTGGCTCATGAAATCCCTTACGCTCCTGGATACCAGATCGAGGTCGCTGTAGAGCAACGCAGGGGCAGAGACCCTGTCCTTTTTCTGCTGGATGTTCTCCCAGAGAAGCAGGAGGAATTCGAGGTCCCGCTCCACCTCCTCGCGGGTAGCATCCTCACAGGCGGTACGCATAATCAGTCCGAATCCCTTCGGCCTGACTTCTGATGCGATCGTCTTCAGACGGGTACGGGTCTCTTCATCCTCGATCCTGCGCGAGATGCCGACGTGTTCGACATTGGGCATGAGTACGACATACCTGCCGGGCAGCGTAATATACGAGGTGACCCGCGCTCCCTTTGTGCCGATAGAATCCTTCGATACCTGCACAATAATATCCTGGCCCTCCTGGATCAGCTCCTCGATAGGAACCGACTCCTCCACATGATCGCCCCTCGTATAGGACTCGGGCATCTCTATCTCTGCATCGAGGAAAGCGGCATAGTAATCGTCGATCTCCCGCATGATATCGGCAACATAGAGGAACGCGGCCTTCTCAAGTCCGATGTCGAGAAAAGAGGACTGCATGCCCGGCAATATCTTCAGCACCTTCCCTTTATAGATGTTGCCGACGAGGCTGGTGTCCCGTTTCCGTTCAATGTATAACTCGACAACCTGTCCGCCCTCCAGCAGCGCAACCCTGCTCTCTTCACGTGTGACATTAATGACCAGTTCGCTCGTCATGACCATCTCTCCGAAAAAATCTTTATTTTAATTCTGAATTTCCGATTTTTAATTTGCAATCACAGCGGTTCGACCCAGCCGTTGTTCCAGCCGTAGACAGCGGTTCTCGTGACCTCAAGCTCTTTCATGCTGATGCCGGTCAAGGCCTCAATGGTTTCGGCGATGCGCACGTTCATCGTATCACGGTCCCGGACAACCAGCTCGAGAGAGAACTCCGCGCCTCCTCCAGCCGGTGCTTCCCGTATGTCGACCTGCTCGATGCAGGGTGCTATGTCAATCTCGTTGCCGTCACGCAGCACCGGCAGCGTCCGTTCGGACGAGCACATGAACCGATGCAGCTTTGTATCCGCTGCGCGCACCAGCCTGTTCAACGGCTCGCCTTTTACCCGATAAGCATACCTGCATATGAAACTGCTTAACGAAGGTGCATTCACCGGGATTACGGACATCTTATGAATAGCGATGTCAGGGGGCAAGGTGCCGGCAAGCTCCCTGTTATAAAATTCTATATCAAAGGGCGTGAAAACCTCCATATCAAACCACTCCCGTTCTCCTGAAATGCCGACGCTCAGGGGAGGACCGAAAGAGACCTTTGGCGCCGGATGAAACCCCTTCGAGAAATCGAAGGGGACCCCTGCCCGGCGCAACCCCCTGACCATGGCAGTCACCACTTCGAGATGCGAGAGATACCGCAAAGCGCCGGTCTTTGAGAACCGGACCCTGACCCTTACTTTTGGAGCCGGAGAATCGGGGGTTCGGTGAATGGGTGAATGGGTGAATCGGTGAATAGGCGAGACTGGATTTGTTTCCTTGCACTTTAATCCGCAGGCAGTACAGGTGTTCAGACAGCTAGGAGTCATCTCTTCCGAAAGCGCCCGCTCATACTCTTTCTGCAGGAACGCCTTTTTCACCCCGATATTGATATTTTCCCAGGGTAACGGTTCATTGATGTCGAAACGCCGCTCTGCATACGCAGCTCCATCGATGCCTGTGGCGTCCATTGCCCGCAGCCATTTGTCGAAATCGAACACCTCTGACCACCCGTCCAGCCTGCAGCCTGCCTCCCATGCTTTTTCGATGAGCACGGACAGACGCCCGTCCCCCCGCGCAAACACCGCCTCGAGAAAGCTCGTCCGTTCATCATGCCCCTTGTACTTGAACTTCTTGCCGCTGAGCGTCTCCTTCAGATACTTCGACTTTCGCCGTATCTCGTCCAGGCTGATCTGTCCGCACCACTGAAACGGCGTGTGAGGCTTGGGTACAAAGGGAGAGATGGTCGTGCTGATATTGACGAACTTATTGGTATGCCGCTTCGCAATTTTCAATGCACGGGTTATCATCTCGCTGATGGCATCAATGTCCTCATCGCGCTCGGTCGGGAGGCCGATCATGAAGTAGAGCTTGAGCGTAAGCCATCCCTCCTCGAAGAGCGACCTCAACGCCCGTTCGTAATCCTCATCGCTGAAATCTTTGTTGATGACCTTTCTCAGCCGCTCGGTGGCAGCCTCGGGAGCCATGGTGAACCCCGTCTTCCGCACCAACCGTATTTCCCTCAGCACCTCCTGGTTGATGGCGCCGACTCTCAAGGAAGGCAGGGAGAGCGCTATTTTCGAATCATGGTAGCGCTTATTAAATGTACGGACGACCGGGAGAAGGCAGGAGTAGTCTCCGGCGCTGAGCGAGGTGAGCGACACCTCGTCATAGCCGGTATTCCTGAGCGATGCTTCGGCGATCTCGAGCACCCGCTCGGCAGAGCGCTCCCTGAGCGGCCGGTAGATCATGCCTGCCTGGCAGAACCTGCACCCCATCGTGCATCCCCGCGAGACCTCGATAGTGACCCGGTCGTGCACGATGGAAGTATACGGCACCACCGGCGCTACCGGATACGGCGCCTGGTCGAGATCGGTGATGAACTGCCTCCTTATCGTTTCCTCAGAGGTATGGACGGAAGGAACATAGAATCCCTCAACTTTTGCAATCTCCCGCAAGATCGTTTCACGCTTGTTATCTCCGGACAACTTCCATTGCCGCACCACATCGATCAGCTGCAGTACTGCCTGCTCACCATCCCCTATGAGCAGGGCATCGAAAAAGGGAGCCATCGGCGCAGGATTGACCGTGCAGGGCCCGCCTGCTATAACCAGCGGATGGCGTTTGCCGGAATGAAGCCGCTCCTCTGCGCGCAGGGGAATCCCCCCGAGATGGAGCATGTTTAATACGGTGGTAAAGGAAAGTTCATACTGCAGGCTGAAGCCGACGAGATCGAACTCCCTGAGCGGCGTTCGGGTCTCGAGCGACGAAAGCAGGATGCCTTTCTCTTTCATGTATGCTTCAAGATCAATCCATGGTGAAAACACCCGTTCGGCAGCGGCATAGGGGACCGCGTTGATGATGTCGTACAGCACCCTGAGCCCCAGGTGGGACATGCCCACATCGTAAATATCAGGAAACGAGAGCGCACACCGCACCGTCCCGGGTCCGGCAGCAGATCCTTTCGGGAAAACACCTGGAGACCGGTGCCGGGAGGAAAGGGAGTTGTACTCGTTGTCTATGTAGCGACTCGGTTTTTGGAAAAAAGAAAGGTTCACTTTTTAGGATAACATCCGGTCAGGGTATTAGGCAAGGAATGAGTCCTCCTGCACACTGAGCTGCATGCATTGTCTCATGCAACTCAATGTGCAGGAGCAGCGGATGGTTGCTTATTTTTTTGAGGCAGACTTCTTTGCAGCTTTCTTTGCAGCAGGCTTCTTTGCTGCTTTCTTCTTCGCGGCCGGTTTCTTTGCTGCTTTCTTCTTTGCAGCCGGTTTCTTTGCTGCGGTTTTCTTCTTCGCTGCAGTCTTCTTTTTTGCGGCCGGTTTCTTTGCTGCTTTTGTTGCCATACACAACCTCCTTATTTTTAATTTGCTATAAATATACCTATCCATTTCAAAAAGTTCAAGAAAAAAACGCATAAATTTATTTTTTTCATCAGCATGCATCATTACACCCATCCGTTGATGATGGTCCACCTTCACTCTGAAATGACGTTGTCTTTTCTTTTTGATGAGCAGAAATAGGCGATCGATATTTCCGCCGAAGAATAAAAAGCCCTATACAATTTCCTCAATAAACCTGCTGTGCTAAAATACTGTCATCGTGAAGAGATACTTTATTTATTCGATCATTCTTCATATGCTTATCATTGCGCTGGCCCTTGTTATCTCCAGAGAGCAGAAGGAAAAGGCCCCTCAGCCCTTTTATGCGAAGATAATCACGCCGGAGGAACTGGATGGTAAAAAGACGATGCAGAGGCCGTCCGTTGCACCACGGAGAGAGAGACCTCCAGTGTTTCCACAGCTGCCTAAGAATCTGCCCCTGCCGAGGGACCTCTCGTCAGTTCCCACACGCCGCGCACCTGCGGCATCATCACCAAAGAATGCTCCCGAAGGTTACGAGTCAAAGCGCTCTCAACAAGGAGGTGCTCCTGATGTGCCCTCCAAAGATACCGCAAGTGCGGAGCGGGAGCGAGCTCCGCAAGAAGCGCACTTGGGCACACAAAAAGCACCTGAAGCAAAGAACGGCATTCCATCAGGAAAGCCGGGAACATCACAGGGTCCCTCCAGAACCGCGAGGGAGAAGCTCTTCGACAGAGAGGTAATCGGGAAGCTGGCCCAGGCAGACAAAGGGGAAGCACAACACGGCAGCAGCATCACTTTCGACACAAAAGAATACCGCTATTACGGCTACATGCAGCGGCTTAAAGACAAGATCGAAGGGATATGGATCTACCCTTCCGCAGCGGCAGCGCGGGGCATCTACGGTGATCTCTATATCAGATTCACCATCAAGAAGAACGGAAAGCTCGGCGCAGTAGAGGTCATCCGCACCTCGGGACATAAAGAGCTTGATGACGCGGCGCTCAAGGCGCTCAGGGATGCCGAGCCCTACTGGCCGCTCCCCGAAAGCTGGGAAGAGGAAGGACTCACCATAACCGGACACTTCGTCTATACCATCTATGGCACCTACATCAGATAAGAGCCGCTCTCGATGCACTTTTTTTTCTCGTAACCCCGTCTCCCTATACCGTTACAAAACAACAAAGCTCCGCGTATAATAGAGACATGAAGTACAGATTGTATTTGCAAGTAGGCGACAAGGTGAGGCACCTGAAGTACTTTGCGTGGGGAATCGGCGAGGTGATCGAGGAAAAGCATTCCGACCTGCCAGGAGGATTTTGCCTTGTGAGAATTCTCTTTCAGGACGGCAAAGAGCGCTCGTTCATCAACGACATCAACAACGAGCTCTGCTGCTACTTCACCGGCATACGGCTGATCGACGACCCGCGGTCGATTTGGGAAACCTGAGTTGCTCTTTCTTGCCCTCTTATAACCCTTTATTGCTGTACTATCGATGGCGTTATAAAGATGAGCAATTCCTCAGCTGTTGAACCTTTTGTGTCCCGCTTGAACAATCTCCCCAGGATCGGAATTTTCGAAACGCCAGGAACCGCTGATTCACTCTCAGTCTCATTACTTTTCAGTATGCCGCCGATCGCAATCGTCTCACCGCTTCTCAGAAGCACCTGGGTCGTTGCCGATCGTGAATTGATGGTAGGGTTGCCAAGGCTGTCGGTCCTTGAAAAGTCAGGCTCATCCTTATTCACATCGACCTTCAGGAAGACCGTGCCGTCAGGCGTTACCTGGGGAGTGACCGTTAATTTGATGTTGGCATCCTTATAGGTTGTCGAGAACGTGCCGTCAGGCAGTCTGGTTGTCACCGGGATCTGGGCGCCATGCCGTATGATCGCCTGTTCATTTTCAACCGTCATGATTTTCGGATTCGAAATAATCTTTCCTCTCCCGCTTGACTCAAGGGCGGAGAGTCTGAAATCGAGAAGCAAAGAGCCATCCCTATTGATATAGCCGAAACCAAACGCTGCACCTGCGCCCGATCCGACAGCTGCGGGCAAATTAACGACAAGCGGCAGGAGACTCTGTGAGGTTGTTGATCCGGCAGGAACTTGACCCGTGCCCACTTGCGTCTCAGGCGAGCCTGTATAGTCGCTCACATCGGTCACCGGATTTCTTGTACCGCCGAAAGAATACCGCCCCTGCTTTGAAAAGCCCCATTGTATCCCCAGATCCTTTGTAAGGTTCTTATTGATCTCTACCATTCTCGCTTCGATGAGCACCTGTGGGGTCGGCTTGTCGAGCGATTCAATGAGCTTTTGGAGCTCAACCTGTACGGAGGGAATATCCTTGACAATAAGGGACCGCGTCCTGGTATCGGTGCCGATACTCCCCCTCGGGGAAAGTGCCTTTGCCTTGTCGATCGACTCTTTCACCTTTTCAACATTGGCATAATTCACTGTAAAAACGCGCGTCTCGATATCCTCGGCCTTGCCAAAGACCTCTTTGGTATCGGCAATCGCCTTCTTTTCATCCTGGAACGCTTTCAAAGTGGCTACTCTTATAACATTGCCTTCGATCACTTTTTCCAGATTGAACGTTTTTAATACAATATCCAGCGCCTGTTCCCAGGGCACATTCATGAGCTTCATGGTGATCCTTCCCTTTACCTCAGGGTGCACCACGATGTTATAGCCGCTCACATCGCCCAAAAGCCTCAGGATCGGGACGATGTCGGCATCTTGAAAATCAAGAGAGATCAACCGGGCCGTCTCTTTTACCTCTTTCTGGTCCCCCGCCTGCATGACCGATGCAGCACCTGCCTTCGCCTTTCCCTGCACCACGTCTTTGCGGCGGATACTCACCATCAGCTCGTCATCCAGCACAGCGACCTCTGCTGTGGCATCACGCTCCAGCTCAAGGATGAATCTGACCTTGCCCTGATCGGCTTTATAGGAGACCTTCTTGAGCGGTGCCGTTATATCAGAGGGCAGCGGGGCGCTCATAAGAACGCCGGGAATTTCGATGGTCACCTTGTTACTCAATTCAAAAACAATCGGATCAGGCATCATGCCGTCTCCCTCGATAACAAGCTCGGCAACCTCACCTGCTTTGGTAAAGAGCACATTGACAATCGACCGGGCGGGACCCTCCCCACTCCCCGCAGGGTCGGGGCTCGCCGCTGTCGTTACTATTTCTGCAGCATCCTGTGCGACTGCTACTGTTTTTGCATCCTCTTTTATATAAAGCATGAGTGCATCATCTTTGATTGCAGCATCGATCGACGAGGGTGCCGGGAGGAGAATATTCAGATGCGCTGCCATTACAGGGGCGTGGGTCTGGAGGGGAGCAATTTCAGTAATGCCGGGCTTTGCAGAATAGATCTTATTCCTGAATGTTCCGATGCTCGCACCCTCTATCTCCACTATTGCCCTGAAGGGGTCGTCGGGTTTGTTGATCTTGTACCGGATCGGACCATTCAAAGTGATTTTGACGGCGTGATCCAATATCTCGATTCCGGTAACCTCGGATACCGGCTTCGTCCCGTTGCTGTCATCGGCAAAAGCAGGCATGCACAACCCCAGCAGTGCTACTCCAAAAGCAATGACAGTTATCACTATCCGTATATTGCTCATATTCAATTGCTCTCTCATCCCTCTTCCTCCCTGCGGAGCTTTAAAATAGTATCCCTCGGATTGACAACACCGCTATAATCTCGCACGTGCTCTCTGATGATCACGGCATCTCTCGTAATTCTTTGCACTTTCCCTCGATGCAAGCCCAGCTTCATCCCCTCTCTTATGGTGTAGGATTTGCCGTCGGGCAGCGTAATCACTGCATAATAGCCGGACCTGTTCCACAGGACGGCGATGAGCTTGAATTCCACTACTTCGTAACTCTCTATGGGGGTCAGCCCCTTTTTATCGATATCCGCCTTTACCACGAGCGGCATAAAGGGATCTCTTCTGCCCTGAGAAGTGTATTCATAGACAGGCACCGTCTTTTTCTCTGCGTCCTGTGCGTTTGCTTCCGCCGGTGCAGGGCTTTTTACCGGAAGATTCGCCTGAGCGGGAGATGGTGTTTTTGCCGGTGCAGGTGCTGCTTTGGCGGGAGCCGCAGGTTTCTGCGCACTGCCCCCTTTGCCGGTGAAATAGACGGCTGCTGCCGCACCGATAATGATGCCGAGGAGCGAGACCAATATGATGAGCCACTTTTTCATTTCTTGTCCTTTGCTGCCTTTTCCAGCTCTTTTTTCTCGCTCTCGGATAAAAGGGAATAGGTCATCGCGGTAAAACTCACATTGAGGCTTATCATCCCCTTCTGTTGCCGCTGGTCGCCCGTCTTCGCCTGTATATTGCCGATATTGACGATCCTGTTCAACCCGGTGACATTGCTGAAGAACTGTCCGAACCTATGATAGGTGCCGCGCATCGCTACCTCAACCGGTATCTCATAGACCTCTTTGCTGGGATGTACACTTCTTTCCCGAGGCCGCCAGGAAATGATCTGAAGGCCCGATTTGATTCCCAAATCCGAGACCTGCTTCAACAGCCCGGAGACCTCTTTCTCCATAGGCAATTGCAGCTGCAGTTCGGCAAGCTTCTCGGTGAGCCTCTTGTTCTCTGCCATCAGGAGCGGAAGTTTTGCCGAGGTCTTCCGGAGCGTTGCGATCTCGTTATCCTGCCTCTCTAGCTCCTCGTTCAATTGGCGCATCTCTTCCAGCGCAGGTTTGATGAAGAGCATGACAAAGATCACTATGATCACGAGGGAAGGCAGCGCAAGAAGCAGGTTCTTCTTCAGAGGAGGAAGGCTCTCTATAGTGTTCATATCGACACCTAACTTAAATTCCATCTGTCACTCACACCTTTATCTTGAAATTCAGTTTGAACCGGTAGACCTTTACCTTTTCTACTTCCGTTTCGCTCGATTCCTCCAGATAGACATCGGCGAAGCTCGGCGATTTCTTCAGGTTGTCCACATAGGCAACAATATCGTTATTGGTAAACGCGATGCCTTCGAGAGAAACGCCGTTATCCCTATAGAGAAACGAACTCAGCCAAACCCCTTCCGGTATCAGACTGCTCACCTCATCGAGGAGCTTTACCGGGACCGATTGATTCTTTCTTAATGTTTCGATGAGATTGCTCTTCTGCTCAAGCTCCTTATTGAGCCGCTCGTATTTCTTTATTTCATTGATCCTCTTCGAGAGATCATTGATCGTTACTCTGTTTGTCTCCCGCTGCTCCTTCATGTGGGACACTTTGCTTTTAAGGAAAATGGTAGTGCCGCCTACAACAATGAGAGTTACGAGGGTGATGCCGGAGACGAGGACGAGAAAACCCGCCGGCCCCGCTGCCTTCTTCTTTTTCCTCTTCTCCGTGAGCAGGTTGACTCGTATCATTACCGGTCACCGCTGCGCCGCAAAGCCAAACCCACCGCCACTGCGGTAATCGGCGCAATCTCCTTTATATAGGCGACGTCAAGTTTATCGGAGATCCTTATATTTTTGAAAGGGTCCGCGACTTCCACAGACATTCCGAGCCTCTCGGCCATCATTTCAGGAAACCCCTTTATCAGTGCGGCACCGCCGCTCAGGATGATGCCGTGGATGTCCTCATCGCTTACGCTGCTCCTGAAGTATTCAAACGAGCGGTAGATTTCGGTATAGATTTCATCTGAGGCGGTCGTAATGACGAGCTGGGCGTTTTCAGGAGCGGCTCCCTCTATAGACTGTCCCCTCTTGAGCCGCTCTGCGTCCTCACGTGAAACGGAAAGTTCTCTCATAAGGGCGTCCGTATGATTATTGCTGCCGATCGAGCTGTCCCTGGTGAAGACCGGAATTCCCGTCTGAAAGATATTGATGTTCGTTTTGCTCGCTCCTACGTTGACGAGGGCGATATTTTTTCCATTGGCGCTCTCGTAGTTGACCTCGTACATATTGCCGAGGGCAAAGGAGTCGATATCGAGCACAATAGGATCGAACCCGGCCTTTTCGACCGTTTCGACATACTCGGCAATAATGTTCTTCTTCACCGCAACGAGGACAACGTCCATCTGGCTCTCCTCATCGGGCCGGGGGCCGAGGATCTGGAAGTCTATATTTACGTCGTTGATATCAAAAGGGATATACTGTTCCGCCTCGTATTTGATTGATGTGGCGAGCTCTTCCTCAGCCATCAGCGGTAACGTAATTTTTTTTATAATGACGGAGGAATGTCCTGATACACCGATGACCGCTTCCTTTGCCTTTATTCCCGCTTTGCCGAAGAGCTCCTTGATGGTACCGGCGACCATTCCCCTATCGGCGATGGACCCGTCGACAATACTTTCAGGCGGGAGCGGCAACATACCGGCAAAGGTAAGTTCATAGCCCGAAGCGGTTTCATTGACCTGTGCGGCCTTTATATAACTCGAACCGATATCGAGACCTACAGGAATGCTCTTTCGTTTGAAGTTAAACGGCATTGTCCCCCCATCTGTTGGCGCTGCGCGCTCTCTTATGCATAATTCCTCTCAACAGCAGATTTGTGCTCTATTGATAAAAGCAATTGCTGTGCCTGCTCTAAAAGCAGCGATACGACCTGCTCTGCTCTCTTGTCATCCCTATTTTGTCCATCAGGATGACGGTTAGCGAGTGATCTTTGTCACAAAATTGACACTTTTTTTATCGGGGGAGATAACAAAAACTTTAGGTAACTTTCACATATACAGGAATTACGCGTTTGGACCGAAGCCAGGGACGGAAAAAAAACGGAGTAGTGGAGTGCTAGTGGAGTGCTGGAGTGATGGATATTTCTGTTTCAGAATACTCCAGCGCTCCGCTATCCCGTCTTCTTTTCTATAAGGGTACATCGATTTTTATATGCAGCTCTTTTAATTGCTTCGGTTCGACCGGTGAAGGTGCACCGGACATCATGCAGACCGCCTTCTGCGTCTTGGGGAACGCGATCACATCCCTGATGGATGACACCCCCGCCATGAGCATTACAAGCCGATCAAGTCCGAGCGCCAGTCCTCCATGGGGAGGAGCTCCGAACTGCAGCGCATCGAGGAGAAAGCCGAATTTCTGCTTTGCCTCTTCCTCGGAGATGTTCAGGACATCAAACATCTTCCGCTGTACCGAAGTGTTATGGATACGGATACTGCCACCGCCGATCTCGTAGCCGTTCAGTACGATATCGTACGCCTTAGCCCTGAGCGAGGCCAGCAGTTTGAATGAGGCATTGTTGAACTTAACATCCTCCAGGTCAACGGAAAACAGCTTTTCGATATCTTCATCCAGCGTTGCAGTGAATGGATGATGCATTGCCTGAAAGCGTCCCTCTTCCTCATCCCACTCGAGGAGCGGGAAGTCGGTGATCCATGCAAACTTATATCCGGGCTGAATGAGATTGAGTCTCTTGCCGAGCTCAAGCCGCATACGGCTCAGCACATCATAGACGATCTTCGGCTTATCGGCAACGAAGAGCATCAAGTCTCCCTCTTCAGCCTCAAGCCGCCCCGCCATGTTCCTGAGGACCTCTTCAGGGAAGAACTTTGCGATAGGAGACTCGAATCCGCCTTTCACCTTGATCCACGCAAGGCCCTTTGCTCCGAAAGACTGCGCCTCGGCAGTGAGCATGTCGAGATCCTTCCTCGAGATTCCGGCCATGCCTTTACCGTTGAGGGCTTTCACCATCCCGCCAGCCCGGAGCGCATCGAGGAAGACCTTGAAGGTGCCCTGTCCTGCGAGATCAGCCATATCTTTGAGCTCGAGGCCGAACCGCAGGTCGGGCTTGTCGTTGCCGAACCGCTCCATCGATTCATGAAAAGTCAGACGCGGAAAGGGCGTTTCAACGGGGATATCCAGCACTTCCTTGAAGAGCCGCTGCATCAGTCCCTCGATAAGATCGATGATGTGTTCCCGATCGACAAACGACATCTCGAGATCCACCTGAGTGAATTCAGGCTGACGGTCTGCTCTCAGATCCTCATCACGGAAGCATTTCACGATCTGGAAATACCGCTCCATTCCCGCGACCATGAGTATCTGCTTGAAGAGCTGGGGGGACTGGGGAAGGGCGTAGAATTGTCCCGCATTCAAGCGGCTCGGTACGAGATAGTCCCGTGCACCTTCAGGCGTCGACTTGGTAAGCATCGGCGTTTCGATTTCGAGGAAGCCCCGCTCATCGAGATAGTCCCTGGTGACCTTGGAGATGCGATGACGCATGATGAGATTCCTCTGCATTTCCGGCCTTCTCAGGTCGAGATAGCGGTACCTGAGCCTGAGGGCTTCGCCCGCATCAGTATCCTCTTCCATAGCGAAGGGAAGAGGAGCGGCCTCATTGAGCACCTCAAGAGTGCGGATATAGATTTCGATCATGCCGGTAGAGAGAGCAGGGTTCACGGTACCTTCCGGTCTCTTTCGCACCTCGCCGGAAACGGCAATCACATACTCAGCCCTCAGGTCATGTGCCTTTTCGTGGGCCTCACCCGAGACATCGGGGCTGAAGACAATCTGGCAGATGCCGCTCCGGTCCCTGAGATCGATGAATATCAGACCTCCGTGGTCCCTCCTTCTGAATACCCAGCCGGCAAGACGCACCGAAGCGCCGATATCCGATTCTCTCAGCTCACCACACCCTTTGTCCCGAACCATAAAACCTCCGCCTTTATAATTTAAAAACTGATCTTCTTAGTGCGCGCTTATCTCTTGCCTGATACGTTCCAGCTCTTCATCGTAAAGGGGGCGGTACTTTCCCTCTTCCACTCCCCTGAGCACCAACCCGTTGATGGCGATACGTTTGAGGCGCATTACCGGATGCCCGACGCTCTCGAGCATTCTCCGTACCTGCCGCTTCTTTCCCTCATGGATGGTTATCTCTATCCAGGAATTATGCTCCAGCTGCTTCAGTTTTTTCACTTTGGCGGGAGCGGTCATGCCGTCCTCAAGCCGTACGCCGCGCCGGAGCTTCACAAGTGCGCTGTCTTCAATGTCGCCCTTCACCTTGACCACGTAGGTCTTCGGTATCTTTTTGGACGGATGCAAGATCGAATGGGCAAAATCGCCGTCATTCGTAATCAGGAGCAATCCCTCGGAGTCGTAATCAAGCCTGCCGATGGGAAATACCCGGTATTTGATACCACGCAGATAATCCTTTATCGTCGGTCTGCCCTCCGGATCATAGAGCGAGGTGACGACCCCCCGCGGCTTATTGAACATAAGATAGACCTTCGGCTCAGGCCTGGTGAGAAGCTTTCCATCGACTTTTATATGATCCCGTGCAGGGTCGGCCTTCATCCCGAGTTCTGCGGGCTTGCCGTTGACCGTCACCCTTCCCTCGATGATGAGTTCCTCGGCCTTTCGCCGCGAGACGACCCCCATCTGGGCAAGTATTTTCTGGATTCGCTGTTCCATACTACTTCGTGAAGTCAGGAGTCAGAATCCAGGATTCAGAATAAAAACTCCCTATTGCTTCTGATTACTGGCTCCTGGGTTCCGAATTTTCGTTTATATCTTTACTTCCACGTATGCCTTTTCGCGCAGGCCCTTTACCCAGTTCCGGTATTCCCTGGTGAATTTCTCATTGAGCAGCTTCTGGCGTATCGCCTCACGTAATTCCTGAGGAGTCTTGTACAGCACTACATCATTTACTTTGAGAATGTGCATTCCGCTTTCACTCCAGAACGGCTCGCTCACCTCACCGGCCTTCATGGTACTCAGCACATTGAGGAAGTCTCCGGACATCTCCGATTTCCGTATAAATCCCAGGTCGCCGCCGGCCCGTGCACTGCGGTCTTCCGAATAGGTACGGGCGAGATCGGAAAAGCTCTCCCCGGCCTTGATCTTTCTATAGATATCCTGCGCCTTCTCTTCAACCGCTTTCTTGTCGTCTGTTTTGCGCAGAAAGATATGGCTGATGGCAAAGCCCTCACTGTTTGCCGATGCCTCCCTATGCTCTGCAAGGTAGGCATCGATCTCTTTCTCCGTCACTAATACTTTGCTCCGCACCTCCTGATCTATAATGCGGCCAATCGTTATCTGCTCGGCGAGCTTCTTCCGGTATTCGGCAAGGGAGAACCCCTCCTTCTTGATCATCTCTTCGAACATCGCATCAGTCATGGCGTACTTATCCCTGATGCTCCTGATCGCCGTGTCGACATCGCTCTTGCCTGCGCCGATCCCGGCCCTGGCCGCTTCCTGGAGCTGCAGTTTCATTTCGATGAGCGTATCGAGATACGCCATTTCATTCTCTTTGAAGACCCTTCGCTTGTCTTCGGCTTTCAGGGCCTTTATTTCTTCAGCAGCATCAAATTCCATGCCCTTGTAGAGGTCGCTCCAGGTGATTACCTCTTTATTGACGATGGCCATGATTCTATCGAGGACGATGGCACCCTGCACCGCCGGTGCGAGCCCAAGCATCATAATACATATACCCACGATCAACTTTTTACTCATAATCGAACCTCCCCTGCTGCTCACTGCTGTGTGTTGATTGCTGCTCCATTGCCGTAGAGAGCCGTCAAACCGTTATAAGACAACGGATATTGTAGCATATTTGAAGCCATTATTCTCCGGGAAGCTCCGGGTGCGTCCTTTTGTTGCAGTATATAAGCAACATCAAAGAGAAAGGAATGCAGGTGACCGATTATCGCTCAATGAGAGGAAGGACGGTTACAGGGTCTGAAGGGATGCTCTCGCTCTTCGGGCCCAGGGCGGTAATGTAATACGTGGTTTTTATACGCAGCGGGTCACGGTCGGTAAAGGCAGGGGTCACAGTCTCCCCGATAACGCTGAAGCCCTCCTCGTTGTCCCTCTTTCTATAAATGCGATACCCCCCGATCCATGTCTCGGAGTTCTCATTCCACAGTAGGTGGACCCTGTGCGGCGAGAGGGCATAATTAAGTCCCGAGGGTTTTGAGGGAACAAATGCATCAGGGTTGATCTCCAGTTGCCGGGAGGGAGCCCCCTCTTCGATCATGCCGGCGGTGAGCACGGATGTCACCACATAGTACACCGGCCTTTCCGTCGTGATAGCATCACGAAATACCGGCTCTTTTAAGGGAGCGCTGTTCAGGGGCGCCGGCGCGTAAACGCCCCTTTCAGCACTTTTATAGATATTATATGAAATCCCCTCGCCGACGCTTTTCCACCTGATTTCGACAATGTTATCGACAATCCGGTATGACAGCTCTGCGGGAGGGGGAGGCAACTTCGATGGTCGTACCGTAATCACCGGCGAAGGATCGCTGATCACGTCTCTAAGGCTATAGACCCGTATCCGGTAGAAGTAACTGCCGCCTGTACTGAATTCCTTGTCAGCAAACTGTGAAGCATCATTCTTCAAAAAGGCGATATTTCTGAACCCTTCTCTCGGGTCTCCCTCTGCTTTCTCGATATAAAACCCTTTAATCGTCGCCCTGCTTGCAGAAGGATATGACCATGAGATGGTCAGTTCATCTTTGCGGTGTACCGCGTTGAGCGCGGTCACTGCCGGTGGCTTCTCAAAGGTCTTAAGAGTAGGCGCACCCTTTTTGCCGCAGCCGGTGATGAGCGCAACCTGTGCAAGGGCGACGGCGATATACATGATCATCCGCAGGAGGTAACGGCAATTCATTAGTTTCACCCTCTGAACCATTAATGCAGCTATTATACCATTGAATAAAAGAAAAGAGAGGCATGCAGCGGTCCTTTCTTGCGTGAGCATGCACATACCGCAGGCAGCCCCAACACATAAGTCCTGCTGTTATTTTCTGAGATCTCTTTTGAACCTTTTAATCTGTGCTCTGACAGACTGAGATGATGTGCCGCCAAAGGACTTCCTGGCGCTCACTGATGCGTGTGTACTGATAAAGCGGTAGAGGTCTTCATCAATAGCGGACGAAAAAGACTTGTACTCGTCGATGCGCACATCGGATAATGTTTTCTTCTTTTCAATGCAGTAGCGGACAATCTTTCCGGTAATCTCATGGGCGGTTCTGAAAGGGATTCCCTTCCGTACAAGATATTCGGCTATATCCGTCGCTGTAGAGAACGCAGCATCGCCGCTCGCTTCCAGCTTTCGTTTATTGTAGGTCACTTTCGGCAGCATTTCGGCAAGCAACGCGAGTGTGGCCTTGACCGTATCCACTGAGTCAAAAACAGGCTCCTTGTCCTCCTGCATATCTCTGTTATAGGTAAGGGGCAGTCCCTTCATAATTGTTAAGAGGTTAACGAGATTGCCGTATACCCTGCCGGTCTTGCCGCGCATCAGCTCGGATACGTCGGGGTTCTTTTTCTGCGGCATGATGCTCGACCCTGTGGTGAACGCATCAGGCAATGTTATAAACGAGAACTCTTCTGATGACCAGAGGATCAATTCCTCGGACATACGTGAAACGTGCATCATTATTATTGCCGCACAGGAAAGGAATTCGATCGCAAAGTCCCGGTCGGCAACAGAGTCCATGCTGTTCTCGGAGACCGCATCAAAGCCCAGAAGCTCCGCAACATAGTGCCGGTCGATCGGCAGCGTTGTCCCGGCCAGCGCGCCTGATCCCAAGGGCAGGATATTGATTCTCTTCAATGCATCTTCACAACGATTCCGGTCCCTGCGGAACATCTGCGCATAAGCCATGAGATGGTGCGAGAGGAGCACCGGCTGTGCCCGCTGAGTATGGGTGTAGCCGGGCATGACGATGCCGAGATACTTTTCCGCGCTGTCGGCAAGCACGGTCTCGAGCTCTTTCAGCAGCGAGATAATGGTACGCACTTCCGCTCTCAGGTAGAGCCTGATATCGAGCGCCACCTGGTCGTTTCTCGAACGCGCCGTGTGGAGCCTGCCGCCCACATCCCCGATCTTTGCAATGAGCGCCGATTCGATATTCATGTGGATATCCTCAAGCTCCTCTTTGAATCTGAATCTGCCCTCTTCGATCTCTTTGCTAATCTCCTTGATCCCCTTTACAATCTTGTCCGCATCTTTTTTGGGGATAATGCCCTGCTTCCCCAGCATCTTCGCATGGGCAATACTTCCCTCGATATCGTATCTCCAGAGGCGTTTATCAAAGGAGATCGACTCGGTGTATTGCTCGACGCTCTTCGAGGTCTTCTCGGTAAATCTTCCCGACCACAGTTTTTTCATGTATTCACCAATCGCATTGAGATTACTTATGAATAGCATGCATATTATCGTGTACTGAGAAAAAAATGCAAGGGGACACGCATGACAACAGATGAGGATAAGCAAAAACGGAGGCAGTGAGATGATCTCTCCTGCCTCCGTTCTCATTTCAGAATAATTTTAGTGTTCTTCTTCCTTCTGCTTCTGGCGCTCTGCAATGATCTTCTGCGCAATATGCGCCGGCACTTCCTCATAGTGGGAGAATTCCATCGAATAGAGGCCCCGCGCCGATGTCATACTCTGGAGTTGGTTGGCATACGTCAGCATCTCCGACATAGGGACCGTAGCAAGGATCTTCTGGTTGCCGCCTGCCTGGGGCTCCACACCCTGCACCTTGCCGCGCCGGGTGTTCAGATCGCCGATGACCGTGCCGAGCGTATCATCGGGGGCAATGACCTCAACCTTCATGACCGGCTCGAGCAGCACAGGCTTCGCATCCATAAAGGCCTTCTTCAGTGCCATTGAGCCGGCGATCTTGAAGGCCATTTCCGAGGAGTCCACCGAATGGTAGGAGCCGTCATAGAGTGTCGCTTTCATGTCGATAATCGGATATCCCGCAAGGATACCCTCCTTCATGGTCTCCACAATTCCCTTTTCAACAGCCGGACGGTATTGTTGCGGGATGACACCGCCGACGATTTTGTCGACGAACTGAAACCCGCTGCCTCTCGGAAGCGGCTCAATCTCGATCCAACAGTCGCCGTACTGGCCGCGGCCGCCGGACTGCTTTTTGTATCTGCCCTGCGCCTTGACCGCCACCCTGATCGCTTCGCGGTAGGCGATCTTCGGTGTCTTCATCACCACTTCGACGCCGAACTTTCTCTTGAGCCGCTCGAGAGCGATCTCGAGGTGGACCTGTCCCATCCCGGAGAAGATCATCTCTTTTGACTCTTCATCTCTTGAGAAGCGGAGGGTAGGGTCTTCCTCCAGGATGCGGTGAAGCCCGGTGCTCACCTTTTCCTCGTCACCCTTCGTCTTCGGCGCTATCGCATAAGAAATGATAGGTTCCGCAAATTTGACCTGCTCCAGGACCAGCGGATGGTGTTCTTCGCACAGGGTATCACCGACATTGGTATCCTTGAGCTTTACCACTGCAGCGATCTCGCCGGGACCCACCGACTGAACCTGGACATGTTTTTTCCCCTGCAGATAGAACACCTGCCCTACCCTCTCTTTTGCGTTCGCGGTTGCGTTCAACACCGTAGAGTCCGCCTTCAGCACTCCCGAATAGACCCTGAAAATGGAGAGCTTGCCTGCATAAGGATCGGCAATGGTCTTAAAGACATAGGCAGTAAGCGGGTCAGTATCGACCGGCTTTCTTTCTATCTCTTTTCCCTCTTTGGGATTAGTTCCCCTGATCGGGGAGATCCTGCTCATGTCCACCGGTGACGGCAGGCAGAGCAGCATGGCATCCATAAGCTGACGCACACCGATATTCAGGGTGGCGGCTCCGCAGGCGACCGGGATAAAACGCCGCGTCAGCGAGCCCTCACGTACTCCCTTTATGATTTCATCATTGGTCGGCTCTGTTCCTTCGAGATACTTTTCAAGAAGACTGTCGTCCGACTCAGCGATCTTCTCGACGAGCTTTTTCCGGTATTCTTCAGCACGGTCACGCACATCCGAAGGGATCTCGGCCTCAACCGTTTTTCCTCCTTCGGAGAGGTAGGCCCTCATGGCAATGAGATCCACCACACCTTTGAGCTGCTCGCCCTCGCCCACCGGAATAAACAGGGGGACCCCCTCTGTTTCAAAGGACTTCTCGAGCTCGCTCAGGGCATTGTAAAAGTCTGCCGATTCCTTGTCCAACTTGTTCACAAAGACCATTCTCGGGATCTCGAACTCGCAGGCGTATTTCCATATCTTCTCTGTTTCCGCCTTGACGCCCGATATACCGCTGACAATGACGACCGCTCCGTCGGAGACCCTGAGACTGCCCCTCGTATCCTCTATGAAATTGATAAACCCCGGCGTGTCGATGAGATTCACCCTGTTGCCCTTCCAGTCGCAATACGCAATCGCCGAGGAGACGCTTATCTTTCGCGCAATCTCTTCCGGCTCGTAATCGGTCACCGTGTTGCCGGCTTCAACGCTTCCCATTCTGTCAATAACTCCCGCATTGAACAAAATGGCTTCGGTCAGCGACGTCTTGCCGGCGCCACTGTGGGCAATGATTGCTACATTCCTGATGTGACCCGTATCTACTTTTGACATAGGCTCTAACCCCCTTCTGTATTTAAACTCCCAATCCCAAATTCTAAATTCTAAACCAATACCGGAAACAGTTTAGGATTTAGTACTTAGGATTTAGTATTTCTTCTACTATTGGTACATCTTCCTTTTTGCTCTCATACCCCTTTGACCATAGCTTGATGATCAGAAAGGAGATGATAAACAGTCCGAATCCACCGATGGCAGAGGCGATATCCGGATCAAGAAAAGCAAGAATTCTGCTCAGATACTCCTTGCCGATGACCGCACCGACGATGAGCATCAAGGCAGGGACACCATAGATAAGGGCGGTTCCTTTAATATAGGTGTACGGTCTGAAAGAGACCCTGACCGTATCGCCAATGCCCGCCTTTACATCGTTTACGGCCTCGATCATCATCTCATTGGCTCCGAGCTTTTTGCAGACGGAGCCGCCGGGGCAGGATTCACAGGAGCTCTTTTTCTGCACCGCAATGAGAGCTTTCGGCCCATGTATCTCTCTGACAACGCCAATTTCTTCCATACCTCTTTTTATCCTACACTAAAGTCGTCAAGGCAGTAAATAAGCAGGCAGAAAACAGGCAAAATCACTGTGCTTAGGGCAGATTAAGCACCATCAACCGCAGCTCGGTCATCTCCTCAATGGCATACCTGATCCCCTCCCTGCCGAAGCCTGACCGTTTTACCCCGCCATAGGGCATATGGTCGACCCGGTAGGTAGGGATATCGTTAATGACCACACCGCCTACCTCGAGAGACTCAAATGCCTTGAAGGCACGCTTGATATCATTGGTAAATACCCCTGCCTGGAGCCCGTAGGCCGAGCTGTCCACCGCCCGGATACCTTCGTCAAAATCCTTGATCCTTGCAACCGTTACAATCGGAGCAAACACCTCCATGCAGCTTACCTTCATCTCAAGAGTCGTATCAGCCAGCACCGTAGGGGCATAGAAACTCCCTTCCCTCTTGCCTCCGATCAACACCGTGGCTCCCTTCTCTTTAGCCTCCGCAACCCAGGCCTCAGCCCGTTCGCTGTTGGCAACATCGATCAAGGGACCGATATCCGTCTCTTCTGAAAGGGGATCACCCTGCCTCAGCTCGGCAACCAACGCAATAAACCTCTCCACAAAGGCGTCATATACCCGTTCATGAATATAGACACGCTGCACCGAAATGCAGACCTGCCCTACATAGGAAAACGCCCCGGTGACACACCGCTTCGCAGCATAGTCCAGATCAGTGTCCTCATCGATAATGACCCCTGCATTGCCGCCCAATTCGAGGATCACCCTCTTCTGCGGGGGCACCTTTGCTTTCAACGACCACCCCACTGATGCACTTCCGGTAAAGCTGAACACCTTGATCCGCTCATCCATCATGATCTTCTCTGCAATCCCGGTGTCGCTGGGGATCACGCTGATGCCGCCCTCGGGCAGCCCTGCCTCGGTGACAATCTCCCCGAGCAGGAGCGCTGTCGTCGGTGTTGCCGATGCGGGCCTGATGATCACCGGATTGCCTGAGGCGATTGCAGGCGCGACTTTGTGGGAAACGAGGTTCAAAGGAAAATTGAAGGGTGTAATACCGAAGACCGGGCCGGCAGGAAAGCGACGGGTGATCCCCCATCTCCCTTCGGAGAGAGGATTCCGGTCCAGCGGGATCATCTCTCCACCAATCCTGCTCGCCTCTTCAGAGGCTATTTTGAAAGTGAGAATGGACCGGTCGACCTCTCCCCTTGCATCCTTGATAGGCTTGCCGCATTCAAGCGTGATATTCCTAGCTATCTCTTCTTTTCTCTGAGCAAGAAGAGAGGAGACATTGGAAAGTATTTCAGCCCGCTTGTAGGAAGGGAGGGTTGCAATCGTTGCTTTTGCATTATGTGCAAGCTCGATTGCTCTGCCCGCCTCTTCATTACCTGCGCGGCACACTTCAGCAACGACTTCATTATTGAAAGGATTGACTACATTAATTGAATCCTTTGTCTCGACCCTCCGCCCGCCGAGGAACACCGACCACTTTTTCGCCATACGCCGCCTCCCTAAGGATTGAACATACTTTGTATATCTTATCATGTATTTACCACTGAGCAAACGGTTACGTCTCTGCAAAGATGGCGAGAGACTCAGAACTGAGTTTTTTAAGGCTCCATGAGCAGCTTTTTGTTATAATTCAATATATTGCATAAGGAGGCGACGGGCACCATGGAAATGCTGTCTGCAGAGCACGTGGAGAAAATATGGGGGGAGGCTGCGGGCTTCTCTCCTCAACAGGCAGAGAGAGAAATGATCAAGATGAGTAAAAGCCAGCCGGACCTTTTGGCATTTCTTATGTCTATGAGCGATGGGCTTTCCACCGATGCGCGAGAGCTTGCCATCTGCATCGGCTTCGTCGTATATAAAATGTTTGCTAACGCAAGAAGCACGATCCCGAATATCTCATCCGAAGAGATTATGGACAACTATAAAGAAAATCTGTTCCTTTTGGAAGATCTGAAAGGGTCACGCGTAAAAATTATCGATAGCATTATTAAAACCCAATCCTCTGATCAGCCGCATGTCATGAAGTATGTCATCGAGGCACTTACCGAAGACACCGAGGGAGATGATATCAAGCTCACAGCAAAGGATACCGCCTCTCTCTTTATCCTTTTGAAAACGGTGATAGAAGTTCTTGATGAAAAGGGGTAGAAAGTTACAAAAAGAGCTTGAAATTAATCGTCCTGCTTCGAAACACTAATCTCGCTACTCTTTTTCCTTCAGCAGCTTGTAATCAATGCTGTCCACCAACGCCTGCCAGGATGCTTCGATGATGTTTTCGGAGACGCCGACGGTGCCCCATTTGTGGACTTCATCGCCTGATTCGATGAGGACGCGCACGCGGGCGGCAGTACCTTTGCCTGCGGCGAGGACGCGGACTTTATAGTCGTAGAGTTTTACTTTCTTGAGCTCGGGATAGAATTTTTCGAGCGCCTTTCTCAGCGCATGGTCGAGCGCGTTCACCGGGCCGTTGCCGGTTGCGGCGGTGTGCTCGATATGTTTACCGACTTTGACCATGATGGTCGCTTCGCTGATAGGGGGTTCGCCCTCTTTCCGCTTTTCATCGATGACCCTGAATCCGATGAGGTCAAAGAATCTTCTATGGAGTCCCAGCGCTTTCTTGATCAGAAGCTCGAATGATGCCTCTGCGCCCTCGAACTGGAAGCCCTGGTGCTCCAGCTCTTTCATACTGTCGAGGATTCCCTGGACCTCCGGTGAATCAGCTTTCAGATTGATCTTGAACTCCTGGGCTTTTCTGAGAATATTGCTCTTGCCGGCGAGATCGGATACGAGCACCCTCTGTGAGTTGCCGACGAGCTCGGGCCTGATGTGCTCATACGTCTCCGGCCTCTTCTGTATAGCGCTCACATGCATGCCGCCTTTATGGGCAAAGGCGCTGTCGCCGACAAAAGGCTGCCGCTTGAAGTGCCGCATGTTCGAAATCTCGTTCACGTACCGTGACACTTCACGTAATTTTTTCAGATCCTCGCCGCTCACGGCCTTATATCCCATCTTCAGCTGGAGATTCGGGATGATCGAGCAGAGGTTGGCATTGCCGCACCGTTCGCCGATGCCGTTGATGGTCCCCTGCACCTGCACGGCACCGAGCTCTACGGCAATCAATGAATTTGCTACAGCACATTCGGAATCGTTGTGGGCATGGATGCCGATCGGAGCCTTCACTTTCTTGCCGACGTCCTGGACGATCTTTCTGATCTCTGGCGGGAGCGTGCCGCCGTTGGTGTCGCAGAGTACGAGGCAGTCAGCACCTGCGTCCTGCGCAGCAAGAAGACACTTCACCGCATACAAGGGATTGTCTTTATAGCCGTCGAAAAAGTGCTCTGCATCAAAAAAAACTTTCTCGGCATGCTTTTTAAGGAAGGTAATGGAATCATAGATGATATCGAGATTCTCCAGAAGGGTGGCCTTCAGCGCCTCTTTCACATGAAAGTCCCAGGTCTTGCCGAAGATGGTGATGACCGGCGTCTTTGACTCAACAAGGGCTTTTAGATTGTGGTCATCCTTCGCCTTATGTTTGGGCCGATGCGTGCTTCCGAAAGCGACGACCTTTGCGTTCGAGAGCGAAAGTTTTCTTACTTTCTTGAAGTAGTCGATGTCCTTCGGGTTGGAACCTGGGAAGCCGCCCTCGATATAGGGGATGCCGAACTCATCGAGCTTTTCGGTGATGCGCAGCTTGTCCTCGACCGACAGGGAGATGTCCTCTGCCTGGGTGCCGTCCCTGAGGGTGGTATCGTAGAGCTCGATCTTACGCATAATAAAACTTATTTCACCTCTGCTAATTTAAAAGCATCATGCAATACGCGCACGGCAAGCTCGGTGTATTTCAGGTCGATGATGCAGGACACCTTGATTTCCGAGGTGCTGATCATCATGACATTGATGCCGTGCTTTGCAAGAGTCTCGAACATCTGGGCCGCCACTCCGGAATGGGTCCTCATGCCCACGCCGACGATCGATATCTTCGCGATGTCCTCGCTGAGGTTGACGCCTTTTGCACCGAGCTCCCCGGCGATTTCTTCAGTCAGCTTTAATGCCTTCTTGCTGTCGGTCTTCGGCAGCGTAAACGATATATCGGCTTCCTTGCCGTCGCTGCTCACATTCTGGACGATCATGTCTACGATGATGTTCGCATCCGCAATCGTCTTGAACAGCTTCGCGGCAACACCCGGCTTATCAGGCACCCCCCTCACCGTGATCTTCGCCTGGTTCTTGTCGTATGCAACGCCTGAAACAACAACCTTCTCCATATCCTTATCCTCCTTGGTCACCAGTGTTCCGGGATTGTCGTTGAAGCTCGAGCGGACCACCACCGGCACCTCGTATTTCATGGCAAATTCGACCGACCTCGTCTGGAGCACTTTTGCGCCGAGGCTCGCGAGTTCGAGCATCTCTTCGAACGAGATCTTCTCGAGTTTCCGCGCCTCGGAAACGATGTTCGGGTCCGTAGTATAGACGCCGTCGACGTCGGTATAGATTTCGCAGAGATCGGCATCCAGCGCCGAAGCGATCGCAACAGCGGAGAGGTCAGAACCTCCCCTGCCGAGTGTCGTTACATCCTCGCCTTCGGTGATACCCTGGAAGCCGGCGACGATAACGACATAGCCGTCATTCAGCGCCTTCTTCGCCCGTTCGGCGGTAATCTTCTCTATCTTCGCTTTTGTGTGGACGCCGTCGGTAATGATGCCCATCTGGCGTCCGGTGAGCGCCATTGCTTTGTACCCGAGGGCCTCGACCGCCATAGCGGTAAGGGCGCTGGTGACGCGCTCTCCCGAAGAGAGGAGCAGGTCCATCTCCCGTTCGTTCGGATTCGGCGATACCTGGTGCGCCAGGCCGATGAGTTTGTCCGTCTCTCCCGACATAGCGGAGACGACCACGGCTACTTTATTGCCCTGTTGCGCAGTTCTCACAATGCGCTCCGCAACTGCCTTGATTCTCTCGGTATTGGCGACGGATGTGCCGCCATATTTCTGTACGATAAGCATTACTGCCTGCCCTCCCTGATAAAGTAGTCCATCAATCTATATCCTTCCTCAACGACCATGATATCCTTTCTGGTCGTGATGGTTTCATCATAGGTAACACCTTCGTTGTTCTTTCCGGCGCGGCTGTCGTAGATGACGAACGGCACCGGCTCATCCGTATGTGTTCTGATCGCGATGGGCGTCGGATGGTCGGGCATGAGCAGCACGCGAAACTCCTTGAACCGCATATGCAGCCCTTTCATCAACGGCCCGACAACACGGGCATCGAAATCCTCTATAGCCTTCAATTTGTTTTTGTAATCACCCGAGTGGCCTGCCTCGTCGGGGGCCTCGATATGCACATAGACGAAATCGACCTCGTCCAGCGCCTTGAGTGCGTAGTCCACTTTTCCATCATAGTTCGTATCGAGCCAGCCCGTTGCACCGGGCACATTGAGCACCTTGAATCCGGCATAGGTGCCGAGCCCTTTAGTGAGATCAACGGCGGAGATGAGCGCTCCCGTTATATTGTACTTCTCTCTATATGTGGGCAGCTGCGGCCGCTTTCCCTGGCCCCAAAGCCAGATGCTGGTTGCCGGTTTCTTGCCGTTTCTTACCCGCTCTTTATTTACCGGATGGTCTTTGAGAACGCCGACCGAACGGTGCATCAGTTCGCGCAGCACCGCTTCACCCTCCCCTCTGGGCAGGTACGCCTCGATCTCTCTCTCAAGGATATCGTGGGGCGGCGTGCATTCCACATCATCCGTTCCACCTTTCCACACCATCAAATGACGGTAGCTGACCCCCGGATAGAACCGTATCTTCTCATTTCCCAATTCGGCCTTGACCGTCTCGATCAGCGCCCGCGCCTCACCAGTCGTAATGTGGCCGCTGCTGTAATCATCCATAACCGTTTTACCCTCATCATCTCTGAGCGTCACGAAATTGCAGCGGTATGCCACATCGTCGGCATCAAGCGTAACGCCGATGCTCGCCGCTTCGAGGGGAGCCCTCCCTGTATAGTAGAGGCCCGGATCATAGCCGAGAATGCTCAGGTTCGCCACGTCGGAGCCGGGATGAAAGCCTTTAGGCACTGTGCGCACGCTGCCGATCGTGCCCTCACGTGCAAGCCTGTCCATAAACGGCGTCGATGCCTTCTGGAGCAGCGTCAGCCCCCCGAGCTCCGCAAGGGGCCTGTCCGCCATACCGTCTCCGATGATGACGACATATTTCATAGGATACTTTCCCTTATCTTCCCGGCCTCATTGAATTCCGGTTTAATCTTTCGCAATGCTGAACAGTGCTACAAGACCTCACTCGATCACATCTCCCTCGACCAACTCTACCTCGATGCCCTGCTCTCTGAGCGACTGGATTCCTTTTTCAAGGTTTTCAGCGGTACCTTCGAGCTCCAGCACCATCTCTCCGACGGTATCGGTAACTCTCGCCCTGCGTATATTGGGCAGAACATCATACTTCTTGGCCATGGTGAAGATAACCGGCTCTCTGATAAGCTGCTGAGGAAATGTCAGTTTCACTCGCCTCTTCATAAAACCCCCTCTTTTAGAGTTATAGCGTTGTGCGTTATTGCGTTTATCGCATGATAAAACAATCGAATACTATACAGTACGCGTAAAGCTTTACGCTATAACAAGGTTTTTCGCGCTATAACGCTGCACGCTCAACGCTCGGCGCGTTGCTGCCTCCCGCAATGGCCGGGACAATCGAGACCTCGTCACCGTCCTTCACCTTCGTCTGCTCCGCCTGCAGAAAGCGTATATCTTCCTCGTTCACATAAATATTGACAAACCTTCTGACCTTGCCACCCTCGGAAATCCTCTCGGCAATGCCGGGATACTTTGTCTCAAGGTCATTGATGAGTTCCAGTATCGTGCCCGCCTTCCCCTCAACCTCTTCCTTTCCCTGCGTCAGTCTCTGAAGGGGTGTCGGAATCCTTACTTTTACTGCCATGTGACCACCTCCCAATTACAAAATTTAAAAATCAAAATGAAAAATGCAAAATTATGGAGTTCCGCATCTTTACTTTTTTCATTTTGCACTTTGAATTTTATTGAGCACCGCTTCAAAGGCGCCGAGGTTCGGCTTTATGTGATGCACTGCCGTAGTATGTCCGGTGAGGGCTTCCTGTGTTTTTAGCCCGTTTCCGGTAATACAAATGACCGTTGTTTCATGCTTTCCGATCCTGCCCTGCTCGATCAGCTTCTTTGTCGTGGCGACGGTGACGCCGCCCGCAGTCTCTGCGAAGATGCCTTCCGTCCGCGCAAGCAGTTTCATTCCTTCGATGATCTCTTCATCGGAGACATCCTCGCCGTATCCGCCGGTCTCCTTGACGATACGGCTTGCGTAAAAGCCGTCTGCGGGATTGCCGATGGCAAGCGATTTCGCGACCGTCTGGGGTCTGACCGGCCGAATAATATCAGTGCCCTGCTTTATGGCAGCCGTAATCGGAGAACAGCCGGTCGCCTGGGCGGCAAACACCTTCGTATCGAGTCCTTTGATGATGCCGATCTCCTTGAACTCCTTGAAGGCTTTCCATACCTTGGTGAGCAGCGACCCGCTTGCGCAGGGAACGACGACATTATCCGGCGCCTTCCATCCCAGCTGCTCGATGATCTCGAAGCCCTGGCTCTTCGATCCTTCGGCATAAAAGGGCCGTATATTGATGTTGACAAAGGCCCAGCGGTACTTGTTCGCTATTTCGCTGCAGAGCCTGTTCACCTCGTCGTAGTTGCCGTCGACGGCAACTACATTCGGCTCATAGACGAGTGAGGCGATGATTTTAGTCGGCTCCAGTGTTGCGGGAATAAAGACAAAACGCTTGAACCCCGCCGTCGCCCCATGGGCGGAAACGGAATGCGCAAGGTTGCCGGTAGAAGCGCAGGCGACTGTGTCGAAGCCGAATTCCTTCGCTTTGGTAAGGGCGACGGCAACCACCCTGTCTTTAAATGATAAGGTAGGATGGACCACAGTGTCATCTTTGACGTACAGTTCTTTGACGCCGAGCTCCTTTGCAAGGTTATCGGCCTTTACCAGAGGAGTGAATCCTGAGTTCAGACCGACCCGGGGCTCGCCATCAATGGGTAGCAGTTCTTTATAGCGCCAGAGATTTTTCCCTCTCTTTTCGATCGCTTTTCGGTTAAGCACTTGCTGAATCCCTTTGTAGTCATAACTGACTTCGAGAGGGCCAAAACAGAATTCGCAGACATATATAGGTTCAACAGGATACTCCCTGCCGCATTCTCTGCACTTAAGACCTTTCACATATCCCATCGAGAACCTCCTGTTATTCCAGCGAAACGTTCAGGGGCAACCCTCCGCGGGAAGGCTTGAAAATAAAAGTATATTTTACTCCAAAAGTGAAAGAAAATCAAAGCAGTTCGGACCCATTCGGCGGGGAGCCTGCATGATATTCCGAGGCCCGGTCAATCGCCTAACGCAGCACAAGGCCGATCTCTTTTACCTTTCCCTCTTTAATCGAAAATCCTTTCGCTACCGGCTCTCTTTCCGCCAGGCTCACAATAAGATAGGCACATTCATCATAAAAGGCGAGGCTTACGTCCTTTGCGGAAGGATACGCTGCAGAGGCGGGATGGGAATGGAAGATGGCGACCATCGAGAGGCCTTTCTCCCTCATGTCCTTCATCGCAAGAAACTGCTCCTTCGGGTCCATCAGATAGCTCACCGGCGATGATTCACTATTGGTCATTTTATAAAGCGCCGAAACCTCGCTGCCATGTCCTGCAAGGATACCGCACACCTCGTTCGGACGGCCCTCCTTGCAATAAGCAATCATCTCGTCAAAAATGTGATAGGGAACTATCAATTGATCCATGAAGAAAAAACAAAATGTAAAAAGCGACGTGAAAAATAAGGAATCATCAATGTTTATTTTTGCTCTTTGATCGTTGCATTCTTGATCTTACAATCTGCAATACCCTCCCTCGTAATCCTGCAGCGCAGTGATGGTCGGGTGCTCTCCGCAGACCGGGCATTCGGGATTCTTCGGTACCCTGACCCTTCTGAACGTTACCCTCAGCGCATCATAAATCAGGAGCGCATTTTTGAGCAGTTCGCCTTTTCCGAGAAGAATCTTGATCACCTCGATCGCCTGCAACGAGCCGACGACGCCCGTAATCGCGCCGATAACGCCCGCCTCCTGGCATGAGGGGACAAGCCCCGCAGGGGGCATATCTTCAAAGAGGCAGCGGTAGCAGTGGCCCTCGCCAGGCATAATGGTCGTCACCTGGCCCTCGAACCTGAGGATCGCACCGCTCACCAGGGGCTTTTTCGCCAGCACACAGGCATCGTTCACCAGGTACCGCGTCGGGAAGTTATCACTGCCGTCGACGACAACATCATACTCCCCTATCAGATCCATGATATTGTCCTTCGAGATCCTCTCCTTCATGCCTATGATCCTCACATCGGGATTAAGCGCTTCGAACGTCGCCTTTGCAGAGTCGACCTTATGGAGGCCCAGCGTCTTGGTGCTGTGGGCGATCTGACGCTGCAGGTTGCTCAGCTCGACCGTGTCATTATCGATCATTCCGATCGTGCCTACCCCCGCAGCAGCAAGGTAGTAGCCGACAGGACACCCGAGTCCCCCCGCGCCGACAATGAACACCTTTGCATTGAGCAGCTTCTTCTGGCCCTTTCCACCGACTTCGGGAAGAATAATGTGGCGGCTGTACCGCTGCAATTGATCCTCGTTGAACTCCATCCTGTTACCCCCGCTACTCTTTTTCTTTTTTTATGACGATACGCCAATCGGAACTATTGACCTTTTCCACAGCCAGCACCTTTTGGCCGTGGTCCTCCATGGATTTGGGAATACTCCTCGATGCCTCCTCATAATCGAGGACTATTTCGAGCACTTCGCCTACTTCCATGTCCTCGATGGCGAGCTTTGCTTTCACGAAGGTATAAGGGCATACCAGTCCTTTAATGTTGATGCTCTTATCGATCTTTGTTTCCCCCATCTGGCACGTCCCCTATCAGTTCACCGTTCACGGTTCACTGTCCATAGTAAAAACAACACCAATGAGCAATGAACTATGAGCAAAGGTTACTCTTCGCTTCCCTCAACCCTGATAACAAGCGTTTTATCGGAAACTATGGGGAGGCCGTCGATTTCCCGTATTGCGCTCAGTACATCCCGCTCTTTGGCCCTGTGGGTGAGCACAACAAGGGGAACAGACCCGCCGATCCTTCTGCCCTTCTGGATAACCGATGCGATGCTTATATTGTTTTTGCCGAGGACACCCGATATCTTCGAAAGCACTCCCGGCTCATCCATCGCGGCAAACCTGAAGTAGTACATACTCTCGATGTCCTCCATCTTCCTGATCCGCTTTTGCCCGCTGCGCGACGCCTCTTTTGTAACGATACCGGAGCCGCTCATAACACCGCCGCTCACCATGGATTTTCCAATCTCAACAATGTCGGCAACCACAGCGCTCCCGGTAGGCATATCACCGGCCCCCCTGCCGTAGTAGAGCGTTGAGCCCACGGCATCGCCTTCGACATAAACGGCATTGAAGACGCCATCCACTTTCGAGATGAGATACTCATTCGGGACCATAGTGGGATGGACTCTCATTTCAACCTCTCCGTCGGAGGCCTTGGTGATGGCCAGGAGCTTCACCTTATAGCCGAGCTCCGAGGCGAATTCGATATCCTGCGCCGTTACCTTCGTGATACCCTCTCTGTATACCTCGCCGTATGAGAGCGGGATCCCGTAGGCGAGCGATGACAGTATGGTCAGCTTGTGTGCCGTATCAATGCCTTCGATATCAAACGTGGGGTCTGCCTCGGCATAGCCGAGCCGCTGCGCCTCTTGCAGCGCAGATGAAAACTCCACCTTCTCGTTCGTCATCTTCGTAAGGATATAATTAGAGGTCCCGTTGATGATGCCGTAGACAGCGATGATGTTATTGGCAACAAGCCCCTCCCTCAGAACCTTTATGATCGGAATGCCACCCGCAACCGCTGCCTCAAACCCGACAGCGACTCCCGCCTTTGCGGCCTCGGCGAATATTTCATTCCCCTCGGTCGCCAGCAGTGCCTTGTTCGCGGTAACCACATGCTTTTTATTGCTGATCGCCTGGAGCATGAACTCCTTCGCGGGATGGATACCGCCCATCAGTTCCACGACAATATCTATTTCGGGATCGTTGATAAGCTCCCTGGCATCGGTAGTGAGCACGCCGGCGGGGACCTTAATGCCCCTATCCCTTGTTATATCGAGGTCGGCAATTCTCTTGAGTACAATGTCGATGCCCGCCCGCTCTTTGATAATGCCGCTGTTCTCAAGGAGAATCCTCGCCGCGCCGGTGCCGACTGTTCCGAAACCGATAATGCCAACGGTGATCTTATCTTTTCTCATAGTATCTTCCTCACCCTTTATTCAGTACTTTCTTTATGCCTGCCGTTGCCTGGCGTATCCTGTGCTCATTTTCGACAAGGGCAAACCTGACGTAATGATCGCCGCCCTCGCCGAAGCCGATGCCGGGAGATACCGCCACCTTTGCTTCGGTGATCAGAAATTTGCAGAATTCGAGCGACCCCATCTTTTTGAACTGCTCCGGGATTTCCGCCCAGACGAACATGGTCGCCTTTGGTGCAGGCACATTCCATCCCGCACTCTTCAATCCCTTGATGAGTGCATTCCGGCGGGACTGATAAATCTTTCGGATATCTTCAACACACTCCTGGGGCCCCCGCAGCGCGACGATGCTCGCGATCTGTATAGGCTGGAACATGCCGTAATCGAGATAGCTCTTTATCTTGATCAGCGCGCCCACCACCTCTTTGTTGCCGCAGCAGAAGCCGACCCTCCAGCCTGCCATGGAATAGCTCTTGGTGAGCGAATAGAATTCGACCGCTACATCTTTTGCCCCCGGGACCTGAAGGATGCTCGGCGCCGCGTAATCATCGAACGTGAGGTCTGCATAGGCAAAATCCTGCAGCACGATAATGTTGTTCTCCCGGGCAAAATCCACGACCTTCCGAAAGAAGTCCAGCCCCTCGACCACCGTGGTTGTCGGGTTATGGGGGAAATTCAGGATAAGCATCTTCGGCCGCGGCCAGGTGTTCCTGAGCGACCTCTCAAGCTCCTCAAAGAAATCGTATCCCGGACCGATCGGGACACTGATCACCTCGCCGCCCGCGATGATCGCGCTGTAGGGATGAATGGGATAGGCGGGCGTCGGTGTCATCACCACATCACCGGGCTGGATCGTGGCTAGAGCCAGATGCGAAAGCCCCTCCTTGGAGCCGATGGTGACCACCGCTTCGGATTCAGGATCGATGTCGACATCGAACCGTCTCTTGTACCATTCGGAGATGGCGCACCGCAGCTGGGTTATTCCTTTCGATGCGGAATAGCGGTGGTTCTTCGGATTATGGGATGCCTCGCAGAGCTTTTCGACAATATGCTTCGGCGTCGGCATATCGGGGTTCCCCATGCCGAGGTCGATGATGTCCTCACCTTTTCTCCTATAATCCATCTTCAGGGTATTGACGATGGCAAATACATACGGCGGCAGCCGTTTTACCCTGTTAAACTCGAACATCTACGCACTCCTCCTCAAAGACAGAATTCAGGAGCCAGGAACCAGAATAAGAATACTTTTACTCTCTTAAAGATATTCTTACACCTTACCCCTGGATTCTGACTTCTGTCTCCTGAGTTCTCATTCTTCTTTATTGTACATTTCTTCTGCATTCATTGAGCTCCTCACCAGCGGCCCAGAAGCGACAAAGGCAAATCCCAGAGCAAGAGCTCTCTCTTTTAGGTCGTTAAAGATTTCTGGTTTTATGTATTCTACAACAGGAAGGTTCTTTTTTGTAGGTCGCAGATACTGGCCTATGGTCAGAACACTGCAGCCTGTCTGCCTCAGATCGCCGAAAAGTTCGAGGAGTTCGCTTTCTGTTTCGCCGAGCCCTACCATGAGCCCTGACTTTGTCGCTATATCAGGGGCGATCTCTTTTGCTCGCTGCAGCACCTGCAGCGAACGCTCGTAGTCAGCCTGCGGCCGCACCCGGGCATAGAGCCTCTTGACGGTCTCGATATTGTGATTGAAGACATCGGGACGGGCTTCAAGAACTGTCTGCAACGCGTGCTCGTCGCCCTTGAAATCAGGGGTAAGCACTTCAATTTTAGTATCGGGCAACGTACTCCTCACCGCCGTAATGGTAGCGGCAAAATGAGCGGCGCCGCCGTCGGGCAGATCATCCCTCGTCACCGAGGTGATCACCACATACTTCAGGCCCAAGGCGTGTGCAGCTTCCGCCACCCTTTCCGGCTCGGCAGCATCGACGGCGGAGGGAGCGCCTGTTGCAACGGCACAGAAAGCGCAATCTCGCGTACAGCAATCCCCGAGGATCATGAAGGTCGCCGTCGGCTTTGAAAAACAGTACCCCCTGTTGGGACAGCGCGCCTCTTCACACACGGTCGAGAGCCGATGACCTCTCAAAAGGCTCTTTGTCGCATGCAGCCCTGCGTGTCGTTCGGCGAGAGCCCCTGAAGACTCAGGAGCCCCTGCTGCTTTGACTCTTATCCATTCAGGCAAGCGCATATCGGATAAAAAATTTAATATATAAGTGTACCACGTTTTTTGTCATAAGGTCTGCCTTGATTGTTGGGGGGCGCAAAAAAGAGGGCCTTGAACAGGCCCTCTTGATGTAATTTTAAATTATAATTGCGTGTTAGCTCAGTTTTTCTACATTAATTGCCTTTGGTCCGCGGTCACCTTCGACGATGTCAAACTGGACCTTCTGGCCTTCGGCCAGTGTTTTAAATCCCTCGGACTTGATTGCTGAGTAGTGAACAAAGACATCTGCTCCATTCTCCTGCTGGATGAATCCAAACCCCTTCGCTTCATTAAACCACTTCACCTTTCCTTCGAACGCCATAACAACCACGCCTCCTTGTTTTCCCTGTCTCCAGGGTTGCTAAATAACGAAACAAAGTATCGCATACTCATTTATACCATGTACTTACCTCAAATGTCAAAGGGAAAATTATTGATTTTGTTGGGGGTATTTGGCTTCTTCCCAGAGCGCGTCCATCTCCTCCAGGGTCATGTCCGAGAGATTTCTCCCGGATTCGGCAGCTTTTATCTCGATATATCGGAAACGGGAAATGAATTTACTGATCGTTTTCCTGAGTGCGTCTTCCGGATTGACGCCTACGAAGCGGGCGATATTGACGAGAGAGAAAAAGACGTCACCGAGTTCATCCTCGATCCGGGCCTGATCTTTGCTTTCAAGGGCTTTCCTGAACTCTGCGAGTTCCTCGTCAAGCTTTCCGAGTACATCCTCAACCCGTTTCCAGTCGAACCCTACACGTGCCGCCCTCGATTGGATCCGGTGCGCCTTGAGGAGTGAGGGAAGCTCCTTTGGAACACCCTCAAGGATGGACTCCCTGCCCTTCCCCTCTTCCCGCTTGCGTTCCTCCCATTGCTTCAGCACCTGTTCAGGGGTCTCGAATTTCGCGGTGCCGAAGACATGCGGATGCCGCCCGATCATTTTCGTGCTGATAGTGTTGATGACATCATCCATATCGAACTCCCCCTGCTCCTTGGCAAGCTGGGCATGGAAGATGATTTGAAAGAGCAGGTCGCCGAGCTCCTCTTTTATCTTTGAAGGGGCCTTTTCATCGATCGCCTCGATCACCTCATAGGTCTCCTCGACGAGAAAGGGCTTCAGCGACTCCCGCGTCTGCTCCTTGTCCCAGGGGCAGCCGTTCTCGGCGCGCAGGGCAGCCATAATGTCGAGCAATTTTTGAAAATTATCCATAAAAATAAATTCTAAATTCTAAGCACGAAGTCCTAAGCAAACCTTTACATTCAAATAACCCGAACAGTTTCGAATTTTGAGCATTCGAATTTGTTTCGAATTTAGGATTGAGGATTTTTCAGCTTTGTGTCCTTTGTGGTTCAGAAGTTATTTCGTTAAAATATCCACGATCTTCCGGTATCTGGCCACGGTCTTCTGCACGATCTCATCGGGGAGCACCGGACCCGGATAGGTTTTGTCCCAGTCAAGGGTAAGAAGGTAGTCCCTTACGAGTTGCTTGTCAAAGCTGTCCTGTCCCTTGCCGGGCTGGTAGTCCTTTATCGACCAGAACCGCGATGAATCGGGGGTGAGGAGCTCATCGATCAGGATCAACCTGTTTTCATACAATCCGAATTCCATCTTCGTATCGGCGATGATGATGCCTTTCTTCTCCGCAATCTCTCTGCCCCTTTTGTACACTTTGAGACTCACCTCTTTGAGTTGTTCCGCAAGGGCAGGATCAACGAGCTTTTTCATCTCATCGAAACTGATATTGACGTCGTGTCCCTCTTCCGCTTTCGTGCTCGGCGTAAAGATAGGCTCATCGAGCCGGGAAGATTCCACGAGACCTCCGGGAAGCTTGATCCCGCCGACAGTCCCTCTTTCTTTGTACTCCTTCCATCCGGAGCCCGAGAGATATCCGCGCACAATGCACTCGACAGGCATCGGCGTTGCCTTTTTCACCAGCATGCTCCTGCCTTCGAGCACACTCTTATGTTTCTGGAGCACGGAGGGATAATCTTTCACCTCAGTCGCTACAATATGGTTTTCGATAATATCCTTCATCTGGTCGAACCAATAGAGGGATATGCGGGTCAGCATCGTTCCTTTATCGGGAATGCCGTTGGGCAGCACTACATCAAAGGCCGAAACCCTGTCGGTAGCGACAATGAGGAGATAGTTGTCCACTTCATAGACGTCCCTCACCTTGCCGCGCCTGACCAGCTTCACCTCATCGAAATCCGTTTTCATGACTACGTCAGCCATGGTTACCTCCTCAGAGCGATTTCCGAAACTCACATGACGCTAGAAAACAAGTTATTATTTTATCATAAACGGGCGGGAGCAGCACTACGCCGCCGTATCCACTTCTCGATCTCAACCGCAAAAAATACCACCGTGGAAAGCGCGAGGATCGACAGCAGCTCGTGCGCCGTAAGCGGTACCGTCTTGAATATAGAATTAAAGAACGGCACATAGATGACCGCCATCTGGAGAAGAAAGGTAACGAGCACCGCCCCCAGCATTGCCTTGATTTTTTCTGGAGGCATTCTGAAGAACGATTGCTGCTCAGAGGTAAGGGCCAGTGCAGTGCCGAGTTCAGCTACACAGATGAAGGTGAAGACCATGGTCTGCCACTTTGCATGCAAGCCGCCGTTCATCGTGCCCGCCTGGAGCATGATGCCGATGCCTGCCAGGAGGAGACCCGTCCAGAGGACGCTCACCATCATCCGAGCACCAATGATCCCGGCCTTGGGATCACGGGGCGGTCTGCTCATCACATTCGGCTCCGCAGGCCCCGCAGCAAAGGCGAGGCTCGGCAGGCCGTCGGTAACGAGATTGAGCCAGAGCATATGAATCGGCAGGAGGGGGAGGGGCAGTCCGAAGAACGGGGCAAAGAAGATCAGCATGATCTCACCAGAATTGGTTGAAAGTATATAGCGGATCATCTTCTCGATTCCGTCGAATATCCTTCTCCCCTCCTTAACCGCCTTGACGATGGTGGCGAAATTATCGTCCAGGAGAACCATGTGGGCCGCCTGCTTCGCCACATCGGTGCCGGTGATGCCCATCGCAATACCGATATCTGCGCGTTTCAGGGCAGGGGTGTCGTTGACACCATCCCCCGTCATTGCGACAAATTGTCCTTTGTCCTGGAGCGCTTTGACGATCTTCAGCTTCTGTTCGGGGGCAACCCGGGCATACGCCCTGATATGTTCAACCCGTTCTTCAAACTCCTCGAGAGGCAACTTTTCAAGCTCCCTTCCTGTCATCACTCCCCGCTCACCCTCAAGTATCCCGAGCCTTTTAGCGATAGCCCGTGCGGTAAGGGGATGGTCGCCCGTAATCATGACCGGCTTGATTCCCGCACTCTTGCACAGGGCAACCGCCTCCTTTGCTTCCTCCCGGGGCGGATCCATCATGCCGACAAGTCCGAGCATCGTGAGGCCTGTCTCGACCTGCTCGGGCGACAGGTTTTCAGGAATCCTGTCCCATGTCCTCATGGTGATACATAAAATTCTCAGCCCATCCGCAGCCATTCGCTCATTGATTTTAAAAACAGCTTGTTCATTGACTGCTTTTGTTCCCTGCACGGTAAGCACATCCTCCGATTTTTCGGCAAGCGACTCGACCGCACCTTTGGTGAACGATACAAAACCGCCACCCCATTTATGAAAGGTGGTCATTGCCTTTCGTTCAGAATCAAAGGGAACCTCAGCCATCCTCGGAAAGTCATTCTCGAGGGCTTTCTTATCAAAGCCAAGCTCTTTGGCAATATTATAGAGTGCGATTTCGGTCGGATCGCCGATCATCGTTCCATCGGCGCCCATCTGCGCGTCATTGCTCAACGCAAGGGCAATCATCATCAGCTCGGAAGCGCGGAGGTCCGGAAGCGCAGAAGGGACGGGCTTCCTTAATGTGACCTCCGCACTTCCACGCTTCAGATCCTCCGCTCTCGCTACTTTCTCATCAACATAGACCTCTTCAACGGTCATTTTATTCAGGGTAAGCGTCCCTGTCTTATCGGAGCAGATGTAGGTGACCGAGCCGAGCGTCTCTACTGCCGGGAGCTTTCTCACCAATACATTCTGCCTGACCATTTTCCTTGCCCCGAGAGCAAGCGATATGGTCACCACCGCTGGCAGTGCCTCCGGAATCGCTGCAACAACAAGGGTGAGGGCGGTCATGAACATTCCCAGAACCGGCTCCCCCCTCAGTATGCCGAAACCAAAGACAATGGCGCAGATGGCGATCACCGACAGCGCAAGTTTTCTCCCGAATGCGGCCAGTCTCTTTTGAAGCGGTGTTTTGACCTCCTCCTCTTCCTGGAGCATGGTGGCGATCTTACCGAGCTCCGTGTCCATTCCGGTGGCGACCACAATGCCACTCCCTCTCCCATACGATACCGTCGTGCCCTTGTATGCCATATTTTTTCTATCACCGAGGGAAAGCGCTGCGTCCTCCAATGCTTCCGTGTGCTTTTCTACAGGAACCGACTCCCCCGTAAGCGCTGCCTCTTCAACTTTCAACTGTGCCGCTTCCGCAAGCCGCATGTCAGCAGGCACGATTTTCCCGGCCTCGAGCAGCACCATATCACCGGGCACAATCTCCGAGGCCTGAATATCCGCAGGCACTCCGCTCCTGATGACCGTCGCCGTCGGCGCCGCCATCTTCTCAAGAGCTGCCATCGCCTTTTCTGCCCTGTACTCCTGGATAAATCCTATAATCGCGTTGAGAACAATGATCACGATGATGGCAATAGTATCCGAGAGCTCGCCGATAAAGCCCGATATTCCCGCGGCAGCGACGAGCACGAGGATCATGAGATCCTTGAATTGATCGAGAAACATCATGAAGGGGGTCTTTTTCTTCTTCTCTTTCAGCTTATTGGGGCCGTAATCAGCCAGGCGCTTCCGCGCCTCTTCAGGGGAAATCCCCTGAAGGGATGTATTCAGTTCGGCGACAACTGCATCGATTCTCTTCTGGTGCCAGCGCATGAATGCTCCTTCTAAAGCCAAGATTAAAGGCTCAGGTCAGTCGAACAATTCTTCGAAGAACGATTTCATTTTGTGTTTCTTATGTCCGTAGTGTTTATCTTTGTATTCGTAATGTTTATGCTTATTCCTGGACTCCTCATGGGGTACATGTCGATGTCCCTCATCATACACTGAAGCGGATCTTTCTATAATTTTATCAAGCTCGCCGCGATCTAACCACACCCCGCGGCACTGCGGGCAATAATCGATCTCGATTCCCTGCCGCTCGGATATCGCCAGGGCGATAGTACATGCCGGACATTTCATACCGGATACCTCCCTTCCAATGGCCTGGCTACTTCTTGAATACGCTGAAAAGCTTATCGAGCCCCGTCTTTTCGAGCCGGGCTACTGCCTCGAGCTCTCCAGCATCGAGCCAGATCCCCTCGCACTCCGAGCATTTATCGACCTTTATGTCTTTATAGTCAATCTCTATCAGCTCCATCCCGCACTTGGGGCAGCGCATAAAATGGAGCTCTCTGAGCCGCTTCTTCTCCTCATCGGCGAGCCTCCTATGCTTCTCCTCCTCGATCTTCTTTAATCTCTCATACTCCTTCCTTGCTACATACTCCTCTTCTCTTTCGCTTGGTCTCATTGCATATACCTCCTTTTTCCGTTCTGCAGCTTGGTTTTCACTGCCCTTAATAAACCTCTCGCCCAACTGAACTCGGTGGAGAGGATCCCCAGGCCGAGCGGTATCACGACAACGGCAGGGCCGGGCAGAATAATCATTGCAATGCCTCCCGCCAGCACGGCAAACCCGACGACGGCCACCAGCACCCTCTTCATCGATCGCACAACCATGATGCGATTATCCCAGGAACTTTCTTATATGCGCTGCCTCAATGAGCATCCGCTGCATATTCGAATGGTCATTCTCCCTGAGGGCCTTTATGATCCGTGAAGTGATCTTCTTGTACTCAGGGAGTATGCTGTATTCACCCCAGTCGAGCCGGAGCGATTTCCTCACCTCATCCGGAAGAAGTGCAAGCACCTCCTCGTTAAAAAAGGACATTGCCGTCTTCATATCGAACATGAAGTTCACATGCATATCCTTCATGCATGCTCTATCCTCAGGGGTAAGAACATTAAGCCCGATGATCTCCGGCGGCAGGCCGATGGAATAGCAGGCGGCACAGAAGCTTATAACTCTCGGGAGCGAGGTGGTGCCGATGCTGCGGGCGTATCCGAAAAGACCGACATGGAGCTTTCGCATCCTTCGCCTCGGAACAAAACCTGCCATATGGTTGATAACGGGAGCAAGATATTCTATAAGTCTCCGGTATTCCACCGACACCTTTTCTATGATTTCGATGCACTTCCCCTCGTCCAGGTCATATCCCCTCATCATCCGGGTTCCTCTCAGCCTCTCTATGGCGGAGGTGACCGACAAAACGGAGTAGTCGTACTTGAAAGCAGACTGGATGGTAAATGTCTGGACATCGGGATACTCTTCCAGCATCATGTCGACGGTGTCGGGGGTAAGATGTCCTCTGAACGGCGCAGAACCGGCGCCGAGTATGGGGTATATTGCAACGCCGGTCTCTTCGGAGAGCTTCCTCAGGCGTTGAAGGGCGATTTTATTGCAGAGGATTGCGCTTACCATGCCGTAGTTCATAGCGGGATCGGACCTGGCGATAAAAACCCGCTGGTGCTTGATATCCTTCCCCTTCAAATATTCGCCTATAATGCGGTGGGCCTCGAGCATATGCACCTTATCCTCGAAAAGCGGGATCACATTGATGGTTCCAGGCTGGAACTCTCCGATCCACTCGGAGATGGTGATGTCCCCCGGGTAAAAGGGCTTATGCCCCTTTCCCACCACAAAATCCTTGTAGTAATAGTAGACCCTGTTCAGACTCTCAGGGGATATCGTCATCGGCAGAATGACTTCGAAAATGGGAGGGATGTCCTGTCCATAAAACAGCCGCGCAGCATCGCAGGACCGGGGTATGCTCTCAAGTGTCTCTATGAGGACTTTGGCTTCCTGCCGTTCCGCATCGGGGTTGGGGACCCGCAACGTGAGGAAGATATCCTCCCCCAACCTCTTCTGTTTGAAAAAGTGCTCATATTTGGTGAGGAGCTTGCGCACGACGAAATCATCGACTTCCTTGCCCTCGCAATCCCACATCTGCTCATCGATACCGAGGTGCGAATAGGCGTAATACGCTTCCTGTATCTCGTCATCTCCCGACATGTCCTGACTCTCGGCAAAGAAGGGCAGGACGACATTGTCCGGGTGCTGTGTCGACATTACCCTCGGAATCCTCATCATTGTGCTATCCTCTCAAACCTATCGGTGGAGGGATTGTAGGAGCACATACTTCCCTCTCCTATGTCATAGTACCAGCCGTGGAGGTGCAGCGTTCCCTCATTCAATGACTGCTCAACAAAGGGATAGGTCTGTATATTATTCAATTGCAGCAGGATATTCTCCTCCTCGGTAATCCGTTGGCGGGATTCCTCGGAAGAGATCTTATCCGGGTAAAATTTAGTGACGATGAGCTTTACCGGGAATGCAAGTTTCAGCCACTCCTTCAGGTGCGGCATATGCTCAAAATCCCCTTCAGAATGGTAAAGCGCCTGCATGGCGCCGCAATTCGAATGTCCGCATACGATGATATCGGCCACCTTCAGGCCGAGTACGGCAAACTCAATAGCTGCGGCAACGCTGTTTTTGTCCTTTATGGCATCGTAGGGGGGAACGATATTTCCTACATTTCTCACAATGAAAAGCTCACCCGGCCTACTTTGCGTCACGAGGTTGGGGTCCACCCGCGAATCCGCACAGGTGATAAAGAGCACTTTTGGAGATTGATGCTCGGAAAGGCGCCTGAAAAGATCCCTCTCCCTCTTAAAATACGACTCCTGAAATGTGTGAATACCCCTATACAGTTTTTCGACCATACTATCGCTCCAATATAAAAAGACCTTTACCACTTTTAAAGTAAGAGCTAAGAAGTGAGAACTCAAGAAGTAAAAGATAAAGGCAAATACTATTACTTCTCACTTCCTACTTCTTACTTTTCAGGTGGTAAAGGTCTCGCTTGTTAGACTGTCCTAACCAGCGGTACCGGGTCAAATGTACGACCGTATTGACGATAGCCGCTGCTACAGCTACTCCCCTTTACTATTGTTCTACCTTACCCCAAATGGGAAGATATGTCAACTATCATTTCCCGTAAGGAAGAACTCTCTTCACCTCGCCCTCTCCTCAAGCGCCACCATACGTGAATGTCCTACGATAAATAGGCCACCTCGGGAAGCAGATAGGAGACAACATCCCTGTAGGATATGACTCCTACGACCTTCTCATCTTCGGTTACCGGAAGGTGCCTGATCTTTTTATCCGACATGAGCGTAACGGCAATGCCGAGATCGGAAGAGGCATCGAGCGTTACCGGCGTAGGCGTCATGACATTCCTCATTACCTCGCTGTTCAACTGAACGCCTTTGACCAGGCAATGCATGATGTCCCGCTCGGTGAATATGCCGATTAGTTCTCCTTCCGCATCAGCGACGAGCAGCGAGCCGATATTCTTGCCGTCCATGATAGTCACGGCGTCCGCGACAATGCAGTCGGGGCTGCAGGTCTCCACGATCATCGGCTTTGACTGTACCACATCCTTCAGCGTCATTCGTGTGCTCCGCTCAAGCACCTCGATTCTCTCCGAGGGAATCCCGAACTGCTCCTGCAGCTTCACCAGGCTCTGTTTTCTTACTTTTACCGCCTCCACCGGGCAGGCCTCGTAGCATGCCCTGCACTTGACGCAGTCGTCCCGATCGATGAAGTATTTATCTCTCGTTTCTTTTACCGCACCAAAGGCGCATGCCTCCTTGCAGAGCCCACACCGTATGCATTCCGTCTGGTTAATAATGTATACGCCCATCCCCGAGCATACCTTTGCGCGGCAGTAGTGGTCGTACACATGCTCCTCGACCTCCTCTCTGAAGTACTTGATGACCGAGAGTATGGGATTGGGAGCGCTCTTGCCGAGGCCGCACAGGGAGCCTCTCTGTATGTTCTTACCGAGCTGTATGAGCTTCTCGATATCGCCGGGCTTTCCTTTTCCTGTAGTAATATTCTCCAGGATCTGAAGCATCTGGTACGTGCCGATCCTGCAGGTCGGGCACTTGCCGCATGACTCCGACTGGGTAAAAGAAAGGAAGTACTTTGCCACGTCCACCATGCAGGTGTCTTCGTCCATAACGACCATTCCGCCCGAGCCCATCATTGACCCGACCTTTATAAGAGAATCGAAATCGACGGGCATGTCGAGATGGCTCGCGGGGATACATCCTCCGGAAGGGCCGCCCGTCTGAACGGCCTTGAATGCTTTGCCGCCGAGGGTCCCTCCTCCTATGTCAAAGATGATTTCTCGTAGCGTCGTCCCCATCGGGACTTCGATAAGCCCTGTGTTCTTTACCTTGCCGGTGAGTGCAAAGACCTTCGTTCCCGGAGCGCTCTCGGTACCGATGCTCCTGAACCATTCGGCGCCCTTTTCAATAATGGGGGGCACACAGGCAAAGGTCTCAATGTTATTCATATTGCTCGGATAGCCCCAGACTCCTCCTCCCACCTCGGAAGGAAGCGGCGGCCTCGTCCTCGGAAATCCTCTTTCACCCTCAAGAGATGCCACCAGCGCGGATGCTTCACCGCAGACAAAAGCTCCGGCGCCTTCACGTATCTTGAGGAGGAAGTTGAAACCGGTCCCAAGGATATTATTTCCAAGCAGGCCGATATCTTCCGCCTGCTTTATGGCATGCCTGAGGTTCTTCACTGCAAGAGGATACTCATGCCGCACATAGATGAAGCCGTACTGTGCTCCGATCGCATAGGCGCAGAGAAGCATGCCCTCAAAGAGACTGTGAGGATCGCCTTCCATGATCGACCGATCCATGAACGCACCGGGATCGCCCTCATCCCCGTTCGCAATAACGAATTTCACGGGACTGTTGGAGCTCCTGGTATGCCGCCACTTCTGGCCCGCGGGAAAGCCGGCCCCGCCTCTTCCTCTGAGGTGCGCCCGATCAACCTCCTGCAGCACCTCATCCGGCGTCATTGAAGAGAGCGCCTTCTCGAGTGCGGCATATCCACCCACGGCAATATAGTGGTAGATATTTTGCGGATCGATCTTATCGTTATTTCTCAGCGCAATCCTCAGCTGTTTTTTGTAGAAGGGGATCGATTCCATTTCCGGAATAGGCTCGCTCATGATGTCCTCTCGATACAGCGCCTGCCTGAAATAGTTTCCCTTTCCGGATAAAGAGTTAATAAGGGGTTCCGCATGCTCCGGTTTTACCTTTTGATAAAACGTATTCTGTGGGTCAATCCGCATGACAGGCCCCTTTTGGCACATCCCCTGGCACCCTGTTTTTATGATCTCCGGGGCAAGGCCTTTCTTCCGGCCCTCTTCCTTGAGGGCAGCGACGACGTTATGCGAGCCCATAGCTGCACAGGCCGTACCGCAGCAGACATGTATTCTCTCCCGGTCTTTCTGAAAAATTTCTCCAGAAAGCCTTTCTCTAAGCTTTTTCAGATCATCAATACTCGCCAGCCTCTTCGTTAACATCTCCATAGCTACCTCCCACATAATGTATTTCGCTCGTCTTCTCATGGGATGGATGAGGTCTCTTGCCTTCCCTTTGATAAAGCCTCTCTCTCCATCTCTCTATATAAAAAGACCTTTACCATTTGAAACTAAGAAGTAGGAAGTGAGAAGTTAGATTTTACGCTTACTTCCCAGTCCTTGCTTCTTACTTTTCAGGCGGTAAAGGTCTCGCTTCTTAGATTGCCCTAACCAGCGGTACCGGGTCGAATGTACGACCGTAGTGACGATAGCCGCTGCTACAGCTACTCCCCTTTACAAACGCACAAACAGCAGACCAATATTCCTCTGCAGCAGTACTTTTACAAGCAACGCGATTATTGCTGGTGCATCCTGACCGGGGCCTTATGCATCGCAGGGCTTACAGCATATGCTGCAGAAGGTTGCTGCTTAGTTCTACAGTACACGAATTCTTAAAGCGTTTTCCCTGACCTTATCACGTCATAATAAATCCTCATAGAGATTAAAAACGTTCTACTTATGGTATTCTAGAAATGTGGATATAAAGCTGAAACTGTTTTGCACTGTTGCCGAAACGAAGAGTTTCTCAAAGGCCTCCCGGATCGTTCATCTCACCCAGCCTGCCGTGAGCCTGCAGATCCAATCGCTTGAGGAATTTTTCGAGACGAAACTCTTCGACCGATCAGAGGGAATGGTAAGCCTTACCCCTGCGGGGAAAATACTGTATAAGCACGCAAAACACCTGCTCGAACATTATGCTGAAATCGAGAAAGAGATCGGAACGCTCACCGGCATGATAAAAGGGGGTGTCGCGGTAGGCGCGAGCACCACGCTGGGGAACCATGTACTGCCCCGCGTCATCATTGATTTCAAGAAGAAACACCCCAAGATCAAATTCAGCATGCTCGTAGGCAACACAAAGCGCATTGAGGATCTCCTAATATCAGGGCTCATTGATATCGGTCTGGTTGAGGGCGAAACATCCAGGCCCACCTTGCGTATAGAGCCGATCGTGCCGGACGAGCTGATCTTGATCGTCCCCCCTGCTCACCCGTGGGCCCGGAGAAAAGTAATTCCTGTGCTCGATGTCACCAGAGAACCCATTATTCTGAGAGAAGAGGGATCAGGCACGAGGTATCAAATAGAGGAATATCTGAAATCGCACGGTATCAGCACCGGTGATATGCATGTCGCGCTGACCCTCGGGAGCACGGAATCGATAAAAGAGGCCGTTGAGGCCGGAATAGGGGTCTCGATAGTCTCAAAATGGGCGGTCAAGAAAGAGGTGGAAGACGGAAGATTGAGGACCGTCGCGCTCAGGGAAGGGAAAATCCTCAGAAACCTCTCTCTCATCACGCCCCTGAAGGCACGGCTTACGCCAGCGGTCGAGGAGTTCTCCCTTTACGTCAAATCCTACCCGTATGAGCACCTTTCTGCCGAGCCCATGCCGGCGAACCACCTCTCCCGCCAGCGCTAGTCGATCCGCTCCACAGGCTCCTGGCTCTTGGGCTGCACCTTTTCGATCACGAACAGAAGCTGCTTTTCCTGAACGGTATCATTGAGCTTTACGCAGACCTCGACAATCTGCCCGTCGAAGGGAGCGACGATCGCATTCTCCATCTTCATTGCTTCGAGGTTGGCGATCTCCTCGCCCTTGTGGACAATATCCCCCGCCTTGATGGCACCACGTTCGGGATTCCCGATTCTCCAGATATTGCCGTTGATCGGCGCGCCGATATCGTTCGGCCCTTTGGCCATCCTGATCTCTACTCTCTTGGCCCTTGGCGTCTCGACCGTATACACCCTCGTTTTGTTGTTCACCTTCATGACGACGTGGATCAATCCATCATGCTCGGCGCCTAACGATACGAGCTCTATGCAATAGGGCTTCCCAGAAAGCTCGAATTCAACCTTGTCGCCCACCCTCTTCAGCCCCTCTCTCCAGACATTGGTCGGCAGCAGGAGCGGAGCCTCTCCATATTTCTCTCTGAAGCCGATCATCTCGAGGGCATCCTTGGGATGCATGAGGTACAGAATGAACTCCTCTTCCGTCGGCATCCGGCCGATATGCTCGGACAAGGTCTGTCTGAGCTTTTCGAGATCGTCATCTCCTACCGAATCAAGGGGGGAGACATCTTTTCGTTCCTTGATCTTTGTGTGCCATTCATCGCCGAAGGTGCTTTGATAGACCCATTCCGCAGGCCAGCCCATGGGGAGCTTTCCGTAGCCGCCGAGCAGGAGGTTCTTGAAGTCGCCCGGTGCATTTCTAAAGAGCAGCAACAGTTCTTCCTGCTCGTTTTTCTCCATAGCTTCGAACTGCTGCCCCTTCTCTTCGACGAACTTCGTGAGCAATCCGATTACATGCCGCACTCCTGCAGCGCCCTTCTCTTTATCGTAGCGGTTGATAATGCCGTTGCAAGTGACCCAGGTAATCTGAGAGCCGGGTGTTACATCAAAATATTTGATGATCCGGTTGTACAGTGACATCATCCTCAATATAGCAGGCATCAGGTGGAGAAACCCGCCGTTTGCCGCCTGTTCGAAGGAGCTGGGGAAAGCGCCGCCGGGCATTCTGTGCTCGGTGACGGTATGGTCATAGCCTTTGAACGGCGATTCGGCCCACTCATAATGGCCTATCCAATCCCGCACCCTCTGCACTGCAGCCTCTGCGTGCGCTCTGCTGATGTTCACCTTGATGCCGGACTCCTCAAGATATGCCTGCAGACCGAGGATGGGGGCCTGGCCGTAGAATCTGGTGAGCGAATCCTCCTGCACATCGAGGATCTTGGCTCCTGCCTGCGCGGCAGCCAGGAGCGCGGGCATGGCAAGCCCGTCGGTGGAGTGTCGGTGGTACTGCACTTCGAGATCGGGATATTTCTGTTTTATCGCATCGATAAGGCTCCTGATGCGCTGGGGGCTGCCGACACCGGCCATGTCCTTTATGCAAAGGATGATCTCGTCAACACCGCTACAGAGATCGACCATCTCTCCGGCAACCTTGAGGTAGTACTCATTCGTTGTCCAGTCCGCCTGGGTGAAGGAGATCGCGGGCTGAAAGAGCCTGCCCCGCCGCATCACCACTTCGGCAACTGCACGCATATTCCTCACATCATTAAGGAACGAAAAGCATCGCCATACATCAATGTCCACCCTCGAAACGACATACTCGATGACGTTCTTCGGATACGGCCGGTAGCCAAACAGGTTGGTCTCCCTGATAAGCGTCTGCAGGAGCACGTTCGGCATCAACTCGCGGAGCAGGTCGACCTCCTCGAAGGGGGTCTCCCTCCTGTTCATCACGCCGACATGCCAGCGCGCGCCGCCGTGGCACTCTGCACTGAAGAGCCCCATTTCATTATAGAAGGGAGCGAGCGTCTTCAGGTCGTAAATCCGGTGGCGGTTTTTATAGTCCGACTGTCCTGCATCACGCATGCCGGTAGACGTCAGAAAAACGCCGGGCGTGGAACGCACGGTCTTCACGATATCACGCGGCGACATACCGGGCCTGATGAGGACAGATCCCGTATCGGTGGTATCGGGCATCTGGCTTCCGTTTTCTGTCTTTCGGATATTTACATCCATTTCTGCGGCCCCAGCGCGGAGATTTCCGCTACATATTTTGCGATCTTCAGCGCCTCATCCTCGCTGCTCTCTTCCTTGAACATAGAGATGAGCTCGTCCATGTGCTCTTCTATGAAGCGGGTCGAAAACTCCCCTGCAATAAAGGCAGGATGTCTGATGATGCTCAGCAGCAGCGGTGCAAGCGTCTTTATTCCCTCAACCCTGAGATTTCTGCCCAGGGCGCGGTCCATCGTCCTCACCGCATCTTCCCTATCAGCCCCTGCGGTCATCAGCAGCATAAAGAGCGAATCATAATAAGGAGGAATATCCGCCCCTTCGTAGACGCCTGAGGCTATCCTCACGCCGGGGCCATGTGGTATCTGGAGGCGGGTAATCGTGCCGAACGAGGGGCTGAAGGTCTTGGGATCCTCTGCATTCAACCTGACCTCAAGCGACCAGCGGTTCGGAACGATCTCATCCTGGGTAAACGGCAATCTCTTTCCCGAAGCGACGTCGATCATGATGCCGACGATATCGAGGCCGGTAATGAGCTCCGTCGTGCCATGCTCGACCTGCAGGCGGGTATTCACTTCGAGGAAATAGAATTTCTTTTTCGGTGCATCGAAAATAAACTCCACCGTACCGGCCGTCGTATAGCCAATCTCCCTCATCAGGCGGACAGCCGTAAAGCATATTTCCTGGCGGAGATTGTTGTCGAGCGAGGGCGACGGCGCCTCCTCGATGATTTTCTGATTGCGCCGTTGGAGTGTGCACTCCCTTTCAAAGAGATGGACCACATTGCCGTGCTCATCGGCGACGATCTGCACCTCGATATGCCTGCCACGCTCAATGTATTTTTCGACGAGAATCTTCTCGTCACCGAAGGCCTTCTTCGCCTCGGAGCGGGCCTGTGCAAAGGCCTGCGTGATATCCGCCTCGTTTTCGACCTTTACCATTCCCTTGCCGCCGCCCCCTGCAGCAGCCTTTATCATAATGGGGAAATCCACCTTCTCCTGCTTCATCCATTTCTTGATCTGCTCAGGTTCGGTGACATCACTGATACCTGGAATCGTCGGCACATTGGCCCTTTTCGCAATGACCTTTGCCTCTATTTTATCTCCCATCATCCTGATCACTTCAGGAGAAGGGCCGATCCAGATCAGCCCGGCATCGATCACCCGTTGCGCGAAATCCTCGTTCTCCGCAAGGAACCCCCATCCCGGGTGCACTGCGTTTGATTTGCTCTTCAGCGCAGCATCGATGATCCGGTCCATATTGAGGTATGACTCGGCGGGAGGCGCTTCACCGATATGGACGGCGGAGTCGGCCATGAAGACATGGTGGGCAAGCCGGTCGGGAGTGCTGTAGACTGCAGTGGTGGGAATCCTCCGGTCCCGGCAGGTGTGCATGATCCTGACGGCGGGAACACCCCTGTTCGCGACTAATACTTTCTCAATTTTTCTTTCCATACGGCGTTACTTCCCTTTGAGTTTTGCTGATTTTTCGAGGAGCTTTTCCCTCGTTTTTTCCCTGGAAGCTTCCAGCCGTTGTGCTATCTCAGGGTATTTTATTGAAAGGATGGAGCATGCCAGGTAGGCGGCATTCTTTGCGCCATCGATTGCTACCGTAGCAACGGGAATTCCGGGCGGCATCTGCACGGTGGAATACAATGCATCGACACCGTTGAGCGCACCTGATTTAAGCGGAACTCCAATGACAGGCAGGGTTGTATGCGAGGCGATTACACCTGCAAGATGAGCTGCCATACCTGCGCCGGCAATCAATACCTCAATGCCGCGATCACGGGCAGTCTTCGCATAATCCGCCGTCTTTTCCGGCAAGCGGTGCGCAGAGCTAATATCGATCTCATAGGGGATGTCCAGCTCCGCCAGGACCTCGGCAGCCTTTTCCATGACGGGGAGATCACTATCGCTCCCCATGAGAATTCCCACTAATGGCTTTTTCATTGAACTCCTCCTTGCTGCCCATTCCAGGGGTTTTCAGCCCTTTCAAAGACGCCGTATTTTTAAGTCAGGGATTTTACCAGAATTGAACCGTTTATAGCTATAAAAAAATCGAAAAGGAATCATTATAATCACCTAATGAATCCCTACCATGCTGCTGAACAGTACCGCTTCCGCGCAGAATACAAAAAAGGCTGAAGATGTGATCGATCATCTTCAGCCTTTTCCCTTTCATGGTTTATAGTCTTATCTTTTGTACATCATTGCCTCGAGCCGGGCTATTCTCTCCTCCATCGGCGGATGGGTGCTGAAGAGCTTCACCAGCGCACCGCCCGAAAGGGGATTAACAATAAACATGTGCGACGTTGCCGGGTTGGCATCCATGGGGATCCTCTGCGATGCCATATGCAGTTTCTTGAGCGCATTGGCGAGCGACAGAGGGTTGCCCGCAATCCTGGCACCCCCGGCATCGGCCCCGTATTCGCGCGAACGCGATATCGCCATCTGCACGAGCATCGCTGCGATCGGCCCGACGATCATCATGACGATAGCGGCGATGGGATTGCCTCCTTCGTCATCGTCATGCCTTGCGCCGCCGAAGATCATCGCCCACTGCGCCATCTGCGCGAGATAGCTGATCGCACCGGCAATGGCAGCCGCCACCGTGCTCACCAGAATATCGCGGTGCTTGATATGGGCTAGCTCATGCGCCAGTACTCCCTCGAGCTCCTCCCGTGAAAGAATCCTCATAATACCGGATGTTACTGCAACGGCACCATGCTGGGGATTCCGTCCGGTCGCGAAGGCATTCGGCTGGTCCTCTTCAATAATATACACTCGGGGCATCGGAAGCTCTGCGCGGTGGGCCAGTCTTCTCACCATTCCGAACAATTCGGGGGCCTCTGATTCGCTAACCTCTTTTGCCCTGTACATTCTCAGCACGATCTTGTCGCTGAACCAATAGGTGATAAAGTTCATACCGAAGGCCATGATAAGCGCAAAGGTCATTCCAGATTTGCCGCCGATCACACCCCCGATCGCTACCAGCATCAACGTCAAAGTAACCATCAGCACCATTGTCTTCAATCCGTTCATTTTTCGAACCTCCTCAATCCTATGAGCAGTTGGTTATGTTCATAAGAGCTTATATAGTTTAAGTATACAATTTCCATAAAAAAACCTTTACCTCGATCAATACTTATCATATAAATATTCATCGTGGTAAAGGTCTCGCCTGTTAGTTGCGTTACTAACCAGTAGTACCGGGCCCCATCGGCCGTGCTGACGACAGCTACTGACTCAGCTACTCCCCTCTACGTATATTTCAATGTAACTGATAGGGGGACCGACTGTCAAGTATTTATTTTAAAAAGGAAAAGCAGCTCAACAGGGCTTTATTGCACAACAGAAATGAGATAGAATGTCTATAAAGAAGATCATACCTACCGTTTTGAACAGACAGAGAGGAATTAACAGAGGAGGCATTATGGAATACTGGATCGACGATGCCGATGTTGCATTACTAAGAAAAGCAGGAGTTGCCGCAAGCGATATCCAGCATTGTATCAAAGTGGCGGAAAAGGCCCTCGAGATCGCCCGGAGGACAGGGGTGAGCCTCGACATGGAACTGATCGGCAGGGGCGCGCTCTTCCACGATCTCGGCAAGGCGCAAACGCACGAGATAACGCACGGGATGATCGGTGCAGAGATCGGCGAGGATCTGGGACTGCCGAAACAGATCACCGATGTTATGGAGAAACACATCAGAGGCGGACTTACTGAAGAGGAAGCGCTCGAGCTCGGATTGCCGGTGAAGGACTACCGGCTCAAGGAACTTGAGGAGAGGGTCATCATCTATGCCGACCGACTCGTCGATATCATCACCGACGGCATAGTCGATATCGGCGGTGATGAGCTTGAGGCTGAGAGGAGATTCGAAGAGATACTCAGAAATTATCCGAAATACGGCAAGAATGAAAAAACGCTCGACCGGTACCTCGGCTATCACCGAGAGATTCAGGAGCTCATTAATAAGGCTAAGGGTGAGGCATAGGCTAAGGAGGCCGTGCCTCCTATGACCACCTTAACAATTAATTTATGAGATACAGTCCCTTCATGCTTTTGTGCATCACCGGTCTCTTTGCGATATTCAGCTCTACCATTTCGAAGAGCCCAGTGCTGCCGCTCTTTGCCGCACACCTCGGAGCTGATCCTTCGGGCGTAGGAGCTGTTGCTGCGGTGTCTGCCTTCACGGGAATCATCGCGAGCATCCCTGCCGGGATACTCTCCGACCGTTGGGGGCGAAGACGGATGCTCCTTATAGCAGCACTCGTCTTTTCTACAGCTCCTTTCCTCTATTTGTTCGTGACACACATCTGGCAGCTCGCAATCATCAGACTCTATCATGGCCTTGCAACCGCCGTCTTCGTGCCAGTAGGGACCGCCATGGTCGCCGACATCTTCCACAGAGAGCGGGGCGAGAAGATCGGCTGGTTTTCGACGGCAACGCTTCTGGGAAGATTTATGGCGCCGATTGTCGGAGGCAGCATCATCGGCATGTTCGCATTGCACCCCGCCGCGGGGTACAGAACAGTCTATCTTGTATGCGGTGCAGCAGGCGTACTGGTCCTGCTTCTTGCACTGTGCACTCCACCTCCTCCAAAGACAACAGTACAACGCCCGGACTGGAAAACAACCATGCGCGCCTTCAAAGAGGTAATCGCCCATAGGGGCATCATTGTCACTAGTTCGGTAGAAGCGGCCATACTCTTCTCCTATGGAACATTCGAGACCTTTCTTCCCCTCTATGCAGTCGAAACCGGGCTGAGCGCCTACGAAGTAGGCATATTCCTTTCCTCTCAGGTCATCACCCTGGCATTGACCAAACCGGTGATGGGAAGATTTTCGGACAGGCACGGCAGGCAGCCGCAGATCACTGCAGGCGCACTTATCGGCGCTGTCTGCATCGGGAGCTTTTCCCTCTTCAGTTCCTTTGTGCCCCTTCTCTGCCTCAGCATTCTTTTCGGCCTCAGCCTTTCGATCGTCACCTCCGCAACCTCCGCATTGATCGCCGACCTGAGCAGGCAGGAGGGGCGCGGTGCGGCAATGGGGATACTGGGTTCGGTCATGGACATCGGACATACGACGGGCCCGCTCGTCTCCGGCATCATCGCAGCACAGTTCGGCTTCGGTCGTTCCTTTATTGCTGCCGCAGTGCTGCTCGTCGGCGTCGCGCTCATCTTTCGCGCCCTTGTTGCCGCGACGCGTTGACTTTTCCCTCTGCCCTGATATCATTTTGGTAGAGGAGGACGCATGGAGCACACAACGAGCACGCATTACAAGGCGCTGCATTTCGCCGCTGCAATCTTTGTCTTCTTTCTTATAGCGACCGCTCTCAGCAAGGAGGATAGCGCAATGGCTGAGCTAAAACTATCAAGCCCGGTGTTCAAGGACAACAGCCCTATTCCGTCGAAATACACCTGCGACGGCAACGACGTCAACCCCCCGCTCGTCATAGAAAATGTGCCGTCCAATGCAAAGTCCCTGGTCCTGATCGTCGATGATCCTGATGCCCCCATGGGCACCTGGGTGCACTGGGTGGTTTGGAACATCGAACCAAAGACAAAGGAGATCAAAGAGCATTCCCTGCCGAAAGGGGCCATTCAGGGCATCAATGATTTCAAAAAACATGATTACGGCGGCCCCTGCCCGCCGTCAGGGACGCACCGCTACTTCTTCAAGCTCTATGCGCTGGACGCGACCCTGAACCTTCCCTCCAGTGCAAGGAAAGCTGATGTCGAGAAGGCGATGAAAGGCCATATCATCTCGCAGGGCCAGCTGGTGGGGCTGTACAGCAAGAAGTAAGAAAAAATCCCTGCAGGTTGCCTGCAGGGATTTTTTTCATACTTCGAAATAACAACTACTCTTTCGTTATCGTATATTTTCCGTCTTTGTCGATCTTGATGTTCGCATCAAGGAACCGTACCTTGAATCCGGCATCTTTCAGAATATTGTAGGCCATCTCCGCCCTGACGCCTGTGACGCAATGGGTGATGATCTCTTTGTCTTTGGGCAGTTCTTTCAGCCTGTCCTTGAGATCGCCGCCGGGGATATTGACCGCCCCCTTCAGCATGCCCTGCATTGCCTCATCCTCATCACGGACATCGAGGATGAGCTTGGTGGCGGGCAATGTTTCGGCAATGCCCTTGAACTCGTCAATCGCAATCGCTCCCGGTCTCGGCTTCGGCACGTAGACGATCTTTGTCGCTACATCGCCGGATACGACAAGACCGCCGATCTTTTTCCATTCATTGAGACCGCCCTCAAGCACCGTCGTGTTGGGGTAGCCCCATCCCCTTACGGTCTTAAAGGCGTCGATTGCCGCAGCGGTGTCATCGGCATAAAGGATGATCGGCGCCGATTTATCGGCAGGGAACTTGTCCTTTGCAGCAGCAATCTCTTTCGCTGGAATCGAGGTTGCACCCTGGATATGGCCCTTCTTCGCATCATTGGCTGATCGCACATCAACAAGGACATTGGGAATATCCTTGTCCATCATCTCTTTGAGGTTTTTGACGGAAGAGAGTACGATGTTCCCCGCTTTCTTCCATGCAGGCATGCCGTCGAGGAATACTTTTACCTTTGTATAACCTAATTTCTCTGCCTTAACTGCAGAGGACGGGCTCAGCCTTCAGGTAGGGCCTGCGCAGTAGAAGATGAGGAGCTTGTCCTTCTCCTTCGGCAGCTTATCGATGTTCTTTTCGAACTCGGCATCGTAGATATTGATGGAGCCGGGGATATGCCCCTCGATGTACCGGGCTCCCGGTCGCGAATCGACAAGCGTAAAATTTCCCTGCTGGGCCCCCATGGCAACGAGTTTCGCCACCTCTTCGACAGACATGAGCTTTTCAGGCGCGACCTTTGCCGGCGGCTTGACCGACACGCTCTGGGCATAGAGACCGCCGTCCTGCTCCTTGATGGCGATCGCTATTTCCTTCTCCTTCGGTATCTGGCTCCATTTCTCGGCGCCGATCAGCTTTGTATCATCGTCATAGGTGACGACCCATGCAGCAGGCCCGATATTGACCTGGATAGTGCTGGTCTTGTTTGACACGCCAGCAAAAGCGCCGCGCAGGATGTTCTCATCAGGCTTATGGCACTGTTTGCAGGGCGGCGCTATCTTGGGCTTCTGCGGAGCATCTGCCGTCATGCCCGTTGCGCTCAGCAGGAAAACCCCTACTGCAGCCATAAGGGCGACAATGGTCAACATTACACTCTTCTTACCCATATTTCTCCCTCTTAATAATGAATGGCCGTGACAAGGTCAGGCTTTATGCAGTTTATAGATTAATTAACATTATGGCTACTATATTATCGTCAACTTTTGAATATTTCAATATCAGAAAGCACTCCACCATGAAAGTCCCTGAATACTAAAAGGTATTTATCTAAGCCCCGGTTGCTGTGGAACAGGAGAGGAAAGGTGTTGCGCGTACTCCTCGATCTCCCGAGGCACAAGCGATTCCATGGATATTGTTTTATTATAAACTTATAGGGACAAGGAAGGATAAGAGAAGTAAATAAGCGGAAGGGATACGTTCCTTGTTAATGCTTCTGCAAGTTGCTGCGCGGCCGCCCGTGCAACCGCTGCTATCGTCTCGAATAGGTTATGCAGTCGGCATGACCGCTGTGCAGGCCGACGCGGATGCTGCCTGCATTGCATTCGAGGGATTGGTTGAATTTGCAGTCTCCCTCCCTGCAGGCGCCGACGCCTCCGATAATGTCCGTCGAGCCCCCTTTCTGACCCATCTTTGTATAAGTGTCGCACATGGCGCAGCCGCCGTCTCCCACCGTAATCGCCATTGTGTGACACTGTTTGTCGATATTGTAAGAACAGTCTGTTACCTCACAGGCTGAGATCTTCGACATTGAAAGAGCCATACCGTCTACCTCCTTGACCATCCCTTCCGCCATAGAAAAAGTCTACCAGAACCGCAGTTCCTGTCAAGAAGAAGCCCGGACACGAAAACAGTGCAAGAGTTCGACCTGTACACTCTGCTTTTTGTCGCTGACCCGGAGCCCTGACCTGTACACGGTATTGATGTAGAGGGCGACGTTCCATGTTACAATGGATAGAGGGGGGTGATCATGTATCTTTTAAATGCGACCGATCCGGAGCACCGTTACATATAGAGATGAGGGAGAACCAGCGCCCTTCAGGTAACTCCTCCGAGCACCCCGATATTGATCCCATCAGTTATTTTCTGTTTGACCGGGAAGGGCTCATTATCGAAGCAAACATCACCGCCGCCGATATGCTGGACACGCCGCACTCCAGCCTCATCCGGCAACCGTTTACCCGTTACCTTCCGTCGGATAGTCATGAAGCATTCCGTGCACATCTTGATCGGGTATGCACCACGGGACATCGCCAGACCTGCGAACTGAAGATCGGGGAAAAAGACCATCGTGAGCTCCATATCCAGCTCACAAGCATTGCCATGAGGGATGAGCACGGCGAGCTCAGCCGTTGCCGGACCGCTGCTATCGACATTACCGGACAGAAACGGGCAGAAGAACAATTGCGGAAGAGCAAGGAACATCTCGCCGAAGCGCAGCACCTTGCCCATGTCGGCAGCTGGGAGTGGGACTTAGCCGCAGATAAGGTCACCTGGTCTGATGAGCTCTACCGCATTTTCGGCCTTTCACCCGGCGAGTTCGGCGCCTCCTACGGGGCCTTTCTCGATAGCGTCCATCCCGATGACCGGGAGCGGGTCAACAGTATCGTCTTCAAGGCACTCCGCGACCACCAGCCGATTGATTATTACCACCGGACCCTCGGGCCGGACGGGCTCGTCCGCATACTGCACTGCCGGGGGCAGGTGGTCGCTGATGAAAAGGGCAATGTAATAAAAATGTTCGGGACCGCCCAGGATGTCACCGAGCT
>JBFMCP010000012.1:0-27167 GCA_040754455.1 Nitrospirota bacterium
TGGTAGACCACCACGTTGATAGGCTGGAAGTGTAAGTCCGGTAACGGATTCAGCTCACCAGTACTAATAGACCGTGTGCCTTGACCTCTACTTCTTCCTCCTCTCTTGCCTACCCCACATTCGTCAATTTTTTGTTTGCAATATTAATTGTTTTATGGTATATTAAAATTTCCGGTGGTTATACTGGAGGGGTACCACCCGTTCCCATTCCGAACACGGAAGTTAAGACCTCCGAGGCTGATGATACTATGACCGCGAGGTCATGGGAAAGTAGGACGCTGCCGGATTATGGAGAGGCCTGGTTTAAACGCCAGGCCTTTTTTTATCCTTTTGTGACCTCTCTCACATCCACATGCCCCCTCGTGCAGTAAAGTACAGGCAGATTAGGTAAGGAAAGGGCGAGGAGGTGCACAATGCTGAGAAAAGCCGGCATTTTTTACCTGATGCTCTGCATGGTGTGCTTGTCTTCAGGGTGTGCGAGCCTTTTAATTACAGGAGCGAGCGGAGGGGTTGCCTATACCTATACCAATATCGCTTATAAAACTGTGTGTTATCCTGTAGACAAGGTCGTTTCCGCTATGAACAGGGCGCTGAAAAAAATGGGCATACGTGAGGTCGAGCATACGAAAGAGAACAATGAAATTGCCATTAAAGCAGCAACGACCAGTTTAACCATCTATATCGATCTCGAAAAGATTACCGCTAAGTCCACCAAGATCGTTGTTGATGCGAGAAAAAAGGTCGTTTTAAAAGACAAGGCGACGGCAATGGAGATCATAGAGCAGACCATAAGGATACTGGAAGGCAGATCCTAGGGAGGAGAAGCATCCTGGAAGGACGCATGAGCATGCCAGACTCGCAGCCGGTAATTGGTGCGGTCCTGCGGGCTCCAGGCGTATTTGTAGTCCTCCCTTCCACGCAGAAAATCAAATTCATTTATTCCTTCAGTGATCGCGTCCTCGATAGCACGCCAGAGGATGAACTTGCCGGGGCTGCAGTGCGCAGCTTCCGGATCGAACCCGCTTAGATAGCAGTAAAGTCGCCCCTTGGCAGCAAAAGAGTAGAGTGCGGCAATGGGGGGGCCTCCAAGGCGCAGGATGCGGAGTCTGAGCCAGCCGCGTTCGAGGAATCCCTTGCAGACGTAACCATGAAATGCGCGCAGCCGTGGATCGGTCAACACGCCGCTCATGTTCCGCTCTTTCCATACTGTGCGATGGAGATGAAAGAGAACATCAAGGTATTCCTCTACGGTCTCTTCTGACGCCATCTCCGAGAGCATCTCTCCTTTGCGATTGATGGTATTTCGCGTGTATCGCAGGCGCTTTCTGAACCGCGCAGTAAGACCTGCTCTGAATGACGCAACCGTGTCCGGCAAAGAGAGGACGGGACAGACCTCCATCTCCTCGACCGTGCTGTGCATTCCGGCTGTATCAGCACGCAACAACGGTGACTCCCGGCGAAGCTCCTGGAAATCGCATACGTCCCATCGCGATTTTTTCGAGAGCAGATACTCGAAGATCCTCTCTGCCCCTTCGATTGCGGTGTCGGGCTCTATGATGACGTCGAGGTAATCCGAAATCCCGGTCCCTATCAGGGATATCTGGAGAAGACGGTCCTCCTGTCGTCTGAAAACAAAGAAAGGTGCGAGGCCTATCAAGCGCTTGTTGCGGCGGAGCGCCAGAACCAAAAGCTTGCTGTTCCCGAAATGCTTCCACCAGGGCAACAGCCACTCGGGCGACTGAAACGGGGTGGCAGAAGGACAGCGCTCCCACAACTCGGACCACTCCTGCCTGAGCGATGCAAAGACGGTACTATCATTTACTTCCTCGATGCTGATCAATGGGGCATTCATGATCTGAAGATATTTGCGTTGCTGCACGACGAAGAGGACGCAGGCTTTCTGAAGAGCCTTATATTTATATATCAATTATACGAGCGGCATAGATGTAGTGCAATGATTTTTGAATGTAAGAGACAGGTGGTGGGAGGTAATAGATGTCTCCCGCGGCGCGCCGCGGGAGACACGAAAGGTACTACTTATTCTCCACAGCACAGCCGTTTCATTTTTTTCTTCCCTGACGGGGAAACGGCCATGACGACATCGACTTTTTTCCCGCAATTACGGCAGAGCTGTGCTCTGCTCTTGTTTTCCGCTCTTGCAGCAACGTCGGTCTTTGATTTTCCTTTCTCAGCCATGATACATCCTCCTTTCGCTATCTCTCATTCGAGCGATCGTATTCATAGTTATCGGGGTGTTCTGCTTTTTCTTGCAGCCTATTCAAGTGCTCAGAATAAGGCAGTGAAAGTGCCAGTTGAGAAAACACCCGCAAACTTTACACTATACTCCAAAAAACCAAATATTGTCAATGAGAACCCCGGAGAAAGGAGGCCTTTCGGAGGAGGGAGAAACTGAGGGATGGTCGAAGTTTCTGAAAATAAAGCAAAGAAACAAACTATCCCGCCGCTCTTTCGCATTTTTTATCTACCTATGGTAACGTAAAAAATCAAAAGTTTTAATAAACAGTACGCATCATGAACAAGATAGTGTATCCAAACAAAATGCCGCGTATGGTTTACGCCAACGCTGCGGGCGAAATCATCGATATTCCCGACCTGGAAATGGCAGGCAGAAGCGGTACTGCGTTTTTTCGTCCGCAGCTCTCGGAACTCATCCCGCTACCGGAGGGGAGCGAGCTCTTTGTGCTTCCGGATCGTTTCCCCGTTGGCATTGATCCTGTCAACGGCGCGCCGATGAGCGTTGTGGAGGACCCGTATCATCCCGGGACTCCCGCCCGTGCGGTTGCTGCATTCATTGCACCTGCCCATACCGCCATTTATACTGCTGCCTACGAAAAAATGAAAAGAGATGCAGCGATATTGCCCCTCTTTGCCTATACGGCGGTAGGGTGGCACGACGGCCGTTTCTGGGTGACTGCCTTTCGCAGTGATCCTGATCCCCGTCAAGATGCCGACCAGTTTAATGCGCGAACGATTAAAACTAAAACCAACCGGCAATTAAGGAAATTCCCTCACAACCGCCTCATCCAGCACCTCGGGAAGTGCTGTCTCACCTACGGCTGTCCTGCTGCACGAAACTACTTTCTCGGGCGATGGGAAGCGCCGCTTCCTACTTCTCCGCACTGTAATGCCGATTGTGTGGGCTGTATATCACTGCAGGTATCGGGCTGCTGTCCCGCAACACAGGACAGAATCACGTTTATCCCTACTTCCGATGAGATTGTGGAGACCGCACTGCCACACCTCGCCGGGGCGCCGCGGCCGATCGTGAGCTTCGGGCAAGGCTGCGAGGGCGAGCCGCTGCTCCAGGCAAAAGTGATCGAGCAGGCGATCAGGACAATCAGAAGGCAGACCACACAGGGCACTATCAACCTCAACACTAATGCAAGTCTGCCGGGTCGTGTAGAGCGTCTCGCCCGGGCAGGGCTTGATTCCATGCGCGTGAGCTTGAATAGTGCCCGTCCGGAAACATACCGGCGCTACTACCGGCCGAAGGGATTTTCTTTTAATGAAGTGAAAGAGTCAATCCTCGTCATGAAGCGGCATAAGAAATTCGTCTCACTTAATTATTTCATTCTCCCCGGATTCACTGATGATCCCAGGGAGACCACCGCGTTTTTCGATCTTGTGGAAGACTGCCGGCCTGATCTCGTCCAGCTGCGCAATCTCAATATGGATCCCGACTGGTATCTGGAGGCGGTAAGGCACAAAGCACGAAGAGCGCCGTTAGGAGTACTGAGCTGGCTTGAGAGAGTGAAGAAGAACTTTCCCTTCCTGAAATTCGGCTACTTCAATCCTTATCTCGGAGCAACGACGTGAGGCAGGAGCACGCAGAAGAGCAGGCGGATGGAGGTTAGGAGACCCAGGAGATTCTGTCCTTGCCGGTCTGTTTTGCCTTGTAGAGACCTTCGTCCGCTCTTTTTATGATCGACTCCACTGAGCTATCGCGCTCGTGCATCGAAGCGATCCCGAGACTTATCGTGACTGGTATCTTGACGGTATTGAGGACGCTGCCAGCCAGCCGCTCTTTTACTAGAAGGCGTATACGTTCGGCATAATGGATGGTCTCGTTAAAATCCGTATCAGGGAGTATGATAAGGAACTCCTCACCGCCATAACGGCCAACGAAGTCGTAGGAGCGCATGGAGCTTCTGATAGTCACAGCGACTTCCTTCAGGACCTCATCACCAAAGAGATGGCCGAATTCATCATTAAGCCGCTTGAAATTATCGATATCGATAAGAAGACAACAGAGGTCTTTTCCGAGCCGTTTGCTGCGCTCGAATTCCTCCCTGAAACGGGAGAGGATGTATCTTCTGTTGAAGAGGCCGGTCAGATCATCGGTGATTGCCAGTTCCTCTATCCTCTTCCTGCACTCGGCGCTCTTATTGCTCAGTCTATTGGTGAAAAACTGGATAATCCCCAGAGTAATTAAGAAGCTCACCAGCGCAAAGGAAATGATGATCATGGTGTTCTTTTTTTGCAGTTTCAGCAAGTCTTGAATCTCGAACATCACGCTGATACCGCCCCGCACGTCACCGAGTTTATACCCGTCAGGGTGGCATTGCAGGCAGGGCTTTTCGATGTAGAGCGGCGCCATGTATCTGAAGTAGGTCTTATTGTTGACGGTAACATTTTGATATACCTCTTTTTCACCATGCTCAAAGAGCGCGAGCGCTCGTCTTTCGAACGCATCAGGCATATTTGCCTTGTTATCGGGGTTGAGGAGTCGCAGGCTTGTAATATGGAATTTGAAGAGGCCCTCTTTTTCAGCAAGCACCGAGAGCTCACGGGTCATCGGGGTGGGCTTTTTCACCGTAAAAATCCGCCCGTCCACGGCTGTAATATCGGGGTTTTTCAGATAGGGGTTTGATGCAACCCCCTCTTTTTTTTCCACATAAACCCCATTGTAGCTGAAATTCCATTTTCTCATAATGACAATGCTCTTGAAGATCGTTCGCGCTTCTGATAAGGCCTGCTCATGAATGAGCCTCTCATTGCCGTAGTTCATAATGGCAAAAATAATGGTGAGGATCAGCACAAAAGCGAAACTGACGGTAATGATGAAATTTCTATAGATGTGCTTTTCACCAAATAAATCCATATTACGCCTCATAAAAGTGCCGCCTGAAAGCAGCATAAACCACGCTCTCCCCTCACGAGGGCAATTAATTGTTTTTTAAAAGATTACAAAGAGAAACCACAATTTCGAGGCCCGTGCAGCCTGTTATTTTATCGGAATAAACGGGAAAGAGTTGAATGGCGGGATTGAAAGAAGTTTGGGGAGTTACTGCATTATGGGATAAGGTTGCATGCACTTGAGACAGCGCACCCGGCTCTGCCCTATTTCCTCTCCCAGAATACGATTGCGATATCGGTGCTGTCGCACTGGACCGGCCGGCCGTCCCTCATTGCCGTGCATATCATCTCAACTCCCAGAGCATCTTTAAGCTCAAGCACCTCTTCCGGAGACTCGAAGTAGAAGCTGCTGTCCACGTGATATTTCCTGATGAAGAGATGATTATAGGTGTTTTGAAGAGCATTGATATGCTTGAAATCGATGAAGATGTTTTGATTGATCTCGGTGACAAGGGCAACATAGAATGCCCCTAAAGAGAAGACCTTTTTCATGCCTTCAGCAATCCCGCCGCTGGTGAGGTGAAGGCTGTTGCAGGCGACGACGAGATCAAATTCATCTTCCTGATGAATTGTGAAATCTTCCCAGCGCTCGGGAACTATCTTTATGTTTTCGATGCCGAAGGACAGGAGTTTCGCACTGAGAAAATCCCTCATACCCGATGAGGGCTCGAGTGCCCTGACTATGCATCCCAGCGATGCCAGGGGAATTGCAATCGGTCCCGTGCCTGCACCGATATCGAGGATCCGGCAGCCAGGATCGATCATCTGGCTGATTTCCCTGACGATCGGCATGTGGTATGTTCCGCGGCTGATCCATTTCTCGTACCAGGGAGCGAAATAATCCCAGAATGCGATTGTTCCCCGTAATCTCGTAAGGTTCATAACTAAATTATAGCGCTTTAATGAAAAGAAAGGCTCACCGCAGTAATGATACAATAAAAGGGCATGGCTCGTTTATTACCAAGGTACCCAATCGACAATATACTTCCCACGTTGAAGAAAGCGGTGCTCGTGCATTCTTCAGTTGTGCTGCATGCGCCGCCCGGCGCGGGAAAAACGACGCGTGTGCCCCTCGCCCTGCTTGAAGTGCTCCCTCCTGACAAGGGTCGCATCATCATGCTCGAGCCGCGCAGGATTGCAGCAGTATCCGCTGCGCGCTGGATGGCGCAGACCATCGGCGAGCAGGCGGGCGGGACTATCGGCTATTCGATACGCTTTGACAGCAAGGTCTCGGAGAGGACGCGCATTGAAGTCGTTACCGAAGGTATTCTCACCCGTCGCCTTCAGGCCGACCCATCGCTTGAGGGAGTGGCGATGGTCATTTTTGATGAGTTCCATGAGCGGAGCCTCCACGCCGACCTGGCGCTTGCCCTCTGTCTTGATGCACGACGGGGGATGAGGGAGGATTTAAAGATTCTCGTTATGTCGGCAACGCTCGAGACCGGTCCCATCGCTGCGCTGCTCGGTGGCGCACGGGTCATCTCGTCTGAAGGCAATGCCTATCCTGTCGAAGAGCGCTATCTGTCAGAACGGCAGGAGAAATCACTCCCGGAACGGATCACTGCTGCTGTTCGTACTGCTCTCTCCGCGACTTCCGGCGATATCCTCGTCTTTCTGCCGGGGGCCGGCGAGATACGTGCCTGTGCCGGTATGCTGCGCGCCGTGGCAGAGAGCAGGGATGCAGGGCTGGCGGTTCATCCCCTTTACGGCGATCTGCCTTTCGAGGAGCAGGAGCGCGCCATTCTCCCTTCGGAGAAACGCAAAATCGTGCTCGCGACGAATATAGCAGAAACATCGCTTACGATCGACGGAGTGCGTGTTGTCATCGACAGCGGTTTGACCCGCAGGCTCCGGTATGATCCTTCTACAGGGATGAACCGCCTGGTCACCATTTCGGTCTCGAAGGCGTCTGCCGAGCAGCGCAAGGGCCGGGCAGGACGTCTCGCCCCCGGCGTCTGCTACCGTCTCTACAGCCGGCAAGCTTTTCAAGCAATGGCCCCCTTTACACCACCTGAAATACTTGTGTCTGATCTCTCTTCACTCGTCCTCGAGCTCGCTGCGTGGGGCGTAAACACTCCTTTGGCGCTCTCCTGGCCCGATACACCACCTGCCGCAGCATGGGAATCGGCACGCCGCCTGCTCACGGCATTAGACGCCCTTGATGCGGCAGGCTCGATCACTCCTACCGGCAGTGCAATGGTCCGCCTTCCCCTTCATCCCCGACTTGCCCGCATGATGGTGCGGGCAGGAGAGCTCGGCTGTCTTCGGCTCGGCGCCGATCTTGCCGCACTCCTTTCTGAGCGTGATATCATCCGCCTGAACACCGTAGATCGCATGGTGCGCGGACATGGGCCTGATATTGCCGAACGGCTCGATATCCTGCGTGCATGGAGAGAGGGCAGAGAAACAGCCGGTGCTGACGACTGGGCTCTCCGCGTGGTAGACAGGACAGCACAACAGCTCTTGCGTTTGATGCAGGGCACGGGCCGTACTCCTGGCAAGGAGCTGCAGGTCCCTGATGCGCTCTCCCGTCTGCTGCTGAGCGCCTTCCCCGAAAGGATCGGCAAACGGCGCGAGGACAGTGACGGGCGTTTTGTCCTGTCGCAGGGCAGAGGGGTACGGCTGCCGCACACCAGTGGACTGAGCAGAAGCCAGTTCATCATCGCGGTAAACGTTGATGCAGGGGAGGGGGGAGAAGGTATTGTACATAGCGCTGCTGCTCTTACTGAAGAATTGATACGTCAGGAGTGTGCAGGCCGCATCGAAAAGGTACAAAGGGTCGAATGGGACAAGCGGGAGAACAGCATCATATCGACGCTTGAAGAGCGTCTGGGTGCCGTCCTCCTTTCATCAAAACCTTTCCCTCCTGCTGATGAGGAAGTCGCTCCTCTTCTGTGCGAGGCGATCCGCTCTAATCCCGGTTTGCTCGACTTTAGCAGAGAGGCACGCCAGCTACAGGGACGCATTGCATTGATGCGAAGGATCTTTCCTGAAGAACCGTGGCCAGATCTCTCCGATGAGTACCTGTTTGCCTTTCCGGATGCGTGGCTGATGCCCTGGCTCGGCGGTATCCGTAGCAGTCAGGATATTGCTGCCCTTGATGTTCTTCCTGCGCTCAAGGCATTACTCTCCTGGGAGCAGCAGCGACTGCTCGAAGATCGTGCACCAACGCACCTCCCTGTTCCCAGCGGTCACCGTGTTGCGCTCGATTACACGCAGGGAGATATCCCGGTGCTTGCAGTGAAGTTGCAGGAGATGTTCGGTCTCGCGGACACGCCGGCAATAGCCAATGGCCGGATCAGGGTGCTGCTCCATCTCTTATCTCCGGCCCGTCGGCCTGTGCAGATTACGCAGGATTTGAAGGGATTCTGGAACAGCAGTTATCAGCAGGTAAAAAAGGAGTTGAAAGGGCGCTATCCCAAACACCCCTGGCCGGACGATCCATGGAATGCGGTGCCGACGAGGAAAACGAAATCCCACAACAGGTAAAAAGCCTTCTGAGTCTGTCCCAATGTGTTATTCATATTGCTCCAATTCTTCTTCCGAAAAGCCGAAATAATGGCCGATCTCGTGAATGAGGGTCGTTCGTATTTCCTCGATAAGCTCACGCTCGGACGAGCAGATCGCTTCGATATTTTTCTGAAAAAGGATGATCTCATCAGGCAGGGGAGGGGGGATATCGAACATGCCTCCTTTATCCTGGTAAGCGATGCCGCGAAAGAGGCCGAGGAGTTCGTTGCGCGGTACATCGGTGAACTCTACATCTTCACGGGTCGGGTAGTCCTCAATCATAATGGAAATATTGGTGAAGTACTGTTTGAATTTGTCCGGCAGCGCTTCGAGTGCCTGCTCGGTAAGATGTTCGAAGTGTCTTCTGTTTGTTCTGAAGGGCATAGATGATTTTAGCAGCTTTTTGTCAGCTCCGGATACGCGTCTTCTGTTTTAGGAGTACGGAGGGTTCCTCATATCTTTTCGGACAAGATACCTCTTTCCATTCGCCGGGCTTGAGGTCGCCCAATTTCCATGGCCCGATGCCTTCGCGGATCAGGCGCAGGGTCGGGTGGCCCACGGCAGCGGTCATACGGCGCACCTGGCGGTTCCTGCCTTCGGTAATAACAAGCCTCAGCCAGGTGGTAGGGATGTTTTTCCGGTAACGTATCGGCGGAACGCGGGGCCAGAGGCTGGCCGGCTCTTCTATGATATCCACCTTTGCCGGTTTCGTCATGCCGTCTTTGAGCAGCACTCCTTTTCTGAGCTTTTTGAGTGTAGATTCATCGGGCGCTCCCTCGACCTGTACGAGGTAGGTCTTTGGGAGCTTGTGCCGCGGGTCGGCAATGCGGTGCTGGAGGGGGCCGTCATTGGTGAGCACCACCAGCCCCTCGCTGTCGTAATCGAGACGGCCTGCCGCATAGACGTCCGGTATCGGCACATAATCGGCGAGTGTCGGACGGCCTTCCGTGTCTGTGAACTGACAGAGTACATGAAAAGGCTTATTGAGGAGAATCAATCGGAGACGCTGAGCCCCGCTCACCAATTTTGTGTTCATTCACTATTATAAAAGGAAAACGCGGCAGATGCACGGAACTATAAGGCGGACCGATAAGAGATCGGTCCGCCGTGTACTACAGATTATCTGACGACAAAACTCGTCTCCCGTGAATCGCTCATGTTCCCTGCCCTGACAGTGGTCACCACCGTATAGGTGCCGTCAGATGCGCTGGGAGGGATCGTGATGGGCATTGAGGAGGTATAGGTGCCGTCCTCGCGGACGACCTTCATTTCAGGCCTGCCGAAGAGCTCTCCCTTATGCCGTATCTCCCGAGTCTCGGTGACCTCCATCCCCTGGCTGGTGCCGGCGCCGAGGATTGCATAGGTCATCTTGATGTCCACCTGTTCGCCGCGCCGCACGGTCGTGGGCGTGACGGCGCTGTTCTCAATGCGCACCATCGTCCCTCGTGACGGCTGGTAATTATACGCCTGCGCTGTCTGCTGGGCCGTGCGCTGCTTGTCGACGGCATAGTGTCCTATCGCACCGCCGGCGAGCGCGCCGAGCACACCGCCCAGGACCGCCATCTCGGTCTTCGCTCCTTTCGATCCCAGCAGCGCCCCTGCGATTGCACCTGTTGCCGCACCGATTCCCGCACCTGTTGCTGCGCCTTTATGTTCTTCCGGAACCGAGGCACAGCCGAAGAGGGCAACGATAAAGGATACGGTAATGAGTGATGCAGTGATTTTGCGATACATGTGTGACCTCCTTTTTAAAGATTCCTTTTTCACTATACAAACTCGTCGGCAACATTTCAAGGGAACATTGCGGAGCTCTCTTTATATTTTAGTATTTTCAACAGGCATGTACATCCCCTTCCTGCCGATAAAATAAAAAAACGGCACTATACGTTTTCCCGTATAGTGCCTGAAGAAGAGTGTATTTGTTGGGGGAGAACAAATACACCAGCAGAGGGCGAAGAGCATGTATCCTTCTGCGGACTACTTTCGGTAAAAATGTGTGCTCGGTGATTGCATACAGCTCGCGGCAATCTCTACAAGGCGAGGCTTGCCTCTGCCTGACGGTCGGCTTCGCCCGCAGTGCGTTCCTGATTTATCCCGTATGCCTTGTAGCCGAGCATCCGTAAGGCGGCGACGACTCTTTCCTGCTCATGCTCTGCAGCACAGCAAATAATAATGTCCTTGCTCATGGGGAGCCTTGCCAGGTTCTCTGGCCGGAGCATATCCTTGAACAGAATATTAACGGCTCCCGGGAGGTGGCTCCTCTCGTAGTCACTTTTGTGGCGCATATCGATGATGAGGAAATCCTGACCGCCTGATCTGATGAGATCCATGGCCTCGTGGGCATGGTGATATCTCTCTTCGTGCGGAGCGGGCAAGGGCCTGTCTTCCAGGAGTGCACTGTTCCGCGCATCTATTGCTCCGCCGATCAGGGAGAGCATAATAAGCGAGCCGAGTAGTATTGCGATATATGATAGTACGCTCCTCACCGCATCCTCCCTGATCGGATTGATGTGAGTCGCCTGCATTCGTATTCGTAGCACCCGGCCTGCTTCCTTGTATCATTACTTCTCATTGTTCAGCTCTTCTTTGCGGTTTTTTTTTGAGGCCCCCCTCTTTTGAGCAGGAGCTTTTCGATCTGCCGGTAAATCTGCTGAGCTCGCTCCGTATTCCCCGAGAAATATGCAATAGCCGCGTCCTGTGATAGAGCACTGATTACCTCGCTCATCTCTTGAACCGTCTCATCATCGTACATAGCTGCCTCCCTGTCGAAGCCGATCGCCGATCCTGTGGCGAACGCTGTTCTCCTTTCTTAAAGCAGAAACAATGCCAGGCGGGAAAAGCCATCTGGTTGCCTTCTCAATCAATGAGATAAGTAAAGGTGAGCAAAAGGCGGGATAGCGGAAGGGGTGCAACAGATTTCGGTTGAGATTTTTTATTATCCTTGAATCACAAAGAGTTCATGAAACGCAATTAATGTTGCTGCCGCAAAAAATGTCGCATCTTTCCGATCATGGTACATGGTGCTTGCAGGCAGCCCGCTAAAGGATATCAGGCTTATCGCTGGCGATGCCGTCGACCCCTTTGGCCTTGTATGCATTCGCCTCTCTTTTGGTATTGATCGTCCAAACGATTACCTTTAGGTTGTTTTTATGGGCGGTCTCGATATCTTTGGCATGAATGATCTTATAGAGAGGAACGAGGTACTGCGCTTGCAACGTGAGTGCGGCGGCGATGGGATTTCTATGTTTCGCATAAATCAGCCCGGTCTCGATCTTCCCGTCCAGTGCCCTGACCGCTGCAAGCGCTGCTTCATGGAAGGAGACCACAATCACACGGTCGAGCACCTTCTGTCGTTTAATAATCTCCAGTACCTTCTCCTCACTGCCGACTTCTTTCAGCTCTACGAGGATTTTATCGACAGTTTTGTCGATGAATTGCAGGGCCTCCTCGAGCGTCAATATTCTCTCTCCGGTGACCTGCTTTAATTCTTTCAGGGTTGCCAGGTGCACCGGGATATCATCGCCGAATACTCTTTTCAGGTTATCATCGTGAATGATAATGAGCTCTCCATCCTTTGTTTTCCGCACGTCAAATTCAACGGCATTTGCGCCGAGCTCGATCGCCTTCTGAAAGCTCTCGAGCGTATTCTCTACTTCGTATGCTTTTGCACCGCGATGTCCGACCTTGAGAAACATAGATATTTCCTCTTTTCTATTAAAGAGCATGCATCTTAATTACATTTTAGCAACACTTTTCAAAATAAGCACGACACCGGGGCACGATGTGTCAGAAGCCGCGTGAGCGGTATGATGTTGTAAAGGTAGTACATTATGTGAGCATCAAAGAGGAGATTACGAAAGCTGTTACGGTGAATGGAAGTCCGCGCAAGGGAGGAAATACCGAGCCCCTCCTGCAGAAAGTAATCGAACTGATTGCGGCTGCCTGATTCGTGCATGTCCTGTTCACATGAGAACGTACGTGCTTATCTCGTGCTGTGTGTTTCCAGCAACGCAATGAACTCTTCTGCGGGCAGAGGTGCGCTGAAAATGTTTCCCTGGATCTCATCACAGTTGTGCAATCTCAGGAACTCGAGCTGTTCTTCTGACTCCACTCCTTCTGCGAGGACCCTGAGCTTGAGCGTATGGGCGAGCCCGATCACTGCAGCGACAATGGCCTGGTAGTCGGCGTCACGGGTGAGGTCCTTAATGAAAGACTGGTCGATTTTGATTTTATGAAGCGGCAGCTGCTTCAGGTAGCTCAGTGCGGAATAGCCGGTGCCGAAATCATCTATGGCCACATGAATACCCATACCGATCAGTGCCGCGAGGGTACGGGCGGTGAGCTCGGTATCATGCATAGCAATGGTCTCGGTGATCTCAATGCTCAGCAATTTCGGGTCAGCGCCTGTAGTACTGAGCACGTCGGCGACCAATCGGGCAACATTGCCATGCTGGAACTGTCGGGCCGAAAGGTTCACCGAGATGCAGGGCGACGCCAGGCCCTTTCTGCTCCACTCCATTATCTGTGAGCAGACCGTGCGCAGCATCCACTCATCGATTTTCGTGATGAGCCCGGTCTCCTCGGCAGTGGGGATGAATTGTTTGGGCTTGAGCAGCCCGAGCTCGGGATGCTGCCAGCGCACCAGCGCTTCGGCACAGACGATCTGCCGGGTGCTTATATCGATCTGGGGCTGGTAGTGCACGACCAGCTCGCCGCGATCAATGGATTCACGGAGCCGGTTCTCGAGCAGGAGTCTCTCGATAGTGCGCAGGTTCAGTGCAGCATCAAAGAACTGGAAGTTGTTTCTTCCCTCCTCCTTGGCATGGTACATGGCAATATCGGCGTTCTTCAGCAGAAGGTCAGGGACGCGGCCATCATGGGGATACATACTGATGCCGATACTGGCAGTGATGTGGAGTGTTTGGTGATCAATCGTGAAGGGCTCCTGAAAGAGCGCAAGAATTTTTTCAGCGATATGCACTGTATCATCAGTATGGGCGATAAGCGGCAGGATCATGGTGAATTCATCCGCTCCGATGCGTGCCAGTGTATCGTTTTCTCGGATACAGGTGCTCAGACGTTCGGCCACCTGCCGTATGAGGCGGTCTCCGGCGGCATGCCCCAGGGAGTCATTGATCTGTTTAAAGCGGTCCAGGTCAATAAAGAATACGGCAAGCATTCTCCCCAGACGCTTGGCCTGGGCGGTCTCAAAATCGAGCCGGTCCATGAAGAGCGCTTTATTGGGAAGTCCGGTAAGCGGATCGTAGTAGGTTTGCTGCCTGATGATCTCCTGTGCCTGCTCCCGCTCAATGATTTCAGCCCGTAACTGCTCGTTGATCCGCTTCAGATCGGATGTTCTTTCAGCAACGAGCTTTTCGAGCTGATTGCGGTGATTCCTGAGCTCGGCTTCGACCCGCTGTTTTGCATCGATCTCTGCCAGGAGCTTTCGGTTCAATTCCTCGGTTTCTTCTGTGGTGCATTGCAGGCGGTCGATCATCTGAATATTTTCGAACCTGAGCAGCAGCGATGTCCTGTTGACCTGGTAATTGTACTGGGAAACTTTCCAGAGAAGGAAGCCGAACAGAAAGATCATCCCCCCCATGGCGTAATGGAATTGATCACCTGCAAGGAGAAACCGCATGCCGAGCGGCACCAGTGCTGGAATGCTGTAGGCGAGATATCCCTCTTTCCGTGCTGAGAAGGTTGCCGCTGCTCCTGCCGCCATGCCGCCCAGCACAAAGGCGAGGAATACCCGGTGGGCAAGAGAAACTGCGGAAAAGGGGAGAAGACCGATACTTCCCCATGCTGCACCGGTGAGCGCCAGTCCGGCGATGAAACGCTTTCCCCATATGCGTGCATCTGCCGGCGTGACCCTGGTGCTCCGATACTTCAGCACAAGAGCAATTCTGAGCATGGTAATGCTTACGATTGCGGCAAACCATGCAGCGAGCATGCGATAGGGCATTTCTCCCTGCATGATAAAAAAGACGAGGGTTGCATTAACAAGTGTCGCAATAAACCCCAAAGGCGACAGAGTATAAAGCTGCCGGACCTGCTCGGTAAGGATCTCCTCATTATGATCCTTCTGATTTTTTGGTGGGCTGATGTCGGCCATATGCTTGTGGAGCATCGCGGTGTGTCTGCCCCCCGCTGTTGTGTCCCTCGGTAAAGAGCGGGCACGCTGGAGGTGATTAGAGCAGATGCTCTCTTTAATTGTACCAGGTCCCAGCAGTTTTAAAAACAATCACCTGTGGGTCCAAAAAGAGAATACAGGCAACTATCTTCCTGCCAGCGAAAGCGCATCAGCAGGGCATGCCTTCCGGCAGAGACCGCAGCCGAAGCATTTGAGGGGATCAATGAGCGCGATATCCCTGCCGCTGTCCTGTCTGGCAGTGATCGCGCCGAACTGGCAGCGCTCTGCACAGAGTCCGCATCCAGAGCACCGGCCGTGGTCCACCCGCGCGACGTATTCGGCCCGCGCCATGGTCTCGACATTGATGCCGGTCAGCGTCCGTATTGCAAGACAACCGTCAAAGGAGCAGTTGCAGACCGCACCGATGAAGGGGGTCATCATGGTCCATATGGTATGAATTGCACCATGCTCTTCCATCTCCTCCATCTGCTGCACAGCCGTCTCGCGTGAGAGCGTCTCGAGTCCCTCGTCGAGCGTTGTGCCGAAGTAGCTCATATCGATGCCGTTAAACCAAGGCTCTGGGCCGAAGCTGATGCCGTAACAGCAGCGCTGCTCCTTTTTGGTTGAGGCCCAGCGGCAGGCGCAGGGCATCCGGACCACTGCCGCGGCTTTCAGTATCAGCTCCCTGATCTCCTCTATCGGGAGCACCTGGCCGAAGTGTTCGATTTTTGCCCTCTCCACCATGGCGGTCTTCAGTGATTCGGGCAGGCGGCCTCTTTTTCTGAAAAGGAGTTCGAGTCGCCCGAGGGTTGCGAAGCCGTCCTTGATGGTTGTCTCAAAAAAACAATGGATGAATCTGCGCCGGTTCAAATCGGCAAGAAGGTCCTGTGCATAGTTTGCTGCGTTTTTATACCATATCTTTCCGTCGCCATGCTTTGTACAAAACTCGCACATAGTACTATTGTAAGCACGCAGGATGTGGTTACGCAAATTGATCCTCGCTGCCATTACTCTGAAGATGCGCTCAAGATTTGTGATTCGACAGTCAGAGCCGGAAGTGCTAAACTTTTTGTAGAGAGTGGTTGCCTAAGGGCATAAGGACAGATGGAAGAAGGGAGGTAATCATGAGAACAGCAAAGCTTACCGCTGTAGCGATGATGGTACTTATGGTAATTATAGCAATTGCAAGCTTTACTGCCATTGCTCAGGAGATAATGCAGAACAAATCCATTATGATTACCCCCGCCGAGATCAAATGGACCCCTGGCCCGCCGTCGCTCCCTCCGGGAGCAAAGATGGTCGTACTGGAAGGCGATCCGAAAAGGTCTGAAATGGTGTCGATGCGTATATTGCTCCCCCGCAACTACAAGCTCATGCCGCACACCCATCCGGGTGCTGAGCGTGTCACCGTCGTATCGGGCACGCTCTTTTTTGGGCCCGGACAGAAAATGGACAAGAAGAAAGCGAAGAAACTGCCGGCGGGAAGCTTCTTTGTCATGCCGCCTAATACACCGATGTTCGGCTGGACTGAAGACCAGGAAACAGTAATTCAAATCAATGTCATGGGCCCATGGGATATTACCTATATCAATCCCGCTGATGACCCGAGAAAGAAGAAATAGGAAACACTCCCTCAAAAGGCGAGGGGGATGTCATGTGTCCCCTTTGCCATCATTCCGATTGCAGCTTTGACTGCCTTGCTGGTGAACTTTAATGGTTACTAATCTTGACAGAAGGTTTGTGCGTTCTCTAAAATAAAACGAACATTCGTTCTGTTTAGAGGATTATGGCTAGAAAGAGAAAGACAGGAGCAGGTCCCGAGGATGTCCGTTCGCTGATAATGAAGACGGCCCTGGGGCTGTTTACCAGCAAGGGGTATTTCAACACCTCTATCCACGATATCAGGAAAGAGGCTGATATCAGCATTGGCGCAATCTACCACTATTTCAGCAGCAAGGAAGCCATCGTTAAGGCTATTTACGATGATCTGATCTCGCGCATGGCAGGCGCCCTGACCGTCATTATAAGGGAGCTCCCTACTGCCCGCGACCGTAGCCAGGCAGTGCTACAATTCCTCTTCGAGATGGCTGAGGAAAATACTGAGATGATGCATTTCATTCTTTATGCCCAGCACAGGGAATTCCTGCCGACAGAGCCGCCGATCTGCTCATCAAAACCTTTTGAATTAATGCAAGATATTGTGAAAGAAGGGATGGTGTCGGGAGAAATCCGGCAGATGGATCCCCTCGTTGCAGCAGCCAGTCTGTACGGCGGTGCCATACGCATGATCCATCTTTATATTGACGGCATCCTTGTTCCACCGCTGACGCGCTATCTGGCCGACGTGTGGAGATGCGGCTGGGAGGGAATATCTCGTAAGTAGTTATTTTTTTAGTTCATTTAAAAGAACGAATGCTCGTTCTAATTTTACTGCAACTTTTCAGGAGGCTGGTGTTTTATGGTAATTAAAAGGTATGTAGTGGTGGTTATTGCAACATTGATGGTCGCGCTTGGGATTGTTGACGGTGCCCGCGCTGCTCAACACGATGACAGAGATGCACTCAAAGGCATCAGGACCGGCAAGGCGATTTTTGATGTCAATACCGGAGAGCCCGATAAACTGGTGCTGTATCTCGATGTGATTAAGGAGACCATCCAGGGGCTCAGAAAACAAAAAGTGCGGCCCGACGTTATTATTGCGTTCAGGGGCGTATCGGTCAGGCTTATTACAACATCGCAGGAAGATGCGGAGCAAGGAAAGCGGGAGGTCTTCGAGAAGATCAGAAAGCTGATCGCTGAATTGAAAGCGCTGGGAGTGAAACTGGAGGCCTGCTCTATAGCGACGCGGCTCTTTGAAGTGGAGAACAACACAGTTCTGCCGGAAATAAAGGTGGTCGGCAACACTTTTATTTCCCTCATTGGCTACCAGAGCATGGGGTACGCAGTCATTCCTATTATGTAGGTTTTTAAGGGGATTGCTGCTAGAGGAGCGGCTCTGATTTCATCATCACGGCATGGTGCGTGAGCACCTATGGGGGCTCTGCCGCCCCTTTATAGATACACAATATCACTTGGGAGATTCGTGAGCTTTTCGGCACCGCCGGCGGTAATGGCATAGGTGTTCTCTATGCCGACAGTACCCTTGCCGGGAAAGACAAATTTCGGCTCAATGGCGAGGGTCTGCCCGGTCTCGAGCTGATCTTTGAACCGAGGAGCAAGGAGAGGGAGCTCATCGAGCTCGAGCCCGACACCGTGGCCTACGAATTTCGACTGCTCTCCCGGGTACCCCATAAAGTGCTCTCCCAGACCGGCAGCCTCCGCAATCCGGACAGCACCGGCGAAAAGCTCTTCACCAATCGCGCCAGGCTTCAGGTACTCCACGATCCAACGTTCAATTTCAAGGCTGATACCGAAGGCCCGCTTCAACTCCGGCGCGAGGTCGCCAATAGCAAAGATGCGGGTCATGTCCACGATGTAGCCGTTGAAGACCCCCGCATAATCGACAATGACCGGCGTATGCTCTTTGATGATGTCGGTGGATGGTCCAAAAGGTGTGGCAGCGGAGAGCCCTTTGCCCGTGACTGCCCCGTCGAAGCAGCCGGGAACCGCCGCGTTTTCCCCTGCTACGGCGAGGCAGACGATTTCCTGGTTGAAAGCACGAATCCGCAAATGCCCGTCGCTCCCGGCCCTCTTCAAGCGGTACTCGAGCTCGGCAGCAAGGTCGAGCTCACGCATTCCGGTAGTAAGAAACGAGGGAATCGTGCTGAAGACTTCCGAGAGCTTACGGCCGCTCGCACGCAACTGCTCCAGCTCCCATTCCGACTTCACCGACCGGAGCTCGCGGTTGATGGCTGAGATATCGACGAATTCACGTCCCGGCAGGAGTCCCGCATAGAACCGGTACTGCTGCACCGGCAACACATCGAAGGTGATGCCGATCTTGTGGATATGTTCGTTGAAAAGGTCCGGCAGCTCTTTGCTCGAAGGCATCGGACGGACGTCATCAATAACGCTTTCGCTGCGAGCACGGGTGCAGCTTTTTCTGACCAGGAGCACCGGTGCGTCCTCAGCAGGAATCCAGAGCAACGCATTCTGGCGCGTTCCGGAGAAGTAATACACATCGACGGGATAGATGATAAGGGCGCCGTCGATGTCCGCATCCTTAAGCCTTACCTTAAGACGCTCTATTCTGAATGTACTTTCATTTTTCGGCAGCATAGGAAGCTCCTCGTTTATTTCGATCAGTTTTTCCTATTTACTCTCCCAACATCGCCTTCATATTCGCGAAGAAGGCCTTTGCTGCTTCCTCTTCGGAGAGCTCACTGCCGACATCCCCACCATCGACCCTTTTGATTACATGCTCCGGCAGTTCCTCAAGGAACCTTGAGGGGATGCAGCGCTCGCTTTTATTGTAGCGCATCCGGCTGCCGGCGTGGGTGATGTAGAGCTCCTGCATGGCGCGTGTTATGCCGACATAGAAGAGCCGCCGCTCTTCCTCCACACCGTCGACTTCGTAGATCGATTTCTTGTGCGGCAGGATGTCATCTTCCACCCCGACGATGAAGACCACCGGGAATTCAAGTCCCTTTGCCGAGTGGAAGGAAATGAGCGTCACCCCCTTGCTGCGCCGCTCTTCCTTTTCCTGGAGCAGGTCGGTGAGGGCGAGTGTTTCCAAAAAACCGTGGAGCGACGGCGATTCGTCACTTTTTTCATAGTGCTCAAGGGATTCGATGAAGCCGTCGATGTTCTGCAGTCGCTGCAGCACTGCATCCTGGGTTTTATAGAGTCCATGGACGTGGTCGCGGTAGCCGATCTCTTCATTGAGCGCTCTCAGTGTCGCGGCCATATCCGTCGTATGGATAAACAGTGATTTGTATTTTTCGATCAATGCAGCGAGGCCCTGCGCTGCTTCGGCCGCCTGCCTGCCGAGCCCCGCTTCTCCGGCCCTCACAAAGGCATCGAGGAGCGTGATCTTCTGCTGTTGCGCAAAATTCGAGAGACCACCGAGCGCGGTCGGCCCCAGTCCTCGTTTGGGGATGTTGGCAATACGCAAAAGGCTCAATTCGTCGCGCGGGTTTGCGATGATTCTCAGGTATGCGGCAAGATCCTTTATCTCCCTATGTTCGAAATAGCTCATGCCGCCCACCACTGAGTAGGGGATGCGCAGCTTTCGCAGCGCCTCTTCGAACTGCCGCGAGAAGACGTTAGCGCGATAGATGATCGCAAAATCCTCAAAAGAAAGGTTTTTTTCATATTTGACCTGCTGAATCCGGTTCGCCACCCACTCAGCCTCGGCGTCGCTGTCCGGGGCCTTGTACAGCTTCACCTCAGGACCGTCGCCGCGATCGGTCCACAACGCTTTTTCCATACGCCTCTTATTATTCTTGATGACTTCATTGGCAGCCTTGAGGATATTGCCGAAGGAACGGTAGTTCTGCTCCAGCCGCACGATTGCAGCGCCGGGGAAGTCCTTTTCGAAGTCGAGGATATTGCCCATATTCGCGCCGCGCCAGGCATAGATGGATTGATCATCGTCGCCCACCACACAGAGATTTTTGCGCTCTCCGGAGAGCAGCCTGATGAATGCATACTGCACGCGGTTCGTGTCCTGGTACTCATCCACCATGATATAACGGAACCGCTCCTGATATTTCTCCAGCACCTCGGGATGCTCGTTAAAAAGCTTGAGCGTAAGCAGGAGGAGGTCGTCGAAATCCAGCGCATTGAGCGACTTCAGCGCTTCCAGGTATTTGGGATAGAGCGCCTCCGAGATCATCTCCAGGTCTTCCTCTTTGGAAGAGTTGCTTCCCTTGACCGGCATGCTGTTCTTTGACCTGCTGATCCGTTCTATAATCTGCTCCACCTTGAAACTCTTGTCCACGAACTTGACCTCGGTGAGGATATTCCGCAAGAGCGAAATTTGATCGGATGTGTCGTAGATGGTGAAGTCTTTCCGGTAGCCGAGGCGCTCGATTTCCCGCCGCAGAATATTCAAACAGAGGGAGTGGAAGGTAGAGACCGTTGGACTTTTGGTGCTGCTGCCGTTAAGGCTTTTGAGGATCGCTGAGACCCGCTCCTTCATCTCGCGGGCAGCCTTATTCGTAAACGTGACCGCCAGGACATTGCCTGCAGGTATTCCCTTGTGGATGAGATAGGCCGTCCTGATGGTGAGCACTCTCGTTTTGCCTGATCCCGCACCCGCAAGGATCAGGAGCGGGCCTTCGGTATGAAGCACCGCCTCACGTTGCCGCGGATTCAGGCGGCTCAGTTCCTGTGTTATATCCATAATGAGCGAACCTCGTTTCGACGCACCATCCCTGCGGTAAAAAGATGCGCTTTCATCAGGGAATAGCGTGGATTACATCACGATGATCTACCTGCTGTTGTTCGAAGCATTCCAGCAACGGGGTATATAGTACATTGTCAGGAAAATAGAGGGCAAGGGGAAAATGGGAGAGGCTTGTATTAAAAGTGAAAGACAGGAGTGTGTCGTCCTGATGACAACTGCGGGAGGAACGGGGAGAGCTAATGAACAATAACGCGCAACAATACCCTTTTGTAAATGATGGCGACACTAAAGAATAAGGGAGGAAGAGAGCCGTAGGCTTTATGTGCTCCGTCTGAGCGGAAAATAGAGGGTAAAGGTGGTGCCTTTTTCGGCCGAGCTTTCGGCGGTGATAAAGCCGCCGTGGTCTTCCATGATCTTCTTGCTGATAGGGAGCCCGAGCCCGATTCCCCGTTCGGCAACCTTTGTAGTGTAGAAGGGCTCGAATATCTTGTCCAGTTTATCTGCCGGGATGATTTCACCGGTGTTGTTGAGGGCTACCGCCACGAAAGGCTCTCCCTTGAATTCCACGTGGGCTGTGCTGACGGTCAGCGTTCCGCCAGCCGGCATGGCGTCGACGGCATTCGATACAATGTTGAGAACGACCTCTCGCGAACGTCTTTTATCGATAAGGATATCCGCGGTATACCCATACGACCTTCGGACGGCTATCGACCGCTGTTGAAACACCTCCTCATATATATCCAGGACGTCATCGATCATTTCGTGGATGCGGTGTTTTCCCAGCTGCAGGGTTGTTGCCCTGGCATAGGAGACAATATCCTTGAGGATTTCTTCCAGCCTGCTCACCTCGGTGATGATAAAGTCGGCATACTCCCGCTCCTGTGTCTCCTCAGGCGTCCGCCTTTGCAATCTCCGTGCAAAGCCCCCCACTACGGTGAGCGGGTTCCTGATCTCGTGCGCGACATTTGCCGAGATTCTGCCGAGGGCCGCGAGCTTTTCCGTCTGGGTAAGACGTTCGATGAGCTTCTTCCGCTCGGACTCGATCTGATAGCGCTTGATGATGATCGCGAGGGTATGGGCGACTGCACGGAAAAAGATCTCTTCCTGGGGCTTTGATCCGGGCCATTCTTTTGCAAAAACACTGATCAGCCCGAGTATCTTCTCCCCCTCATGGATAGGGACGCAGTAGTGCATGAAGGAGTCGCTCTTTTTGTAGATCATCTCGTAGGGCGCATCAGGATTCCCCGTATGCGTGATCTCACATTGCAAACCGCTTACCCTTTCCTGTCGCTCGCAGGCAGCGTCCGTTGCCTCAAGAGGCACCCTGGTTTCCTGAACGGAAGAATCCTGAGCTTCCGGTAAGCCGCGCCGTGCTTTAAGAACGTACTTTTTGGAAACGTCATCAAAGAGATAAATCAAACCTTTGGGTTCGAGTGAGGGATCAGGAATGGAGATGATTAATTCAAGCGAGCGGTCGAGCTGCTCATCCAGGGAGACCGGCTCGAGCGCGATCTTGAGGATGGTGCTAATGATCCGCTGGACGTGGTAATCGAACTCGATCTGTTCTTCGGCGCGGACCCGTTCGGTGATATCACGGATTGCTGCGGTAACGAGCACCTCGCTGTCAATAAGCAGAGGGCTCAGGCTTATATCGGCCCTGAATTCGGTGCCGTCTTTTTTCAGGCCGTAGATCTTGAGTCCCGTTCCCATCGGACGTGTCCGGGGAAGTGCGAAGAACCGGGCGAGGTTCTCTCTATGGCGAGCACGGAACCGCTCCGGGATCAGCATCTGCAGGTCCTTGCCGATCAGCTCCTCACGCGAGTAGCCGAACAGCTTTTCCATCTGCTTGTTGACCATGGCGATTCTGCCGCCTTTCTCCACAAAAATCATGGCATCAGGCGCCGCTTCGATGAGCTTCTGAGACAGCTCCTGGAAATCCTTGCCATACGCTGCGGGCACCTCAATGGTCTCTGTCGTATGGTGTCCTTCGGGCATACCAACGTGATTTCCCATGGCTTTTACTCCTTATAAAAATAATATCACGGAAACTTTGTACATTTCCGGCTTTCTTCCTTTTCTGTTTGAGCATTGATAACACTGTTCCAAAACACTGCGAGGGGAAAGGACTCTCATTGCGTTATATGCTCTCCTTTTCTTCCACCTTGAACGCAAGTAGATTACCTGCTACATATGAAGTAAAGACCCAGGAGAAACGAAAGGAGGAGAATATGGAGTTTTCGAAGTTCATAAATATAGTGAGAGATCGTGCACACATCGCAACGGATACAGAGGCCGAAACAGCCTGTTGCGCCACGCTCAAAGCCCTTGCAGAGCGTATCTCGGGAGACAAAGCTCAGGCCCTGGCGGATCGGGTGCCCACGGAGTTCGCGGAGTGTCTGAGGGAAGAGCAGTATGGCCAGCAGTTCGGCCTCAAAGAATTTTACCAGCGTGTGGCAGACCGTGAGGGGGTCAGTCCCGACGTCGCTGCGGAGCACGTCCGCGCGGTTATCGACGTGGTGAAGGAAACGCTCTCCGCCAATGAGGTTATGGACATTATGTCGGAGCTGCCGGTTGAGTATGACGAGCTTTTTGCGATATCACGGGTGGAGGCGGTGAAATAGATAAAAAACAAGGGGATTGATAAACGTTACGCCTGCAGCAAAGAGAGGCGTTGACAGCACTGGCCCGAAGCACTATGATGTGATTAAGATTTATTTGTTCGGTTTCGCATAAAAACCTTGGCCTGGATCATAGGGTGCGGCTATGCCCAAGACCATGAAAAAGCCGGCAGTACCCAAGATTTTAGAGCAAAAGAAAAAGCCGAAGCTCGAGATCGTGCTCAAATGCGATTCCGTGGGAAGCGTGGAGGCGGTCACCAACAGTATCGAAAAGTTGACCACGCCTGATGTGGATATAAGTGTTATTCACAGCGGTGTGGGCGATATCAGCACATCCGATGTGCTCTTTGCAGAGACGGCGAGCAGGTTCATTGTCGGATTTCAGGTCGGCGTAATGCCGAAGATGGATAGAGTGGTGCGGGAACACAGAGTCGAGGTCCGCCTTTATAATGTGATCTACCAACTGTTGGCCGATATCAAGGATATTGCCGGAAAATTGGTTCCTCAAGAGCCGGAGGAGCAGATCATCGGCTCCGGTAAGATCATCGCCCTTTTCAAAAGTGCCCGGAAGGGAATCATTATCGGATGCCAGGTTCAGGAGGGCTTTCTTGCAGTGGGCGAACGCTTCCGCATCATCTCCGCAATGGGCCCTGTGTATACCGGCACGATAGAGTCGCTCCATAGAGGGGAATCGGCGGTACAAAAAGCAACACCGGGTCAGCAGGTCGGTATACGCATAAAGGATTTCAAAAACGTGAAGATAGGAGACCTCGTCGAGAGCTTTCGCCCTCCGGCCCCGGTGAAGACTCGCGCCTGGGAGCCTTCAGGCCACATTATCAGGAAATGATCGTACAAAAATAACGTTATCTACTGTTTTTTTCGCGCCAGGAATGCTTCAACACGTGCAATATCTTCTTTGAGCTCTCTGAGGTTTTCTTCATCTTTTCTCACCTGGCTGCCGGCGAAGGTCAGCTCATTGTGTCTTGTAGTGTGATGCCTTGCTTGTCCATTCGTTTTCAGGGAATCGTTTTCGGAGTAACTCATACGCCTCTCTCAGGGCCATCTCGTCTCTGGAATGCTGGTATTTGTAGAACCCGCGGCAGTAGATGGCCTCAGGGGTCGAGGTGCCCTCGGGACAGTCTGAAATGATTCTGTCGAGCAAGAGCAATGCGCCTTTGAGCTTGCCTTTGTCGAAATGGATTTTCACAATCCCGAGTATTAGTGTGGAAATAAGGTCCTCCGGTGAATGAAAGCCACTTGCCTGGTGGTACTGTTTTCTGCTGCTGTCGATGATGATGAAGGCAGGTGTGCCCGTTATCTTCAAGTACAGCGAGGGGGGCAGTCTATCGGAGAGCACGCGCAGGGCAACAAAGTTATGATTGATGAAGTCGATGACCCGCTCATCGGTATAAGTGGTTGCCTCCATCTGGGCGCAAAATGTGCACTCAGGATCGCAGATCTCGATGACGATCGGCTTTTGTGCCGTCTCAGACTCCTGCAGGGCCGTCTCAACGTCGGTGTGCCAGAATATACCTCCGCTCCTCATAGCTTTGCCTCCCCCTGAGATAATCGTCGAGAGAACATGTGAAAATCCTGTTCCCTTTGTGATGACATCTATCTCCCTGCTGTCGTGAGCAGGACGTGCTTCCAAGTATGCAGTCGCTGAAAAAGCTGTTTCCGGATGACTGTTTCCGGATGAATTTATTATAGGGCAACATGTGCAAAATGGGAATATGTATATTTAAATAATACATGCTCTCGTTTATAAGAGAAAAACCATGAAATAGTCGGGAGATATGCAAGAAAGGGAGAATGATCGAACCAGCAGCAGTACTAAGGATTCCGGGTCAAGCCCGGAATGACGAACGTGCGCAACTCGTGCGAATAAGCTTCAACAATGAGGGCAGGGCCGGTTTGCTTTTCATGTCTTCTTCATATTCATCAGGTATTATTTAAAGAGAAACCATTGTCAGGAGGAGACGGGCATGATGCAGCTCATTAAAGTAACAGTAGTGATCGGTGCGATCATAGTGACCTCCTTTCTTGCCGCCGATGCTGCGAAGCTCGAACAAGCTGTTTTTGCAGGCGGCTGCTTTTGGTGCATGGAGCCCCCCTTTGAGAAGCTCGAAGGGGTAAAGGAGGTGATTTCGGGCTATACCGGCGGCCACAAAAAGAATCCCACCTATGAGGAGGTATCCGCAGGGAAGACAGGCCATGTCGAAGCGGTACGGGTGCTATACGATCCTTCAAAAGTCACGTATGAGAAGCTCCTCGACGTATTCTGGCGCCAGATTGATCCCACCGACGACGGTGGACAATTTGTCGATCGGGGACTGCAGTATCGTTCCGCGATTTTCTATTTCACCCCACTCCAGAAAACACTTGCCGAGAAGTCGAAGAATGCGCTGCAGCGGTCGGGCCGCTTCAAAAAGCCGATTGTCACCGAGATCCTTCCTGCCGGAGTGTTCTATCCTGCGGAGGAATACCATCAGGACTATCACAAGAAGCATTCTATCAAGTACAAATTCTACCGGTTCAACTCAGGACGCGACCGATTCCTGAAAAAAGTCTGGGGCTCCGAAAGGGAATTGCAAGGACCCGGAGCTCCGGTCTCCGGAGAGAGATGGAGGACATTCGTGAAACCGTCAAAGGAAGAGCTGAAAAGAAGACTGATGCCGCTGCAGTACAAGGTGACCCAGGAGGAGGGCACCGAACCGGCCTTTAAGAACGAATATTGGGATAACAAACGGGAGGGTATCTATGTCGATATCGTCTCCGGCGAGCCGCTTTTCAGTTCGCTCGATAAGTACGATTCGGGAACCGGCTGGCCGAGCTTTACGAAGCCGCTTGAGCCCGGGAACATCGTCGAGCGGGAGGACCGTAAGTTTTTCATAAAGAGGACCGAAGTGAGGAGCAAACACGGTGATTCGCATCTCGGGCATGTCTTCAAAGACGGGCCGAAGCCCACAGGACTCCGGTACTGCATGAACTCCGCAGCCCTGCGGTTTATCCCGAAAGAGGATCTCGAGAAAGAGGGCTACGGAGCATACCTGAAGCTCTTCAAGAAGTAGACGCCCGCATTATCCGCGCCACTACCTGAGGGGCACGGCTGTTCGTGCCTCTCAGGACAAAGGCAAATGATTTCTGAATCATGGATGCCTCTTTTCATTCGGCCCTGTACACCTTGTCATTAACTGTATCGTATGCCGATAACACCCCTGTCATATACGCACCCGTATCGACGCAGATGATCTTCCCCTGGTTGAACGTCGCCACTTCGGATTTCGGCGTATGGCCAATGATTAATACTTTTTCGCCCTTATAAGAAAAGCTCCTGTCCCAGAGCAAATCTTCAGGAGTGACGGTAATTAAACTTCGTCCGTACGGAATGCCGCCGTGTACGAAAATGTGGGTATCGGTTTCGTAAAAGAGTTCCAGTGATTCGATAAAGGGGATGAGA
>JBFMCP010000012.1:27267-69214 GCA_040754455.1 Nitrospirota bacterium
CCTGTCCCAGAGCAAATCTTCAGGAGTGACGGTAATTAAACTTCGTCCGTACGGAATGCCGCCGTGTACGAAAATGTGGGTATCGGTTTCGTAAAAGAGTTCCAGTGATTCGATAAAGGGGATGAGATATTCTTTTGCCTGGCCGACGCTACCGTAGCTGGCGATCGTCTTGTCGCCGCCGTTCAGGTGCCAGAGCACCATCTCTCTTCTCGATTCCTTTGCAGTCAAGGCGTCATAGGCAAGCGCTTCATGGTTGCCTTTGAGAAGGATAACGGCATCGGGATGTCTTTCTCTTAATCTCGAAACGTACTCCGCGACTTCCCTGCTCTTTTCCCCTCTGTCGATATAGTCACCGAGAAAAATGAGCATGTCACCACTGGGATCGAACCGAATGACCTTCTCGATCAACTCTTTCAATAGATCATAGCAGCCATGGATATCGCCGATGGCAATTTGTCGTTTTAGCATGATCATCATAATACTGCATTTTTGGAGTGACTTTGCAAAAAGATGCAGTGAGGATTAATATTATGGTTCTGTGTTTTTACACGGCAATAGCCATACTGACAGGTACTCAAGAGAAACAATGGATGCACGACAATTCAATCTCAAGGCGCTTCTGATCCTGCCGTTGGGACACTTCATCACCGAATCTTCGTGAAATATCCGACTATCCCTGGCTCTTCTCCGTCCAGCGGATAGGGAATATGAGGCGAAAGGTCGTTCCTTTCCCAGGCGTGCTCTCCACTTCCACCTCACCCAGGTGCTCGGCGACGATCTGCTTCACGAGGGACAGACCCATGCCGAAGCGGTAGGTCTTGGTGGTAAAGAAGGGGTCGAAGATATTATCGATGACCTCCTGTGGAATACCGGCGCCCGTATCGGAGACCGTCAGGACGACCCTATTGCTATCCCCTGAAGTCGCAATTGTTATTCTGCCGCCTTCGGGTGTTGCTTCCATAGCATTCCTTGCAAGATTGAAGATGGCCATTCTCAGGAAGTCCTTCTGCGCGTTGATCCGGAGCGGTTGCTCCGCGAGGTGTACTACCAGCTCTACATGCTTCTGGGCAGCCTCTTTCTCGAATATAGGAATAATACCCTTCACGATTTCATTGAGATCTTCATAGCTGAAGGCCGATCGCTTGCTCGTCAGCATTGATTGGAAATCTTGCACCGTACTGTCGAGGAGGTCTGCTTCGCTGACGATCGCGGCGATCAGCTCCCTCGCTTTTTCTTCACACCCTCCCTTTTCGAGCAGCTTCTTTCCGGCGAGACCAATTACGGATGAGGGGTTGCGCACTTTGTCGGCAAGGCGCAGGGCGAGAAGGCTCATTGTCCTTTCAGCCACCAGCGTCTCGAGCTCGCGGGTGAAGCGTTCGAGCAGGGCGTTATACTCTTTTTCCTTTTCCGCCTGCTTGCGCTCCGAGATATCACGGATGACGCCGGTAAAGAAGCGTCTGCCGTCTTTTATGAACTCGCCGTAGGAGATTTCGAGGGGAATCTCATACCCGTTCTTGTGGAGCCCGGGGAGCTCGCGTGCCTCCCACTTGATGTGTCGCCTGCCGGTCTCCAGATAGCGCTGCATGCCGGCATTATGGCCGGCCCGCATGCGCTCGGGCATCAGCATCGTGACCGGCTGACCGACGACCTCCTCAGGGGTATACCCGAAGATTTTCTCCACCGCGGGGTTGGCGAAGAGGATTCTGCTCTCCGCGTCGATGGTGATGATGAAGTCCGAGGCGGTCTCGGCAATAATACGGTATTTCTCCTCACTCTCTCTGAGCAGCGCGGCCCGGTGCAGCAGCTCCCTGTTCGCCTCGGTCAGTTCCTGGCGGGAGAGCTTCAGGCTTTCGGCAAAGCTCCTGATCGATTCCGAAATATCCTGCCGCTCTTGTTCGGTCAGGACAAACCGGTTCTCGAAGATGATGGAGGCCATGGAAGGACCCACGGCGCCTGAAAGTATCTTTTCTGATTCATCACGGAGGGCGGAAAGGTCTTCAGGCGAGAGCTCGTTCCGCTGTTTGGCTTTTCTCGTCAGAAAACCCTGCACGGCGTCTCCTGCCGCTGCTTTTCCCAGATAGCGGGTGAGGGTCTCCTCGATGTCGTCAGCGGTGTACGATATGCCGCGGCCTACAGAGGTGACGCCGCCGTACGACTCAACGAACACGAGTGCCTGGAGCCCTTCCTCATTCGTCGGCTTCGTAAAGAGCGATACACTGATGTACAGGAGCGTATTGAGAGAGAAACTCCAAAAGAGGGTGTTGCCCCATCGACCGAGAGATGTGACGCCGAAAAGACTGTCGGGGTTGAACATATCCGTAGAAGTCAGAAAAGAGATGAAGCTTTCGGGTCCTATAACTCCTGCCCTTATCAGGACCGGTACAATTGTGGTATAGAGCCACACCGTGAACCCGGCGGCAATCCCGGCGATAACTCCTCGTGCCGTTCCTTTTTTCCAGTAGAGTCCAAGGATGAACGCCGGGGCGAAGAGCGTCACTGCTTCAAAGGACTTCAGTCCGATCTCAACAAGGGGCTCGAAGGGACCGAAGGTGATGATGAACCAATAGGCGGAAAGGATGATTCCCACGATCACGAGCCGTTTGATGTTCAGGACGAGATGTGGAAATCCCGGGAGGCTCTGGAGCCTGAAGAGGGCAGGCATGATGAAGCTGTTCATGACCATGGTGCTCAGGGCAAGGGATTCGACGATCACCATTCCCGTTGCTGCCGAAAACCCGCCGATGAAGGTAATAACGGCGAGCCACTGCGCGCCGTGGTGCAGCGGCAGGGTAAGGACAAAGTAATCGGCGTACATCACGCTCTCGCCTGAAAGAATGCCCCCCAGGGCGATCGGCAGGACGAATATATTGATCAGGAAGAGGTAGAGCGGAAAGAGCCACGCCGCCTTTTTGATATAGGCTTCGTTATAGTTTTCCACCACTGCCATATGGAACTGGCGGGGAAGAAAGACGATGGCCATCATGGAAATGAATGTCAGGGCAAACCATTCGGCATAGCCCGTGTCGCTCCCGGGGCCGAGCGAGAGCAACCGGGAGTAGCCTCCGGTGTGCGCCCTCGCGAAAATATCGCTGAATCCGTTGAAAAGCATCAAGGAGACAAAGACGCCGACGAGCAGAAAGGCGACGAGCTTTACCATCGATTCAAAGGCAATGGAAAAGACGATTCCGCTGTGCCGTTCAGACAGGTTGAGCCTCCGGGCTCCGAAGATGATGGTGAAGGCACCGAGCATGAGGGCGGTCAGGAGTCCTGCCGGATCGGCCCAGGAGGTTTTGCCCGAGATGATGATAAAGGTGCTCGTGATAGCCTTGAGCTGGAGACCGATATAGGGGATCAGTCCGACGACGGCGACACTGGTAATAACAATGGAGAGAGGCAATGATTTGCCGTACCGGGAGGAGATGAAGTCGGATATGGTGGTGATCCTGTTGGCCTTGGCAACCCGTACGACCTTTTTGAGAAAGATGGGCCACAGAGCCACCATGATCGTCGGTCCCAGGTAAATGGGCAGAAAGGAGAGTCCTGAGGTGGCAGCCCTTCCGACGCTGCCGTAGAAGGTCCATGAGGTGCAATACACCGCAAGGGAAAGGGCGTACACATAGGGGTTGTTGATAACGCTCCTGCCCGACTGCTCTCTCTGTTCCGCATAATACGCCAGGACAAAGAGGAGCGCCATATAGCAAAGCACGATAATGAAGAGGCTCAGCGGAGCAACCATTGCCGTATAGTTATCCTTGCCTTATTTTCCTTCCTACATGAATTATATGCTTTTCTCCCGAAGGGCGGAAGAGCAAGGCGGAGCATATGCTATAATCCACAGGTATGCAACGAGAGGGGATACTCACCTATGATGCTGCATTCGACCTGCTCTCCCGGTATGGCAACGGGACAGAGTGGAAAAATCACTGCGTTGCGGTGGCAAAGGTCGCCATGCGCCTCGGAGAACTCCTTTCGTCTGTGTATGCGCTTGATGCGGCCTTCCTGAGGACTGCCTCGCTGCTCCATGACATAGGAAGGCACCGGACCCATGATCCCATTCTGCATGGGGTGGAGGGATACTATCTGCTCACCGGGCTTGGTCATCATCGGGAGGCCTTTGTCTGCATCTCCCACATCATGTTCGGCCTTACGAGTGATGAGGCGGTACAGTACGGTTTGCCGGAAGAGGACTTTGTGCCGCGCACCTTTGAGGAACAGCTCGTACCGGTGATCGACAGCCTCGTTGAAGGCGACCGTCCGGTGACGATTGAGCAGCGGCTTGCCTCGATCAGAAGCCGTTACCGCGGAAACGACTACTTTCTTGCCCGCATCGAAGAGGGTGCAATAAAAGTGAGAGAGATGATCAGCCATATCCGCCGCGACAGCGGAGTATCGCTGGAAACGGTTGTTGCCGAGGTCCTTTCTTAAACGATGCCTACAGTATATTCGGTGAATGGGTGAATCGGGGCAAAAGGTAAAAAGACTAAATCACGACTTCGCCAGTCTTTCCTGCAGCTCTTCGAGCAAGGGCACCTGTCCCTTATGAATTTTGATCTTGGCCTCTTCGATATCGAACCAGTCGGCGCGGTCGACTTCGGGGAACTCCTGCAGCCGGCCTGAGCGAGGAGGCCATTCCATTGAGAAATAATTGCTCTTGATTGCCGGAGGATTGCAGTCTCCTTCAACGGCCCAGGCCTGCACGACCTTGTTGCCGGGCTGTCGTACGGGGTTGAGCGGCATGAACGGGCCTGAGGGGGGACATCCGGTCTCCTCTTCGAATTCCCGCTGCGCAGCAGCAAGCGGTGTTTCGCCGGGATTGACCAGTCCTTTGGGAATCGACCACGCTGCAAGCTCTTTGCCGGCCCAAAAGGGGCCGCCGGGATGGACAAGGAACACCCGGAGTCTTCCATGAGTGCGGCGGAACATCAAAAGGCCAGCGCTGATCTTCGGCATATCTTGTGTAAACAATGAACGGTGCGTCGGGAGAATGGGGAGAAGGAGCGCCTAGCTGCGCTTGTCGTCTCTTTCCCGGTTCGGGGCCTTGCCTTCGTTGTTCTGCTTTTTCAGCTCTTTTCCGCAGAAAAAACAGTAATTGATGCGCACCGGGGCGAGTTCTTTTCCGGCCCTCCTGAACTCGATACGCTCCAGGTTCAGATTCTTCATGACTCTGCAGCACCACTCTTCTTTTCCGGATCTCTCTTTTACCGAGCCCTCTTTCAAGGAACTGCCGCAATCGCAGCAGTAGTTGACGCCGAAGTTATGGCGGACGAAATTTTCAAAATCGAGCTTGAGGTGCTCTTCAACAGCACCCTCTTTCAGGAGGTTGCAGCACCAGTTGTCGATTTTATATTGGGTGAGTTCTTTCCACCACGTGACCGTGGCCCTGTCGACTATCTTTTTGTTGCTCATGGCTGTGTAATCCTGTCTTGAAGCAAAACCTTTCACGGCTTGCGGTTGCGGATTGATACTGCAAAAGCCAACTCCTCTGCATGCGCAGCAGCATATAGTATATACGAACGCGATGAATTTTTCGCAGCAGGAGAAAAAATCCGATGAAAAGCGGAGGGTTGAATTCTTCAGCAGAGGAGAGCCCTCTCTCTTTTCTGCGCCCTTGACAGTCTCCATGTCCATTCTATAGTTTTAATTATGTACATCTTTGGAGGAACCGCATGAACATCGTCTGTCTGCTCGGTAGCCCGCGTCCCAATGGAAACAGCGCAGCTATTGCGAAACACTTTCTGGATACCGCCGCATCGCTCGGCGGACACATACAAACATTTGAATTGAATAAGCTTGCCTATCGCGGCTGCCAGGGATGCCTGGTCTGCAAGACCAGGCTGGACAAATGTGTGCTCAAGGATGACCTCACCCGGGTCCTCGATGCAGTACACGAAGCAGATGTGCTGGTGCTGGCGACGCCGGTTTATTACGGCGATGTCACCGGACAGCTTAAGCTCTACCTCGACCGCACCTACTCCTATCTGAAGCCTGATTATCTCACTAACCCGCAGCCGAGCAGGCTCGCGCCGGGGAAGAGGCTTGTGTTTATTGTCACCCAGGGACATCCTGATGAAGCGATGTTCAACGATGTCTTCCCCCGTTATGACAAGTTCTTCAAGTGGTACGGTTTTAAGGAGAGCCACCTCATCCGCGCCTGCGGCGTTTCAAAGGCAGGCGAGGTTGTGTCACAGAAAAATATAATGAAGCGCGCCGAAGAGACGGCACGGAATATCATGAAGTAACTATGGACGAGCTTTCGAAAGAGTATGTCATCTCCTTTTTCGACAAAAACCTGATGCTCCACGGCGACCGTCCCGAAGCAGTACGGTGGTCGTCGACAGGACAGCTCCTGCACTACAAGGCCCTTCTCGATGTGGGCGATATCAACGGAAAGAAAATCCTCGATTACGGCTGCGGCAAGGGTGACCTCTATCAGTTCCTCAAGGATAATGGCATACGGGTCGAGTATTCGGGATGCGATATCAATGAGAAACTCATTACCTTTGCAAGTGAGAAATACCCCGATGTCGACTTCAGGGTGTTTGATATTGAAAAAGAAGAGCTCGATGAAGAGTTCGACTACATCTTTCTCTGCGGCGTCTTCAATCTTGAGGTGCAGGGACTCGACGAAACCATTAAAAACACATTGGCCAAGCTCTTCAGGCATTGCCGCTCTGCCCTTGCATTCAACGCCATCTCATCGCACCATCCAAAGAAGGATTTCGAACTGCACTATACCTCGCCCGAAGAGATGTTCACCTTTGCCGTAAAAAACCTCTCACCCTATATTTCCCTCAGGCATGACCGGATGCACTACGATTTTGTGCTGTTTGTCTATAAGGAGCTCAATTCGCTTTCTGAATAGCCCTGACTCGAGAGGTATGACTGCAACAAAAGCCCTTTTCTGATTTTATCCCCTTGACTGGTGTACATAGAGCTGTGGTCATTTCCTGATCAATATTTAATGCAGGGCGTATTGCATTTTTCTCATTAACCCCGATTTTTAACTGCAAATTCAAGGATTAAAGCAGTCCTGATTGTTAGTAAGTACCTTTTGTATGGTTTTTCATACAGCGATTCCGCGGTCTTTGTAGGTACTTTCCTGCAGGACAACTTTAAAGTTTCTGAATTCATTGACAATTAAAACGGGCATTGTGCTTGCAAAAGATAAAAGAGCTTTTTGTGATTTCTGTCACGCAAGACCGGCTTTTAAAAACCCTAAACTGAAAATACGTTGCAGCGGAGTAGGCTCTGAAGCCGAAATATCTAATTTTGAAGGGGGAGAGAGTACCAACAAAATAGTATGCATCTGTCGGGATCTTATAATGTTCCGGCACTCTTGGGGTGAAAAGCAGCACCCTCAGCTTGGAAAGACTGCTGAAAGGTAACGAAAAGATTTCTGATTCGGAGGAAAAAATGAGAAAGACTATCAGCCTATTGATTCTCGTGCTCATCATTGCGATATCGGGCACAGCGCTTGCGAAATCGACGTATCTGGATTCATTTAACAGCACGTACGGTACAGCAGGAACCGTATTGAATACCTGCTCGGTATGCCATACTGCTGTCCCGGCGCTCAACCCTTACGGGACAGCCTATAAGAACAGCGGGCATGTTTTCAGTACTATCCAAACGCTGGATTCTGACGGCGACGGCTCTACCAATATCGTTGAAATTAATGCGAGGACATTCCCGGGTGATCCGACAAGCAAGCCTGCTGCGACCGATACGACAGCGCCGACGATCACCGGCTTCAGCATTCCCTCGACATCGAGCTCATTGACGGTATCGATTACGACCTTCACCGCTTCGGATAATGTCGGTGTAACCGGATATATGGTGAAGGAGTCGTCCACCGCACCGACTGCTTCCAGCACCGGGTGGAGCGCAACAAAGCCGGCAAGCTTTACCTTTGCTACCGCAGGCGCAAAGACCCTGTACGCATGGGTGAAGGATGCTGCCGGCAATATCTCTGCGAGCCGTAGCGCAGCGGTGACGATCACGCTTGCTCCTGCTGCCGATACGACGAAGCCCACCGTAACCAGCTTCAGTATTCCTTCAAGTTCTACTTCATTGACGGTTTCGATCACGAGCTTTACCGCTTCTGATAATGTAGGAGTTACTGGGTATAGGGTGACCGAGTCGTCTGCAATTCCTACTTCCGGCTGGAGTGCGGCGCCGCCGACGAGCTATACCTTTGCCGCCGCAGGAACGAAGACATTGTATGCATGGGCGATCGATGCAGCGGGCAATGTTTCGGCGAGCCGCAGCGCATCGGTAACCATTACCACGAGCACCGGCGGCGGTACAGGCTCACAGCATGCGGGCAATACGTATAACGGCCCTGCAACCTGCCTCGCCTGCCATCAGGCAGAGGCAAATGAGGTGCACGGATCAGCCCATTACCAGTGGCAGGGGCCGGCACTTTATATGGTCAATGGGGCGCCGCTGCAGGGTAAATTAAAGACCGCGGTCAACAGCTACTGCGGCAACATTATCGGCAATTGGGGCGGGTGTTCGAGCTGTCACGTCGGGCTTGGCGCGCAGCCTACAGCTACTGTTTCGCAGTCCCAGCTTGAGAACATCGACTGCCTGATCTGTCATCAGAAGGATTACAAGAGAAAGAAAGATGCTGCAACCGGTCTCGTGGTGCCTGATACGGCGAACATGACGATCACCATGGACCAGGCGGTGCAGACCGTGCACAAGCCGGTCAGATCCAACTGTCTGCAGTGCCATGCAAAGGGAGGTGGCGGCGATAACAACAAGCGCGGTGATATGGCGGTGGCCCATGCAAATACTTCGGATAGAAACTTTGATGTGCATATGGCCACAACGGGAGCGAACCTCGTCTGTCAGGCATGCCACACGACTCAAAATCATAAAATTGCAGGAAGAGGTTCCGATTTAAGAGAGACGGATATCGATGTGAAGATGAGCTGTGTCACCTCGACCTGCCATTCCACCAAGCTCTCCTCAACAGGGCATGTGACGGTGGATGTGAACAAGCACGTGAAGAAGGTGGCCTGCCAGACCTGTCATATTAAAACGTATGCACGGAATGCAGCCGACACCGCAGCCGACGAATCGACAGAGGTAATAAGAGATTGGCAGCATCCCGAGTGGGTAGCTTCCTTAAACCGCTGGGAGCCTACCATCACGAGGGCTAGTAACCTCAAGCCTGAGTATAAATTCTGGAACGGCACGAGCTGGGGCTACAGTCTCAATGACCCCGCCTCGATCGACCCTGCAACGGGAAGGTATCCGACCTCGCGGCCTCAGGGCGGCATCAATGACGCCAACAGCAAGCTCTATCCCTTCAAGTATAAGATCGCCGTACGGCCCTATGCCCCGAGCATAGCACGGCTGATCCCTGTCGATACGAAAGTATATTTCGGGACCGGTAATCCCGATGCCGCGGTGAAATCTGCTCTTACGCTTATGGGCTACAGCGACACGGTGCCCTACACCTGGGTCGAGGACGATACCTATCAGCTCATCACTCATGAGGTGATGCCGAAGGCAAATGCGTTGACCTGCAACGAATGCCATACCTCAACGGCGACCCAGATGAACCTGAAGCAGATGGGATATGTTCTGAAAGGTGCCGAGTCCTCGGTATGTACCCAGTGCCATGGACAGAAATCGAATCCGGGGTATCTGAAAGTGCATAAGATCCATGTAACCGACAAAAAGTACGATTGCTCGAAATGCCACAACTTCACCAGGAGCGGCGCGACGACGCCTCCTCCGACCCAGGGCGCGGCCGACATTTCAGTTGCCTCGACTACCGTTGATTACGGCAAGGTGGTCCTGAACACGACGAAAGAGAAGAAGATCAAAGTGTCCAACAAGGGCACTGCCACGCTCAATGTAACGAAGGTCGAGATCTCGGGCACGAACGCCTCCCTGTTCAGTCTGGGAAGCAGCTCGAGCTTTACGGTCGCACCGGGCTCAAGCTACGGGCTCAAAGTGAGATTCAAACCGACCTCGACAGGGAAAAAGACGGCAACAGTGAACGTCTATTCCAATGATCCCGATACCCCGATCCTTTCTATTACTGTGAAAGGAGAGGGAGTGACGTCGCTGTAACCCGATTACCCTTCCATCACTTCTCGTCCCCGCCCCGGCAACGGGGCGGGTTTTTTTATCTTCTCCTTCACACGGCGCAGAAGCAGAAATTGAGGTACAATAGTAGATAAGATTTTGGGGGAAAGAGGGGGAATGTCTGAATACATATCTTATTTTTATACTTTGCCTTTATCTCGTAAAAGAGGGCTTTGAGTATTCTCTTCAGGTGCTCAATCTCAGGCACATGAAGAAATTCGGCGCGACGGTCCCTCCCGAGCTTGAAGGCCAGGTCGATGGAGCAGTCGTAAGAAAAACGCAGGAATACGAGGCCGAGAAAACCCGATTCAGCTTCATCTCCTCATTTTTTGGCAATGTAATAACCATTCTTTTCATCTTCGGCGGGCTGCTGAACCTCTACAATTCGTGGATTGCTTCACTGCACCTCTCATTTATTATCTCGGGATGGCTTTTCTTCCTGCTCTTATCGTATGCCGGAGAAGTTATTTCTGTTCCTTTCAGCCTCTACCGTACGTTCAGGATCGAGAATAAATACGGCTTCAACACGATGACCTTCAGATTGTGGGCTGCCGACTTCGTGAAGTCGTTCCTCATTTCAACGATACTGCTTTCCATTGTGCTCTTTGCAGGCTTCTGGCTTATGCAAAAGAGCCCCGATTATTGGTGGCTCTGGATCTGGGCCTTTCTCTTTCTCTTCAGTATTTTTATCATGTACGTAGCACCGTATGTTATTGAGCCGCTCTTCAATAAATTTACACCTGTTGATGATGCAATACTCAAGGAGCGGATTGTCCAACTAACCGAAAAGGCCGGTATTCATGCACACAGAATTCTCAAGATCGACGCCTCAAGACGCAGCAGGCACACCAACGCCTACTTTACCGGCATCGGCAGGACGAAGAGAATCGTCCTCTATGATACCTTGCTTGCCAGTATGAGTCAGAACGAGATTCTCTCTGTTCTGGCGCATGAGATCGGGCACTGGAAGAAAAAGCACCTCTTGAAGATGCTCGTTGCCCTTGAGCTCTTCTCTTTTATTACGCTTTATATAACGTTCAGGATCGTGCAGAGCGATGTGCTCCTTACGCTTTTCAATATAGAAAACAATACTCTTTTCTCAAAATTCGTGCTCCTCGGCTTTCTCGCCGGCATCATACTCGTGCCGCTTCGACCGCTGGTGAGCGCTTTCAGCAGGCGCCAAGAGCGGCAGGCCGACCGCACCTCCTATGAGTTGACGGGCGATACCGGCAGCATGGTGAGCGCTCTGGTTAAACTTTCAAAGGAGAATCTCTCGAATCTCCATCCCCATCCCCTCTATGTCGCGATGTACTACTCCCATCCGCCGCTGATCGAAAGGATACGCTCTCTGAAAGGCTTTCAAAAGTAAAACATAATAGTTCCTTGCATTCGCCAAAATGTAACCTCTTGGAGTATAATTTCTCATGGGCGGCGTAGGATTTATTTACGACGATATCTTTCTGAAGCATGAGCCTCCGCAGTGGCATCCTGAGAGAAAAGATCGTTTAATTCATATCGTCAACATACTCAGAGCTACAGAATTATGGAGCAGGCTGCTCCATATCCCTCCACGAAGAGCTCGCTTTGAAGACATTGCCCTTGCCCACACCCCTGAGCACATTGAAAAAATAAAGAGCATCGGTACCGGTTGTCTCGATATGGATACCTTCACCTCGCAGGATAGCCTCGACGCGGCGCTCCATGCAGCAGGTGCGGTGATCGAGGCAGTGGAACGGTGCAAAACGGGAGATATCTCCCGGGCCTTCTGCGCCGTCCGTCCCCCGGGACATCATGCAGAGGCGCATTGCGCCATGGGATTCTGCCTTTTCAATAACATTGCCATCGGCGCACGCTATGCACGCATGATCGGCTATGAGCGGGTGTTTATCATCGATTTCGATGCGCACCACGGCAACGGCACCCAGCATATCTTTGAGGAGGACGACACGGTCTTTTATTTCAGTACGCACCAATACCCGTACTATCCTGAAACGGGAAAGGACATGGAGAGGGGCAAAGGTAAAGGTGAAGGGTTTACCTATAATGTGCAGATACTCACCGGCTCCGGGAACAAGGAATATCTGAGTGTCTACCAGGATATCGTTCCGGACCTCGTGAGAAGGTTCGGTCCGGATCTCCTGCTCGTTTCCGCAGGGTACGATATCCACGCCGACGATCCCTGCGCCGACATCAGGGTCACCAGTGATGGAATACGAGGCATTGTACAGAGCATACTTATCTCCTCGGCTGCACCGGTCGTCTTTACGCTCGAAGGCGGCTATGACCTTGATGCCCTTGCAGAGTCCGTGCGGATTACGATCGAAGAAATGCTCAAATGAGAAATTGCCGTTACAGTTTCCTGCTGACTTTCACCATATCCTCATCGGTGTAGACCGGCTCGAAGCCGGTAATCTTTGCGAGATGCAGCATCCTGCTGTTGCTCCTCATGATCTCCATCCAGAGTGTCCTGATTCCCGACTCTCTCGCCACCTCGATGCAGTAGTCGATGAGCATAGTACCGATGCCGTGCCCCTGCCATTCATCGGCGACGAGGATCGCCAGCTCTGCGGTCTCGAGATCGGGCATTCTGATGATGCGCACATCAGCGATGACCCTCTCCCTGCGAGAGTTCTCGCCCACCAACGCAACAAAGGCGATCTCCCTGTCGTAGTCGAGCTGGCAGTACCTGACGAGCTGCTCGTGGGGCATATCGGTGAGGTGCTGGCCGAAGCGGAACTTGATGGTTTCATCCGAGAGCGATTTGAAAAGATCGTAGATCATCGGTTCATCTTCGGGCCGTATAGGACGAATTGTCGCGGAGTCTCCGTCTTCGACGATGACCTGCTTTATATACCTGAAGGGGTAGGGGCAGATCGAGAGGTGGGGTGGGCAGAGCTCTTCGTAGGGACGCGCGCACCGCTCGCCCAGATACTCTTCAAGGAGCATATTGGCATCGAGGACAAAGGCCTCTTTTCCGGTGACCAGCAGCGGATTGATGTCGAACTCCTTGACGCACGGAAAATCGGTAATGAGATAGGAAAAGCGTACCAGCATCTCTTCGAGCAGACGCAGGATCGTCGCCTGCGCAGGCTGCTCCTGGAGATGCTTATAGATCCTGGTCTCCTCCATGAGGCGCCGCGCCAGGGTCTGATTCAGCGGCGGCAGGCCCACGGAATAGTCGCCGAGCGCTTCGAGGAGCTCGCCGCCGGTGCCGAAGACGATGACCGAGCCGAAGGTCGGATCTTTTTTTGCGCCGATCACCAGCTCATAGCCGTGTTTCAGGATCATCGGCTGGATCAGGACCCTCGCTTCAGGGTCTCCGCTTGCAACGGCGATGTCCTTAATTTTCCGGAATGCGGACTGCACCGCCTCCCTGCTCCGTAGATTGAAGAATACTCCGCCCCGCTCGAGCTTGTGAACGATCTTCTCCGAATCGATCTTCAGCACCACAGGATAACCGATCTCCTCGGCGATATCCATGGCTTCGTCTTCATGCTCCGCCCTCCTTGTCGTGATGACCGGAATGCCGTAGGCGCGGAGTATCTCCTTTATCTCGTTCAGGTGCAGAACGGAACGGCTTTCCTCTAACGCCTTTTTGAAGATGTCGAGGGCTTTTTGGGTATCTGGTGTAAAATCCTTCAATATGGTTTCGGGTGTTTCCTGAAGAAGCTGCAGGTTGTAATCATAGCGGTACATATAGATGAAGCTCCGTACCGCCTGCTCCGGGGTGACGAAGGTGGGTATTCCCTTCTCGTTCAGATAATCCCGCGCTGCAAAAACCTGCTCGTCGCCCATCCAGACGGTGAAGAGCGGCGCAGCGGGGTTTTCCTTTAACGCAGCGACCACTTCTTCGGCGATTTCAACAGGATCAGCGCCGAAATAGGGAACATGGAGGACCAGGACACCGTCTACACCCCGGTCCCTGAGACAGCTCCTGATGGCGGTCCGGTACTGCGCGGGAGAGGCGCTGGTAAAGAGATTGATCGGGTTCTGCACCTCCTTTACTGCAGGCAGGTTCCGGTGCAGATCCCGCATGGTCTCATCGCTGAGCCGGGCCAGCTCGCCGTCCAGTCGCAGGAGCATGTCCACGGCGAGTATCGCAGGAGCACCGGCATTAGTGACGATCGCGAGACGCTTCCCTTTGGGCCGTCGCTGTTTCGAGAGCGTCTCGACGATGTAGAAGAGGTCGAGGATCTCCTCGACCCGCACCGCACCCGCTCGCTTGATCGCAGCGTCGTATACTTTGTCCTCTCCGGCAAGGAACCCTGAATGGGTCAGTGCCACCTGTGCCGAGATATCGAATTTCCCGGATTTGACGACAACAATAGGCTTGCTCCGTGCAAAGCTCCGCACCGCAGCCATGAATTTGCGTCCCCGCCTGATATGGTCGAAATAGATGATGATGGCCTTGGTTTCGGGGTCGACGCCGAGAAAATCGATGAGATCGGAAAAGCCGAGATCCAGTTTGGTCCCCAGCGATACAATGTAGCTGAATCCCACGTTCTTTCCCACCGCCCGGTCGAGGAGGGCAGCGGCGAGCGTCGCGCTCTGAGAGATGAAGGCGATATTACCGCGCTTGGGCATCTTCGGGAAAAGGCTGGCGTTCAGGCCGGTGCTCGGTCGTATGAACCCCAAGGTATTCGGGCCGAGCACACGGAAATCGTATCTTATCGAGATTTCCTTTATATGCGTCTCCAATGCCTGGATGTCCCGGGCACGGCTCTCGAAATCAGGGCTGATGACCGATACTCCTTTGACCCCTTTCCGTCCGCACTCCTCGAGCAGTGCAGGAAGCTCATCGACCGAATCGGCCAGGACCGCCAGGTCAATGGCGTGTGGAATATCCAGGACGGATGCATACGCCTGGACCCCCTGAACGGATTCGGATGAGGGGTTTACCGGGTAGACCACTCCCTTGAATCCCCTGCCGATCATATTGCTGAAAATGATCGAGCCCAATGCATCGGCTTTTCCACTCGCTCCGATGACCGCGATTTTCCGGGGATTGAAGAAGGCCTCAAGGTATTTAATTGACATAAGCTGCTCCTTACCGATGGTATACGCTTTTGCTACAACCCATCATTTTTAGCATATACCGTTTTGAAGAATTCATCTACCATCTGCCTCCGTGCTTCGATAATCCTCTGAAATTGAGCGATAAAGGCGCGATAGGGACGGGCAGGTCCGTTCGACATATGCTGGAGGAGAGGGTCGCAGAAGTACCAGTTGCACCTGAAGGGCCGCAGTGACCGCTCGATCGTACAACCATTAGGGGCAATAAACTGGCAGGATGCACTGTCGTCAATGCCTTCACGGTAGCGAGGGGGTCTCAGGCCGAGGGCATGGATATAGATCAAGTCTTCATGATCGTAGTAGCCGTGCCGGTTGGCGCAGCATACCTTGGTGCAGTGCGGACAGACCTCTGCGGTGTTCAGCTGAAGGAACGAATTGACCGCGTCGATGCCCTCTCTGATGCTTCGGGCATGCTCTTTCACCTTTGCCAGATCAGCATCATACCTTTCGAAAAAGTGGGCGAGGAGCGCCAGTGCGATGTCCCATTCAGCCCTGCTGTGCCAGGAGAGCCGGTCATTGAGCAAATGCAACAGCGTCATACTTGTATGGTATAGTAAAACAGTACTTTTTATCATCATATGACTACAACGATGAACTGCAAAGAATGCAACGGAATGCTTAGACTCGTCATCGGCTGAAAGTCGGTGACCCTGCGCTGCACGGCGTGCGGCCGGAGCTACCGGATTTCGGAATATATCGATGACATCGACGGTGATACTTGGGACCAGATCGCTCAAAGACCAAGTAATCGCGCATAAAGGATGTGAACAATGGAAAAGCAGTTACAGAGAATAAGGGAAATCTTCAACGCTATTGAAACCATATATAGCGCAGCGCAAAACCACTACCGGTTCAGCTGCGAGGGGTGCACTGATAATTGCTGCGTAACGAAATTCCACCACCATACGCTTGTAGAAGAGCTCTATCTTGCCGAGGGGCTCAAGCGGCTCGATGAGGAAAAGAAGAAGGAAATCATCAAGCGGGCCGAAGAGGTGGCGGCGGTGCACCAGGCCTCCCCTGAAGACGTGCGCGTGATGTGCCCGCTCAATGAGAACGGGTTGTGCATCATGTATGAACACCGTCCCATGATCTGCAGGATCCACGGCGTCCCATATGAGACGCACAAAAGAGACACGTCGATCGAATACGGCATCGGCTGCCACCGCTTCATGTCGGAAAAGATACAGGAGGGTCTGAAATACTTTCCCCTCAACCGCACCATGTTCTATGTAGAGATGGCGAGGCTCGAGAAGGAGGTGCGGGAGCTCCTCAATTATACCGGTGATTACCGCAAGACGACGGCAGAGATGATCCTGAGCATTCTCCGCACCCCCTGAAGGAGGTCTGCCATTTCAAGCATCATCATCGACGGCTACAATGTCATCGGCATCTTTCACAGTGATATAGAGAAGATGCGCGAGCAGTTCATCGATCTCCTGATCCGCTATAAACGGGTCAGGCAGCATGACATAACGGTAGTGTTTGACGGCCACAAAAGCGGCGCCGGTACCGAGCAGGTTGCGGTCCGCGGAGGGGTCAAGATCATCTATTCCCGTCTCGGCGTCCGCGCCGATGATGTCATCAAACGCATCATATCGCAGGACCGGAAGGAATGGATCGTCGTGAGCTCCGATAGAGACATCGTCCAACATGCCTGGTCGGTTAACTCTATTCCTATTCCCTCTGATGCCTTCTCTGCCATTGTCGAGAAGCAGAAAGGAGATGCTGCGGTACCGGAGGATTCGGAGACCACAGACAAGGGCGAAAAGGAAGTGCCTCCCTCTATTGGTGAGAAGGACGATGAAGACTATGTCCAATCCAGCCGCGGCAACCCCTACCGCCTCTCGAAGAAAGAGAAGGCGATCAGACGGGCACTGGGCAAGCTGTAAGATGGCCTGGCTCCTGAAACTACGGCCCTCCGACAGTGTGACGGTCGGCTTCAGCGCGTTTCTCTTAGTGCTTACGGCCGTTTTCTGGGAGAGGATTCCCGCTGCTCCCTCTCTCATCCTTATCTATATGTCGTTGGTTTTCTTCCAACTCGCACTTCTCAAACTGAGCAGGATGAATTCCTTTCTCGGCCTGACACGCGACATCATCTTTCCCGTTATCGCTGTTCTCGTCATCTTCGACAGCCTCGGCCTGATCGTCCACAGCATCAATCCGCAGGATCTGGATTATCTCCTCATCAGGATCGATTATCTTATCTTCGGCGGCTACCCGACAATTTTCTTGGAACAATTTCTGAATCCTTTTCTCACCGACCTTCTGCAGATCGCTTATTCGACCTACTACTTTTTGCCTGTAGCGCTCGGCCTTGCATTGAAGCTGAAAGGAAAGCGCGAGGAGTTCGAGCGGTCGCTCTTCCTTATCCTCTTCTGCTTCTATCTCTCCTATGTCGGCTATATCCTTGTTCCGGCGGTCGGGCCGCGCTACGCGATGGAGCACCTTCAGTCGCAGAGTGTCGACGGGTTTCTGATGGCAAAGCCGATACAGGATTTCCTGAACCTGCTGGAGGGCGTGAAGCGGGACGCCTTTCCCAGCGGCCATACCGGCATCGCCCTTACGGTGCTGGTGCTGGCGTACCGCTATGCGCGCGATCTCTTCCGGTGGATGCTGGTGCCGGTGCTGCTCCTGATTGTTGCTACCGTCTACTGCAGGTACCATTATGTCGTCGATGTCATCGGCGGGGTCGGACTGACGGTTGTCACAATGATTTTAGGTGAGGTATATTATAAGTTCTGGTTAAGTCGGAACGATGGAAATCCCTTATAATAAGGTAAAGGACGGGATCGTGATCGAGGTCAAGGTGATCCCCCGGTCCTCGAAAAAGGAAATCATCGGTACCGTCGATGCCACGGTCAAGATCAAGCTCACCGCCCCGCCGGTCGGGGGCGCAGCAAACGAACAGCTCATCGAACTCCTGGCCGACCGGTTCGGTGTAAAAAAGAGCGATATTACTATTATGAAAGGCGAATCATCAACGAGAAAGACAGTGAAGATTCGGGGGTACAGCTATGATTCAGAGCATGACCGGGTACGGCGTTGCTGAACGGGACGGGTTCAAGGTCGAAGTAAAGTCGTTGAACCACCGCTACATTGATGTCTCCGTACGGATGCCTTCCGCCCTGATGGAGCACGAAATACCTATACGGAACCTCATCAAGAGGACGTTTACCAGGGGTAAGATCGACGTTATGATATCGTTAACGGAACAGCGTCGCCTGAAAGTGCGCCTCAACAAGCAATTAGCAAAGGATCTCTATACCTCTTTCCGTGAGCTGCAGCGGGATATCTCAATTCCCGGCACCCTGACGATCGACTTCCTTTCGGGGTATCGGGAACTTGTCCTGGCCGAGGAGGCCGAATATAATAATGATGCGCTCTATGAAGCCCTCAGGGCCGCAGTTTCCCGTGTGGAGGAAATGCGGAAGCAGGAGGGAGAGGCGCTCAGGAAGGAGCTGCTGCTGCATACCGAACGCATGGAGCACCTCCGGACCGAAGTGGAGCAGCGCGCGAAAGAGGTGGTGCCGCGCTACAAGGAGCGGCTTTTGCAGCGCATCGCGGAATTGCTCTCCTCTGCACCGGTTGATGAGACGAGACTTGCTCAGGAAGCCGCGATCATCGCCCAGAAGGGCGATATCACCGAGGAGGTGGCCCGGCTCAGGAGCCATATACAGCAATGCACTGTGCTCCTGTCACAGGAGGAGGCGGTCGGCAGAAAGCTCGACTTCCTTATACAGGAGATGAACAGGGAAGCGAATACGATCGCCTCAAAGGTCGACGATGTTGCCATTACCGCTCTGGCAATAGAGATGAAGACGACCATCGAAAAGTTGCGGGAGCAGATCCAGAATATTCAGTAGGGGGCTTGGCACGGCAATGAAAGGCTCGTTGATCAACATAGGGTTCGGCAATGTCATCCACTCCTCCAGGGTAGTGGCGATTGTAAATCCCGGATCGTCTCCTATCAGAAAAATGAGGGAGGAGGCGCGTGAGCGCGGCAAGCTCATCGACGCCACTGAAGGGAGGAAGACGCGCTCCATTATCGTTACCGACAGCGATCATATTATTCTCTCCGCGATTCAGGTGGAGACCATAGCGCAGCGCGTCGGAGGATTTAAGGAAGGGGGCGAGGGGCTTTTTTATGAAACCGAGGAGGGGTAGCCTCTTTGTGATATCCGCACCCTCCGGTGCAGGGAAGACTACCCTCTGCCAGAGGCTCTGTGAACGCCTCTCCGGCATTAAGCATTCTGTCTCGTTTACGACGCGGGAGCCGAGGCCCGGAGAGCTCAATGATGTCCACTATACCTTTGTGGACAAAGATACGTTCCGCGCCATGGCAGCGCAAGGAGACTTCGTCGAATGGGCGGAGGTGCACGGCAACTTTTACGGGACTTCACGGAAAAGGATCGAGGAAATGTTGAGCGCGGGCCTGGATGTGCTCCTCGATATCGATGTCCAGGGCGCGCGCCAGATACGGCAGAACGCTGCCGACTGCCGCTTTATCTTTATCCTTCCGCCTTCGATGGAGGTGCTCAGGATGCGGCTTGCCGGCAGGATGAGCGATACCGAAGAGGTCATCGAGCGGAGATTACGGAATGCCGTCAAGGAGATAGGCGAGTATAAAAATTACGATTATGTTATTATAAACGATATCTTTGAAGAAGCCCTGACCGATCTGGTCGCCATTGTGCGTTCTGAACGGTGTGCGATTTCGAAGGTGGATCACGCATGGATAGAACAACAATTTTTGAAGGAGGGTTAGGAGTATGGATTTAATATCGCTTCCTATCGAGTACGATAAGGATAAGATAGACAGCAGATACAGGCTTGTGGTGATCGCTGCGCAGCGGGCACGGGAGCTCTCGCTCGGCTCGACGCCGAAGGTTCAGGCCAAGGCAAAGAAGGTGACCACCAACGCTCTTCTCGAGACGATTACCGGCAAGATCGAGTTCCTCACCGGCAGCGATGCGGTCGCGGCAAAGGAAAAGGCTGAGCGGATCGACTACAAAAAGCTGATCGAGGAGAGGAGGAGACCCATTGAGGACCTTTCCGAGCTGGAGAAAGATCTGAAAGTCTACCTCCATGAGAAAGGCGCCACGGAAAAGGCGCTGGAGGAGCTCTTCAGCGAGACCGAGGAGACAGAAGAGGGCGAAGAGAGCGAAGAGTAAGCCGCTCTTCCCGAACGGAGAGGATACCGTGCTGAAAGGTAAGTCTATACTTTTGGGAATCACCGGGAGTGTAGCTGCTTATAAAGCGATCGAGCTTATCAAGAGGTTACGGCAGGAAGAGGCTTCTGTCACGGTGATAATGACAGAGGCCTCAAAACGTTTTATCACCCCCCTTTCCCTTGAGGTCGCCGCGGGGGAGCGCGTCTATGACGATATGTTCGCCGCTCCCCTCTCCCACGTAAGTCTTCCCGCAGGCGCCGACTGCTTTATCATCGCTCCTGCAACGGCGAACATCATCAGCAAATACGCGAACGGCATTGCCGACGATATGCTCAGCACAACCCTCCTCGCTTTTAATAAAAAGGTGATCATCGCACCGGCGATGAATTGGCGGATGTACGAAAACCAGATCTTCCAGAAACATCTCCACTATCTCTCCTCCCTCGGCGTGGCTATGGTCGGACCGGAACGCGGCAATCTCGCCTGCGGCGAAGAGGGGATGGGCAGGATGGCTGATGTGGAGAGCATTGTTGAGGCGGCTGTTTCCGCCCTGGTGGAAAAGGACCTCGCCGGAGAGCAGGTGCTGGTGACCGCAGGACCTACGCGGGAGTACCTCGATCCGGTACGGTTCCTATCGAACCGGTCTTCCGGCAAGATGGGCTATGCCCTTGCCAAGATCGCAAAGCGCCGGGGTGCCGAAGTCACACTGGTGAGCGGCCCGACAGCCATAAAGCCCCCCGAGGGAGTCGACCTGATCAGGGTAGAGACCGCTCAGGAGATGTATACCGCGGTCATGGACAACATCCCCATGTCCACCCTTTTCATCATGTCCGCTGCGGTCGCCGATTTTGCCCCCCTCGAAACGAAAAGCACCAAGATCGAGAAGAAGGAGAAATTCTCGCTGAACCTTATAAAGACAACGGACATCCTTGCAGAGGTAGGAAAGCTCAAGAAAAAGCCCTTCACCGTCGGGTTTGCCGCCGAGACCGGCAGCAGGATCGACCGGGCGCGCAAGAAGCTCCTGGGCAAGGATGTGGACATGATCGTCTTCAATGATGTCTCGAAAAAGGGCGCAGGGTTTGACGTCGATACCAACGAGGTGGTGCTCATTGATCGCGAGCACGAGCTCCCATTGCCGATGATGTCCAAAGAGAATATAGCCGTTGCGATATTCGACAGGATACTGGCGGTCAAGAACGGATAAAACTTTCATGAAAAGCATAGAGCAGAGCCCCTATATAAAGCGCTTAAAGGAGCGCCTCAGCGAGCGCCCGGATTCGAAACTCTTTCTTTCCCTCGCCGAAGAGCTCAGAAAGGCGGAGCGGATCGATGAGGCGATCACGCTGCTGGTGGAGGGGGTAAGGAAAAACCCTGATTTCGTGGCCGCTCATGTGACACTCGGCCGCTGGTATCTCTCGAAGGGCATGATTGCCGAGGCAAAAGAGGAGTTTCTCGAGGCAGCGGAGCGCTCTCCCCAGAACATCTTCGCCCGTAAGGGTCTCGTTGAAGCATATAAGAGGCTCGGTGACGCTGAGCGGGCCATTGCGGAATGCAAAAGGATTCTTGCAACGGATCCCCTCGATGAAGAGGCGCGCACCTGTCTCTCGCACTTCGATTGCTCGATTGAGAGCGCGGAAGGGCGGACGTCTGTCGCTGAGGACGAAGACGAAGTGCGTGCAGCGGTCGAACCTTTGGAAGCACAACAGATGCTCGAACGTGCGGACCCGGAGGGAGAGAGCGCAGGTGCCAGGTATGAGAGCGATGCTGCTTCCATTTCTCCTGATCTGAGCAGTTCCGCACCCGCATCAGGAGCGGAACAAGCTCCCGGTCCTCCTCATCTTCCCGTTTCAGAACTGATACGCGAGGCTGATGTATATATTGCCGAAGGACGCTTTGCAAAGGCCATGCAGCTCTACCACCGCATACTCTCCTCCAATCCGGATCAAAAGACCGTACTCCAGAAGAGAGAGGAACTCAGATTCCTGATGAGGCTGACAGGCTATGATAGCGGACGTATCGTTGCCCGGCTCAACCGGTTTTCTGAACTCATAAAAGAGCGATTTGCCAGACAGCGGGCACAGCGCAGGGAGATTGCCGTGGGCCGTCTCACAAGACTCCTGGGAGCGATGCGCTCTCTGGGGCAGGCACAAGCTTCCTGAAGCTTTCAGCTCTCAGCAGTCAGCTTTCAGTAAAAACCTGCTCTTTCCTTTTGTTGTGATGACCGCTGAAAGCTCACAAAACTTTAAGGAGATCATCCATGAGCCGATATGCCTCAAGATTGCAGCATGTCCAGAGGCTGCTTACCCGGAAGAAGATCGACGCGCTCTACGTGGGCGCCATAAAGAATGTCCGCTATCTCACTGGCTTTACCGGATCCTCCGGCTTTGTCCTGATCTCCCGTGACCGGGGCGTGTTCGTTACCGACTTCCGCTACCAGGAGCAGGCCGGCAATGAGGTCAAAGGCTATGAAATCGAGATAGAGAGAGGCAAGCGGATAAAGGTACTGCAGGCACTGCTCAAAAAGCTGGGCGCCAAGCGGCTCGGCTTCGAGACTTCACTCTCTTATGAATTTTACGCCCTGCTGAAGACACTACCGCTGGTGCTGTCTCCGCAATCCAACCTCATCGAGAATCTGAGAAAGGTCAAAGATGCGGAGGAAGTTGCAGCCATACGGGAAGCGGTGAGGAGGGCTGAAGAGGCTTTTTTGGCAGTCAAGCCGAGAATAAAGGCCGGCGTGCGGGAACGGGACATCGCCCTGAGGCTTGAGGAGCAGCTCAAAAAGACGGGATGCAGGAGCATCCCTTTTGATATAATAGTTGCTTCCGGAAATAACGCCTCCATGCCCCATGCACGCGCTACAGAAAAGAAAATCGCAAAAGGCGATTTTGTTATAATTGACTGGGGCGGAGAGGCAGACGGGTATTTCTCTGACATGACCAGGACACTTCTTATGTCGGGCGAGGCCCTTTCCGAAAAGAGAGCCGTCTACGAAGTGGTCAACAGCGCACGGGAAAAGGCGGTGCAATCGGTAAAAAAAGGCGTTACGACACGGGCCGTCGATGCCGCTGCGCGGGACACCATCAAAAAGGCGGGATACGGTGACTTCTTTGGCCACGGCACTGGTCACGGTATCGGCCTGGATGTCCATGAAGCGCCGCGGGTATCGTGGCTCAGGAGCGAGCGTATTGCCGACGGTACGGTCTTTACCATTGAGCCCGGCATCTATATCCCGCACCTCGGCGGGGTGCGGATCGAAGACATGGTGCTGATGGAGAAGGGAAAAGGTGTAGTATTAACGACTCTCGGCAGAGAGCTCGAAATAATTCGTACATAGTTCACCGCTCATGGTTCATGTACTATGAGTAACAATGAACGATGAACTATAAACTATGAACCGATAGTAGGAGGTTTCACTTGATTACAACGAGCGATTTCAGAAAGGGTGCAAAGATAGAGTACAAAGGCGAGCCCTGCGAGATTATCGACTTCCAGCATTCCAAAGTGGGGAGGGGCGGCGCGGTGGTGAGGACCAAACTGCGGAATATCAGAACAGGCAGTGTCCTTGAAGATACCTTCAGGTCAGGAGAAAAGTTCGATTCTCCCCAGCTCGAGGAGAAAGACATGCAGTATCTTTATGTCCAGGACGATATGCACTATTTCATGGATATGGAAAGTTATGAGCAGGTCCCTCTGACCGATGTGCAGCTCGGCGATGCGAAGAAATTCATTAAAGAGAACATGATCGTAAAGATCCTCTATTATAAAGGCGCCCCCCTGTCGGTCGAGCCCCCTATGTTTGTGGAGCTCGCAGTGGCCGAGACCGAGCCTGCCTTCAGAGGAGACACTGCCTCGGGCAGCACCAAGCCGGCGAAGCTCGAGACCGGCGCTGTGGTCAAAGTCCCGTTCCACATTATGACGGGCGATGTCATCAAAGTCGATACGAGGACGTCGGAGTACATTGAGAAAGTAGGAAGTGGGAAGTAAATAAGTGAGAAGTAACGTGAAAGATAAAAATTACTTCTTACTTCCTACTTCTCACTTCCCACTTTAATTACGGAGGGTGATAATGGAGCTCGATGAGTTAAAGGAATTGATGGGGCTTTTAAAAGACACGGATATTACCGAACTGCAGGTTGAAAAGGACGGCTTCAAGGTCAGGATACGGCGTGAAAAATTTTTCGGGCATCTCGAGGTCCGTCAGCCGACACCGGCCGAGAGAAAAGAGGTGGTCGAAGAGGAAACACCCGAAGCAGAAAAGAAGCTCTTCACCGTCACCTCTCCTATTGTGGGAACGCTCTACCGCTCGGCTTCTCCCGAAGCTGAACCCTTTGTCGAAGTAGGGTCGCGGGTAAGAAAGGGCCAGGTCCTCTGCATCATCGAAGCAATGAAACTGATGAACGAAATAGAGAGCGAAGTCGACGGCATTGTGGTGAAGATACTCGTTGAAAATGGGCATCCCGTCGAATACGGTGAGCCGCTCTTCCTGATCGACCCGGCAGGTTAGGCAGGCATGAAACTGTTCAAGAAGATACTGATCGCAAACCGCGGCGAGATCGCCGTGCGCGTCATCCGTGCCTGCAAGGAACTCGGCATCAGGACGGTCGCCATCTATTCCGATATAGAAAGAGAGTCGCTCCATGTAAGGCTTGCCGATGAGTCCATCTGTATCGGCCCGGCGAGCCCGATACAAAGCTATCTCAATATCCCGGCGATCCTGAGTGCCGCTGAGCTTACCGATTCAGAGGCGATCCATCCTGGTTACGGGTTCCTCTCAGAAAATCCCCAATTTGTCGAGGCCTGCGCCACCTCGGGAATCACCTTTATCGGGCCTACCCCTGAAAATATGCGCGTCGGCGGCGACAAGGCAAAGGCGCGACAGGTTATGAAGCGCCGCGGCATACCCGTGGTCCCGGGCAGCGACGGTCCTGTAGCGACCGAAGAGATCGCCCTGAAGACCGCAAAGAAGATAGGATTTCCGGTTATTATTAAGGCATCGGCCGGCGGCGGCGGCAGGGGAATGCGCATTGTCAGCGAAGAGGAAGAGCTCTCCCAGGCGTTTCACATGGCGCAGAGAGAGTCGCTTGCAGCCTTCGGCAGCAGCGAAGTGTATGTCGAGAAATACCTTCCCTCCATACGGCATGTCGAGGTCCAAATAATTTCTGACGGGAAGGGCAACGTGATCCATCTTGGAGAGCGCGATTGTTCGATACAGCGGCGGCACCAGAAGCTCATCGAAGAGGCTCCTTCTCCTATTGCTACCGAGAAGTTCCGCAAAAAGATCGGCGAGCTTGCCGTACGTGCGGCAAAGGCGATGAAGTACAAGAACGTCGGCACCATCGAGTTTATTGTTGATCAGGAGCAGAATATTTATTTCATGGAAATCAATACGAGGGTCCAGGTTGAACACCCGATCACCGAGGAACTGACCGGTATCGATATTATCAAGGAACAGATCAAGATAGCGGCGGGATTCCCTCTCGCCTATAAACAGAATCAGGTAAAGGCCGCAGGGCATTCTATGGAGTGCAGGATCAATGCAGAGGATCCGGAACGGTTCATTCCCTCTCCAGGAAAGCTAACGCTCTTCATGCCGCCGGGAGGGCCCGGGATACGGATCGATACTGCCGCCTATACCGGTTGGGTGGTGCCGCCGCAGTATGACTCCATGATCGCGAAGCTCGTTGTCCACGGCAAGAACAGAGAAGAGGCGATTGCGAAGATGAAGCGAGCCCTCGATGAATTCATTATTGAGGGGATCAAGACGACGATTCCCTTCCATAAGAAGGTACTCAACCATCCTGATTTCATCAAGGGCAACTTCAATACCCACTTCATAGAAAGAATGGCTGAATCAGAGGGAGGTTCCGAGCCGGGCAAAAACGGGGGCACCGCGGAGTGAGTACTGCGCGACGTTCTGCGTTGACGAGCTTCAAGCCCGGACGTATCTGCTTTATTACCGGAACTGGGCCGGCCCACGCGGCCAATGCGCTCGAAGCAACGGTCACGAAACTTCTTGAATGCGGTATCCGATGGGTCCAGTACCGGGAGAAGTATAAGACAAAAAGGGAGCTCTTTTTCGAAGCGTTGAGACTCCGGGAGATCACCAGGAGGTTCGGCGCTTTTTTTGTTGTCAATGATTATGCTGATGTGGCCCTGGCGGTTGAGGCGGACGGAGTCCACCTCGGACAGGACGATCTGCCGCTGCGAGAGGCGCGAAAGATCATGGGAACGAGGATCATCGGCATCTCGACGCATTCACTTGAGGAGGCGCTCGAGGCGGAACAGGGGGGCGCTGATTATATAGGTTTCGGCTCCATTTTCCCTACTGCTACAAAAGAGGTGGGGGTGCCGAAGGGGGGGGAGATGCTCCGAAGCATTAAAGCAGCGGTTTCTATTCCGGTGATCGCCATAGGAGGCATCAAGGCAGAGAATGCGCAGGCCGTCATCGCTGCAGGGTGCGACGGCGTTGCGGTTTCATCGGGCCTTTTGCTGGGAGATATAAAGGAAAATGCAAAGCGATTTCTGGAAATGACAAGCTCATAATTTATTGTTCACCGTTCACTGAAGTAGTGGATAATAAAAACATTGGCCGTTGACAATGAACTATGAACGATGAATCAAATAGGGAGGAGGTTAAGAGATGAGACGAGTTTTGGTTATTGTGGGAATGATTCTTTCGCTGGCCCTCCTGGTGACGGGCTGCGGAAAGAAGGAGGATGTAATAAAAGTAGGCGTTGCCGCGCAGATGACCGGCGCTGAGGCAAAGATGGGCAATGACTTCAAGAACGGCGTCAGCATCGCCCTCGAGGAGTGGAACAGCAAGGGCGGCCTCCTCGGCAAGAAGATCGAACTGATTGTCGGCGATGACCAGGCCGATCCCAAGCAGGCGGTGGCGGTTGCAAACAAACTGGTCAACGAGGGAGTGATCGGGGTCATCGGCCATTTCAATTCGAGCTGCTCCATTCCCGCTTCCGATGTCTATAATCGAGCGGGCATTCCCATGATCACACCGGCCTCGACGAATCCCCAGCTTACCGAGCGTGGCTCCCGGGGCGTCTTCAGGGTCTGCGGCACCGACGATCAGCAGGGGAAGGTGGCGGCTGACTTTGCAAAAGACCAGCTTAAGGTGAAAAAAGTCGCCATCCTCCATGACAAGACGACCTATGGTCAGGGATTTGCCGACCTTTTCAAGAAGCACCTCGGCACAGCGGTTGACGTGGTCTACTACGGCGGCATCACCAAGGGGGACAAGGACTTCAAGACCGTACTCACTTCGGTAAGGGAGAAGCGTCCCGATCTCATTTTCTTCGGCGGCATCTACCCCGAGACTGGATTGCTCGTGAAACAGTCCCGCGAGATCAACCTGACCGCTCCCTTCCTGAGCGGCGACGGCAGCATCGATCCCAAGTTCGTCGAGATTGCAGGCGAGAAGGCCGCTGAGGGCACGTACCTGACCTTCAGCCCTGATCCGAACAATATTCCCACGGCAAAGAGCTTCATCGAAAAATACAAGGCGAAATTCGGAGAGCTGGGCCCTTATTCCATTTATGCGTATGATGCAGTGAATATCCTTCTGACCGCTGTGAAAGAGGCGGGGACCACTGACGGCAAAGCAGTTATCGAGAAGCTGCACTCCATGGAGTTTCCCGGAGCACTCGGCACCATAAGGTTCACCGAAAAGGGCGATGTCGCGCAGGCGCCTTACATCGTGTGGGTTACCAAGAACGGGAGGTTCGTAGAGTACTGGAAACCCTAAGGCGTTTATTGCGTTTTTTGGGTCTGCAGTGCGGTATTTGTGCGTTATAAACGCTATAAATGCGCCTTGCACCTTGGTTGACTTTACGACCCTTAAAAAATTATAATTGTAATTCAATATTTTCAGGAGGTTTCATACACATGGGCACTTATACTACCTATAATCCGCATAAAAGCAGAAGGAAAAAGACGCACGGCTTTCTTACCCGCATGAGCACCACCGCCGGCAGGAAGGTCATAAAGAACAGAAGGGCCAAAGGGAGAAAGCGCCTCGCAGGGTAGAGGAGTTTCTGCTCCGTGAAAGCAATTATCTTGGCCCTCATCAAATTTTACAGATACGCCATATCGCCGATTCTTCCGCCACGCTGCCGCTTTGTACCCACATGCTCGGAATATTCCCTGGAGGCGGTCAGGAAATATGGCGCGCTCAAGGGCACGCTGCTGTCCTTCAAGAGGATTGCGAAGTGCCATCCCTTTCATCCGGGCGGCTATGACCCGGTAAAATAACGTAAAGGACGTTTACATGGAAAAAAGGACGTTAGTTGCTATAGTGCTTTCCATTGCCATACTGCTTGCGTGGCAGTATTTCTTCGTACCCAAAACCCCTCCGGCGCCGCAACAGAAAGCGGCTCAGGAACAGGCCCGGCAGGAGGCTGCAAAGGCGCCGTCTGCTGTCCCTGCCGCTCCGGCGATGGCCCCACCCCCCTCCACGGATACCGCCTCGCCAGAAAAAGAAATAAAAGTAGAAAATAATCTTTACACTGCGGTGTTTACTTCGCGCGGCGGCACCATCAAGAGCATCACGCTCAAAAGCTATACCGATAAAAAAGGCAACCCGATCGTTTTGAAAGGCGATTCGCTGATTGCTCCGCTCGCTATCGGAGCTACCGACGAATTTCAGTATGCCCATGCTCCTTTTGCAGTTCGGGGAGAGAATGTAACCCTCTCTCCTGACAAAAACGCCGCAACCCTTGTCTTCGAATACAGCGCCGGCGGTCAATCGATCCGCAGGACGTATACTTTCCACTACGATAAGTACGGTTTTGACCTGAGAGACGAGGTGCAGGGATTGGGCTCCTACTGGATCACACCGGGGAGGGATTTCGGTATTTACGAAAAGAGCAATTCCGCTCATTTGGGGCCGGTCATCCTGAAGGACGCAGAGCGTCTCGAATTTACCGGGGCCAAGCTGAAAGAGGTGAAGAGCTTCAAGGAGGGGATCAAATGGGTCGCCCAGGAAGACAAATACTTCTTCTCGGCTATTGTGCCAAAAACTCAGACTGAAGAAGCAAAAGTTTGGGCCAAGAATACCGATGCCCTTGCAGCATTGCGCATGCCGGCCGGTACGAACAACTACTTCATCTATGCAGGCCCGAAGGAGCTTCCCCGGCTGAGCAAGCTCGGCAACGGGCTCGAGCATATCGTCGATTTCGGCTTCTTTTCCATTATTGCGCGGCCGCTGTTCTGGATCCTGAAATTCTTTTATGACCTCACGCTCAACTACGGTATTGCAATCATCATTCTCACCATTCTGGTAAGGATTCCCTTTATCCCACTCATCAACAAGGGACAGAAGTCGATGAAGAAGCTTCAGGATATACAGCCGCGGATGGCCGAGATCAGGGAGAAGTACAAGAGCGATCCGCAGAGAATGCAGCGGGAGTTGATGGAATTGTACAAGAAGAACAAGGTCAACCCGATGGGGGGATGCCTTCCCATGCTGCTTCAGATACCGGTCTTCTTCGCGCTCTACCAGGTACTGAATATTGCAATTGAGCTGAGAGGCGCTCCCTTCATGCTCTGGATACAGGACCTTGCCGCAAAGGATCCCTACTATATACTGCCGATTATCATGGGAATAACGATGGTGATACAGCAGAAGATGACACCGTCGACCATGGACCCGACTCAGCAGAAGATCATGATGCTCATGCCGGTGGTCTTCACCTTCATGTTCCTGACCTTCCCTTCGGGCCTCGTGCTCTACTGGCTGGTGAACAATGTGCTGAGTATCGCCCAGCAGTGGTACATGAACAAAAAACTTGTAAAACAGCCAGCATAAATAATCTTATCGCGGAGAGTTCCTCTTAAGAGCTCTCCGCGGTGCTTGGATAGTCTGTCCATGGATTACCTCGACGACACGATCGCAGCCATATCGACGCCGATGGGCGAGGGCGGCATCGGTATTGTGCGCTTGAGCGGCAGAGATGCCGTCGCCATTGCAGATGCTGTGTTTGTCTCTCCCAAAGGGAAGAAACTTTCCGGAGCAAAGTCCCACACGCTCACCTATGGGGTTGTCATCGACCCCGCTACGGGAAGGAAGATCGACGAAGTCCTCGTTGCAGTCATGAGGGCGCCGCATACCTATACCAGAGAGGACGTGGTCGAAATCAACTGTCATGGCGGCATCCTTCCGCTCAAAACAACGCTCCAGTTGCTGCTGCACCAGGGAGCGCGGCTTGCCGGACCGGGCGAGTTTACCAGGAGGGCCTTTCTCAACGGAAGGATCGATCTCTCCCAGGCTGAGGCGGTGATTGACGTGATACGGGCAAAGACCGATCAGGCTGAACGGTTGGCCTTCCAGCAGCTCGAAGGAAGACTTTCGAAGAGGATGACAGAGCTGCAAGCTACGATCACCGGGTTCTGTGCCCATATCGAAGCCTATATCGATTTTCCCGAGGAAGAGATCGAGGCCGCAACAAAGGACGATATCATCGGTTCTTTGCGCACCACGACAGCAGAGCTCCATAAGCTCTCAAACGGCTATGAGGAAGGAAAATTCTTCAGAGAGGGTGTTTCTGCGGCAATCGTCGGAAAACCCAATGTCGGCAAATCATCGCTGCTCAATGCATTGCTCGAGAAGGACAGGGCTATTGTCACCGACCTGCCGGGCACGACGAGGGACATCATCGAAGACTACCTGAATATCAATGGCCTGCCGCTGCGCATTATGGATACTGCAGGGATCAGGGAGACGCACAACCTTGCCGAGATGGAGGGAGTGAAGCGGAGCCTCAAGGCAATCGATGGAGCCGACCTCATCATCGCTGTTCTCGATGCGAGCAGGCCGCTGGATGCGGCGGACAGGGAATTGATCGAAAGAATAAAGAATAAAAAGAGCGTTGTGGTTATCAACAAGATCGACCGGGAAACTCCGGGGTTCGGAAGTGTCGTTCCCGGGGACGGTCTCCAGACTGCTCCCGTCAAAGTTTCTGCAGTAACAGGGCATGGAATCGATGAATTGAAAAACGCTATCTATTCCCTCTGTATTGCTCCCGACAGCCCTCTTGACCATGAAGACCTCCTCATCACCAACATGCGGCATAAACATGCCATCGACAGCGCCATCGAATCATTAAAAAGAGCAGAGGAATCACTCAGCAATAACGAGCCGCTCGAAGTGACCGCCCTTTTTCTTCGTGAAGCGCTCAACCATTTGGGAGCGATCATCGGCGTTGTGACCACCGACGATATCCTGAACAGGATCTTCAGCGAATTCTGCATAGGAAAATAAAACTGCCCTCATATCCTTTTCGGATGTTGAAAAGAAGAGGGCAGGAATTTTCCTGCCCTCTTCTTTTCTGCCTATTGGAAGTTTCGCGCTATTTTTTCAGAGGCGGCGCCGGTTTTGCCGGACCGTTTACCGGGGGATGCGAGGGGGGCAGCGGACCGGAAGGGGGTATGGGAGAGAGGTTCAGCTTTGAGACTGCGTCCTTGTTGATATCGACTTTATATTTCTTCTTAAGGCCTTCCATGAACTTATCGAAGCTCGCCTTCTGCTTCTCGGCGACGAGCCGCTGATGGATCATGCCTTTCACCTTTTCGAACTCGACCTGTGTGCCCTTGAGGTCAATCACTTTGAGGATGTGGAGGCCGTCTTTCAGCCTCAACGGCATGCTTACCTCTCCCTTTTTCAGCCTGAACACCGCGTCTTCGAGCTCAGGAGAAAGCTCTCCCTTTTTGAAGGTGCCGAGATGGCCGCCTGCTTTCGCCGTATTCGCATCCGTGGACATTTCGGCAGCGATCTTTCCGAAATCCTCGCCGGCCTTGAGGCGGTCATAGACCTTCTTCGCATCATCCTCTGACTTCACCACGATCTGGCTGATCTTCACCTGGCTGCTCAGGATAAAATCTTCCTTGTGGGTATCGTAGAAGTTTTTTATATCCGCATCGGTTATTTTGGCGCCCGACTCTATTTCCTTTTCGAGGAGCTGATTGATGAGGGTGATCTTCTTGAATTCTTCGACTCTCCTCTGGAACTCCTTGTCCTTGTCCAGGCCTCTCTTTTTGGCCTCGATATAGAGCATCTCTTTCTTGGTCAGCTCATCAACGAACCGAGCCGCTCCTTCTGGGCCCATGAAAAACTGCTTCGCCATGTCGGGGAGTGCATTCATCTCCGCCTGCACGTCCTCTTTGGTGATCTTGACGCTATCTACCTTGGCGACATAGCCGCCCGTTGAACCGCCCTGTGAGCAGGAAGCCACAAAGACGAGGGCAATAAGCAATGTTAAAACTCTCTTCATGCCGTGTTCTCCTTTTGCATTATTAATTTATCACTGTAACATATTTAAAAAGCAAAAGTAAAAAAGCGGAATCACCATTCCCTGCTGTAATTTTTAAGGCATTCCTGCCTCTCCCCGGCGGTTATCACTGTCCGTTGCCGGGATGCGGTATAATGAAAGAAAACGGGAAAAAGGGAAGTTTACCGCATAGGCCTGCGGCAGAGCGGAGTAGAAATGCTTTGCATTCACCCTCGTATCCCACCGGAAACCAATCACCAATGAAAAACGTCATTGTCGGCATGAGCGGAGGCGTGGATTCCTCAATCACTGCCTTGCTTCTCAAGGAACAGGGCTATGAGGTTGAGGGGGTAAGCTTTGTCCTCTATGAGATGAGGCTGAAAAAAACTTCTTCCCACGCTCCCTCGTGATGCACTCTTGAGGCTCTGGAAGATGCCAAAAAGACTGCGGAGAGTATCGGTATCAGGCATACCATGGTGAACCTGAGGGACGAGTTTGTCAGCACGGTGATCGAACCGTTCATTCATGCCTATGCAAAAGGCATTACCCCGAATCCCTGCATCCTCTGCAACAAGAACATCAAGTTTCCCTATCTTCTGAAGATCGCTCATGAACGGGGCGCCGATTATATTGCCACAGGACACTATGCACGCGTGGAACATTGTAGCCCGGAGGCACAGAACCGGAAGGCTTCCGAGCTTCCGCACTTCCGCACTTCCGTGCTCAAAAAAGGAATAGATCTCAAAAAGGACCAGTCCTATGTTCTTTACGTCCTTACACCTGAACTGCTGGATCGGCTACTGCTCCCTCTCGGCGAAAAGAGGAAGGAGGAGGTCCGGCAGATGGCACGGGAGAGGAACCTCTCTGCTGCCCGGAGGCCGGAGAGCCAGGAGATATGCTTCATCGAGGACCGGTATTACTTCAGATTCGTCGAGGAGCTGACCGGAGAGACCAAGGGGCCGATGATCGATATCGAAACAGGAAAGACCCTTGGTCAGCATAGGGGAATCCATCTCTATACTCCCGGACAGCGGAAGCGTCTGGGAGTGGCGACAGGAAAGCCTCTCTACGTTGTGAGAATCGATGCAAAAAGCAATACCGTTTATGTGGGGCCTCGCGAAGCAGCTCTGGCGCGTGAGTTTAGCGTCGATGAGGTTAACTGGCTGATCCCTCCGCCCACCGGGACGCAGGTTTTCCGTGCTATGGTGAAGATCCGGTCAACGATGAGGGATGAGCCTGCAACGCTCCATGTCCTTGACCACAACAGGGTAAAGGTCGTCTATGATGAGCCGCAGTGGGCACCGGCGCCGGGCCAGGCCGCTGTATTTTATGAGGGAGACGTGGTTATCGGCGGCGGTGTGATACAGTGATATTTTTGAATTTTTTATGGTATTTTAGAGGATATCGTAATTTTTCAGGGGATGGACAATATGACAGGGAAGATTGTTTCGATAAATATCAGTGAGAAGAAGGGCGTCAGGAAAACGCCCGTTCAGGAGGCTGTTATCAACGAAAATCAGGGCATCGAGGGAGATGCTCACGCTTCGTCGGAGTGGCACAGGCAAGTGAGCCTCCTGGCGCTGGAAAGCGTAAAAAAAATGCAGGCGATGGGCCTCGATGTGAAGCCCGGCGACTTTGCGGAGAACATTACTACCGAAGGTCTTGATCTCCTTGCGTTGCCGGTCGGGACGAGGATGCGCATCGGCAGAGACGTTATCGGTGAGGTAAGTCAGATCGGCAAAGAGTGCCATAGCCGGTGCGCCATTTACTACCAGGCAGGAGATTGCGTCATGCCCAAGGAGGGGATATTCATAAGAATCCTCAAGGGCGGGAAGATCAAAGTCGGCGACGCCATAGATATCTCCCTTAGAAAATAGCCATAACGAGAGCTGCCGTGAAGCTTCGTGATGATTTATGTTGAGGATGCATGATAACAGTTGCTGTACTTACCTTGAGTGATAAAGGCTCCCGTGGGGAGCGGACGGATGCAAGCGGTCCCGCGATCGCCGAGATGCTCAAGGGCCTTGCCGAAGTAAAATATTACGATGTCCTGCCTGATGAGCGGGAACTGATCCGGGATAAACTCATGTCGTATGTCGGCAAGGTTGATCTCGTCTTCACAACGGGCGGCACAGGACTCTCGCCGCGTGACGTTACTCCCGAGGCGACACGCGATGTTATCGAGCGTGAGATTCCCGGCATTGCCGAGGCGATGAGGATGGAGGGCCTGAAAAAGACGAATCGGTCGATGCTCTCCCGCGCGGTGGCAGGAGTGCGGGGGCAGACTCTGATTATCAATCTGCCCGGCAGCCCGAAGGCGGTCAAGGAGAACCTCGAGGTCGTCCTCGATGTTCTTCCCCATGCGGTAGAAAAGATCAAAGGAGATCCGACAGAGTGTGCAAGATAAGTGAGAAGTGGGAAATAAGAAGTAAGAACCTGACGGATAAAAGTATTTCTCTCACTTCTTACTTCTCACTTTTTACCTCTTACTTTTTCAGGGAGTGTGCGAGATGAAAGATGTATCGTTTCCATTGGCATTTCTGGCGGGGGTGTTGTCATTTCTCTCTCCCTGCGTGTTGCCGCTGGTGCCTGCGTATGTTTCGTTCATAACGGGATTGTCTATCGATGAGCTGAAATCACGGCCGAAGATCTCGAAGACCATGGGCAATACCATCGCCTTCATTTTCGGTTTCTCGACGATCTTTATCGCCCTGGGTGCGTCATCCTCTCTGATCGGCGGCCTCTTCCTTAAATACCAGGAATATCTGCGCATCGGCGGCGGCATCCTGACGATCATCTTCGGACTCTTTATCGCGGGATTCATAAAAATGGACTTCCTCATGAGGGAGCGCAGGTTCCATATCAGCGAAGGGCCCGCCGGATATGTGGGCGCCTTCCTTATCGGCATGAGCTTTGCCGCGGGTTGGACCCCCTGCATCGGACCGATCCTCGGTACGATTCTGATCTACGCGAGCTCCCAGGCGTCGGCTGCCTACGGGCTCAAGCTCCTTTCGGTCTATTCACTGGGGCTTGCGATTCCTTTCATCCTGGCGACGCTCGCCATCAATGCGTTCTTTACGTATACACGGAGAATCCATAAATTCATGCGGGTGATCATGGTTGTAAGCGGCCTCATCCTGATTCTCTTCGGGATCATGCTCCTGACCAACAAGATGGGACAGCTGGCGGCATTGTTTCCCGATCTTGGTATAAAATTCTGAGGAGCTATGAAAGAAAGGTACGACTTTAACGAAATAGAGACGACGTGGCAGCGCTACTGGGCCGGGCGGCAGCTCGACAAGACCGAGACCGATCCGTCCAAAGAGAAATTCTATTGTCTCGAAATGTTCCCGTATCCTTCGGGGAAGATCCATATGGGGCATGTGCGCAATTACGCCATCGGCGATGTCATCGCACGATACAAGAGAATGCGAGGACTGAATGTGCTCCATCCGATGGGGTGGGACTCCTTCGGCATGCCTGCGGAGAATGCGGCGATCAAGCACGGTCTCCATCCGGCAAAGTGGACCTACGAGAACATCGATTTCATGAAGAAGCAGCTCATCCGCATGGGCCTGAGCTATGACTGGAACAGGGAGGTGACGACCTGCAGTCCGGACTACTATAAATGGAACCAGTGGTTTTTCCTGAAGCTCCTGGAAAAGGGCCTTGCCTATAAGAAGGCGTCGTTCGTCAACTGGTGTCCCTCCTGCGTGACGGTCCTCGCCAACGAGCAGGTGATCGACGGCAAATGCTGGCGCTGCGACACGGTGGTGATCCAGAAGGAGCTCGAGCAATGGTTTTTCAGAATCACCCACTACGCCGAGGAACTGCTCCAGGGCTGCGATGAGTTGACGGGCTGGCCCGAGAGAGTGGTCCTGATGCAGAAGAACTGGATCGGCAAGAGCGAGGGCGTCGAGGTCGACTTTCCTCTCGAAGGAATGAGCGAGAAACTCAGAATATATACGACGAGACCCGACACCATCTTCGGTGTGACCTATATGTGCCTCGCTGCCGCACATCCTCTGGCCGAGAGGCTTGTTGCCGATACAAGCAAGCTCGATGCGATCAAGGCGAAATACGGGAAAGAGGACGAAAAAGAGGGCCTGTTCACCGGCCACTATGCGATCAACCCTCTGACCAATGACAGGATTCCGCTCTATATCGCGAACTTTGTCTTGATGGAGTACGGCACAGGGGCGATCATGTCCGTTCCCGCCCATGACCAGAGGGATTTCGAGTTCGCGAAGAAATATGATCTCCCGATAAAGGTCGTCATCGTCCCCGAAGGAAATTCTGAAGCGCAGAAGCTTGAGGCCGCCTTTGAGGAAGAAGGGATGCTGGTGAATTCAGGCCAGTTCAGCGGTCTCAGGAGCAGCGAGGCGAAAAAGAAGATCGGCCAATTCATCGAGGAAAAAGGCCTCGGGAAAAGAACCATAAATTACAAGCTGCGCGATTGGGGCATTTCACGGCAGCGCTACTGGGGCACGCCCATTCCCGTTATCTATTGCGAAAAATGCGGCATTGTCCCCGTACCCGAGAAAGACCTTCCGGTCGTGCTGCCCGAGGATGTGACCTTTACCGGCAAAGGAGGCTCACCGCTCAAGGAATCGGAGGAATTCCTCAACGTGACCTGTCCTGCCTGCGGCGGAAAAGCGCGGCGGGAGACGGATACGATGGATACTTTTGTGGATTCCTCATGGTATTTCCTGCGGTACTGCTCGAAAAAGGACGAGCATCCCTTCACGAAAGAGAACATCTCCTACTGGATGCCCGTTGATCAGTACATCGGCGGCATCGAACACGCAGTACTCCATCTCCTCTATTCACGGTTCTTCACCAGGGCGATGAGGGACCTCGGCATCCTTTCCTACAGTGAACCCTTCAGCAACCTGCTCACGCAAGGCATGGTTACAAAAGAAACATGGAAATGCCCTGAACACGACTGGCTTTTCCCCGAAGAGGTGAAGGACGGCAGATGTATACGCTGCGGGAAGCAGGTGATCAAGGGCAGGGTGGAGAAGATGTCCAAGTCAAAAAAGAACGTCATCGATCCCGACGCACTCATCAACCGCTACGGCGCGGACACCATGCGACTCTTCTCGCTCTTCGCAGCCCCTCCCGAGAGGGACCTCGAGTGGTCCGATAAGGGCGTTGAGGGCGCTTATCGGTTCCTTAACAGAGTATGGGCACTTGTCTACAAAACAAGAGCTGAAGTGCAGAAGCACGGGAGCGCCGATGGGCACGTATCCTCAGCGCCTGCGTCCGCACTTCTGCGGAAAACGCATCAGACTATTAAAAAGGTAACTAATGATATCGAGAAAGATTACCACTTCAATACAGCGATCGCCTCGCTCATGGAGTTGCTGAACGAGCTTTCGTCATTTGCTCCTGAAGCGGAGGACGGGTGGCAGGCGATGCGCTTTGCCGTCAGGAATACGCTGCTCATGCTCGCTCCCTTTGCACCCCACATCAGCGAAGAGCTCTGGAAGGCGATCGGAGAGAGCAACAGCATTTTTGAACATCCATGGCCGGTATGGGACGAGGAGCTTGCAAAAGAGGAGGAGGTGGAACTCGTGGTGCAGGTCAACGGGAAGGTGCGCTCCAAAGTGCTGGTGCCTGCGGGATTGCCCGACAGCGAGGCGCAGCAGCGGGCCCTCAATGAGCCGAAAATAAAGGAGCTCCTCGATGGCAAGAGTATCAAAAAGGTCGTTGTCGTGAAGGGAAGACTTGTTAATATCGTCATGGGATAGGTAAAAATCGAAATGAAAAAAGAAGAATTTAGAGCCTCTGATAAAATGACTACAACTGCTGCCAAACTAAAAGGCCGTCATTTTGCATTTTTATTTTTGATTTTTGCATTTTTTGTGAACGGTTGCGGTTATACCCTCCAGACACGTGCCAATCTTCCCTTCGAATCCGTTGCCGTCGGAAAGATCGAGAACAGGACGGTCGAGCCCAAGCTGCAGGACCGGTTCAACCGGCAGCTGGCCGATACCTTCGCCGAGTACGGGTTTTATGTCAGTCAGTCGTCGCGCTACGTCCTCGAAGGCGAAATACTGCGGTTTGAGCTCAAGCCCCGCTCCGAAGTGGACCTGGTTGCATCACAGTACGAAGTCGTGATCAATGCGAACTTCAGGCTGGTGGATACGCTGACCGGCAGGTCGATTCCCCTCATTGCGCAGAGTCCCTTCATCACCTACTTCAGCTCCAGCGGCAGCATCGAAACGGTCCTTGCACAGAAGGAGCTCTCGACCACCAGCGCACTGAAGAACCTCTCCCAGGAGGTGGTGCGGCGGATTGCCTACAACACCCCCAAGGAGTTTGCGCATCTCTTATTCACGACACGCGATATAAAGGATCTCGATGGCCTCGCCACCAAGCTGAGAGATGCCGGGGATCCCCTTTCAGAACATCTCCGTGAACGGTTTTCTCCTGAGTCGAGGGGGCTGATCGATGAGTATGACGGGTCAAAGAAAGCCTCTGAACGGCTTCGGGATGTCCTGACAGGAGAACTAAACCAGATTATCCAGGGGGTGACGCTCTTTGACGAGGAGCGTTTCGCCCGTCTCTCACTCTCAGAGGAGACCCGGAAGCTGGCAGCGTCCAATCCGACCGGTACCGATCGCATCCGCCTCAACCGGCAACTGCTGGAAGAGGCCTATCCCCTGGAGATTGCGAAAGCGCAGAAGGACACAGAGGGGAAACGTTAACGGCGATGAGCCTCAAGCAGTTTCAGCAGGAGTTATCAAAAGGACTGCCGCATCCTGTCTATCTCTTTTATTCCTCCGAAGATTTTCTCTTATATGAGGTGCTGACGGCGCTCAAAGAGCTGCACGGCGATGCCGACGCCTTCGGTGTTACTGTCTTTGACCTCAAGTCTCCTGACGACGGCGCGCCCATGGAACAGATCGTCGATACCCTCAACACACTCCCCTTCCTCTCGAAGCGGAAAACAGTGGTGCTGCGCAATGTCCAGAAGCTTACCAAGAATGCACTGAAAAAGCTCCAGGGCTATCTGGCGGACCCTTCACCGACCACGCTCCTGGTGATGCTTTTTGAAGGGGCATCCCCCAAGCTTTTTGATGCCGATAGCTTGAAAAAGGTGAAGGCCATCGGATTGACGGTGCAGGAAAAGGAGATACCTCTCTGGATAACGATGCAGGCAAAGAGAAAGGGAGTAACGCTCACCGGCCAGGCTGTTGAGTATATGATCAGCGCAACAGGAACAGATCTCGGGATGCTCTCTGCCGAGATCGAAAAGCTCTCGAACCTCGGCAAGACCCGGGCTGTTGATGTTGATGACCTGAAGGGGACGATCTACTCCGGTGCCGACTACAATGCCTTTGACCTGCTGGACGCCCTGAGGAGAGGCGATGCCAGGGAGGTTTTCAGGATCTTCGAGAGTATGGCGAAAAACCAGGACCCGCAGATGCTCCTGGGAGCTTTGAATTATCACTATTCGCGGCAGGCTTCCGGTCACTCACCCGCGAAAATATTCTCCCTCCTGCACGAGGCGGATGCAGCGCTGAAGACATCGCATAAATATGTTATGGAAGAGCTGCTGGTGAAGCTGCTGAGACAGCCACGCGCTGGGGCGAAAAGATAGGAAGCCAAGGGGCCGATACCTTGGCTTCCTGCCTGTTATTTTACGGTGTTCGCCTTCTTGGTGAGCCTTGATATCTTCCGGGAGGCAGTGTTTTTGTGGATGACGCCTTTGGATGCTGCCTTGTTGATCGTGCTGATAGTGCTTTTGAGGACCTTGCCGATCTCTTCCTTGTTCCCGGCGGCAATAGCGGCCTCCAACCTCTTGGTTGAGGTCTTTATGCCGGTCTCAACAGACTGATTGCGTACTCTGCGTTTCTCGTCCTGCCGGGCCTTCTTTATTGCGGAAAGGTTCTTTTTAGGTGCTGCTTTTGTTGCCAATGGGGCCTCCTTGTCCTAAATGTAGGTTACAGAATCTCATGACGGATTATGCTGTCCGTAAAAGCTGAAAGGTAAAATTAGCATAAATTATACCAGAAAATCAATATTTATGCTAGACTAACGGAATGAAGTATATCCCCGTTGATGTCAGCAGGATCACCACCTATTCCATCAGAGACAGAAAGAGCAAAGTCTCGGTGGAGCAAGCGGCGCGGCCCCACCAAAAAGGAGACCCGTTCGGGAAATTTGTGGACAGCCTTCCCGGATTTCTCGCTGCCCGCGATCTGAAAGCGGTGGTGCAGGCAGTAGCGCATGCGCACCGGAATAAGCGGCCGGTCATCTTCGGCATGGGTGCCCATGCCATAAAAGTGGGCCTCTCGCCGGTCATTATCGACTTGCTGCAAAAGGGGATTATTACTGCCGTTGCAGCCAACGGCGCCTGCATTATCCATGATTTCGAGCTCGCCTACATCGGCCGGACCTCCGAGGATGTAGCCACCGAGCTCTGTACCGGCACCTTCGGTATGGCGCGTGAGACAGGGAGCTTTCTGAACGAGGCTATCAGCAAGGGCGTCGACAAAGGATATGGAATCGGCCGGGCAATAGGTGAATTCATCGAATCTTCTGATTTCTCTTTCAAGGATAAAAGTATCTTCCGCGAATGTCGCTGCCTCGATATTCCGGCCACCGTGCATGTCGGCATCGGGGCGGATATTATTCACATGCATCCCACAGCTGACGGCGGGCGGATCGGCGAGGGGAGCTTGAGGGATTTCAGGCTCTTCACCTCTGTGGTCGCTGACCTCGAGGGCGGTGTCTATATCAATCTCGGCTCAGCCGTGATGCTCCCTGAGGTCTTCCTGAAGGCGCTGACCATGGCGCGGAATCTCGGGAACACGGTCGAGGCATTTACTACGGTGAATATGGATTTTATTCAGCACTACCGCCCGCAGGTGAATGTTCTCAAGAGGCCAACGATGGGCAAGGGCCAATGCTTTGCCCTCACCGGCCATCACGAGATCATGCTGCCGCTGCTAGCGGCGATGATCATCGAGGAATTGTAATTAATCGAGATGTACGCACAGGCAGGGGGGCACTCCAAGGAGCTTCCTCATGCGCATTTATTTGGAGCAGATAAGCATTAAAAGAGCTGTTGTACGAGAATTTTAATCCTTTGTGGAAGTTAAGGAAGCGTTAGAAAGCTCCTTTCCGCACCCCTCCCTGCCTGTGCTGGCCATATCTTAATCCCATAATGGTAAAATAAAACATGAACATTATTGTTGATGAAGAAACATGCATCGGCTGCGGGAGGTGCGAAGAGATATGCCCTGCGGCATTTCACGTCAGCGAGGTCACGGGGAAATCGGAGGTCATCGATCCCGATGCCTGCGAATTCGT
>JBFMCP010000012.1:69314-71367 GCA_040754455.1 Nitrospirota bacterium
ACATTATTGTTGATGAAGAAACATGCATCGGCTGCGGGAGGTGCGAAGAGATATGCCCTGCGGCATTTCACGTCAGCGAGGTCACGGGGAAATCGGAGGTCATCGATCCCGATGCCTGCGAATTCGTAGGGTGCTGCGAGGCTGCCGAGGAGAACTGTCCCGTGGATGCGATCACGATAGAGGAATGACGCTCAAGGAATTTGTTGCGGCCTGGCCCCTTCTGAAAAAACAGGTAAAGGGCCTCGAACTCCCCTGGCTGGAAGATTTCGCTTCTATTCATCAAGACCCCTTCAAGATTCTTATCTCCTGCATCCTGAGCCTGCGGACACAGGACAGGACCACCGGAAAGGCCTCAGAACGGCTCTTCAGCCTGGCCTCGACGCCCGAGGCGCTCGCAAAACTCCCGGTCAAAACCATAGAGCGTGCTATTTATCCGGTTGGGTTCTATAGAGTGAAGGCCGGCAGAATCAAAGAGATGAGCAGGGTGATCGCGAAAGAGTACCGGTCGAAGGTCCCCGACACTATTGAGGGGCTGTTGAGGCTGAACGGGGTGGGGAGGAAGACCGCCAACCTCGTTATAACTCTCGGCTATAACAAAGACGGCATCTGTGTGGATACCCACGTACACCGGATTACGAACCGCTGGGGCCTTGTGCATACGAAGAACCCCGCGGAAACGGAATTCAGCCTGAGAAAGCTCCTGCCGGTACGTTTCTGGAAGGAGCTGAACGGCACTCTGGTCACGTTCGGACAGGGCATCTGCAAGCCGCTCTCGCCGCTCTGTTCCTCATGCACCATTCAACGTTTCTGTAGCAGACTCGAGGTGAAGAAGAGCAGATAAAAATGAGCCCTCCCTGGGGGGAAGGGAGGGCTTATGTATATTCCAGGGCAAAGGGGGAATTTCACCCTGGAGGGGAATATGCCTGCGCATAAGGGGGAGGGAATACCTGCACAGGCCAAACAACTATGCTTTTACGCCATGGAGCAGTATGTCGAAAATAGTGTCTGCCAGTTTTTTTGCTTCTATGGTGCCGTTCACCGAGGACTTGATCATCCCCAGTATGATCTGGGAGGTCGCCTGCACATCCAGATTGCCCCTCAAGTGCCCCTCGGCAATGCCTCTCGTCAGCAGGGTGTGGAGCAGATCCTTTACCGAGCAGGCTTTCTCAAAGCAGTTTTTGAGCTTTTTCGAAAAGAGGTTGCCCTCTTCCCGCTTCAGGACCTCAAAGAAATCCTTTTTCTCGATGAAGAACTCCGCCAGCCTGGTGATAAACAGCTGCAGATTTTCGAGGGCATTCATCCCGCTCGACTCAGTCTTGAGCTTCAGAAGGAGATTGTCGATCCCTTCCTGCAGGAGGGCAACGTAGAGGTCCTCCTTGGACCTGAAGTGATAGTAGAGCGTGCCCTTGGCGACCTTCGCTTTTTTTGCAATATCGTCCATTGCAACGAGATGGTACGGCTTTTTTGAGAAGAGCCTCGTTGCCGCATCAAGTATCGCATCGCGCTTCGTAAGCATGGAGATATAATACTGACCGGTCAGTACGAAAAGCAAATTAAAAAAATTAATGCACTGATAAATTGCCGTGCTGAAAAAAGTATTTTCCAGGAAGATCAAGGTGTTGTATCGGGCAGGGGCCGAGGGCCGTTAAAAAAAGGTGGTGTGCATTGCCCCCGCATAGGTTCGCTACGTCTCTCTCCTGCCACTGCAGGGATGGGGGATCCCACCACCTTGTTCTGACCTTCTCTTACCTAGAGATTATCCTGCTCCGTGAGGGAAGTCAAGCGCCTTGTACAGGCGACTCATAAGTGATTGAAAAATGGTGAGGGACAGGCGGCAGGCAGCTTCCCAGGAAACGTATGCTGGAGAAATAACGGTATGAAAGCAAAGGGCCTTCTCTTCGATAAGTGAAATAGCTAATTTATATGTAAATTCATATCAAAGCCGATCCTGCCGGATAACCTTTTGCGAAAAGTAAGAGAAGTGCTTGATGGCCCAGCATAGTTTGAGGGAGTAGAATGCTTAAGATGGCGTTGAACCGAAAGGATGCCTGAT
>JBFMCP010000013.1:0-71039 GCA_040754455.1 Nitrospirota bacterium
CTTTGATTTATTGAGCTTTTACCTTAGGCATGTCATATGCAATATAGAAAGCAAGAAATGATAACTATATAAGGAGGACCGGCACGATGCTTCGATGGAAAAAGGTCATAATAATTTTGGTGATAGCTTTCTTGTCAGCGGGGACTGCATCTGCATCACCGCAGTGGGAGGGCGGTGCAGCCGGCGGATTGATCGGCGGCATTGCGGGGGCGCTTCTCGATCATAAGAATCCGTGGCGGGGAGGCGTTATTGGTGCGGGACTCGGCGCTATAATGGGGGCGACCATTGCTGACATTTCAGCCCGCGGAGCACAAGAGGCAGCTCAAGCAGGAAAGCCGGTGGAGTACAGAACCGAGCGCGGGCGGGAGTGCTATCGTGCCGAGCCGGTGAGCGATGTATATTACCCAAATGAGTACACGAGATGCAGAAAGGTTCGCGAACGGATATGGGAAGACGACCGTCTCGTAAAAGATACAGTCAGAGAGATTTGTGAAAGCGAGAAAACAGAGGGATACGGAAGGGCGCCGTATGACCTCCCTCCATCTTATACAACGTCTGTTCCGCCTTCAGTGGTTTTAATCCCCGGGACATATGTGTATGCTGTCCCTGATAGGGAGGTAACACTTTTATTTTATGATGGCTACTGGTGGCGCCCGGTAAGAGGCAATTGGTACAGATCCGGGCATCATAACGGCCCCTGGAAACATGTCCGATTTGAGAGGGTTCCTCGTGCCCTCACTGAGCTGCCGCCCCATTACTCACGTATGCTGCACGGACGGGAGAGGGTGGTCTATAGAGAAGCTCGGGATAACCGGAACAGATGGAATCGAGAGTGGCACGGGGATAGGCATGAAGGGTGGCGTGAAGGTCGCGGGGATCGGTGGGAAAAACGCTGGGACTAGAGAGGAAGAGATTAACACTTAGGCCCGCTAACTGATCTGGTTTACCAATCCTTACGTGAGCAACGGGTCTTTGAGAGTGTTACAGTGAAAATATGGGTAATCTCTGACCTTTATGTGCTGGAAGGATCTCCCGTGGATATAAACGGCACTGCCGTCTCCGTGCTCGGAGCGGCACAAGTTGTAGGGGCAATGGATATTCCTATCTCTGCTGAAGGTGATACCGAACTGCTTCTGGTCGATGTCGCGCTCTGATGGAGCAGCCGTTGCTATCCTCGGTAGCGCTGCCCGTTGATTGCCGCGCTTCTGGAGAGCAGCTGGATCATGCTGTCGGGCGAGGGTGAGCAGTTGATGGCGTCATCGGAGGAGATGAATCCCTTTATGTAGAGGTCATAGAGCGATTGGTTCATGGTCTGCATTCCCGAGCGTCCCTGCGCAGCCTCCATTACCGACTGGATTTGATGGAGCTTATCTTCCCGTATCAGGCTTCTGATGGCCGGTGTCATAATAAGTACTTCAAGGGCGAGCACCCTTCCGTTGCCGTCCTGCCGCGAGATCAGGCGCTGCGAGATAATCCCTTCAAGAACGCAGGAGAGCTGTACGCGGATATGCTCCTGCTGATGCGGGGGAAATGCATCAATGATCCTGCTGATCGTCTGTATGCCCGAATTGGTGAGCAGTGTGCCGAGGGTTAGGTGACCTGTTTCTGCAATGGTGATTGCCGCTTCGATGGTATCAATATCATGCATTTCTCCGATGAAGACGATATCGGGGTCCTGGCGCATGATGTTCTTCAGAGCGCTCTTGAATGACGAGGTGTCGGAATTGATCTCCCGCTGGTTGATCAGGCATTTCTTGTGATTGTGGAGAAACTCGATAGGGTCCTCGACCGTGACGATGTGCGCTTCTTTTTCAGTATTGATGAGATCGATGATTGAGGCCATGGTCGTCGACTTCCCGCTTCCGGCAGGACCGGTGACGAGGATGAGCCCCTGCGGTTTCTTGATGAGCTCTTCTACGGTATCGGGCAGGCCGAGCTCTTTATAGGACTTTATCTCAAAGGGAATGGCCCTGAACGCGCCGGCGACCGCCCCACGCTGCAGGAAGATATTCGCCCTGAAGCGACTCAAGCCTTTAATGCCGAACGAGAAATCAATGTCGCTGTTCTCTTCGAATTTCTTTCTCTGCAGATCGGTCATGATGCTGTAGCAGAGGGTCTGTGTAGCCTCGGGAGTAAGAGGGGGACAGCAGTCTACCGGAATCAGTTTGCCCGAAACCCGAAGTTTCGGGGTGCTGCCGGTGGTGATGTGCAGGTCGGAAGCGCCGCGTTCTATCATTAATTTCAAAAGCTCTTCAAGCGTGGTCATTCGTCAACTCCTTTGTTAACGGTTAACGTTGTAGCGATGAGTAGTACCGAGAACGTCATAATTCTATACTATATCGGCGTCATAATGGTAGGGGTATTTTTAAGAAATAAAAAGCAAAAAGAAAAATTGAGTTCTTGTTGAAAGTGCCGTTAATCTTCGAAGGTGACTCTGAGCACTTCATCAAAGGAGGTGACGCCTTCGAGCATCTTCTTGATGCCGCTCTGGCGCAGGGTGGACATGCCGAGCCGTATTGCCTCTTTTTTTATCTCTGCAGAAGAGGCACCCTGGAGGATCAACTCTTTCAACTCGTCCTTTACCGGCATGATTTCATAGAGTGCAATCCTGCCCTTGTAGCCGGTATTATTGCATTCGGGGCAGCCGAGCCCTATATAGCACTTTGCATCAGCTGCTTGTTCGGGGCTAAGGCCGATTTTGGTCAGGACGTTTTCGGCCACCTTCTGTTCTTCCTTGCAGCTCTGGCAAATCTTTCGGGCGAGGCGCTGGGCAACGACCAGTATGACTGACGAGGAGACCATGAGCGGTTCTATCCCCATATTGATCAATCGCGTAATCGTGCTGGGCGCGTCGTTGGTGTGGAGCGTGCTCAATACCAGATGGCCGGTGAGCGCGGCCTTGACAGCAATTTCCGCGGTCTCGAAATCCCGTATCTCACCCACCATGATCACATCAGGGTCCTGCCTCAGAAAGGACCGCAGCGCCGCGGCAAAGTTGAGGCCGATGTCATCCCGTATCTGCACCTGGTTGATGCCGAAGAAGTTGTACTCGACAGGGTCTTCAGCAGTCATGATATTGACGCCGGGCTTGTTCAGCTGGGAGAGCGCTGAATAGAGTGTTGTCGTTTTACCGCTCCCCGTAGGACCGGTGACAAGGATCATGCCGTAGGGTTTCTCGATGGCCTCCATGAAGTCCTGCAGCGGCTTCTCATCGAACCCCAGTTTGGTGAGATCGAGCTGCAGGTTGGATTTGTCGAGGAGCCGCAGAACGATCTTTTCTCCCCATAGGGTAGGCAGCGTCGAAACTCTGAAATCTATCTCGCGGTCATCGCCGAATTTGAGCTTTATCCTTCCGTCCTGAGGCAGCCGCCGCTCTGAAATATCGAGATGGGACATGATCTTTATCCGGGATGTCAGGGCATTCTTAATTTTTATCGGCAGCTTCAATACCGGCTGCAGTACGCCGTCGGTCCGGTAACGCACCCTCAAGAGCGTTTCAGCGGGCTCTATATGGATATCACTCGTCCGGGACTTTATCGCATTCATCAGGATGCCGTTGGCGAGCTTGACGATAGGGGCATCTATCTCTTTCGGAATATCCTTGTCATCCTTTTCCTCGACAAAAGTAATGTCATCGAGGGCGCTGCCGATGACCTTGTTCAGGTCCTCCATCTCCAGCATATCTTTTTCGCCGCCTTTTGCACCAGAGAGCGTTACCTTCGATTCTTTTTTAGGGTAATACTTTTCGATCGCCTCCATGATGGCGGATTCGGCAGCGACATGCACCGATACCTTCATGCCGGTGAGGAATCGCACTTCATCAATGGCGAAGTTGTTGGAAGGGTCCACGACAGCGATGCGCAGTGCAGCGCCGTCCTTCGAGATGGGAATGATCTGGTATTTTTTTGCGGTTTCGTAAGGAATCGTTTTGAGCAGCGAGGTGTCAATTTTATGGTCGGAGAGATTAATGGCCGGGGCGTTGTACTGTCTGCTCAAGAAGGTGATGAGGCTCTCCTCGTTGATGTATCCCAGCTTCAGGAGGACAGAACCGAGCCGTTTGCCCTCCAGCTTCTGAACGCGGACAGCCTCATTCAACTGCTCTTCGGTGATGAGTTTGGCCTTGAGTAAGAGTTGGCCTAATAACGATGTCCCTACAGTCACAGATTAGGATACTGAAAAGAAAATGTGAATGTCAATTTTCCAACGACCGGAAAAGGTGCTCGTTATTGCAAGAGCGGCAAAAGTCTGTTTTCTGCAAAGGTTTTCTAAAACTATCCACAAAGGTGATTATCTGCTCTGTCATGCCGGACTTGATCCGGCATCCGGAATCTTCTGGATTCCCGCTTCCGAGGGAATGACATATGAGAAGCTTGAAGAGGATTCAGCCCTTTATGATTTTCAAAAAACGCTCGGTATCGAACTCGGTGTCGACGAGCTCTTTTGCGCGGAGGATCTTCCCCTTTTCCGTAATCCGTGTCTTTCCCATAATCGCTTCGATCTTATCGACGGTCGAGAAGGTGTCCAGGGCAACAGAGATCATCGGAATGCCTTTTGCAACGGCCTTGCCCAGCACAACGTCGTTCGGGTAGAGGCCGCCGGTCAGGATGATGCATTTTGTCGAGGTCTCCATGGCGACGAGCTGTATATCGGAGCGGTTGGCGCCGGTGATGACCGCCTTGTTCTGGATTCTCCTGAAGTGGTTGAGGGCGCTGTCCACATCCATGGCGCCGATCGAGAAGTTTTCGACCAGCTCGTTCAAACGGTCTTCGCAGCAGAGCACCTTCCCGTTGAGCAGCTCGCTCAGCTCCTTGACGGTAAAGGACTCGAGGATGCTGTCCTTTCTGAATATGCCGAGGATGTTGACGCCTTCCCGCTCGAGAAAGGGGCGTATCGTATCCCGCACATAGGTATAGGTATTGGCAGGGATCTTGTTGATAACGCCTCCTGCAAACCGTTTGCCGGTGAGCTTGTAGCCGCCGAAGAGGGTATCGATCGACTTATCACCCCTCCATGCCTCCACCATGATGACCCGCGCATCCATCTCCTCGATGAGACTGAGCGCATCGATATCGAGGATCGAGCCTTCGAAAAAGTCGCCTGCGCCACCGACGAGGATGAAGTCCTTGTCTTTTAGAGAATCGAAGGCATCCATGATACGCCTCCTCACCTCTCTCAACCTTCCTTCGTACAACTGGTGCTGTGTCTCATAGCTGAGCACAAAGGGAGAAATCACCTCGAGGGGATCGGTGAGTGAGAGCGCCTCCTTGGCGATCATGGCATCCGCATCGAATACCTCCCGCCCTCTTTTCACCGGCGTTTTGCCGAGGGGCTTTATATACCCCACCTTGTAGCCCATTTCCTTGAGCTTCTGTGCAAGGCCGAGGGCAAAGAAGGTCTTGCCGGTATAGGTCCTGTTGGATGCGATGAAAATCGGGATCATGGTGTTCTCTCCTTTATTCTTTATATCTTTTACGTATATCCGAAGATAATGCGTGCGTCGATGGCAAAGGTACCCCGGTTCATTACCATCAGGGGGTTGATGTCGAGCTCACGGATGATCGGAAAATCGGTGATGAGCGCCGATACCCTCAATATCCCGTCGACAATCCCCTCGATGTCGGCAGGTTTTTCCCCCCGCGCTCCTTTCAAAAGCGCGCTGGTCTTGATTTCATTGACCATTGCGAGGGCCTCGGTGCCCGATACCGGCGCTATCCTGAAAGAGACATCTTTGAGCACTTCGACATAGATACCGCCGAGCCCGAACATGATCATATGCCCGAAGGTGCGGTCGTAGGTGACGCCGATGATGACCTCCTTGCCGCCTTTGATCATCTCATACAGCATCACACCGTTGATGAAGGCATCGGGCATGAACCGGTGCGCATTGGTGACGATCTCGGTAAAGGCGTCTTCGGCAGCAAGCTCGGAGTTGATATTAAGTTTTACCCCGCCGACATCGGTCTTGTGGAGAATGTCGGGAGAGGATATCTTCATGACGAGCGGGAATCCGATCCTCTCTGCAATCGCCGAGGCCTCCTTGGCGCTCCGCGCCAGCCCCCGTTCGGGAAACGTGAAGCCGTAGTGCCCGAGAATGGTCATTGCGACATCATCCCCTACTTCGTGTGTGCCCTCTTTCAGCAAGGTATCGATGATCGTCCTGACTGCGTCTCTGTTTATGTTTTTGAGCGATGGCTGCTCTTCCTCCTTTTTGCATCTCCAGAGCGTGAAATCGTAGAGTCTTCTGAAGGCCCTCACCGCTGCCTCAGGGTAGGAGAACGAGGGGACTGTATGGGCCTTGAGCCTTTCGATCGAATCCCTGACCTTCACCTCTCCGATGAAAGAGGCAATGACCGGTTTGTCCGTTTTCTCAGATGTATCGATGACGACAGCGGCGGTGTTTTCCACATCCGTCATTGCCTGCGGCGTCAGCACCACGAGAATGCCGTCGACATTGGGGTCCTTGATCGCCTGATTGAGCACGACCGCGTAACGTTCCGATGTTGCGTCACCGATGATGTCGACAGGATTATACAACGATGCCGTAGGGGGCAGCTTCTTTGCAATAGCGTCGATGTTCTCTTTTGTCATATAGGGCAGCGCAATGTTGAGCTGCTCGGACATGTCCGCTGCGAGGATGCCGGGGCCGCCGGCGTTGGTGACGATGAGCAGCCTGTTGCCTCCGGGAAACTTGTTTGCCGAAAAGGCGAGGGCGGTGTCGAACAGGTCCTGGATGCCCCGGGCGCGTATAATGCCGGTCTGGTTGAAGGCCGCATTGAAGGCGGTTTCGGAACCGGCCAGCGCGCCGGTATGCGACGAGGCGGCCCGCGCACCGGCTTCAGTGCCTCCTGATTTGATCAGGATGATCGGTTTGATCTTTGTGGCTTTGCCCGCCACGTCGAGGAACCGTTTGCCGTCAACGACGTCTTCGATATAGCCGAGGATGATATCCGTATCGGGATCATTGATGAAGTATTCGATGAAATCGATCTCGTTGAGATCGGCCTTGTTCCCGAGGCTGATGAATTTCGAAAACCCCATCTTGTTGCCGATCGCCCAGTCCAGGATGGCGATGCCGAGGGCCCCTGACTGGGAGAAAAAGGCGGTCCTTCCGCGTGGCAGCATATCACCGGCAAAGCTCGCATTCATATTATTGGTGGTATTGATGGCGCCGAGGCAGTTGGGGCCGAGCATTCTGATATGGTGATCGGCACCGATCCGTTTTATTGTTTCTTCCAGCTTCACCCCTTCATGTCCTGCCTCTCTGAACCCAGCGCTGAGGATAATGGCAGCCCTGGTGCCTGCATCGGCACAATCGAGCAGGGTGTCGGGGACAAAACGGGCAGGCACGGAAATGACGGCGAGGTCGACGGGTCTGCCCACGTCCGATATTTTCTTGTGTGTTTTAAGGCCAAGGATATCCTCAGGAGAGGGGTTGATAGGATAGAGCGAACCTTTGTAGTTGAACCGTATCAGATTGTTCAGGACCGCATAGCCGACTTTCTGTGGATCACGTGAAGCACCGACGACAGCAATAGAGTTGGGATAGAAAAGAGCATCGAGCATGAGATAAGTTTACTGCGGGAAGCATTTAGAATCAAGTATAATAACTTTAAATTCATGAGTGTGCGGGCAAAGGCAGGGATGGGTCGGGAAAGAATCTTTCTCATGCGCAATTTATTTTGAATTTTTATAAGCAGCTATGAATTACGAATTGTTAAAGGCCATCTCCATTTCGTAAACCCCGGCTTCTGCCTTTCGTTCGATGGTGAATCCCATTTTTTCGAAGAGCCTGAGCATCGGCTTGTTGTCAATGAGCACCTCTGCGGTAAAGCCGTGGAGCCCGCTCTTCTTCGCCAGATACGTGAGATAGGAGAGCAGCTCGGTGCCGATCCCCTGGTTCTGGTAGTCGTCATGCACCACGAGGGCGACTTCGGCAGTGTTCGATTCCTTGTCGATGGAGTATTGTCCCATGCCGACGATCTCCTCCCGGTCCTCTTTTTGGACAACGGCGAGGATGACCATTTCTCTTGAGTAGTCGACAACAACGAATCTCTGCAAACGTTCATGTGGCATATCGGTCCTGGTCGAGATGAACCGGTGGTACATGCAGTCGGAAGAGAGGGTGTAGAAAAAGTCCTTGAGCAGATGCTCGTCGTTCAGCTTTACCGGGCGAAGAAGGATTTCCATCCCTTTTTCGGTGGTTCTGCGGGTCTCGAGCGCTTCGGGATAGATACCTTGTTCTCCCGGGATAAATGCCTGGTCTCGGTAAATCAGATTAAGATTCTTTGCCTCTTCAATGAGCCAGGGCCTGAATTTCGGATGGGCGATGGCGATGAGGTCCATTGCACGGTCGCGGATGTTTTTGCCATGGAGATAGGCGATGCCGTACTCGGTCACGACGTAATGGACATCTCCCCGCGTGAGGGTGATTCCGGCTCCTTCTTTGAGAAAGGGAACGATTCTCGACACTGAACCGTCCTCGGCAGTGGATTGGAGGGCGAGGATGGTCTTGCCGTTTTGCGACAGGGTCGCCCCCCTCATGAAATCCGCCTGTCCCCCGATGCCGCTGAAGAAATATTTTCCCAGCGATTCTGCGGTCGCCTGTCCGGTGAGGTCTATTTCAAGCGCGCTGTTGATAGCGGTCATGCTTTTGTTTCGGGCGATTACCAGGGGGTTGTTGGTGTAATCAACGGGCCTGAATTCGATGCCCGGGTTGTCGTGAATATACTCATAGGTTGCCCTCTTCCCCATGGAGAAGGCTGCAACCGTTTTGCCACGGTTGATCTCTTTTCTCGAATTATCGATGACGCCTCTCCTCATCAGCTCTACAATGCCGTCGGAAAGCAGCTCCGTATGCACGCCGAGATGTCTCTTATTATGGAAGTGGGCGAGTATGGCATTGGGGATGCCGCCATACCCCACCTGTATGGTGTCGCCGTCCCGGACGAGCTGCGATACATACTTCCCGATCCGCTGAGCAATTTCATCGGGCACCGGGGCCTCAAACTCGAGGAGCGGTTCATCGCAATGGATTATGAAATGCACGTCCCTGATGTGGATGAAGGTTTCGCCGTGAATGCGCGGCATATGCGCGTTGGCCTGCGCAATGACCAGTGCTGCATTCTCCGAAGCCGCCTTGACGATATCGACGCTGATGCCGAGGCTCATGTAGCCGTGGGCATCGGGAAGCGAGGTCTGGATCAGGGCGACATCAATAGGGATCCGCTTCCTGCGGAACAGATCGGGCACTGCCGACAGGAATATGGGCGTATAGTCGGCAACCCCCCTGTTTACCGCATCCCGCATGTTTTTTCCGATGAAGAAGGCATTGTATCTGAAATTATCTTTGAACCGCTCATCGGTATAGGGAGAGACGCCGAGATTCCATACCTGGAGCAGTTCGGCATCGAAAAAGGCCTTGGGGTGCGATTGCACATACCTGAGGAGCGCCCGGACGAGGCATTGGGGCTCGCCGCATCCGGTACCGATGAAAATATGGTGACCGGGGTGGATATGAGAAAATATCTTATCTTCGGGCGCGAACTTTTCCGGAAAGCGCTGCCGCATTGCGTCGAGATATTTGAGTCTTCGTTCTGAGCTCATGAGATGCTCCTTCTGCTCTACTGTATATAAACGGCGAGTAGCAGCTACGCCGGAAGAGGATCTTTCAAGCCTGCTTCTTTAAAACCCTTTGCTCTGATGAGGCAGCTGTCGCACCGGCCACAGGGAACGAAATCACCCCATCCCCCCTTTACTAAAGGGAGGATTATCGGTTGCGGATCGTAGCAGCTCCATGTCAGAGAGTAATCCAGTCCCAGCTCGGTTCCTTTTTTGATGATCTCCGATTTCGTTAGATAGAGAAGCGGGGCCTTAATAGCAAACTTTACCTTGCCCTCTGTCGAGACCTTCGTCGAGAGGTTTGCCATCGTCTCAAAGGCCTTGAGATATTCCGGCCTGCAGTCAGGATAGCCGCTGTAATCTATGGCGTTCGCACCGATAAAGATGTCCGGTGCTTCGAGCACCTCGGCCCAGGACAGGCCGAAGGAAAGAAAGATGGTGTTGCGTGCAGGAACATAGGTGATGGGAATTTCGGATTTTTCTGTATCCCGGCTTCCGGCTTCTGAATTCCGGATTCTGTTTTTCGGCACGTCAATGTCCGACGTCAGCGCTGACCCGCCGATCTCGCGGAGATCGAATTTTATGATAAGCTGTTTCTTCACGCCGAGGCTTTCTGCCACCCTTCTGGCAGATTCCAGCTCGACCCGGTGGCGCTGGGCGTAGTCAAAGCTCAGTGCATAGATCTCATACCCCTCTGCTTTTGCAATTGCAGCGGTGGTTGAGGAATCGACCCCGCCACTTAATAGAACTACCGCTCTCTTAGACATATCTTTCCAAAATCCTAAATTCTAATATCGAAATCCTGAGCACCAAATCCTAAACAAATTTGAAATTCCAATTCCCAAAACATATTTTGAATTTTGATCATCGGGACTTGTTGAGGATTTCGATATTAGAACTTAGGATTTGTCTTTTCCCCTATTTTGCTTTCCGTTCCCCGGATAAGTCGCTTGATGTTGGCTCTATGCTTTATTAATATCAAAGTCATCATGGCCACTGCAACATAGACCTTCTCCAATGAATAATCGAGCATATAGAAGGTCAGCGGCAGAAGGGCAAAGGCAACCAGCGCGCTCAGAGAAGAGTAACGGGTCCGTTTGGCGGTCATGAGCCAGATCATTATGGTGAAGAGTCCTACGTAAGGGGAGAGGATGAGCAGAACGCCGAGGCTCGTGGCAACGCCTTTGCCGCCTTTCCCCTTGAGGAAGATCGAGAAATCATGTCCCAGGATGGCGGCAAGCCCGAGCAGGCCTTCGATTGCGGCAGGAGATGTTGCCATTGTCGCCGGCAAAATTCCTTCAGCGGAAACGGCGTATCCCCACTGCGCTATCTCTCTGTAGATGAGAAGAGGGAGTGCCCCTTTTGCCATGTCGCCCAACAACGTAAGCAGCGCTGCTTCTTTGCCGACTGCCCTCATCACATTGGTGGCGCCGATATTGCCGCTGCCGACTTTTCTCAGATCGACGTTTTTGCTCTTTGCAACCACCAGCCCTGTCGGGATCGAGCCGATTATAAAGGAGATGAGCAGGAGCGCGATAATCACTGGACTCTCTTCCAAAAAGAGATGGTGTATTGGACACCTGAAACAATGGCGAGCACCAGGGCGATATACATCAGGAGCAGGCCCAGATCGTAAAAATCCACCGCTCCGATTCCGCCCGGCAGGAAAAGGAGCACGATGGAGGTCATCTGCGTTGCTGTCTTGATCTTTCCTCCCGCCTCAGCGGGTATGACAATATTTTTTGAGAGGGCAACGACTCTCAGTGCGGTCACTACGAATTCTCTCACGATAATGATAATGGCAATCCAGGCAGAGAGCCGTACCATGTCGACGAGCAGGATCAGGGCGGAAATGACGAGAAACTTGTCCGCTATAGGATCGAGGATGATGCCGAACTTCGTTATCTGCCCCGATCTCCGTGCAAGATAGCCGTCGAGAAAATCGGTGGCAGAGGCGATGAGGAAGATGCCTATTCCCCAGTAGGGGCTTCCCGGTGTTACCAGCAGGAAGAAGGGGATCAGGATGATCCTGCTGAAGGTGAGAATCGTGGGGAGGTTAAACTTGATGGTACTCATTGAGGAGTCTTTCCCACATGCCGTTTGCTTTGAGGAGGAGATCACAGATTTCCCGTACCGCTCCCCTGCCGCCGCGTGCCCTGGTAATCAGGAGCGCCGCTTCCTTTGCCTCTTCTGTTGCATCGGCAACCGCAACAGGAAGGCCGACGCGCCTGAAGAGGGGAATGTCCACCACATCATCGCCGATATAGGCGACCTCTTTATCGGAAATGCTGAACTTTTTAAGGAGCTCTTCATAAGCGGTCACTTTTTTATGGCACTTCTGATAGACCTCCGCGATCCCCAGTTCTCTGGCCCTTCTGTCGACCACCTTTGAGTCTCTCCCTGTTATTATTGCCACAGGGATTCCCGCCTTCTTCAACATCACGATGCCGTGCCCGTCCCTTACATTGAATACCTTGAATTCGTTCCCCTTATTGTCAAGGATAATCCCCCCATCAGTGAGCACGCCGTCGACATCGAGGGCGAGGAGTTTGATACGCTTGGCGATCTCGGTTATTTTTTTGGAACCATTTTTGCTGTGTGCCGATGGGCCTTTTGCTTTCTGTGTCATGCGATGCCCTGCTTCAGTATGTCATGCATATGGATGATGCCCTTTGCCCTGCCTGCGGCATCGGGTACAACGAGCGAGGTGATCGTTTTCTCTTCCATGATGGAGAGGGCTTTTGCGGCAAGCTCATCCTCATGTATGGTCCGGGGATTTCTTGTCATGATCTCCTCAGCCTTCATATCGAAGAAGGACTTTCCCCATTTCTCGATGCCCCGGCGCAAGTCGCCGTCGGTAACAATGCCGAGTATCTTCATGTCGATATCCGTTACAACGGTAACACCGAGCCTCTTGGAAGATATTTCCATGAGCACCTTGGTCATGGGGGTGTCATTGAATACCATGGGCAGGGCGTCTCTCGTGTGCATAAGGTCCTTCACCCGTATCAGCAGCTTTTTCCCGAGACTGCCGCCGGGATGGAAGAAGGCGAAGTCCTCTTTTTTAAATCCCCGTTTCGTCAACAGAGCAACGGCGATCGCATCACCCATGGCAAGAGCAGCGGTGGTCGAAGCAGTCGGAACGATCCCGAGGGGACAAGCCTCCTCGGAGATGGAGACGTCGAGAGCGACATCGGCGTTTTTCGCGAGGGTCGAATCAGGTTTGCCCGACAGGGAGATCACGCTTACGTTGAACCGCTCGAAAAAGGGCAGCAATCCCACGAGCTCTTCGGTCTCGCCGCTGTTCGAGATGGCGATGATGACATCATCCGAGGTGACCATGCCGAGATCGCCGTGGCCAGCCTCGGCAGGGTGCATGAAGAAGGCGGGGGTGCCGGTAGAGGTCAGTGTGGCCGCGATCTTTTTCCCTACAAGCCCCGACTTGCCCATACCGGTAACGATGACCCTGCCCTTGCTGTGGTAAATGAGGTCAATCGCCCTCTCGAAACCGTCATCGAGTTTGTCGATCAGGGCAGCAACGGCCTCCGCCTCTATTTTTAAAACCTTTTTTGCAACATCTGAGATATTTTCCATCGCATACCCTTTACATCCTCTTGTTCACGATACATCTACCAGATGAACTGGCACCGCAGCCATCCCGGAGGGATACCCTTGCGATGTGCTTCTTCCTCAAGATCACTTAAATCTCTCTCCCGCATCCTCAGCTCTTTTCTGGCACGTTCCAGATTTTTTTGAGCCTGGCTGATCTTCTTCTTGTCTTTGGGCTTCAATCCGGAAAGTTTGTTTTCCGCCTCTTTAACATTGTCTTCTGCCTCTTCGATCCCTTTCCTGTACGCAGTGGCCTTTTTGCACCAGTAGTCCTTCTCCTTCTGGCTTTCCGCACCTTTTGCCTGTTCCTTTAGCTCTCTTGCTACAGGAGCTTTCGCATCCCGTGCTATCTTGTCAGAGGGTTTGCGGTACTTCTCGATGTCCTCATTGGTATAGACGACGCTTTCCCCTCTCCCGGTGCTTCCCGTAAAGAACAGACCGACCAAAACGCATGCCGCAAAAGCGATGAATCCCCTGGAAACCATTTTCAATACCCCCCCTGTATTGATTTATCGAGATAAAAGCATGTAGATATCCTTTATTGTCTGCAGCAGACGGGGCAGGGTATCGAGCGGTATCATATTCGGCCCGTCGCATAATGCCCTGTCGGGGTCAGGATGGACCTCCATGAACAACCCGTCAATCCCTACAGCTACCGCAGCCCGTGCAAAAGCTTCGGCGAATTCTCTCTGCCCTCCTGATGAGCTGCCCTGTCCGCCCGGGAGCTGAAGGCTATGGGTGACGTCGAAGATCACGGGAAAGCCGAACGATCTCATAATGGGCAGGCCCCTGAAATCGACTACAAGGTTGTTATAACCGAAAGAGGTACCTCGCTCGGTGAGGAGCAGGCTTCTGTTTCCTGTTGAGGTGAACTTCTCGATGATGTTTTTTACATCCCAAGGAGCGAGGAACTGTCCTTTTTTGATATTCACCGGCTTGCCGGTATTCGAAGCAGCCAGGATCAGATCCGTCTGCCTGCAGAGGAACGCCGGAAGCTGTAGGACATCGAGGACTTCCGAGGCAATCTTAATCTCCTCCACGGAATGGCTGTCGGAGAGCACGGGAACGCCGAACCTGCTTTTTACGTCCGCCAGTATCCTTAGACCCTTTTCGATCCCCGGCCCTCTATAGGAAGCGACCGAGGTGCGGTTGGCTTTGTCATAGGAGCTCTTGAAGACAAAAGGCAATCCGGCAGCGCTGCACATCGCTTTGAGCTTTTCCGCAGTATGGAAAGTAACCTCAGCGCTCTCGATCACGCAGGGGCCTGCAATGATGAGCGGGAGTCGATTATCGCCGATGGTTATGTCATGTATCTTTACTGCCATTGAAGTTCCTGCAAATTTACCGTGTATTATATCACTAAGGTAGTATTATTTGCAGGAGGGGAGTAAGCGCTTTTTATATGATATAATTTTGAAGGATTGACGGCTGTTTGGGGTAACCTGACATGCTACGGAGGCGATAATGAACCGTAGGGATTTTTTGAAAGCCGCAGCAATAGCCGGTGCCGGGCTCTCGCTTCCCCACACGTTTAACGCTCTCATCGGATCGGCAGAAGCGGCAGGCAGCATTGATCTTGCCGTTGTTTCCGGAGCATCCCCTGCGAGGATCGTTGCCGCTGCTATCGATGCCATGGGAGGGATAAAGCGATTTGTAGCAAGAGGCGATATCGTTGTCGTTAAACCCAATATGGGGTTTGACAGGACGCCCGAGTATGCGGCAACGACCAATCCGGATGTGGTTGCCGCGGTGGTCAAGCTTTGCTTTGAGGCGGGCGCAAAAAAGGTGAAGATATTTGACCGTTCGGTGAACGATCCGCGGAGGTGCTATGTGCAGAGCGGCATTGCGGGTGCAGCTGGGGCATTGGGAGCGGAGGTGAGCTATATTGATGAGAGGAAATTCAAGGATTTCTCCATAAAGGGAGAAGCGCTCAAGACATGGCCCCTCTACACCGAACTCTTCGAGGCGGACAAAGTCATCAACATCCCCATTGCGAAGCACCACAGTCGCGCAAAGCTCACGATGTCGATGAAAAACTGGATGGGGGTGATGGGAGGCTCACGGAGCATGATCCATCAGAAGCTCGATGAGAGCCTCGTCGATCTCGCCCTGGTCATCAAGCCTACACTGACCATTCTCGATGCGGTGCGTATCATGACCGCAAACGGTCCCCAGGGAGGCAGTCTGGAGGATGTAAAGCGGCTCGATACCGTGATCGTCGGTATCGATCAGGTTGCGGTAGATTCCTATGGCGCCACCCTCTTTGGTATGAGGGGCGGCGATCTCGGATATGTGAAAAAGGCTGCCGGCCGCGGGCTCGGGGTAATGGATCTTTCGAAGTTGAATGTTCAGAAGATAGCTGTTTAGACCGATGCGGAATCTCCGGCGCATAGTGCAGGGACTGTTCCTGCTGCTCTTTCTTTTTCTTTTTATTCAGACCGAATCAAAAGGGGTGGACGAGCTCGGCTACCCGGTGAAGCTCTTCCTCGATTTCGACCCCCTGATTTTTCTGACCACGGTCCTCTCTGCCCATGCGGTGGCAAAAGCCTTCTATCTCTCGATAGTCGTTATTGCCCTCACCATCCTCTTAGGACGGGTATTCTGCGGATGGATCTGTCCGCTGGGGACGCTCAACAATATCGTCAGCTCTTTGAGAAAGAAGCGCACCCCCGCGGTGAGCAGAAACTGGCACAAAGCGAAATATTATATTCTCATCTTCCTTTTGGCATCTTCTCTTTTTACGCTCCAGCTCGTCGGAATCATGGACCCGCTCTCGCTCCTCATCAGATCGCTCTCACTCAGTATCTATCCCGCATTCAACGGCGCGGCGAGAGCGGTGTTCGATACGATCTATAGCTCAAATGTAAAAGGGCTCGTCGATGTTTCTGAATTTTTCTATACGCTGTTCAAGAAGAGTATTCTCGCCTTTCAGCAGCCACTCTATTACCAGGGTGCATTGATCGGCGCCCTCTTCCTCGGCATTCTGGCGCTGAACCTTGTTGAAAAGAGGTTCTGGTGCAGATATCTCTGTCCTCTCGGCGCGCTGCTTGGCGTCTTCTCCCGCTCCTCTCTCCTCAAAAGATCGGTCAGCGAGGGCTGCACATCGTGTGGCGCCTGCGATGCGGTCTGTCAGGGAGGCGCCGCTCCTGACAAGAAAGAGGAATGGCGGGATGCGGAGTGCTTCTACTGCCTGAATTGTGACGATGTCTGTCCGGAGAATGCCATCAGCTTCGGCTTTGCCGGGAAAAAAACCGCTGCAGTGATGGACCTCGGAAGGAGAAGGGTGGTGACCTCAATGGCTGCCGGTGCTATCGCCGTACCATTGCTCAGGACCAGCCCGCTCTTGAAACCGGGTGGCCCCGATCAGAAGCTCTTAAGGCCGCCGGGCTCGCTCGATGAAAAGGAATTCCTGAAGCGGTGCGTCAAGTGCGGCGAGTGCATGAAGGTCTGCATCACCAACGGTCTCCAGCCGACACTGCTGGAGGCAGGACTCGAGGGCATCTGGTCCCCTCTGCTGGTACCGCGGATCGGCTACTGCGAATACCGCTGCACTCTCTGCGGCCAGGTCTGCCCTACAGGGGCGATAAGAAGGCTGGAGCAGAAAGAAAAGGCAAAGGTACGGATCGGGACGGCGATGGTCGACCGAAGCAGGTGCCTCCCCCATGCGCATGCGACGCCCTGCATCGTCTGCGAAGAGGTATGCCCGACGCCGAAAAAAGCGATATGGCTGGACAAGGTAACGGTAAAGGACCGAGAGGGAAAAGAGGTCATCGTAGAGCAGCCACGCGTGGACCTCGAACTCTGCATCGGCTGCGGTATCTGCGAGACAAAGTGCCCTGTGCTCGGCCAACCCGCGATCCATGTAACGAGCATCGGCGAATCGCGCTCAAAGGAAAATCAGCTTTTGATGAATTCTGGGATTGATAAGGTATACTAACCATATGAAGATGGAGAAACACGAAACATTCGGGATGGTGGGAAATCCATCGAAGCTCCCAAAGAAGCCGGGCAAATGGCAGTCCAGCTTTTTCATTGTTGCGGTACTTGTGCTTGCGTTAATTGCGGGGGTAGGGGTAGCGCTTCGATTCCTCCTGTAGCTTCGCGGAAGACGACACCGGACCGGGATAGTTGCCCGACGGTTCTCCTGTCGCGTGCTGCAGTTTCTGTATAATAGAACATGGCTATAGGTGAGGAAAATGTATGGGAAACCCTTGCGGGCCTTGCGCCGGAAGAGGTCTGCAGGAGAACGGATGTGACGTTCGACGCTGCATCAGGCAGGTATGCCCTCAAGATATTCGGCATAGAATTCTTTGTTGCTCCCCTGGAGAGAGAGATTTCGAGCCGCTCTCCTCAAGGAGATGCCCTCCTCAAAAAGCTGGGATTCTTTCTCAGGTCCTCAGCTCTCGGTTATCTTACTGTTGCAAAAGACATCGGCCTCACCGGTCGCCTTGTGAGTCCTCTGAGCATGAAGAGCGGACAGCTCTTCTTCCGGGGGGCCCACGAGCTTCCGCTCGAGCAGGTCGCCGAAAAATATGGAAGCAATAGAGAGGCGTTTCTGGGAAAGGGCAGAGAGCTTGGCGGCACGTATCTTGCGCATGGCGATGCTTCTTTTGAACTATTCCCTCTATCAGGTGTCCCTGCCGTGATGATCCTCTGGCTCGGGGATGAGGAGTTCCCTCCGCGGGTCGATCTGCTCTTTGACGCGGCGAGCGAGATCCGGTTCCCTATCGACGCGATCTGGGCGATCGCCATGATGTGTACGCTGGCGGTTCTTTAGATGTCTCGCTTATTTGATGATCGGTTCGACCTCAAAGGCCAGCACGCCGTGCGGCGGCTCTTCGTGGAGTCCTATCGAGAGCAGCTTCTTCAATACCTCGTCAGCACTCTTCGCACCAGGAACAATTCTCCGGTAATCCTCATGATGGATTAAATCAACGAGGCCCGGATACGCGCGGATATGCTTCACTATAACTTCAAGCGAGCGATAGCGGATCGTATCGCCTTTCCTCACATCGGCATAGCTCTCCGCATTTTCACGCACGTCTATATTTTTTTTGCCCTCCCTGATCGCTGCCTCCCATTCAGGCTCGATATTGAAATGAAAAGAAATTTTGGCTGTCATGGATGCCCCCTTTCACTGAGATGTCTATTTAAATTGTATTAAGAAACGGGCCAAATGTCTCTTTCTATTTACCGTCCGATTCCATAGACAAACGAGTACAAGGGCCCATGTTGAATTTTGAATATTTCTGTGCTCAAATTTAAGTAGAGACTGTTCCTCATAGTACTTCAACGAAGATGCTTCTGCGATCACCTGTGCGCGTTGTCTGAGCGGGACTGCAACCGCCATTTACTCATACCGGAAAAAATGATGCTGCAAAGGAGGTAATGGACATGATAAGACGCTCTATCTTGATGTTGATGACCGTTGTGCTGTTGTTTCTGCTTGCCGGCGCAGCCTGGGCAGCGCCCATCACATTCTCTGTGGGGAGTGAATCGCTCTGGACTGACACGGAGATTTCTGTACGGCCGAATGACCGGGTCACCATCGATTATCTGTCCGGCGGCTTTACCTGGGCGGATTGGCACAGGGGAGGGCAGCTGTTCGGCCCTCAGGGAGATTTCCAGCCGACGCTCGCCTTTGATGAATGGATCACCAACGGTCGACATGGCCAGATAATAGGGTTCATCGGTGCGGAAGACCCGAATGCTTTTCCGAGGACGGTACGACAAAATAGTCCGGGCCTCTTTGTGATCGGCGATGGAGTCGACTTTCTCAGCAGGCTCAACGGCAGTCTGTGGCTGGGCATCAACGATGATTTTACGCATACCGCGTGGGTTGCCGACAACCGCGGGTCTGCACTCCTCTCTGTTGATGTTGCCCCTGTTCCGGAGCCTTCAACCATGCTGCTCCTCGGTGCAGGGCTCATAAGCATCGGCGTGTTTACGCGGCGGTTCAGAAGATAAGCTGGTTACTACCTGTATTTGCAAAAAAGGGATGTTCTCCGAAAAGAACATTCCTTTTTGCCTGTCCTCTCCCTGAAAATGCCCTTAAAACCCGTATAAAGGAACGGGATAGTCATCTACACCTGTCCTCTGTCCATCGTCCTGTACTGAATGGCCTCGGAGATGTGAGGGCTTTGAATGGGATCGGAGCGGTCGAGGTCGGCGATAGTCCGTGCTACCTTGAGTATCCTCGAATACGCCCGTGCGCTCAAGCCGAGTTTTTGCATGGCCAGGTCCAGGATGGTGTGTGCGTCTTCGGAAAGGATGCAATATTTCTTTATATGGCGGGTCTTCATCTGGCCGTTTGAGAATATCTTGTCATCCCTGAACCGCTTCAATTGTCGCTCGCGCGCTGCAGCGACTCTCTGGCGTATAGTTGCTGATTTTTCTCCTGCAAAATCATTGGATAATTCTTTATAAGGGACAGCAGGCACATCAATATGGATATCGATCCGGTCCATGAGCGGGCCGGAAACCTTCGACCGGTAGCGGTTAATCATACTGGAGGTACACGTGCATTGGTGCCGTGTATCGCCGAAATAGCCGCAGGGGCAGGGATTCATAGCTGAGACGAGGACGAATTGTGCGGGATAGACGACGGTCGCTACTGCACGTGAAACGGTGACCATACCATTCTCAAGGGGCTGGCGTAGTACTTCCAGAACATTTCTCTTGAATTCGGGGAGCTCATCAAGAAAGAGTATCCCATTATGCGCCAGCGATACTTCACCTGGCCGTGGCATCTGTCCTCCGCCTATCAATGCAACATCAGAGATTGTATGGTGCGGTGATCTGAAAGGCCGTGTTGCCGAAAGGGATTGCCCGTTTTTGAGCAGGCCTGCGACGCTATGGATCTTGGTGGTCTCGAGCGCCTCTTCAAAGGTCATCGGCGGCAAGATTGAAGGGATGCGTTTCGCCAGCATCGTCTTGCCGCTGCCCGGAGGGCCGACCATCAGTATGTTATGCCCTCCTGCCGCAGCGACTTCGAGGGCCCTTTTTGCATGCTCCTGTCCCTTCACGTCGCAGAAGTCGTCTTCATAGAGGGAGTTCTCTGCCATTGCGTCGGTGATGTTGATAGCAAAGGGTTCTTTCTGTGAGATGTTCCCAAGAAATTCGATGGTTTCGGGAAGGCTCGTCATGCTGTAGACTTCAATGCCCGCCACCACCGCAGCCTCGGCAGCATTCTCTTTCGGCAGGAGGATGCCTTTGAGCCCGCGCCGTTTTGCTTCGAGCGCCATGGGGAGCGCTCCCCTGATCGGCTTTATCGAACCGTCGAGCGAGAGCTCTCCGGCGAGGAGATAATCGTTGAGCGTTGCTGTCGAAATGATCTCTTCTGCGGCAACGATGCCGACGGCGATGGGGAGGTCGAAGGACGAGCCCTCTTTCTTGAGGTCTGCAGGGGCCAAATTTACGGTTATTTGTTTCAGAGGAAAGCTGAATCCGATATTCTTCAGCGCAGCCTTGATTCTATCCTTGCTCTCTTTGACCGCAGCATCGGGGAGCCCCACCATCGAGAAGTGGGGAAGGCCCTTTGAGGTGATATCGACCTCAACCTCGACGAGGTGTGCATCAATGCCGACAACATACGCACTGAGAGCCCTGGACAGCATGGACCGATGATCCCCCCACCAGCATATTTGAATAAATGAACAGCTTTGATTATTACTTATTGCGGCGGCGATGTCAATGAAACAACGGGGAGAGGAGTCACCCCCGCACGCAGCCGCCGCATTTCGCCCCCTGCGAGGCATTACGCTCCTCGAATCGCCTTTCTATGTCGCGTGTGATCTCCTGCCTGCTTCTGCCCCAGTTGGGCGCAATCAGGATATCATCGGGCGAGGTGGCGAAGAGTCGCTGCAGCACGATGTCGGGAGAGAGGCGTTCGATGAAATCGACGATGAAATCGAGGTATTCCTCATAGCCGAAGGTAGGGAACGGCTCTCTTTGGTACAGCTCTCCGAGGGGCGTGTTCTTCACGATCTGCAATTGATGGATCTTCAAAAACTCGACTGGCAGACTCGAAATCTCATCGGCCATGGCGAGCATCTCTTCCCGTGTCTCGGTCGGGAAGCCGACGATAAGGTGTGCGCCGATGCGGATACCTCTCCCTTTAGTAAGGTTCACAGCATCAATAAAAGTCTGATAGTCATGTCCCCTCAGCATAAAGTCGAGGGACTTATCGTAGGTCGACTGCACGCCGTACTCGACGAGAATAAAGTAATCCTTTGCCAGAGTCTGGAGCAGCTCTATCTTTTCCGCATCGATGCAGTCCGGTCTCGTGCCGATGGCGAGACCGACCACCGAGGGATGTGAGAGCGCCTCGCGGTAGATCTTGTCGAGCTCCGCAACCGGGGCGTAGGTATTGGTGAAGGGTTGAAAATAGACGAGGAATTTTTTCGCCTTGTAGCGGACCGAGAGATACCCCATCCCGTTTCTAATCTGGCCGGCCAGGGAGATATCCGGTTTGCAACTCGAAGGCCTGAAGCTGTCGTTGTTGCAGTAGATGCAGCCGGTGACGCCCAGGGTGCCGTCTCTGTTGGGGCAGGTGAACCCCGCATCGACATTTACCTTGTAGACAGTGGTTCCGAACAGCTTCTTGAGGTAAGGACCGAAGGCGTTATATCTGCTTGCCATTAATAATTATTTCTGTTTGGTCGTTCTAATGTCAAACGCATGACGCAGCAGGTCAGCATAGTTATTATTTGTTATATAGGTTGTTTACTGTATTAATGATTGTAAGTGGGGTGTCCGTAGCGAAGTGGTGAATTGAGAGAGCTTCCCTTATAGCTATAATAACAATCAATAACCAGGAATTACTGCTCCTTTTTGTACCCATTCTTGTCTGTACCCACATTTGCGGGTTCAGGGCCGTATTTCTATTGGCGTGCCGTCAGGCACCAGCTCCCAGATTTCCTGCATCTCCCTGTTAGTGACGGCGATGCAGCCGGCGGTCCAGTCCCAGGTCAGCGGGATATCTCGGTCAGCGATGCCGTTGGGAAGGCCATGGATCATGATGTCGGCACCGGGAGCAACGCCCTGCGACCCGGCATTCAGCAGATCGGCAGCATTCGGATAGGAGATATGCAGTGACCGGTAGTATCTGCTCTTCTCGTTGCGGTAATCGATGATGTAGGCACCCTCGGGCGTCCTCTTGTCTCCCTGCTTTGTTTTATGTCCCTTCGGGTTTCTGCCGAGGGTAATGTTGTAGGCCCTGAGGACCTGGTCGTTCCGGAACAACACCATCAGCCGCTTGCTTTTGATCACCAGTATTTTATCGACCTTTTCGAAGGACGCGCCTGCGCTTTTGAGAAGAAGGGCGAGATAGAAGAGACCGAAGAGCAGCAGAAAGGAAACCGGGGCTATCCGCTTCAACGCAGGATGCCTCCCGTCGCAGTGCACGCGGCTTCCGGTGTCGATACCTCTTCGGTGAAAGGCAAAAAACATGTTTGCTTTCAAGATGAAAAAATTTTTTGCGGTTATTTTAACATTTGCTATAATTGTAGTGATATTTAAAATTCTTATGGGAGGCTACATGGCAATACAAGGCTTGCTACAAGAGGTCAGGGATGCAGTCGAGATTAAAGCTGGTGTAGTGACGGTAAAAGACAAAAAAGCGGTACGGGCCATGATGGATTCACTTATCTATGACGCGGTCTTCGAGCCTGACGAGGAGATGAGGAAAGCGCTCTTCATTCTGGTGAAGGAAATCGCAAAGGCCTGCGGCGCCATTCCCGCTTCTATACAGGGGCTCTACGAAGAGATGGGGAGAAACTATCCGGGTTTCACGGTCCCAGCCATGAATATAAGAGGTCTCACGTATGATACGGTGCGCGCCGCTTTCAGGAAGGCCCAGCAGATGAAGGTGGGGCCGATGATCTTCGAAATCGCGCGGTCCGAGATCGGCTACACGAAGCAGCGGCCGCTCGAATATGCGGCGGTTGTTCTTGCCGCTGCGGTGAGGGAGGGCTATGAAGGGCCGGTATTCATCCAGGGAGACCATTTCCAGCTCGTGAGAAAAAACTATCTGAGTGGCCCGGACCTCGAACTGAATTATGTCAAAGGGCTTATTGCCGAGGCGATCGAGGCCGAATTCTATAACATTGATATCGATACCTCTACGATTGTCGATCTCGATCGTCCCACGGTGAAGGAGCAGCAGCGTCCCAACTTTGAGAAGACCGCCGAACTGGCGGAGTATGTGCGGCATATCCAGCCCCCCGGCGTCGATGTTTCTATCGGCGGCGAGATCGGCGAGATCGGCAGCAAGAACAGCACGCCTGATGAGCTGGAGGCGTATCTCGACGGCTTCAAAGAGACCTTCAAGGGGACCAAGGGATTGAGCAAGCTGAGCGTCCAGACCGGCACGAGCCACGGCGGCGTGGTTCTCCCCGACGGAACACTTGCGAAGGTGAAGATCGATTTCGAGACGCTGAGGATACTCTCTGATCTGGCACGGAAAAAGTACGGCCTGTCAGGATGCGTGCAGCACGGTGCCTCGACGCTCCCTGAGGATGCCTTCACGATGTTCCCCGAGACCGGCACCTCCGAGGTCCATCTCGCTACAGGGTTCCAGAACATCGTCTACGACAGCAAGCACCTCCCCAAAGAGTTCAGGGAGGAGGTCTATAATTTCATCAAGACTGAATATGCAAAAGAGAAGAAAGAGGGCCAGACCGCCGAGCAGTTCATCTACAGCACCAGAAAAAAGGGATTCGGCCCGATAAAGAAGAAGTGGTGGGATCTGCCGGCGAACGTAAAAGACCCCATCATGAAAGAGCTGGAGGACAAGTTCGGCCTGCTCTTTGAGCGGCTCAAGGTCGCCAACACCACCGATATCGTAAAGAAGACCGTCACCCCGGTGCTTGTTAAGAAAGAGGTCGATACGGCGCTTTTGGGCTTATAACTATCGTATTACCCTAGGGTGATTGAACGACTACTGAACGAATCGAACCGTTTAAGCTGTTATGCTCGCTGAGAGGAAAGACGCTTAAACGGTTTGAGCATTTCGGAGGCATGGAGATGCAACAGCAGCAGCTGGACCCGAGGCTCCCCCTGATACAAGAGGCTGATCTGAACGGCAAGGTCGTCCTCGTCAGGTTCGACCATAATGTCGTCAAAGACGGTGAGATCAAGGACCCGTACCGTATCGATCGTACCATCGGCACGCTTTATAAGATTGTAGAGTGCGGCGGCAGACCGGTCCTGATGACCCATGTCGGACGGCCGAAAGATAAAAAGACCGGTGCCATCAAATGCCGGGAGAGCGAGTCGGTAAGGCCTATTGTCGACTACCTCGAACATAAGCTGCATACGAAATTCCATATCCCCGAATTTCCTATTGACCCGGCACTCGGCATCACCGGCATTGATACATCGATCAATCTCGCCATCCGCAGCCTCCGTGAGCGGAGGATCGGCGGCATTTATCTGCCTAATACACGCTGGTTCCAGGGTGAGGAGGCGAAGGGCGAGATGCGGGAAAAGCTTGCGCTCCAGCTCGCGGGTCTTGCCGATATCTATGTCAATGACGCCTTCGGCTCTTGGCAGGCCCATGCCTCGACCTATGATGTCACGAAGTACCTTCCCTCCTATGCGGGGTTCCTGATGCAGCAGGAGATCGAGAAGCTGAATGCCGTCATCGATCCCGAACGCCCTTTCGTCGCGGTGGTTGCCGGCGCCAAATACGACACCAAGATAGGGCCGCTCTACGCAATCTATGACAAGGTTGATAGGCTTATCCTGGGCGGCGTAATATATAACGCATTTCTTTGTGCAAAATATGGTATAAAGATACAGGGAGTTTCTGAGAGCGATATTAATGCGGCAAAGGACCTTGTCGAAAAGGACAGCACGAATCGGAAAATCGTCGAGCTTCCTTTTCTCGTCGAATCCGATACGCTCGAAGGCAAGATCGAGGGCAAATACCGGACAGTATCGATCCGGGACTTTAAGGAGGGCGCAAGCTATAAATATGTGCTCGATATCGATCCCCGATCCTTCGAGGACAGGAGCGTAGCAGAGAGCATCCTGAGCGCAAAGACGATCTTTGTAAATGCCGTTATGGGGTTTACTCCCCATTTTACCGCAGGTTCTGCGGCGCTGGACGGCACAATCGATCAGAACAGGATTGCGCTCAAAATGTACGGCGGCGGCGATACGCTCCAGGAATTCAAGAACCTCTGCCCCGGCCTCTATCTCTCGGTGCTGGATAATACGCAGTACTATTTCTTCACCGGCGGCGGCACGGTGTTGACCGCCATAGAGCAGGGGAGTCCCTACGGGCTCAAGCCGGTGGAGGCACTGATGGAAAACAAGGCAGTTATGGGCAGGCAGCTTTAAGCGGTTACGGAGAATTAACAGTATAAATATAAGCGAGGAGGATTCAACGGTCATGGCCAGCATCAAAAGGATTGGAGTTATCACCAGCGGTGGTGATTGCGGGGGGCTTAACGCTGTCATTAAAGGGGTTGCGCGCGAAGCATACCACTTGGGGATCGAATCGGTCGTCATCCCCAACGGCTATGCGGGGCTTTACAATCTTGTGGACCTTGAGGACGTTGTCCTGCTCAACGCGGAGAGGGTAAGCCGCATCGAAGCCTCTCTCGCTGGTTCGGAAGCGGGCCATTCACGGGTAAAGATCAGCAAGATAGCAGACCCCGAAAAATACAACCGCATCAAGGCAGGGCTCAAGAAGTTCGGGATCGATGCCCTGGTCATCAGCGGCGGCGATGACACCGGCAGCGTCGTCGTAGATCTCAACGCGCAGGGCATCCCCTGCATCCATGTGCCCAAGACCATGGACCTCGATCTGCAGCCCTACAGCGTCGGCGGCGACTCGTCGGTCAACAGGATCGCCACATTTACGAAGGAACTCAAAACCACGGGTCTGAGCCATAACCGCATTTTAGTTGTCGAGGTGTTCGGGCGGTATGTGGGACATACGGCACTCAGGGGCGGGGTCGGCGCCGAAGCGGATTGCATTCTGATACCCGAAATCCCGGTCGATTTCGAAGTCGTCTATGATCATATGAAAATGACCTACTGCAACAGAGTGCTGAGGAGCGATGTGAAGGCCGGGACCTATATGATCGTCGTCGCAGAGGGCATGAAGAACGCCAGCGGCGAAATGCTCTATGACGAGTCGGCGGGTGTCGATGCCTTCGGCCATAAGAAACTCGCCGGTGCCGGAAAATATGTGCGCCAGCAGCTCGAAAAGAGATTGAAGGCCGATCCAGAGATCAAAGAATTCATGAAGAGCACCGGCATGTATGCTCCCGGCGTTTATGAAATCCCCGAAGTGAGGGAGGTAACCCCCGGCCACCTGGTGCGGTGCGGCGGCTCTTCTGCCTACGATGTGAATTTCGGCTACAAGGCAGGCGCTGCAGCAGTTCTGCTCCTGCTCGAAGGGAAAACAGGCATCACTGTTGCCGATGTCAACGGACATAAGATTTGCTACATGCCGACGGCGGCGGCGATCAAGCGGCGCGAGGTCGATCTCAATGAAATAGCGCTCTACGAGAGCCTCGGCACCTGTTTCGGCAGGAAACCGCAGAAATTCAGCTATGAACTTATAGAGGAGCAGCGGACAATAGATCGACATCTCTAAAGCGAGGGAGTGAATGGCCAACCATAACAATAAGGAAAACGGCACGCTCGGCATCATTGTCGGCGGAGGCCCTGCGCCGGGGATTAACGGTGTTATCAGCTCGGCGACAATCGAGGCAATCAATCAGGGCAAGAAGGTCATCGGCATCAAGGGGGGGTTCAAGCCTCTCTTCGAGGGGAATACCGACTGTGCAATGCCGCTTACCATACAGGATGTCTCGAGGATCCATACCAAGGGTGGTTCTCTCCTGAGGACCTCCCGTGAATACCCTGACAAGGTCAAGCAGAAATTCAAAACGCTCATGGCCACGCTCAAGCAACTCGGCATCAACCATCTCGTGACCGTCGGCGGAGAAGGCACCCTCTTCATGGCAAACTGGATCGAACGCGAAGCACGGGGCTCGATGAATGTGGTCCATGTCCCGAAGACCATTGATAACGATATCCCCCTTCCGGGCGGTATTGCCACCTTCGGCTATCAGACCGCACGCCACTGGGGCGTCAAGATCGTCCAGAATATCATGGAAGACGCAAAATCGACCGGCAGGTGGTATTTCATTACCACCATGGGCAGGCATGCCGGACACCTCGCCCTCGGCATCGGAAAGGCGGCCGGTGTCACCCTGACGCTCATTGCAGAGGAGTTCAACAATGAGGAGAAGCTCTCATTGAAGAGGGTCTCCGATATCATCGTGGGGACCATTATCAGACGGCTCACCTATGGCATTGATCACGGCGTCGTCGTGCTCGCAGAGGGGATATCCGAAAAGTTCGATACCGAAGAGCTGAGCCAGTATGAGCAGTTGGAAAAAGACGAGACCGGCAGGATACGCCTCTCCGAAATCCAGCTCGGCAGGGTCCTGAAGAACTTTGTACTGCAGACGCTCGAGTCTCTCGGGATCAAGCTTACCATTGTCGATAAGAACATCGGCTATGAATTGAGGGCTGCCGATCCCATTCCCTACGACCTCGAATACACCCGTGATCTCGGCTACGGTGCGGTGCGCTACCTTCTGAAAGGCGGCACCGGCTCGATGATCGTGCTCTACGACGGCCACTTGAGACCGATTCCGTTTGTCGAGCTGGTGGATTATGCTACAGGGAGAGTGAAGGTCAGAACCGTCGATATTACCTCTGAGACCTATGAGGTCGCCCGAAAATACATGATCCGCCTCAGGAAGGAAGATTTCGAAGGGGAGAACCTGGAGCGCCTCTCAAAGACCGTGAGCATGAAGCCCGAGGAATTCAAAAGCCGTTTCGGCTATCTTGTCGGCATTACCAGCACTGTCGCCTTCGGATCATAATAAACGACAGATCCTCATGCTCTCAGGACATGGGGATCTGTCATCCCCGGCTATTCTCTACTTCTACAGAGTCCAATTCTGAAAGACGTGCCATTATAACCTGAAGCAGCGAGTTTGCCTTGGAAATATCGCGCAAAAACCCACCCCGGCAAGCACCACTCCTACAGAACTTTTGAGAAACAACTTATCCCCCCACCTCCGCCCTGAGAAGGCAAAGGGCCTTCTCAGGGTGGAGAGAGTTTTAAAGCTAAATACTTTTCCGTATGTTCTCATTGTATCAGGTATCATGATCCTCTTCGATCAGAGGCACGAGGTCAGAACAGGCAGACGCTATGTCAAAATCGACTGGATCGCTCAAAATCAGCAACTCGAATTGGCCCGCCGCCGTATAAATATTCAAAAAAAATTAATCGAATCAAACATTGTAGGTAATGGCACTCTTCTTGCTGCCGTTAAACAAGATCGAAATTGTCTTTCAAAGAAGTAGGGTAGTGAAATTGCTGCCCTCCTCGGATGTGCTGTAGTTGTAAAGGTGAGGGTCTGAATGCATTCTTAAATAACAGTAAAAAATTCAAGGAGGAGCATTTATGAAGCACCGTCGAAGATGGAACGCGTTCATCGGAACATGTGCCGGTCTGCTGCTCATCATTGTATCAACTGCAGCATTTGCAGCACCCCTGCCGGGTGGTACGTTGGACCCCCTTACCATCCCTAAATATGTCACGCCGCTCGTTATCCCGCCGGTGATGAATAGCGCAGGGCCGAACAACTATGACATTGCAGTGCGGCAGTTCTATCAGCAGATACTGCCGGGTGGAATATGGAACACGCTCAACGGTCGGGCTGATGCGTTCCCGGCGACGCTCGTTTGGAGCTACGGCCCTGCAGCCGATCCGGTGCCTGCGGTTGCACCCGATCCAGGCTCCCAATTCAATTATCCGGCCTACACGATCGAGACTGTATCGATGATGCCGGTCAATGTCAGATGGCGCAACGAGTTGGTGGCGATCGATCCTGCAACGGGCTACCCCTATCCCGAAGGTTCTCCATCCCGCACTTTCCTGCCTCATCTGCTCCCTGTCGATCAGACACTCCACTGGGCCAATCCGCCTGCTACAGGCTGTGTGGACGGCATGGATATGAATCGCACGGATTGCCGGACGGCAAATCCTGCTCCCTACATGGGCCCTGTTCCTATTGTTACCCATGTGCATGGTGCTCATGTCGATTCTCATAGCGACGGATACCCTGAGGCGTGGTGGCTGCCGGTCGCCAGCAATATAGCCGGCTATACTCCCAAGGGATCGCTCTTTGATGACGTCAGTGGAACTAATTCCGGCAATCTCGGGTTTGCTGACTACTACTACCGCAATGATCAGCCCGCGACGACGCTCTGGTACCACGACCACGCCCTCGGCATGACCCGCTCGAATGTCTATGCCGGCCCTGCGGGCTTCTGGCTGGTGAGGGGCGGCGTTTACGATGGTGCTAAGAATGGCATCACAGGTCTTCCGGCTGTGCTTCCGGGACCTGCGCCAGCAGCAGGACAGACTGTTCTTCAGCTCAATGTTCCGGGGGATCCGGTCAGGAACTCGATTCGCGAGATACCGATAGTAATCCAGGACCGGTCGTTCAACACTGATGGATCGCTTTTCTATCCGGACACGAGGGCCTTCTTTGACGGATTTGCCGGACCTTATGTTCCTGATCCGGTCCCTAATTTTATAAGTATCTTCAGCGATATTTCACCTATCTGGAACCCTGAGGCTTTTTTCAATACCATAGTCGTCAACGGCACCACCTGGCCAAAGCTGGAGGTTGCCCCGGCGCTCTACCGCTTCCGTCTCCTGAACGGCTGCAACTCCCGGTTCCTGAACCTGGCCTTGTACAAGGTGCATAAGAAGAAAGGTACACTTACAGGCCAGTTGCCCTTCTTCCAAATCGGTGCTGAGCAGGGATTCCTGCCGCAGGTGGTGAGGATCGCAGCGGGCGAAGCCACGCCACTGCCGGGTGACGGTACTGTTCCTGCTCCTGTGCCGACCAATAAACAGCAGGCCCTCCTCATGGGTCTTGCCGAGAGAGCAGACGTGATTGTGGACTTCCGCAATCTTCCCAACGGTACAATTGTCCAGATGGTCAACACGGCGCCGGACGCTCCCTTTGGCGGATTCCCGGATATTCCGGCTGATCCCGCGACCACCGGACAGGTGATGCAGTTTGTGGTGAACTATGCGTTGGCCGGTGCGAGCCCCACTGACCCTGTCTTGGCGGATGGGGTGACGCCGAACCCTCACGCCGCAACCGATCCCTACAGCCTGGTGCCGAATGCCGAGCCTCGCCTCGGGGCATCTGTCGTGACGCGGCAGGTTTCGCTTAATGAAGAGGAGTCAGCGACGGTATGCGTAGATGTCAACAACATCGTGATCCCCGATGCCCTGCCGCCCCTTTGCAACGGCCTTGGCGTGCCTGCTGCTCCTAAGGCGGCCAAGTTGGGTCTTGTTGACCTGACAAATCCGGCCATGCCGCTCGGCATTCCGCTGAGCTGGATGGACATGAGCGGTGCGAGCACCCCGGTATCGGTGACCCTCCAGAGCGGCGTTACCATGACGGTCAACGTCACTGAAAATCCGATGTTGAATAACACGGAGACATGGGAAATCTATAACTTTACCGTCGACGCGCATCCGATCCATCTGCACCTCGTGCGGTTCGAGGTGGTGAACCGCGAAGTGATCGGCGTTCCCGGTGCGATACCGCCTGAGGCATGGGAGAGAGGCTACAAGGACACCGTAATCGCGTATCCGGGCCAGATCACGCGCGTCAAGGCGAAATTCGACATCGCCGGCCTCTATGTCTGGCACTGTCATATCGTGGAGCACGAGGATAACGAAATGATGAGACCCTACGTGGTTTCACCATAATGAATAATAGAAACTTTTGTCAGAAGAGAGGGCCGCATATGCGGCCCTCTCTTCTGCTTCAAATCTAAATTTGTGGTTATTATTGTGCTTAAAATTAAAGATTTGATGGCGAGGTATAAGGAGATATTCATATGAAAAAAATTACCAGAAGGGAATTCTTCAAACGGGCTTCCGTCGCGGCAATAGGCGGCTATATGGCCCTTAAGGCCCTGCCGTCCCACGCCGGAATGATGGGAGGCAGTGGCGGCGGCATGGGCGGCGGTGGAACGAGCATCATCGATCCGCCTGTGGGAGAGCTGTTCCGCGACCCGTATGTCCTCCCCAATCTTAGTCAGGAGACGGGCGTCGTCGAGGTCAGTTTGAAGGCGATGCGGGCGCCTGCCGATATTAACGGCGTGACAGCCAACCTTCTTACCTACAACGGCTTGTTCCCTGGAGGAACGATCAGGGCGCGCACGAGTGACCTTCTGCGGATCAGATTCCATAATGGGCTGCCGGATAATGGAGCTCTCAATTTCCTCGGGCATCCGATGTACGTCACCAACCTGCATACGCACGGGCTGCATGTCACACCGGGAGATAACGAAAACGGCACCCACGGGGACAACATGCTTGTGATGCTGAATCCCGGCGAGAGCACTATCTACGAGTACGATTTGTCGAAGCACTATCCCGGCACGCTCAATTTCTATCATCCTCATATCCATGGTTCGGTAACCGACCAGATGTGGGGAGGGATGGCCGGCTGTCTTGTTGTCGAGGACGAGGTGAGCTCGCTTGCCCCATACGAAACGCATATAATGGTGCTGAAGGACATCACGCTTGCAGGCTCTGAACCCGCGCCGCACACTTCCATGATGCAGTATATGCACGGCCTGGAAGGCGATACCGTCATGGTGAACGGCCAGGTCAATCCCCGCCTGTATATCAAGGCCGGTCAGGTGCAGCGGTGGAGGATCGTCAATTCCTGCACCGCACGCTTCTTCCGGCTCAGCCTTGCGAACCATACTATGTATCTGGTGGGCACCGAAGGCGGACTGCTCGATAAGCCGTATGCTGTCACCGAACTGCTCGTCTCGCCCGGTGAGCGAGTTGATATCCTGGTCAAGGCAAGCAGAAGCTCGGGCTCGTACAAGTTCCTGTCGCTTCCCTATAGCCGAATTGGCAATATGGGCGGTCAGCAGGTGACCCTATTGACGCTGACCTACAGCGGCAGGCAAGACCAATCCCTGCCTGCATCGGTCGACCCGGCAGCTAAACGAGTCGCGATGGACACGAGCGGGCTGCCACGAAAGACCATGACCCTGTCCATGGGGCAGGGCGCCGGCTATATCAACGGCATTACCTACGTCGACCACGAGCATTGTTACACAGCTATGTCCCATCTGGGCACCTGGGAGGTATGGGAGATCATCAATCAGAGCGGGATGGACCATCCCTTCCACCATCACACCAATTCTGCGCAGGTCCTCTCCATTACGGGTGGTGATGCCAAATACGCTTCCCTCTATACGACCACTCCTGCCTGGAAAGATGTTACTATTGTGCCGAAGTGGGGGAAAATAGAGCTGCTTATGCCGGTGATGGATTACGAAGGTATGGCCATGTTCCACTGCCACATTATCGAGCATGAAGATATCGGCATGATGGGAATGTGGCATATCATGGGAATGATGGGAGGGTTGTGAAAGAAAGCAGGGGATTGCTCAAATATCGATAAAATATATTCGCGAGATTACAGGCTGACGAAGAGGGAAAGCATGACCGCTTTCCCTTTTTTTGCGACCGAAGGAATATTCTCTTTTGTAGTGTTTACCAAAAATGCGTATAATTTTAAATAACATTAGATCGGAGGCACTTATGGCACGCGCGTACTTGCTGATCAATGTCTTGCCGGGAAGGGATGTAGCCATCAGGGATACGTTGAGAGGGACGAAAGGTGTGGTGAATGCCGACGTGGTCACCGGGCCGTACGACATCGTTGCCGTGCTCGAGAGCGGCGCATCAGAGGACATTTACAATAATATTATTAAAAAGATAAGAAGGTTGAAGGGAATAAACCGCACCGAGACCTTTGTTGCGATAGAATAAATGCAGCCTCCGGGCACCGATATAGAGCGGGCAGAGCGGCTGAAAGAGGTTTTCCAGAATCTCTATGAGGTCAACAAGAGAATCCCCATCATCGTCGAGGGGAAAAGGGATGTCCGCGCCCTGCGGAGGATAGGCCTTATCGGTGATATTATCGCCCTCCACGGCGGCAAGGGAATATACGATTTCTGCGAGGAGATTGCCGAGCGCTATAACCGTGTGCTTTTGCTCATGGATTGGGATGACAGGGGGGAAAAGCTCTTCAAGGCCCTGTCGGAACATTTGAAGGGACATTGGGAGGAGTTCTCTGCGTTCAGGGAGATCATCAAGATCCTCTGCCAGAAGGACGTCAAGGATATCGAGGGAGTCCCGGTGCTGCTTGAGCGACTGGCCGGTGCAGAGGTTACGGTGTGCGAGCCGGAAGAGAGCGAAGGATTTTGGGGAGATATATGATACAATCCTTTGGCCGGCATGGAGAGGACATCGCCGTCGATTATCTGAAGGAGAAAGGCTATCTCCTTCTGCATCGCAACTACCGGACTCCCCTCGGTGAAGCGGATATCATTGCAAGGGACAACGATGCAGTCGTGTTTGTAGAGGTGAAGAGCAGAACCAGCACGGCCTTTGGCCAGCCCTTCGAGGCAGTGAATTTCAGAAAACAGGAGAAGCTGAAGAAGATTGCACTTTATTATCTAAAGCATAATAATATCCAGGCGCCGGTGCGCTTCGATGTCATAAGCATCATATCCAGAAACGGAAAAGAAGAGATCAATCATATAGTAGAAGCGTTCTAAGAGGCAAATTCTGAACTCCAAGCACTACATCCGAAATAATTTGGACTTGGTTTTGTTTAGAGGTTAGGATTTGAGGTTGATTATGTTGGTTTATCTGAACGATAAGATCATTCCTGCAGCAGAGGCGAAGATCTCGATCTTCGACCACGGGTTCCTCTACGGCGACGGCATCTATGAGACGCTGCGCGTCTACGACGGCGTGGTCTTCCTGCTCGATGAGCACCTTGAGCGGCTCTATCGGTCAGCCATGCTCATCGGACTCGACATTCCCAAGGATGTGGCAGGCATCAAATCGGCAATTTATGATACCCTCCAGGCAAATAAGCTCAGGAATGCCTATGTGCGTCTGACGGTTTCGAGGGGTGAGGGGGAGATAGGGCTCGATCCCGCTCTCTGCCGGAAGCCCACCTTTATCGTCGTCACCAAGGAACTCGCCGAATATCCCCGCGCCTACTACGAAGAGGGTGTACGTATTATTATCCCCGTGGTAAAGAGGAACTGCCGCGAGGCGCTCAATCCACAGATCAAATCGCTCAATTTCCTGAACAACATTCTCGCCAAGATCGAAGCGAAAAAGGCAGATGCCTATGAGGCGGTAATGACCAATGTCGCGGGCCATCTCGCGGAAGGCACAATCTGCAATATCTTCTTTGTTAAAGACGGCATCCTGTGCACTCCCTCGATAGAGTGCGGCATTTTGGACGGCATCACGAGGTCGCTGGTGCTTGATCTCGCATTTCGGAACGATATAACGATTAAGGAAGGAGAATTCACCCCTGCCGAGCTGTACAAGGCCTCCGAGGTCTTTATTACGAACACGACGATGGAGGTCATGCCGGTAAGCAGGGTGGATGACGTGCATTATAAGGTTGGCGAGATTGCGAAACTGCTTCATACAAAATACCGACAAGAGGTGAACGGGTATGTCAGAGAGAAAAAAGGAGAAAGCCCCTCGCTATGGCAGTAAAAAGCTCGCTCCTGGAGAGCTGGCGCGGTACATCGACCACAGCCTTTTGAATCCTTTCGCTACCGAAGCGGACATCATCAGGCTCTGCAAGGGGGCGATAAAGTATAACTTCTACGCTGTCTGCGTGCATCCCTATTATGTTCCCCTCTGCAAAGCCATCCTGACCGGCTATGATACAAAAGTAGCCACGGTCATCGGTTTCCCCCATGGCATGACCATGAAGAATGCGAAGGTTTATGAAGCGACACAGGCGGTGCTGTACGGCGCTCAGGAGCTCGATATCGTCATCAATATAGGAGCGGTGAAATCAGGGAACTTCGATTTCATAACCGGAGAGATCACTGAAATCGTGAGCGCGACCAAATCGGCCGCTCACAAGATCATCATAGAGACCTGCTACCTCAATGACAAGGAAAAGCGCGCAGTTGCCGAGATCGCGGCGGGATGCGGCGCACGGTTTGTCAAGACGTCGACCGGCTTCGGCACCAAAGGAGCAACGATCAAGGATGTGCAGCTGCTCAAAGAAGTCGTTAAAGACAGGGCGGGAGTCAAGGCCTCGGGCGGCATCAGGACGCTTGCGCAGGTGCTGAAGTTCATCAATGCCGGGGCATCGAGAATCGGGACGAGTTCTGGCATGGAGATCATGAAAGAGGCATTGATCGCGTAAGGCCTGCCGTTACTCTCGTTGCTTCAAATGACAGCTCAAGCAGAGCTCGTCGTGCCGTTCTCTGAGGAGCTTCGGAAAGCCGCTCTTTTCATGCTGATCGTGACAGGTAATGCAGGTGATCTTTCCCCCGGAGCTCAACGGCAGTTTCTCCACTTTCATCTTGGGGACAATATCAACTTTGTGCTCACGCGCACCGCTCCGGTCGGAATGGCATTCGAGGCATAAGGCAGAGAGAGGACTTTTGAGTGGGAATGGGGTTTTGCCGTCCAAAATATGGCAGAAGCTGCAATCGTGCTTCTCTGCCGGAAAGGCAGCTCCTGCAGTTAAGAGGCTCAAAACCAATAGCAGAGATACTGTCTTCAATCTGTTCCCCTGTTATTGATATAGTTTACCATGTGCATCGCGGTAAATGGAAAATTACTCAGGGATCCGGCTGTAGAGATAGACCGATATGACCGCAAAGAGCGCGGGGACAATCCAGGGCGCAATGATCGGCGGTAGTGCCCCGGCATACCCGAGGGAGAGAAAGAGCGAATAACTGAACCAGTAGATCAGGCTGATGAGGAGTCCCAGTCCTGCGGCGATGATGCCGCCATGGGTGCTGAACCGTGCGGGGATAAGGCTTTTAAGCGCCTTCTGCTCGCCGCCGACCGAAAGGGCGATGCCAAGGAGCAGCATGAAGAGGTTAATCAGCGGATAAGAAAGGCGCGAGCTGATGTCAACGGTGAGTTTCTGGTTCTTGAACCCCGCTGTAGTGAGGCGTTTCTGGTACTGTATAAGTTCAGGCATGGTCATCTCGCTGATCTCCCACATATCCTCCTGGAATATCTTCGGTGATTCGATGGAGGGGTAGAGCAGCTCAACCATCGTAGTGACTTTACCGCTCGTGACATCCAGAAGGGCGACGTTCTTGAGTTTCCATGTGCTCCCGGCCCATTCGGCGGTCTCTGCATCGATCCGCTCTTTCAGCCCCCCGGCATCGAACTTGAAGATGCTTACCTCCTGCGAGATGTTCTGCTCAGGCAGGTAGAGGCCGATCCTGACGATCGAGCCGTCCTTGGCCCTCATGTAAAGGCTCCCTTCCTTAAAGGTGACCCCTTTCTTCTTTTTGGTAATCTGGTTTCTGACCGCCCGCACCTCTTTTGAGGTGAGGGGAACGATGATCTCCCCGAGCACGAAGCCGAAGAGCGTGAGCGCAATGCCGATGCCGACAAAGGGGAGCAGTATTTTTTTCATCCTCCCCGCGGCGGCTTTGATCACAACAATCTCTTTTCGCTTGATCGCTTGTGAAAAAATGAAGAGGCTGCTCAGGAGCGTTGCCATGGCCATAAGATAGTTGAGGTACTTGGGGATTGTGAGGCCGATATATTTCAGCAGCAGGACCGCCGACGGCCGGTGCGGCATGAAATCATCGATCTTGTCGATGAAGCCCATGATGCTGAAGATGAGGGCAATGCCCAGCCCCAGCACCACCAATGACTTCAGGAATTCCTTGATGTATAATCGCTGTATTAGAAGCATACTCGTTAAATGTAACGTTTAAAAATAAAAAATACAGATTAAAATTCAAAATTAAATGTATGAACGTCGAGAGATTTTGAATTTTGAATTGAAATTTTTCATTTTGCTTTTTAAATTTATAATTATTTCCTGTTCACTTTTTCGAATACGATCACTGAAAAGATCGCCAATATGATAAACGAAAGCCAGGCCCCTATAAAATGGGGCAGTCTCTCCGATCTCGCCAGATTTTCGCCGTACAGCAGGAGCGTATAGTAGAGCACGAAGACTGACAGGCCCACGGTCAACCCCCCGAGTCTTCCCGACTTTCCTGCCATAAGGGACAGGGCCGGACCGAGAAGAATCAGAATGAGACATATGGCGGGCATCGAGAGCCTCCGGTGGAATTCCAGGAGGAGGGGCATTCTCTTGTCCGGGGCTGCTGCCGATGCCTCGGCAAGTAGCTCCATCGGCGTCATCTCGCTGTTCTTCTTGTCCGAAGGTTCGACCGAGGGGGTGAGCTTGAAATGATAGGTGCCGAAGCGTATTTCGGTAAAAATGTCTTTTTTTGTGATATAGATGTGGCCGCTGCTCAGCGAGAAGCTCAGGGTATCATTTTCGGGGATCAGCTTGCCCTCTTTTGCGATGATCACCTTCTGCTCATCCTTCTTGCGCTCGTCGACAATGAAGATACCCGACAGCTTGTCCGGAGCGGGCTTCTCCTTGACGAGAATCACGATGTTCTTGAAAGCGGTATTGAAAATGCCTTCCTCTATAGTCATGGGCGCCCGTTTGGTCAGGATCTCGACAAGGTTTTTCCTTACCGCACTGCTGCTCAAGGGGCTGAGATAAAAACTCATGATAATGCCGATGAAGAAGCAGGCGACGCCGACATAGACGACCGGGGCTGCAATGCCTTTAAAAGACATTCCGCTGTTTCTGAGGATAATGAGTTCATTATCGGCGTTCATCCTGCCGTAGGCAAGGAGCACGGAGAGCAGCATCGCCATTGGGATCGTCAGGATCAGGATTTGTGGTTGCAGGTAGAGAATGACTTTCGTAACATCGACAAGGGACGCCCCGACGCCCGAGAGCACCCTGCTCAGACGCAGCAGCTTTTCCATCATGAGCGTGAAGTTGAGGAAAAGGATGGAGAGCAGGAACGACGTGAGCAGTTCCCTGAGTATGGAACGGTGAATTAAGAGCATATCAGGTTATTATAAATCATTTCCGCTCGGAATGAGAGCGATGCGGCGTTATTCTTCCAGTTTTGCTGCCAGACGGGCAACGTGGATGACGAGGTTCCTGGAGCTCTTGCTCTTAATCCTTTTGAAGTATCTGAGCAGCTTGCTCTCGGCGGGGGTGGCATACTGGGGCTGCTCCTCTGCGATCATCGATGCGGCAGAGGGTTCGAAAAAACACGACAGCGGCACTGAAAGGGCATCGGCGATGACCTGAATGTTTTCGACATTGAGCTTGTTCTTCCCGTTCTCATAGCGCTGCACCTGCTGGTAGGTGACGCCGAGGATATCGGCAAGCTCTTGCTGTGACAACTTGAGTGCGCTCCGCCGTTTCTTGATCTTTTCGCCTATTTCCCTGCTCGTGATGAGCTTTCTTTTCCGCATGCAGTTCACTATAACAACCGGTCAAATTGGTTTACTACTAACTATAAGGTGCATTGACTTTTACTATTCAAAATGAGTATAAATATGAGACCCGATCCAAAAGACGTTGAAGAGATGCGGAAGCGGAAAGCAGCACCGATAGCATGCAAAGAGGAAATGATGAGGCCGGAAGCATCGGCTGTACTTTTTATATTGAATCAGTAGCAGTTGCAGCGATACAGTAGTTCCAAAAAGAAGGGGGGCTTTTTGGATTTGCCCACAAGAAAGGCCGTAGTCGTTGATGATGACCAAGATGTGCTGTCAGTGATTGTTGAAATCATGACGCTCCTTGGATTTGACGTTGAAGGCTTTTTATGTCCTGTTGCTGCATTGGAGCATATAAAAGGCAATGAGGTGGACATCGTCCTTACTGATTTTAAAATGCCTGAGATGGACGGGTTTGAGTTCGTGAAAAATATCCGGGAAATCAACAACAGCGTTCCCATCGTGATGGTTACCGGAGAGGAGGATACCACAGTGTTCAGACAGAAGGCGTTCAGAGAAGGGGTGACCGAGATGTTCAGCAAGCCCTTTGATTTTCTCGAATTCGGCATGGCCATCAGACGTCTCGTGAAGCGATGATAGCGTTACTGCCTGCACGGTTTTAAAGAGACTTCACCCATCGCCTCCACGCCCAGAGGAGCTGTTGAAGAGGTAATATTAAAGGACTTGTTCCCGGGGAAGTCGGCCTCCCTGTTTGCTTTTTGGGCCGTTTTCTTTTATGCTAAAGGTATCAAACTTTTGGAGGTAAGGATGCTTACAATTACTGATAAGGCTGCCGCAAAGGCAAAGACCATATTGGCTGCCGAGGGGAAAGACAGCTGGGGTCTCAGGATCTATAGTGCCGGAGGAGGCTGCTGCGGGCCCTCATATGGTCTTGATATAGATGAGAGATCCCAGCCTGACGATGAGGTCCTCGAGAAGGACGGGCTCAGGGTCTTTATTGACAAGAACACGATTGGGAACCTTGCCGGCATGCAGCTCGATTATTATGAGGACGGCGAGCAGGAAGGCTTTATCCTCACCGGCGGTCAGGCGCCTTCGTGCGGCCCCCAGAGCGGCGGCGGTTGCGGATCAGGCTGCAGCAGCTGCGGATAAAGAAAAAATGAAAATGTAAAATGAAAAAAAGTGAAATTGAGGAGTTCCTTAATTTTGCATTTTGATTTTTGCATTTTAAATTGCTGAGCTATGTTCCCTGTACATAGATACAGAAGACTCAGGAAGGACGATGTCATCAGGAGGATGGTCCGGGAGACCGCCATCTCTCCTGATGATTTTATTTATCCCCTCTTTGTGACCTTCGGCAAGGGTGTGAGGAAAGAGATAGCCTCGATGCCCGGCTGCTACCAGGAATCGGTCGACGAGATTGTGAAGAACGCAAAAGAAATTCATTCCCTCGGCATTCCTTCGGTCATCCTCTTCGGCATCCCGCAGCAAAAGGATGAGCTGGGTACTTCTGCCTACAATGACCAGGGTGAGGTGCAGCAGGCGATCAAGGCTATCAAGGATGCGGTCCCCGGGCTGTATGTCATTACCGATGTCTGCATGTGCGAATACACGAGCCACGGTCATTGCGGCGTGATCGAAAAGGGGGAGGTCCAGAATGACAAGACCCTCAATCTCCTCGCCATGGAGGCGCTGTCCCATGCACGGGCGGGCGCTGACATGGTCGCTCCCTCGGACATGATGGACGGCAGGGTCGATGCAATCAGAAAGGCGCTCGACGGTGAGGGGTTTTCGGGCATCCCAATAATGTCGTATGCCGCCAAATACGCTTCGGCATTTTATGGCCCTTTCCGGGAGGCTGCGGAATCAACTCCCCAATTCGGAGACCGTCGCTCCTACCAGATGGATCCTGCCAACAGACGCGAGGCGATCAAAGAGGTCGCCCTCGATGTGGCTGAAGGCGCCGATATCGTCATGGTAAAACCGGCGCTCTCCTATCTCGACATCATCTCCGATGTGAAAGCTTCCTTCGGAGTCCCGGTTGCTGCATACAATGTCAGCGGCGAATACTCGATGGTCAAAGCTGCCGGCAGGATGGGATGGATCGATGAGACGAGGGTAATGATGGAGATACTGCTCTCGATCAAGCGCGCCGGTGCCGACCTGATCCTCACCTACTTCGCCAAAGACGCAGCAAAAATCCTGAACGGCTAATCTCTTGCCTTCATATTTCAAATTTAAATCAGGCCTCCTCCTCAAGTAAGAGATTGAAGCCCTGGAGCAAGCCGGATGCCTTGCGAGAATGAAGAGGAGGCCCTGTGTCTTGCCTCCTCCCGCACCATGTATGAACTACTTAGACTAAACTGGCAGAGTAAACTTACAATATCTTTTTGACCTTGTCGAACGCCTCTTCTATTATGTGCGGCTCCGGCAGAAACGTGGTCCGGAAATAGACACCGTCTTCCTGTCTTCCGAACCCTGAACCGGGGACGAAAACAACTCCTTCCTTGAGAGCGGCGCGTACGAACTGTACATCTTTCTTCCACTTTGGCGTCTCGATCTTTATGAACGCGTAGAACGCGCCGTTCGGCGTCGGGAATGAAAGCGGCAGCCGCTTCGTCATATTCATAAAGGTATCTCTTCTCTCAATGAGCTTCCTCTTCATATCGGAGATGTAGTCAGGATAGGCGAGGTCTATGAGCGCCGCCGCCGCCGCCTTCTGGTACTCCCAGTTTACCGAAAGGCGCTGGTTGCAGAGCAGGAAGAACGCATTTTTGACATCTTCCCATCTCTCACCGTGGAACGCGACCCAGCCGATCCGGGCGCCGGGGTAGCTGAAGTCCTTCGAAAGCGAGCTCCCGTAAATGAACGGCACTTTCCCCCTGGCGATCTTCCTGAAATCAATCTGCCTGCCTTCGTAGATGAGCTGGTCATAGGACCCGTCGTAGAATATCGGGACATCATACTCGGCGCAGAGCTTTACGACCTCTTCGAGGTTCTTTTTGGAGTAGACCGAGCCGAGGGGATTGTTCGGATTGATGATCACCATCGCCTTGGCGCCCTCGATCTTCCGTGCCAGATGTTCTACATCGATCTGGCCGTCCGCAGTATGCCGGTAGAAGACGCTGTCGCCCTCGAACTGCTTTGCCTTGCTGATATAGAGCGGATAGGTCGGGTTGGGAAGGAGCACCTTCTCCCCGAAGCCGATGAACGAATGAAAGAAGAAGTCTATGCCTTCGGTGAGGCCCGCGACAACGAAGACGTCCTCTGGCGCGCACTTCTCGATCTTCGCCACGGTCTTCCTGAGCTGTTCGTCGCCCTCGGAGGGTGCGTAGCCCCTGCAGTTCTCGTCGAGCGCGCTCTTTACCCGCTCGGCAATCGCCCTGAACGGCGTGAATCCGTACTGGGGGGGGTCACCGATGTTGAGATAGATCATCCGCTTGCCCTTCGCCTCTTCGCGCTTGGCTTCCATCACTATATCACGTATCGGGTAGCTTACAACGTTCATTCGTTCTGTCGGCCTGAACGGCAGCTGCCGCCTCAAATGTAGCATCATATCATCGTCTCCTCGTCCTTACGGCGCTCCTCTTTGTTTGTCACGAGGGAGCATCAAACCAAATTGCACTGGCAATTACCAGCCTTATGAGCATTCGTAAGAATAACACTCGCCGGGGGAAATTGACAAGGGAGAGATGCAGAAGTCGGCAGAGGGTAGACAGACGCACAGCGCGGGAACAGTTGACTACTCTTTGAAATTAACCCCTCTAGAAATGACCGTCAGGAGCCATCGCAGGCCGGCCCCAGGACGTGCTATTCGGCATTTTTCAGGAATTTGGCCATGCCGGCCCGCTCGGATAGCAGCTCGGAGAGCACCTCTTTCATGAGGCTGCATACCTCGATGATTTTCGGATGGGCGATGCTGTAATGGACGCTGACCCCGTCCCTTCTGCTCTTCAATATCCCTTTCATCTTCATCACCGAAAGGTGTTGTGATATGTTTGTTTTGGGCATATCGAGCGCTTCAACGAGCTCGGCAACCGTCTTCTCTCCGTCCTTCAGGACGGTGAGTATCTCGATCCTCACAGGACTTGCCAGTATCTTGCAGATCTCCGCCTGAAGCTCATAAACCGATGTCGCTCTCTTCCTGTTGGCCAAGTTCAAACACCCTCCTCCATGCGGACGCCCTTTGTGCCCATTCATTCCGGAGCAGCCGATGCTCCTCGCATGACTATAATATTATGATTATCATGGATCGGGCGCGGTGCTGTCTTTTGAAATCTTGCCGGAAATATCGGAAAATTGCTCTAACAGCTTTTACGATACTTGAGAGGTGTTATGGAGGTAAACTTTCGAAATGTGTCAGTGAAATGGCTCTGGCTCTGGAAGCCCACGGAATAAGCAATGACGGCCAGAGGCAAGTCGGTCTCCCTTAAAAGCGTCTTGGCCCGCTCGATTCTCTGCTCTATGAGATAGCGATGAGGAGTACGGCCCGTTGTATGCTTGAACGACCGGGCAAAGTAGTAGGGACTCATGCCCAGCTCCTGTGCCACCTCGGTAAGGGTAATGTCTTTTTCCAAATTATCATGTATAAACTCGATGGCTCTCTCTAGTTTTCTTTGAGGCAGGGCACCCTTCATGGTCTCCGGCAATTTTCCATCGGCTGAATATTTGCTCAAGAGAAGAGCTGCCAGGGCGTAAGCAAGCGATTCGCCGTAAAGACGACCCGCATGACCTCCTGTCTCCACCTCTGTTTTGAATGCCATAACTATCTGCCGTATCTGTTCATCGAAGATGCCTACGCGCTGCACGATCTGAATACGGTCCTCATATGTCAGTTCGTGTGCGGCCCGTGCCATGATATGCGGAGCGAGGGAGAGCACTAAAAGATCCGCATCCTCAGTCAGACGGACCTTGCGTGATGCATTAAGGGGATGAATACCCAACGAGCCGGGGGCCGTTATTCCGCGCTTGAACCGTCCATTCTCTTTGTATTCAAGCAGGGCGGGACTGCTCAGCTGGCAGACGATCATATAGGTTTGGCATACGCCCTCCGGCAATTCCTGTGCAGGCAGGCGGTGCCGTTCGAGAATAATCCCGTCCCACGGCGCTTTCCGGCTCGTAAGCACCGGCGCCCCTGGATAGACGGGGCGGCATTTTTTTGTGGTGATGTCGGTTTGAAAAATATTGCTCTGAGCCATCGCTGCCTCGTGAGAGCGTCGTGCCCTTGAAGTCTATATAATAACCGAAGCCACCGGTAAATTAAAATTCACCTTAGCCCTGAAGATTGTCCCATGAAGACCGTTTTCTAATAACTGGTTGGACAACAAAAAAATGACTGAAAAATCTCTAGAACAAATTCTTCAAGAACAACGTAAGTATGCTGCTTTCTTCGAATGGCCTGACAAGCAGAGCAAGGAATGTGGCATCGTACAGTGCCTTTTGGAGAGCATGGAAAATCACGGCTTAGCTCCTTTCACAGGTTTGAGGCCAGGCCCTTCTCCAAATCACGCGCCTGACTGCATTGCTGAGGATAAATCTGGAGAAACGGTCGCCATAGAAGTCACCGAATTTGTGTCTCGAAAAGCCATTGAAATGAATCAAAGAGGCAAGAACGTCTACCACTACTGGAAGCCCGATGAAGTCATCAACGAAGTAAAGAAAATCATCACCCAAAAGGATGGAGTTACATATAGAGGGGGACCATACTCCAAGATTGTCCTTGTAATCCACACAGATGAAATTGCTCTGGATCATGAAACATACAGCACCGTTCTGTCAGGGGCGGCATTTGAGGCGCAGACTATAGATGGGGCTTTTTTCCTGTTTTCATACCGTCCTCAGGTGAAAAGTTATCCACATGTGCAGCTCAATTTAATGTCCAACAAGCCTCTGGAGCCGATTCGCTGACGCCCACGGCTCAGCGGCGAAACCGTTAATGATGTAAGTTTCTACCACAAGTCCGTTCGCTTCAAGGTCTCCCAGCTCCGCGATGTCGCAGGTGGAGCCCTCAATCATAACACGCAAAAAAAGTGAGTCTTTCAGAAAGAAGAGTATACGTCGTATTTCTAAATGAAAGAATTAGTGCTGGGAAGGATATCGGAAAAAGCTGATGATCGACTTGCTCCGGGATTACTCGTAATAAGAACCTTAATCTCTACACGCCGAAGATTTTTCCGGGATTTATCATTCCCCTCGGATCGAAGACTTTTTTGATGCTTCTCATAAGCTCCATTTCCCGCTCTCTGATCTCCATGCCGAGGTAGGGCGCTTTAGTCACGCCGATACCGTGCTCTCCTGAGAGCGAGCCGCCGAGCCTGAGGGTGATCTCGAAGATCTTTTTTATCAGTTCCTGGCCTTTTGCATATTCTTCCCTGTTGTTCTTATCGACCATGATGTTGACGTGGAGGTTGCCGTCGCCGGCGTGGCCGAAGCTGACGATGGGGATGCGGCTCTCCTCGGACATCTTTCTCATCGCTATCAACATCGCGGGGATCTTGTCTCGAGGGACTACAATATCTTCATTCAGCTTTGCCGGCTTGATGTGGTAGAGCGCCGGCGAAATCGAGCGCCGCGCTTCCCACAGCCGCTCGCGCGCGAGCGTGTCTTCTGCGATGATCGCCTCGCCGCCGAGAGTGGTGCAGATGTCGACGACGCGCTCCGCTTCTTTTTTGATTGTCGCCGGGTAGCCGTCGAGCTCGATGAGGAGCAGGGCCTCGACATCGGTCGGCAGGCCGATAGGTTTGTAGTGCTCGATCGCCTCAATGGAAGAGCGGTCCATCAGTTCCATGGTCCTCGGTATTATCTTCGAAGTGATGATCTTCGATACCGCTGTCCCCGAGGCTTCAAGGTTGTCGAAGAGCACGAGGAGGGTTATGATGTCTTCAGGCATCGGGAGCATCTTGAGCCGTATTTTCGTCGTGAGCGCGAGCGTGCCTTCAGAGCCGACGATGAGATCTTTAAGATCATAGCCGACAACCCGCTTGTGGGTCCTTCCGCCCGTCTTTATCACCGAGCTGTCGGCGAGGACCGCTTCGATCTCCATGACGTAGTCACGGGTAACGCCGTATTTGACCGCTCTCGGGCCGCCGGCATTGGTCGCCACATTCCCGCCGATGGTGCTGATGTTCATGCTCGCGGGATCGGGCGGGTAGAAGTAGCCCAGGCATTCGAGCTCCTTCTGAAGCCGGCTGTTGACCACGCCCGGCTCTACGGTGGCGGTCATGTTCTTCGTGTCGATATCGAGAATCTTCTTCATCTTCTCGAAGCTGAGGACGATGCAGCTGCCGTAGGGGATTGCGGCGCCGGTCATGCCGGTGCCTGCGCCCCTCGCGACGATATGCAGGTTGTTTCCCCTGGCGTAGGTGACGAGTCTGGCGACTTCGTCAGTGTTCCTCGGCCACGCGACCGCCTGCGGCAGGGCGGCCTCTGCTTTCGATGCATCGAAGCTGTAGCAGATGAGATCTTCCTTTGCAGTAGAGATTTCGATGCCGGGGATGAGCGAGGTGTTTTTCATATCCGGAAATTATACTAATTGTTCCGCAATTCTGTAAAACACTCAGAGAGGAATAGAGGTGCACGGTGTCCTTCTTGAGGGACTGCTCTCCGGGGAAGATGAACTGAGGGCAACCACAACGTGCATTGCCCTGTTATTCACGATGGTCTTCTGTTGGCTGAGCGGGCGCTTTTAAGCCGCTGGGCCCTGAGCCTCTTTCTCTTCGCTTCCCGCTGCTTCTGCTTTTCCTTCTCAGAGGGCTTCAGGTAGAAGCTTCTCTTCTTGAGCTCTTTAAGAAGCCCCTCTTTTTGCAACTGGCGCTTAAGGTCCTTAAGCGCTTTCTCGACATTGTTTCCATGAACGGTTATCTGCAAGTTATCTCCTTCCTCCTCTTCCCATGCCTCCGCCTCTACCGCCGAAGCCGCCTCTTCCGCTCCTCTCGCGAGGCTGCTGGGGCTTTGCCTCTGCAACGGAGAGCGTCCGCTCCATAAAGGACGAGCCGTTAAGGGATGCTATTGCCTTTTGTGCGGCCTCTTCTGATTCCATCTCGACAAAGCCGAAGCCCTTGGCCTGCCCGGTGTAGCTGTCGGTGATCATGTTCACCGAGGCAACAGCGCCGAACTGCTCAAAGAGCGTCTTGATGTCATCCGGGGTCGCTTTGTACGATACATTGCCTACATAGATCTTTTTGCCCATACGTGTTCTCCTTTCAGAACAAAAAGTCCAGGGAGCTTTTTGTAAAGTCCCTGGACCTTTAAAAGCTGCTAATATTTAGGATACCTGAGAGAGCCAGTATTGTAAAGGCGACCGGGCTAGCCTACGCTCTCGATCTCGGCAAACTGCAGGGAAATCGCTTTTGAAACGCCGGGCTCTTCCATGGTGATGCCGTAGAGGTAATCAGCAACCTCCATTGTCGTCTTATTGTGGGTGATGACGACGAACTGCGTATCCCGGGAAAGCTCCTTTATCATCTGGGCAAAGCGCACGGTGTTCGACTCGTCGAGCGGGGCATCTACCTCGTCGAGGATGCAGAGCGGACTCGGCTTGATCAGAAAGCCCGCAAAGAGCAGCGCGAGCGAGGTGAGTGCTTTTTCTCCTCCTGAAAGGAGGTTCAGGTTCTGGAGCTTCTTGCCCGGCGGCTGCGCAATGATCTCAAGGCCCGAGTCGAGGATGTTCTCCTCGTCGGTAAGCAGGATATCGGCCTTGCCGCCGCCGAAGATGGTGGTAAAGACTTCGGCAAATTTCGTCCTGAGCGCATCATACGCTTCGCGGAGCTTTCTCCTCGTCGAAGCATTGATCCTGCTGATCGCCTCCTCCAGCTCGGCAATGGACATGGTCAGGTCCTGCTGCTGTTTGGCAAGAAAGTCGTAGCGGGTCTTGAGCTCTTCATATTCCTCGATGGTGCCGAGGTTCACCGGGCCCAGGTCGCGGATCTTTTCATTCAATTCATTGGTCCTGCTCTCATCCTCGGCAGGCTCGAAGCCCTCTGTCTCGATCTGCTCCTGCTTGATCTCCAAACCGTATTTCTGCATGATGCCGGTTTCGATGTTCTCCAATCTAAGGCGGTGCTCAACCGATTTTGCGTTGGCATCGGTCAGCTCCTGCGCGAGAAGATCGATATCGCTGCGGATCTGCCGAAGCGCGGCATTTTCTTCGATCAGCAACTGACTCTCGGCCTCGATCGCCTCTTTCCGGATAGCCCGTTCCTGCCGCATCGCATCGACTTCATTGACCAGGACCTTTATCGCTTCCTCACGGGTCTGGAGCTCGGCAAGCGACGTCTCGAGCCGCTGCTCCGCTTCCTGAATCCCCCGTGCAGCGTTCTCCTTGGCGATTTCGAGGTCGCTGATCGCCCGGTGTGCCATTCCCTCTTCGCGTTGCAGACCCTCGATCTTCTCTTTGTACGAGGCGATGGTCAGTTGCATATCGGTGAGACGGGCACGGGCCGCTTCGTATTCGGCCTTGATCGAAACGAGGGCGTTCTGATAGGTCGTGATCTCTTCGCTGATAACGGTTTTCTCCTGTTCTGCGAGGTTGATCTCTTCGGTCTTTATGCTGATGTAGCTCTTCAGCGATTCCTTGTCCTCGGCAATGGCGGCGAGCTCGGTATCCAGGAAGGAGAGCTTCCTCCGTTTTCTCTCGATCTCCTCTTTTTGTCCGGCCAGCGAATGTTCGGCAAGGGATATCTCTTTTTCGACATCCACGAGAGAGCTTTCGAGGGACTTTAACGCCTCTTTCCGGCTCGCGAGAGAGGCGGCAGCGTCATTGAGTTCATACTCGGTCCTCTCTATGGTTTCCTGCTGCGCCTGGATGGTTCTCTGGAGCTCTTTGATCTCTCTCTTCCGCTTCAGGATATCTTTGCCCTGTCCGACGAGGATAACGCCGTCCCTGCCGATGAACTCGCCGTCGAGCGTGACCAGTGCGACATTGCTGAAGGGTTCGAGTGCCTTGAGCGAGAGGGCACGGGCGAGGTCTTTTACAATATAGGTGTTCTCCAGTATCCTTGCGATGATCGTGCCCTGGATATCGTTCTTGTCATACGAAATGAAATCCGAGGCTTTTCCAATGATCGCCTCATGTGAGAGTGCCGGAGCGCCGGAAGCGGCATCCGGGAAGGCGGTCCTGAATCCGGTATAGAGCAGAGCCGTTCTGCCGAGCTGCTTTTCCTTTATGATAGCGACTGCGGCGATGATCTGGTCGACGCTGTTCAGAATGATGGTGTTGACCTTCTCTGCGAGCGCAGCCTCGATTGCACGCTCATAATCGCTGTCCGCGTTGATGATGTCCGAAAGCACGAGGCAGTTCGCCGACAGGTCGCTCCCTGCGACCGGCTGTGCCGCCGGCATCTCGCCTTCGCCGCAGGCAGCCGGGTGAACATCAACGGCCTTTGAAAGCACATCGTGCAGAGAAGTATCGATGGTGAGCTCTTTGAGCGAGGCGAGACGGGAATTGTTCGATGCGAGTGTCTCGCGCTCCCGGGCAAGCAGTAGTTTCCTCTCTTCAATCTCGTTGCTCAACTGCTCCAGCTCATCAACGAGCATATCACGGTCCATCTGCAGTGAGGTGTGATGTGCTTTGGAAGCCTGAATGCTCTCCTCAGCCTCTGCAATGGCCTTTTCGAGTGCGGCGATTCCTTCGGTAATGGTGGCGCGGTCGCTGATAGACGTTGATTCCCTGTAGTTCAGTGTCTCAAGAGATGATTGGAACTTGTGCAGGTCATTGCGCTTCTGACTGATCGTTTCCGAAGCCCTGAAGAGGTCTCTCCGTTTCTCCTCGATCGCCGATTCCCTCTCGGCAATGGTCGCTTCGATATCGCTCAGGGCGTCTCTCTTCTCCCGCAGCTCATCAGCGATGCCCGCCATGCTGGTGGAGAGGTCGCTGATGTTGTCGCTGACCTCGGCGATCCTTTTTCGGAGCTCCTCTTTCTTGATATCGAACTCATGCTGTTGCTGGGCGAGGCGGGCGATCTCCTGCTTCGTGTTCTCGATGCTGTTTTTCAGGACTGCGATCTGCTTTTCCGTTTCCGAGATGTCCCGCTCTCTTGCATAGAGTGTTGTTTCGAGTTCTGCGAGCTCCTTTTCTTTGCCGACGAGCTCGAGCCGCTTCACCTCCAGCTGGTTTTCGAGGGTGAAGAGCTCGCTCCGTTTCGAGGAATCGACCTCCCTGAGGCGTTCGAGGGTGGAGAGGAGCTCCGTCAGCGCCTCGGCGAGCCGCAGGTGCTCCCGCTTCGCGATCCTCAGTTCAAGACTTTTCAGTTCTTCGATGAGGCGTTTGTAGCGCTCTGCCTTTTTCACCTGGCGGTCGAGGCTGTTGATCTGGCGCTTAACTTCATACACAATATCATTGATTCTCTGGAGGTTTTGCTTCGATGACTCGAGCTTCGAGAGGGCCTCGTTTTTCCTTATCTTATATTTCATTACCCCCGCGACTTCTTCGATCAAAAACCTCCTGTCCTGGGGCTTCGTATTGATGATTTCCGAAACCTTGCCCTGGTCCAGTATCGAGTAGCTCTTTACATCGAGGCCGGTATCGAGAAAGATATCCTTGATATCCTTCAGCCGGCACTGCTTTTTGTTTAAATAGTATTCACTCTCTCCCGAACGGTAGAGCCTGCGGGCGACGATGATACTGTCGCCGTGGGAGTCGCCATTGCCGTTTTCCGCGGGACCCGCCTCGCCTTGGGAAAGGATCAGCATGACCTCTGCCATTCCCTTTTGCTTGACGTTTGACGAACCCTGGAAGATGACTTCCTCCATTCTCTCGCCGCGAAGGCTCTTGACGCTCTGCTCGCCGAGCACCCACTTGAAGGCGTCGACGACATTGCTTTTTCCGCATCCGTTGGGTCCCACGATGCAGGTGATGCCGCGATGGAGCTTAAGGGGTGTCTTTTCTGCAAATGATTTAAAACCGGTGAGTTCGATCTGTTTGATTCTCATAACCGTTAATTGTACGGCGGATGGACTGAAAGGGTCAAGTGAAAAAGGCCTCTCATATATATTCTTGTTTCTATTGGTTTTCAGTTCTCATTAATATTTCAATTAATTTTTTTTATTTGACGATTGCTATGCTAAAATATTAGCCTGTATATTAGACTGAAAAGTCAACCGAAGTTTTAAGCAGACCACTAGGCGCTTAAAATCCAAATAAGAAGGAGGAATTTATGCCAAAGAAGTATGAGACTCCCCTGTTGGACGAGCTGGAAAAAGGCCCTTTTCCAAGCTTCGTGACAGAGATCAAGAAGGCAGCGGCAAAAAACGACATGGCTGCTGACGAGCTTGGGCAGCTCGAAAAGTCATACCGTGACAAACGCGGTTACTGGAAGCACGGCGGCATCGTCGGCGTCCGGGGATACGGCGGTGGCGTTATCGGCAGATACTCTTCGCTTCCCGAGCAGTTCCCGAATGTTGCAAACTTCCATACCGTCCGAATCAATTCCACCTCAGCATTCTTTTATACCTCCAAGTTTCTGAATGAAATGTGCGATATCTGGGATAAATACGGCAGCGGTCTTACCAATATGCATGGTTCGACCGGCGACCTGGTCCTCCTTGGCACTACCACTGAGAACCTTGAGCCTGTTTTTGCCGAGTTTTCCTCCCGCGGTTGGGACCTCGGCGGCTCCGGTTCTGCACTGAGAACGCCGAGTTGCTGCGTCGGCCCGGCTCGCTGCGAGTGGTCGAATATCGACACCCTTGCCATCAATTATGCTATCACCCAAGAGTGGCAGGATGAGATGCACCGGCCCGCATTTCCCTACAAATTCAAATTCAAGACTGCAGGCTGCGCCGTTGACTGTATTGCCTCCATCGCGCGTGCAGACTGCTCCATCATCGGCACCTGGAAGGGCAAGATCGCCGTTGACCAGGCCGAAGTCGCCAACTATGCGAAGAATGGTATGGACATCAAGGACGAGATCGTCGACCGTTGCCCCAGCAAATGCATGAGCTATGACGGCAAAGAGCTGAAGATCAAAGATGAAGATTGCGTGCGCTGCATGCACTGTATCGCAAAGATGACCAAGGCATTGAAGCCTACCGGCGAGAGGGGTGCTACCATCCTCATCGGCAGCAAGGCCCCGTTCGTTATCGGTGCAACCCTCTCATGGGTCATCGTTCCGTTCATGAAGATGGAGCCGCCCTACGATGAGTTCAAAGACCTCATCAGAAAGATGTGGGAGTTCTGGGATGAGCACGGAAAGAACAGGGAGAGAATCGGCGAACTCATCATCAGAAAGGGCATGAGGGAGTTCCTCGAGTACATCGGTATTGATCCTCAGCCGCAGCAGGTGAAAGAGCCGAGAAGAGATCCCTTCTTCTTCTGGACCGAAGCTGACTTGCAGAAATAACATTTAAAATACAACGTAAGGAGGAATGTTATGGCATTACCACAGAGAAGAACCGATATAGGACCACCCCATTACAAAGATTTCCTGCCGCCCGTCATCCAGAAAAACTACGGAGATTGGAAGTATCACGAGATTCTCAGCCCCGGCGTGATGGTTCACGTAGCGAACAGCGGCGATAAAATATGGTCGGTGAGGGTTGCTACCCCCCGACTTCTCAGCACCGATACCATCAGGGAGTTTGCCAAGATTGCCGAGAAATACACCGGCGGCTATCTCAGGTTTACCACCAGGCACAACGTCGAGTTCCTCGTTTCCGACGAGAAGAACCTCGAGCCGCTCCAGAAAGAGCTCAAGGACAAGAAGTTCATGGTCGGCGGCATCGGCCCGAGGATAAGCAACATCGTTCACACCCAGGGCTGGGTCCACTGCCATTCGGCAGCATCGGATGCCTCCGGTCTGGTTAAAGTTCTGATGGATGAGTTCGCCGATTACTTCACCACAAAGTCGACCCCGAACAAGGTGAGACTGGCGGTCGCCTGCTGCGTGAACATGTGCGGTGCGGTCCACTGCTCCGATATCGCCGTTGTGGCAATCCACAGAAAGGTACCGACCATTGATCATGAAAAGGTCAAGAACATGTGCGAGGTCCCTTCGACCATCGCTGCATGCCCGACCGGCGCGATCAGCCCGGATCCCGCAAAGAAGAGCGTAAAAATCAAAGAGGACAAATGCATGTACTGCGGAAACTGCTTTACCGTATGTCCGCCGATCGAAATCCACGATCCCAATTATGATGGCGTGGCGATCGTGGTGGGCGGTAAAGTCGGTAACCTTAGAACCGCTCCGAAGTTCTCCAAGCTTGCTATCCCCTTCATCAAGAACAATCCTCCGAGATGGCCTGAAGTCACCTCTGCTGTCAGGAAGATCCTTGATGCATATGTTGCTGATGCGAAGAAGCACGAGAGGGTCGGCGAGTGGATTGAAAGGATCGGCTGGGAGAAGTTCTTCAAGGTCACCGGACTGCCCTTCACCTTCCAGCACATCGACGACTTCGTGATCGCAAGGGAGACCTTCAGAACGGCAGCTACATTTAAGTGGTAATTTTTGTATAATAGAAACTAGATGCATTAAGCGGTTGGCAGGTGGGGAGCCCCTCACCTGCCAGCTCCTTTTACCACCGATATACTAAAAATCCAAGGAAGGGGTGCGCTATGGAAAAAGAAGAAGTGAAACAGAAGATTTACGAGCTGGTCGAGAAATCCATGGGTAAGAAGAAACTGAAATCGAGCGACATCCAGAAGACCATCTCTGCTGAAGCTGGTATCTCAAGGGATGAAGTGAAAGACGCACTGAAAGATTTAGTCGACGAGGGAAAGCTTATCTATACCTATTTTGGCGGAAGCTTCGTCGAGATACCTCCCAAGTAGAACTTTTTACATTGCTTTTTATTAAAGGCAGACCACGGCAACGTGCCATCTGCCTTTTTGTTTTTTTCAGGTTCTGCCAGGGAATTGCGTGAGTAAAAGGATGAGGCATAATAAACCGTAAAGGCACAGAGGTGAAAATCCTCAATTCGAATTTCGAAATACTAAACAAATTCGAATACTCAAAATCCGAAACATATGTATCTGTTTCGAATTTTATATTTATTTATGATTTAATGCTTAGGATTTCGAATCTATTCTCTGTGTCTCCGTGCCTCTGTGGTGATATTCCACTATTGTCTGCCTGATTGGTTATAATTAAAGACTATGAGTACGTATCCACGATTGACCATTGCCGGAATCAGGGGCGGCGGCGGCAAGACTACCCTTGCGCTTTCGCTGATTGCCGTCCTGAGACGACAGAAAGGATTGAAGGTCGTTCCCTTCAAGAAGGGCCCCGATTACATCGACGCGGGCTGGATGTCGGTGGCGGCACAGCACCCCTGCTACAACCTTGACCCGTTCCTGATTTCAAAAGAAAGAATTGTAGATTCCTTTCTTGCCCATGCCAGTGGAGATATAGCAGTCATTGAGGGCAACAGAGGATTGTACGACGGCATGGATGCCGACGGGTCATACAGTACGGCAGAGCTCGCGAAACTCCTGAAGTCGCCGGTTGTCCTTATTGTCGATTGCACCAAAGTCACAAGGACAACGGCAGCGCTGGTATTGGGCTGCATGCTCATGGACAGGGAGGTTGATCTCAAAGGCGTGGTCCTCAATCAGATCGCCGGCAGCCGCCACGAATCGGTCATTCGGGCATCGATCGAGAAATACTGTTCGGTGCCGGTGCTCGGCGCCATCCCGAAGCTCTCCGCAGGAGACCTCCCCGAGCGCCACATGGGCCTGACCCCGTATCATGAATACCCCGACACAGAGAAAGCAATGGCGCTCCTTGAAGATATCGCGAAGAATTACCTGGATATAGAGAAGGTGTTGGGGATTGCGAGCGGGGCAGAACCGCTACATAAGTCAGAATCCGGAAGTCAGAATCCGGAAGTCGGTAAGTACACCATAAAATCCCCTTCCCTCTCCTTTACTAAAGGTGGAATTGCAGTAAGAATCGGTGTCATCAGGGATGCGGCGTTCCAGTTTTATTATCCTGAGAACCTTGAAGAATTGGAGAAGAGCGGCGCAGAAGTCGTTGATATCAACGCCCTCGCCGATTCCCATATTCCTGATATCGATGCGCTCTACATCGGCGGTGGCTTCCCCGAGACCAATGCCATCGACCTCGCTGAAAACACACGGTTAAGGGAGGCGGTGCGCACTGCTGCTGAAGAGGGGCTCCCCATTTATGCTGAGTGCGGCGGGCTTATGTTTTTGGGAGATGCTATTGTTGTGGATGGTGTGCGCTATCCTATGGTCGGCATCTTTCCGATTACCTTTGAGATGCGGAAAAAGCCCCAGGCGCATGGATATACCATTGTCGAAGTAGAGCGGGAAAATCCCTTTTATCCCGTAGGCACTATACTTCAGGGCCACGAATTCCACTATTCGGCGGTTGTGAGCATGGAGGAGCGGAAGGATATTCGGACTGCTTTCCTCATGCAGCGGGGTGCCGGCATACGGGATAAGCGGGACGGTATTTTTTATAAAAATGTTTTTGCCACCTATACACACCTCCACGCCCTCGGCTCTCCTGCCTGGTCGGAAGGTCTTATTGCAGCGGCGAAACATTTTAAAGAGAGCAAGGGCTGAACCCTCGCTCTATTCCCGAAAGAAATGAGGAGAAGAGACCATGAATAAATATCCGCCAGAGTGCCATTTCTGCGGGCGTGTCGTCGACCGTCCGGAATCCATAAAGACCGAGTTTGGAGAAGTGCTGGGCGGCAGATGCCGCTGCGGAGCGGTCTATGTCTGCGATCCGACAGGGCACAATACCGGCGAGGCATACATGGAAGCTCTTGCCCTGGCTAAAGGCGACTGGCAGATCGGAAGTATTGACCAGGATGTGGACTACCAGGCGGAAGACGTGGATTATGACCTGAAGACTCATCAGCGGATCTATACCAAAGGCTTCAGCAGCATGTCGGGAAAACTCGTCTTTGTGAAACTTGCGGTCCCCGGTACCGAAAGCGCTCCTGCCCCGGTTGCAGCACCGGTGAGCGCCGGTGAGGCGCCGGAGGAGAAAGGGGGTGGCAGAAAGCTCAAGAAGAGAGTACGGGCGCTCTTGGAAACCGCCTCCTTCGATGAGGTCGCCGCGCTTGCCCTCCAGGACAAAGGAGTCATCCGGTGGCTCATCTCGTCAGCCTATGACAAAGAGGATGTGGTCAGCTGGCGGGCGATCGAAGCAGTAGGGCTTGTTTCCCGTGCATACGCCGCGGGGAGCGTTGAGGTTATTCGTGACACGGTCCGCCGCCTCTTGTGGTCGATGGGCGAAGAGTCGGGAGGGATCGGCTGGAGCGCTGCCGAAATGCTGGGAGAGATCATCGCCAACAACCCTGATGAATTCGGTGATATTGCACCTATTGTCTGGTCGTTCAGAGACGAAGAGATGTTCAGGGCAGGTGTTGTCTGGGCAATGGGGCGCATCGCAGCAGTGCGGCCCGACCTTGTGCCATTCACGGCTGAAGCATTGCCGCAGTTCTTGGAGGACAAGAACCCCGTCGTCAGGGGATACGCGGCGTGGACGGCTGGCATACTGGCCGAAGAGACTGCCGGTATCGAAAAGTTATTGAGCGACAACAGTGAAATACTCTTTTATGATCAGCACTGTTTGCAGAGGAGAACCGTTGCTGATATTGCCCGAGAAGCATTGCATAAACGGGTCTAATAAGACTATAATATTATTCTATTTGATTCGACCCGCGGTTCTATATTAATGTGATAGTTATATCACATAAACGTAATGCATTTATGATTCAATGTATTAAACATTGATCTCAAAAAAAGGAGGATGTATCATGCCACACATTGAAGTAGCAGGCAAACAGATCGAAGTGGATGAAGATGGTTACATGGTTAACCTTGACGATTGGACCAAGGAGATTGGTGAATCGATGGCAAAGGCCGACGGCCTTGAGCTCACCGACTCCCACTGGGAAATAATCAACTTCCTCAGGGACTACTATCAGAAGTACCAGATCGCTCCCATGATCAAGATCCTCGTCAAAGAGGTCGGTAAGGTCATGGGCCCTGACAAGGGCAACACCAAGTATCTGTATGAGCTGTTCCCGGATGGACCTGCAAAGCAGGCATGCCGCTATGCCGGACTGCCAAAGCCGACGGGGTGCGTCTAAGAGGAGATGAAGGAGAAAGGCAGGAAGCATGTTCCTGCCTTTCTTTTTTGCCATAAGGGGCGGGGCGCTGAAGGATTTCTCCGTAGAGGTCGGGGAGGTTAAATCAAATGATGGCAACTGTTGTACAATGGGCTTAGCAGAGCATTTATCAGGAAGAAAAAAAGCGGTAGTAAAACGCTGGTTTGACATTGCAGTAGCAACATATCCTGCCGAAACACAGGCTTTTTTTACGACACAAAAGGATCAGTTCGCCAATCCGGTGGGGTATACCTTTTCCCAGGGTCTTGAAGCCATCTTTGACGAGCTGCTCGGCACCACCGACTTTGACAAGATTACTCCCTTCCTCGATGACCTCATGCGTATTCGTGCACTGCAGGACACGCCTCCTTCACAGGCGGTCGCTTTTATTTTCGACCTGAAGGGCGTTGTGCGGGCGGAGCTGAGGCAGGCGAAGACCGACCTTCGCTCCCTCGATGAAGAGTTTGAATCGCTCGAAGCAAAGATCGATTATATCGCCCTCCTGGCGTTTGATGGTTACATGAAGTGCCGCGAAAAGATTTACGATATCAAGGCGACCGAATTCAGGAATATGACGTCGAAGCTTGTCGAGCGTGCGAACGCTCTCTTCGAGCGGCACTATAGAGAAGCTGGTGACAAGGAAAAAGAGTAACGGTATAAACCATAGAAAGAGGTGATTAAATGAGAATTTTGTTTCCACTCGTTGCGGTAGTAGTGCTCATCGTAATCGGAGTGCTGGGCGTAGGCGGGGCGCACCTGAATGTCTTTTTCGGAGTGATCATTCCCTATGCCGCTCTCATTACGTTCCTCGCGGGTGTTGTGTACCGTGTCGTTACGTGGGCCCGTTCGCCTCAGCCCTTCTGTATACCGACGACGGCCGGGCAGCAAAAGTCACTCCCGTGGATCAAACAAGACAAGCTCGAAAACCCTTCGAGTACCATGCACGTGATCGGCAGAATGTTTCTCGAAGTCTTCTTCTTCAGGTCGCTGTTCAGGAACCTGAAGACCGAGATGACCTCCGACAACAAGGTTGTCTACGGCTCCGCAAAATGGCTATGGCTCGCCGGACTGGCATTCCATTATTCCTTTCTCGTTGTCCTGCTCAGGCATATCCGGTTTTTCGCCCAGCCTGCACCGTTTTTCCTCCCGGTGCTTGAGGCACTGGACGGTTTCCTGCAGATCGGGGTACCCCGGCTTTTTCTGACCGGTGTCGTGCTGCTGGCAGCAGTGACCTATCTTCTCCTTCGACGACTTTATATCCCTCAGGTACGATATATCTCCCTTGCCGCCGATTATTTCCCCCTCTTTCTGATCATGGCGATTGCGTCAACAGGCATCCTGATGCGGTATTTCCTCAAGACCGATGTCGTCGGCATTAAGACGCTAACCATGGGACTGGTGACCTTCCACCCTGTTATCCCTGAAGGAGTGGGCACGATCTTTTATGTGCATCTGCTGCTGGTGAGCGTGTTGTTTGCTTACTTCCCCTTCAGCAAGCTGGTGCACATGGGCGGCGTCTTCCTCAGCCCCACCAGGAACCTCCAGGCAAACAGCCGCGAGTTCCGGTATGTCAATCCCTGGAACTATCCTGTCCACGTTCATACCTATGAAGAGTACGAAAATGATTTCAGGGATAAAATGAAAATGGCCGAAATACCGGTAGAAAAGGAGTAACTATGGCAAAGTTTACTGCTAAACCTGCTGACCTTTCAAAAATCAATTTCAAACCGCCCAAGACGGATTGGATGAATACTCCTGTCACTATCAGGGAGCATATGTTTTGTCATCCTGCCAAGGCAAAGGATCTTGAGACGGTCGGATTCCCGAATATCCACGAGTGGAAGCCTACGGATGCAGACTGGAAACTGCCCGAAGGCTGGAAAGAGACGGTGCTGAACGGCATCAAGGAGAGGCTCGAAAGGTTCCGCTCTTTCCATGTGTTCATGGATATCTGTGTCCGCTGCGGTGCCTGCGCCGATAAATGCCATTTTTATATCGGTACCGGCGATCCCAAGAACATGCCGGTGCTCAGGGCGGAGCTGCTGAGGTCGATCTATAGAAAATACTTCACCCCTTCGGGCAAAATCTTCGGCAAGGCCGCGGGAGCACGCGAACTGACCGAAGATGTGATCAAGGAGCTCTGGTATTACTATTACCAATGCACCGAATGCCGACGCTGCTCTCTTTTTTGCCCCTACGGCATCGACCAGGCGGAGATCACCATTATCGGTCGCGAGTTGCTGAACCTCCTCGGCCTGCAACTCGGCTGGATCGGCGGGCCGGTCGCTGCCTGCTATATGAAGGGCAACCACCTCGGTCTTGAGCCGCATACCGTCAAGAGCAACATCGACTTCATGATCGACGATATAGAGACCATTACCGGCATCAGGGTCAATCCCACCTATAACCGGAAGGGTGCCGAGATCCTCTTCGTTACTCCTTCGGGAGACCTCTTCGGCGTTCCCGGCATCTACACCGCCATGGGATACCTCATGCTCTTCCACGAGCTCGGTCTCGACTATACCTGGAGCACCTATGCCTCAGAAGGCGGCAACTTCGGGTTCTTCACCTCGATGGAAATGGCGAAACGGCTTAACTCCAAGATCTACGCCGAGGCGAAGCGCCTGGGCGTCAAGTATATCATCGGCGGCGAGTGTGGCCATATGTGGCGTGTGATGCACCAGTACATGGATACCTGGAACGGCCCGGCGGATTTCATGGAGACCCCGAAATCGCCGATCACCGGGACGGTGTTCGAGAATGCAAAATCCACGAAGATGATCCATGTGGTCGAGTTTACCGCTGACCTGATCAGGAACGGCAAGCTGAAGCTCGATCCGAGGCGGAACGACCACCTCATAACGACGTTCCATGACTCCTGCAACACGTCCCGAGGCATGGGCTTCTTTGAAGAGCCCCGTTACGTCCTCAAGAGCGTCTGCAGGAACTTCCACGAAATGCCTGAAAACACGATCAGGGAGAAGACCTTCTGCTGCGGCAGCGGATCGGGCCTGAACGCATCGGAGAATATGGAACTCAGGATGAGGGGAGGCTTCCCCAGGGCGAACGCCGTCCGCCATGTGCGCGACAAATACGGCGTGAACATGCTTGCCAACATCTGTGCGATCGACCGGGCCTCTCTGCCGCCGCTCATGGACTACTGGGTTCCCGGCGTACAGGTTGCCGGCCTGCATGAGCTGGTCGCCAACGCGCTCGTGATGAAGGGCGAGAAGGAGCGGACCACCGACCTGCGCGGCGACGATCTCCCGGAGAAGGAGGGAAATGAGTAATGTATAACAGCGGAAAAATCATCGTTGGGATCATCATCTTTCTGCTTTTTGCCACATTCCCTTTTTACAACAGCATCGGCAAGGCCACTGCCAAGCCGGAGCCCAAGATCGATACGCCGGCTATTAAAGAAGCGCAGGCAAAACTGGGCAAGAAGGATGTGTGCGTCGAGCCGAAGGAGTTCATGAAGGCCGAGCATATGCAGCTCCTCAATGACTGGAGAGACGCGGCACTCAGAGAGGGAAACCGGCTGTACAGGGCATCCGACGGGAGGACCCATGATATCAATCTCCAGAACACCTGCATGAACTGTCACTCCAACAAAAAGAAGTTCTGCGATGAGTGCCACAACTATGCGGCAGTGAAACCGTACTGCTGGACCTGCCACATAGAGCCGAAGGAGGAGAGGACGAATGAGTAATATTGACAGAAGACAATTCCTTAAGATAATGGGTGTATCAACGATCTTTGGCATGGGCATGGCATCCACGAACACTTTTCTCGAAAAACTCGAGGCGTCTACTTTCGACAAAACCCCCGGCAGATTGGCTGCGAAGCGGTGGGGAATGTATATCGACATGGATAAAATCAGTGAAGCGGACATCCCGCGAATCGTCGGCGCCTGCCACCGTGCCCATAACGTCCCCGCTCACGGGAACCCGAAGCATGAGGTCAAATGGATATGGGCGGAGGAGTTCAAGCACGCCTTCCCCGAACAGGAAGGTGAATTCCTTTCAGAAAAGTATGAGCACCAGAAGATCCTTGTGCTCTGCAACCACTGCGAGAAGCCGGCATGCACCAGGGTCTGTCCGACCAAGGCGACCTACAAACGGAAAGAGGACGGCCTTGTGCTGATGGATTACCACCGCTGCATCGGCTGCAGGTTCTGCATGGCCGCATGTCCCTATGGCGCGCGGAGCTTCAACTACACCAACCCGAGGGCCGCGCTCAACAAGAATGAGATTAATCCCAAGTTCCCGACCCGTATGATCGGTGTCGTGGAAAAGTGCACGTTCTGTTCCGAACGGCTCGATAAAGGGCTGAAACCGGCGTGTGTCGAGGCCTCCAACGGCGGCATGGTCTTCGGCGACCTGAACGACCCTCATTCGGAGCTCAGGAAATTACTCAGGGAGCAGTTCACCATGCGGCGGAAACCGGAGCTCGGGACTAATCCCGGCTTGTACTACAAAATAGGAGGTGCTCAGCATGCTGGATAAAGCGTTATCAGGGGGCATAAGATACTGGTTGTGGCTGGGCTTTCTGGCCTTCCTTGCCGGTATCGGAACCATTGCCTATCTCTTTCAATTTAATATGGGGTTGGGGATAACGGGGCTGAGCAGGGATGTATCGTGGGGCCTCTACATCGGACAGTTCACGTTCCTCGTCGGTGTGGCTGCGTCCGCCGTCATGCTCGTCATTCCCTACTACCTGCACAACTATAAAAAATACAGCAAGATCGTCATTCTCGGCGAGTTCCTGGCGATCTCTGCGGTCACGATGTGTATCCTCTTCATTTTCGTTGACATGGGACAGCCGATGAGAATCTCGAATGTCATCCTGCACCCTACGCCGAATTCGATTATGTTCTGGGACAGCGTGGTGCTCATGGGCTACCTGACGCTGAACCTCGTCATCGGATGGACGACGCTGCATGCCGATAAGAAAGGCGTCAAGCCGCCGCAGTGGGTGAAGCCGCTCATCTACCTTTCGGTACCCTGGGCAGTCAGCATCCATACTGTTACGGCGTTCCTCTATGCGGGTCTGCCGGGCAGGCATTTCTGGCTCAGCGCCATCATGGCAGCCCGATTCCTTGCATCGGCATTCGCCGGTGGTCCGGCGCTCCTCATTATCCTGGCGCTTATTGTCAGAAGGGTGAGCAAATTCGATCCCGGAGACGACGCGATCAAATCACTCTCCAAGACTGTTACCTATGCGATGTTCGCCAATGTCTTCTTCCTTGGCCTCGAAATCTTCACCGCGACCTACAGCGGGATACCGGGACATGCGCATCCCTTCAAGTACCTCTACTTCGGGCTTGAGGGCCACACTACACTGGTTACGCTGATGTGGACGTCGGGCATCCTCGCATTGATATCACTCGTGCTCCTGATCATCCCGCAGCTACGGAACAATTTCAACATTCTCGTCATGGCATGCGTTGCGCTCTTCATATCGCTCTGGATCGACAAAGGCTTCGGCCTGGTCATCGGCGGATTCGTTCCCAATCCTTTCGAGACGGTAACAGAATATTGGCCGACCTTCCCCGAGACCCTGATCACCATCGGCGTCTGGGCGATCGGCCTGATCGTGCTCACGGTACTGTATAAGATTGCGGTTTCAGTGCGAGAGGAAGAGATCGTGTAGCAGCAGACAATAGATTACAGACTCAAATGACAAAGGGCTCATCCCTCCGGGGATGGGCTCTTTTTATTGTCTGTAAGAGATAAATGTCATATTGCCCTTGATGCTGTACGTTACAGGTATGCCAAGTGCATCAAAGGCTGCGAAGAGCTGGCGTGCGCTTCTGGGAAACAATTCGCCGGCCCTGCCCAACATGCGGAGATAGGTGTCGGCGAGCCTGTCGTTCTCTATCATGGTAGTAAGAGAAATAGTTCCCCTGTCCGCCACTACTTTTTTCAGCTCACGTAATACCTTTGTAACATCTTCAAGAACATGCAGCAAGTTCAATGAAATGACTGTGCTGAAGCTAGCGGTCTTGAATGGTAAATGAAGGGCATCTCCGTGCAGGAAGATCATGTTGGCAGGAACATCTCCGTTTAGTTGCATCATCCTTGATTTAGCAAGCCTCAGCAACTTGAGAGATTGATCCAGGCACACAATGGGACGCTCGGAATAGGCGGCGTATGTTTTCGCAGTGAAGGCCAAAGACCCGCATCCAGCGTCCAATACCCATCCGTATGATGAAGATTCCAGTGCATCGAGACAGAAGGAATGATAGTCAGAGGTCTTATATCCCAACACAAAGCGATTGTAGAAACGGTTGCACGCCACCAGGTCGTAGATGGTCCCGAACGTTGTGTCGTAAGAGTTGGTGTTCTCACCACCGGGCTGATAAAGTGAGTAGATGTGCGGTTCGATTAACCTGATGCCCGCATCATTATGAAGCACTTCAGATAATCTTTTTTCATCAATCATGAGATCCTATTATGAATCGACCGTATAATCTCGATCCAATGTGTTCAACCGCTCCATGAGATAGCCGTAGGTCCTGAAAAGCGACGGTATTTCCCGTAGGGGATATTTGCGCATGAGTTTGATCTGATTCCTCAGGGACCTCGAACGTTTGTACAGTAGAGCCAGCTCTCTGTAAAAATCTTTCACCGGCAGTGTTGTCGGCAGGAGCGTATGAAAGAAGTCGAAATAGTCGTAATTGGATGTGAGAAGCCCGTCCTTAACGTCATTATAAAGGTCGGTTCCCGGAAGAGGGGTCAGAACTGAAAAGCCGATAAAATCGAAATCCAGCCCGAGGCAGTAGTTCCGTACATCCGCAAAGTCCCTCTTGTCGAACTCAGGCCTGACGATAAACATGGGGAAGATATCGATCTCGAGGCCCTTGAGGACCTGCACAGCCCTTGTATTATTCTCGACGGTGGAACCCTTGCGAATCAATTTCAGATCAGCATCCCGAATGGCCTCAAGCCCTACAAAAACGCGCTCCAGGCCTATCTCCTTCCACTGCTCGACCAGTTCCGGATGCCGTGCAATAGTATCGCTTCGCCCATAAAGGAAATAGCGCTTTCTGATTCCTGACCGCTTGATAAGATCTGCAAGCGCTCTCATGCGTTCCGTATCAAGCAGGGATTCATCGTCGGAAAAAAAGATATAGTTCTCCTTAATAGTGCCCAGCTCTTCAACAATACGTTCCGGCTTCCTTGTAAAGTAACGTCCTCCCGTTAATTTCCAGAGTGCACAGAACCGGCATCTGAAGTGGCATCCCTTCGATGTGCGGATCGACGCAAGGGGCCTCATCCATTCACTGAAATAAGAGGTTCTATAGTCTGCAGTAAGATCCCTTCTGGGAAAGGGATAAGCGTCAAGATCAATGCCATTATCTCCCCGGTGAATCACTATAGGACCGTTTTCCATACAAACAGTTCCCGGAATGTCCGACAGTTCCTTGTTCCGTTCCAGTCGCACAATGATCTCCCGGAAGGGAATAACACCTTCGCCTCTAACAATGATATCTATAAAAGGTGTGTGGAAATCTTCGGGCAGTATTGTTGCGTGGTGTCCGCCCACAATGGTAACTATATCAGGATTGAATATCTTGATCTGCTGGAAAAGCCTTTTTACGGTGTTTACGTGCACCGTATACGACGTGATGCCGACAACATCCGGCTGATAGTTGCGAAGGAGCGAATCGAGATCTTGATCGAGCCGCATATCGAGGATGCGGACGTCATGATCGCCGGCAACCCCTGCTGCAAGGTACTCAAGAGCAAGAGGCTCGAAAATGGAAAAGTCCTCACCGCCTAATGCTCTCTCAGGCTTTGCGGGTTGTACGAGCAGTATTTTCATAGGTCACCCCTTTGTAATGCCCTTGAGGTAGTGGTTGGTCATCGAAGCGAGAAGGTCCGTAACCGTTTCCACGGTCATTTCCGGCATGCGGAAAAGCATGATCAATGCGCCTATGTACAAAGAGAAGATTGAAATGGCGGCCACGGTGGAGTCCACTTCCGGTTTAATGGTGCCACGTAGCTTTTGTTCCTCAATCATGTAAGATAAAAACTGTAAGTACTGTTCAGATTGCTTTGTTATGTTGGGGGTCTCGCTTGCAGGTTCGAAAATCGTGTTGCGCACAAGTGCTCTGTAGAGGTTTCTGTTCTTGTCATAGAGTTTGAGGAACCCTTTCGCTAAATGCATTAAGCGCTCAAGGAGTCCCAGGTCCTCAGGCATTGAGGCGATAAGCTCAGACAGGTTTTTTTCAATATCGCTGTTGAGGGCCTCTTCGAGCAATGTCGTCTTGCTCTTGAAATGGACAACTACGGAGGCAGGGGAAACCCCGGCTTTTTTGGCGATGTCTCTGATCGTGCATTCCTCCATGCCTTTCTGAGCAAAGAGCTTGCGCGCAACTCTTAATATCAGTTGCCTGGTTTCTTTTTTTGATGTTTCGCGCCGATTCATAGTTAATTAAACATGTTTAATAAATAAATAAGTTTAATTTGGGCCGGCCCTTTTTGTCAATATTTTTATGGCTGTGCAAACAGGAAGTGTTCAGCAGTTAATCGGCTTTTTTGTCAGCGTCTGTTTTCCCGGAGGCAGGCTTGAGCAGTTTCCGCAGTTCGCCGGGGTAGATTTTCCGATCCCCAACGGGGGTGGCTTTTTCGACGGGCGGCCATTTATCAGGCTGCGGCTCGGGGCCCTCCTTCGTGACGTCTGAAGGCGCTGTGTCGACCATGCTCGTTTCTTTATGGACATCTACACCCTCTACGCTATAACAGAATTCGAGCGTTATGCCGTTTGGATCAAAGGTGAATAGGGAGTGGATAAAGCCGTTGTCGATGACCTCGGAGACCCAAATATCCGCTGCCTCCAGCTTGTCCTTGAGCGCCCAGAGGGCATCCTCATCCTCGACTTCAAAGCAAACATGGTCAAAGGCAAAGGGGCCTTTTGCAACGCGGCCTGCGTCCTTCTCCGGGAGGGGCTCGACCTCCGGCCATTCGAAAAAGGAGATCAGTTCCCTCCCGGATATCTCGAAAAAGTACTGGCGGTATCCCGGCTTTCCGAGGCCGGCGACCAGCCGCATGCCGAGCAGGTCTCTCCAGAAACGGATGGTCCTGTCCATGTCCCCGGTCGCCAGTGCCAGATGATTGAGCCCTTTATAGCGTATCACAAGTGCTCCTTAGTCCAGATAATTCGTAAATGGAGCGGGAGGAGGAAGGATACAGTGCTTCTGCTCATTCTCGCAAGGCATCCGAGCCTTGCTCCGAGGCTACGCCAGCCCGCTTAACCATCCATGGTACGCTTGGGCTGCCCAAGCCGCTTCAGCACTATATCCTGCCCCCTCCAAGGCTAGATTTATGAATTTATGTGAGTTAGTCTGATGCTCTCACATTATCAACAAAAGCAGGGGAAAAAATCAAAAAACGGCATCCGACAAAAATGGAGCTGTCTCCGCATCGCAGCTGACTGCGGTCAGCCGTAGGGGCGAATTAGATATATACATTTTTGATAAAATTGGTTAGAATAAAAATTGCAAAATTTTCCCCCCTTAGGAGGTAGCTGTTATGTATATGGTAGCTGTCAATACGGCGAAGTGCGAGGGCTGTGAGGAGTGTGTAAATAACTGTCCGCAGGAAGTTTTCAGGATGGTCGACGGCAAGTCCGACCCCTATCAGACCTCTGAGTGCGTCTTTTGTGAAACCTGCTTGAGTGTGTGCCCCACTTCAGTAATAACGATTACCGAAATGTAATGACCTGATGCCCTATTGGCCCAGTGTAGCACTGTTCCAATAGGGCGTTTTTTTGCAGCGGGCCCATTGGCGGGGGATCTGCGTCTCTGTAATGAAATGCGCAAACAGCATTATTATAGACATAGACCTTTTCGGAATGAATTGGTTAGAATAAAAATGCTGTTCGAATTTTTGTAATAGGAGGTGAATAACAATGTACATGGTAACCGTGGATACCGCAAAGTGCGAAGGTTGTGAGGAGTGTGTAAACGTATGCCCTCAGGGCGTTTTCAGAATGGTTGACGGCAAGTCCGATCCTTACCAGACCTCCGAGTGCGTTTTCTGTGAGAGCTGCATCGGCGTATGCCCGACCAGCGCGATCACTATTAAAGAGATGTAAGCAACGGTCTCTTCTCAGTGATAAAACCTCAAGGCACATAAAAAAGGAGCACAATATTGTGCTCCTTTTTTATCCATAGCAACCGAAGAGCTTATTTCTTCTGGATGTAGATCTCCCAGTAGCCTTTGTCTTCGAGCTTGATCACCTCGATGGGATAGCCCTGCTTCTCGGCATACCTCGGGATGGAATCCTCTGCAGATGCCGGTGCATCGCAAAGGATCTTGAGCAGCGAGCCGCTCCCCATCTTTTCGAGCTGCTTCTTGGTCAGAACCAAAGGATAGGGGCAAACCCTTCCCAAAACATCCAGTGTCTCTGTCGGTGCCTGTGACTTCAAATCTGCCATTGTTGTATCCTCCTTCTTGGTTAGCAGAAAAGCAGATGGTCGACTGATTCCATCACCTTCTGAATTTCGCTGTACGGAACGATCTTTGCATTGGTCTCGCCCCCGATGTCTTCCGCATCCATGATCAGCTGATTCTCTGTGATGCCGAACTTATCGAGGTCCTCTTTGCAATACATAACATTCATGTCGAGGAGCAGGGAGTTTTTTATATGCTGCTCAAGGCTGGTGAGGCCGTAATGCTTCATCGCCTGCTGGCTTTTGAGGCAGTTGAGCACGCCGTCGCCGATGAAGCAGACCGTTGGTTCGACGTTGTCGCCGTCTTCGAGATATATCTCAACCGTCTGGCTCGCGATTGCGTGGGTCATCGCGAGTCTCGACCCTTCAATCTTGTACGGCATTGTTCTGACAACGAATCCGAGTTTCTTGATCGCCATATTAATCTCCTCCTATGTGAAGAACTCTATCTGCGCTGAAGCAGCTCGCAAGGTACCAGTCCATGCTGAATCTCTTGCATCCCTCCATGGTGTCCTCTTTGTGATAGCCCCGCGCCTCGGCGCATGCCTCACAGGCGGTCATCTGGAATTTGCCGGTTGCAAAGAGCTCCTGGCAGGTCTTTGCGAGGTAGGAATAGTCTTTAAATGCCCTCTGTCCCTTTTTGGAAAGCATGGTGCCGTTCCCCGATACCCACAGATCGACCGAGTGCCCTTTCTGTACGGCTGCCTGGGCGAGCTTTACGGCAAAGTCGAGGGATACGGAGCCGACCAGTGAAGAAAAACTGCCGATTGTCAATTTTCCCATATCGATCTCCTTCTATAACCAGATTAATTTTTCATACTCATTGAAAATGAGGTCGACGACGTCGCCGTAGGTGACTGCCTTAACCCGGCTGTCGAGGTTTGCTGCGGTGAAGCCTCTGCTTTCGAGGTCTTCGGTCAATGCATAGAAGGTTGCCTTCTTGTCGAGCACCGGCGATGCCTTTCCGTTTTCTTTCACTGTTGCGTTATAAATGCCATTTCCTACTAAAATGATGCCGAGTTTTTCGGCTGTGAGCCTGTCAAGGGTATCATTCCCTGACTTGAAATCGCTGAGAAAAACACCAAGTTTCACGCTAACACCTCCTCCTGATTTGTTAGTCTGGTATACAGACTGTTATAGTAAGTAATGAATAAACAATAAGGAATATTGCAGGTGTAACTATTTTTATACCAGTAAGTCAGTATAACTGTCAATACAAAAGAAAGAAAAATTAGAATAAATAATATTTATATAACAACAATTAATGCTGACCGAAGTCGTTTTACATAAAGGTGATAAAAACAAGCCCTTAGTGGTCTTTGTGCACGGCATGGGACTGGACATCCGCATCTGGAACGCCCCTGCCCAAGCGCGGGTGCTGGGCGGGAAATATCCCCTCTCGGTGCTGTTCAAAGGGTGCGACATCGAACTGCAGACCACATTCCTGGACCTGAACGAGCGGGGCTTTCCGGTGCTCGCTTGGTCTCAGAGCAGGCCTGCCGGACCTATTGGGGTCGGAGTGGCGGAGCTCGACAGAGTCATCCATGCTCATGCAGACCATGCCGGCGAGGGCATTGTGCTCATCGGCCATAGCAGGGGCGGTCTAATCGCACGAAAATATCTTGAGCAGGAGAACGCGCTCATCCGTGGATTCATCACCCTTGCTACGCCCCACCACGGCACGAGCATGGCCCGGTGGGTCACCTATATTTCACCCTTTGCCGCTGCGCTGGAGCGGATTCTGGGGAAGCGGCACGAGGAAGAGGCCCGGACCGCCCTGCATAGAATACTCGCCTTTCTCTCCAGCACCAGCGTCAGGGAGATGCTCCCCGGCTCATCCTTCTTCGCCGAACTCAAGGAGATTAAGCAGAAGGGAATCCGATACGTCTCCCTCGGCGGCACCAGCCCCGACCTCGTCCGCTTCGGCGGCTCATCGATCATCGAGCTCGTCACAAAATTTATCCCTGAGCGGTTCGTCCCTGAAGAGCTGAAAAAAGGATACGGCGATGGCATGGTCTCCGCCTCAAGCGCAAAGCACCCCTATGCCAATGACCACCGCAACTTTCCTGCCAACCATGCGTCGATACTTTTTGACAGAGAGGCGAGGGGGTATATCGTTAAAATAATGGAGCAGATGATCTGAGATACTGGTGCTGCGCGGAAACAGAACGCCGAAAGAATCATTTCGGATATGACGGCACGGATGATCCAACCTATGACGACCAGCAGCTGGCCTTCGGCATGGCTCTTTCGCTGCGCTCTTCTGTCAAAAAACTCAGAGGGTCCCCTGCCGATAAAGTTGTGAGTCAGGAGAGTTCTTAATTCCCTAAAAAGGCAATTTTTCAGATCGCTCAGACGTCTCCTTTGCATAATCGACCATGCCCTGGAAATCCACAACGACCACAGGTTCGTCGCCGACCACCCAGGCATCATGTCCTATCGGCAATAGGGATACATCGCCGGCTTTGCACTCAAGCTGCGTCCCGTCATCCATGACTATCATGATTGTTCCTGATACATGGTACTGAAAGTGCGGCGCTTCGCAGCTTTTTGTTTTTGCCAGCGGCTGCACGGAAGTGGACCATCTCCATCCTGGCTCAAGGGTAGCGCGCCCGATTACAGCGCCGCCGACGTTTACCAGCTCCAGCTTTCCTTTCGGAAAAGTCCTTACTTCATCCGGCGTAGTGAAGCTTTTTAATTCGGCTTTTTGTGCTGTTACTTGCATTGGATACCTCCTGATTGGCAGGTTGTTAAAGAGGTTTGTAACGAGGTCGTGTATGCAAGGTGTTTCGTAGCCGATCGCAGTAGAAATACTTTGCATACACGACCTCGATATGGTTTTAATTCAAGTATACATCTTTCTAAGGTAAGTGAAAGAAAACACCCGTGAGGGCTTGTTACCCTCACGGGTGAGCTATTAAGGTAAGACGTTTATTAGTCAGAAAGAATTAACGAGCTAGCACTTTCCGCCGCTCTTTATTGCATCGTCGAACATGCCTTTCAGAATTCTCGATGCGCAGAAAGCGCCGCACATGGTGCAGGAGTCTTCTGCAGAGGGCTGGCGCTCATTGCGTATGCGAAGCGCTTCCTCTTTTGCGATGGCGAGGTCGAACTGTTTCTTCCAGTCCAGGTCCCTGCGCGCGATGGACATTTCCCTATCCTTGCTCCGATTTTTGAGCTTGACCATATCACCGATGTGCGCGGCGATGCGGGCAGTGATGACCCCCTGCTTTACATCATCGGGGTAGGGAAGGCCGAGATGCTCTGCGGGGGTGACGTAGCAGATAAAGTCAGCACCGTAGGCTGATGAAAGCGCTGCGCCGATTGCGGAGGTGATGTGATCGTAGCCGGGTGCGACATCAGTGGTGATAGGGCCGAGCATGTAGAAGGGCGATTCTCCGCTCATCCTCTTTTCGAGGAGGACATTTGCCTCGATCTCATCGATGGGAATGTGTCCGGGGCCTTCGACCATGGTCTGGCAGCCCCTGTTTCTGCCGATCTCGGCGAGCTCGCAGTTGATGATCAGTTCCTGTATCTGCACTCTGTCCGAAGAATCATGTATGGCACCGGCCCTGAAGCCGTTACCGAGGCTCAGGACGACGTCATGCTTTTTCAATATATCAACGACGCGATCGAACTTCTCATAGAGAGGGTTCTCCTTGTTGTTGTGGAGCATCCACGCAGTGAGATACGAGCCGCCCTTGGAGACGAGACCGCCGTAGCGGTACCCCTGCTTCTTGAGACGTTCGATGGTCATGAGGTTGATGCCGCAGTGGATCGCCATGAAGGCTACACCTTCCTCGCACTGTG
>JBFMCP010000014.1:0-70343 GCA_040754455.1 Nitrospirota bacterium
TGATGAGACCGTTCGGCGCGAACTCCAGCGCTTAGGCTATATATGGAAACGCCCTCGGTACGTACTTGCACCCGATCCCGATCGGGAGAAAAAAAAGAAAAATCATCTGTAAGATCAGAGGATTGCCACCTCGCAGTGTGCTGTTGTTTGAGGATGAGACCGATCTGCTGCTGTTTCCTCCCCTGCGCTCGATGTGGTCTCTGAGAGGACGGTCGGCAGAAGTTCTCCTGCAGGGACATAATGCGCGACGGGTGGTCTTTGGAGCCATGAATTTCAAAACGGGCAGACGCTGGTTTCTGATCAGAGAGCGACAGCGAAGTGAAGACTTCCGGGCTTTTTTGCATCTGCTTAAATGGCATTATCGAGGATGGCATTTGGCTTTGCTGCTGGATGGAGACCCGAGCCATACTGCTAAGGCTTCTCAAACTCTTGCTTTTGAGATGGGTATTACGTTGCTGTGGCTTCCTACGCGATCTCCTCAATTGAATCCCTTGGACACGCTGTGGGGTCAAGCCAAGGACATCATCAGTGCCAATAAACAACGAGCTTCCATTGACGATCTGGTGCATCGGTTTATTGACCATCTGGGCAGTCTGTCTGATTATGAAGCCCTGCATACGTCCGGCATCCTCTCTGATAACTTCTGGTTAAAACGTTTTTTGTGACAAAACTTTTGCGGACTTGCTTAGCATTTATCATTATCCCCTTTACCTCCTCTTTCGCCGGAACGACCCGGTACTATTACGATGAATTGAATCGTTTGAAAAGGGTTGAATCCGGAAGTGCCAGCACTTATACCATCACTGCAGTAGCAGGCAGTAACGGCACGATATCTCCTTCCGGCTCGGTCTCGGTATCCAGCGGAAGCAGTAAGACATTCACTATTACGCCGAATAGCGGGTACAAAGTAGCAGATGTTAAGGCTGATGGAGTATCCAAAGGACCTATAACCACGTATACGTTCAGTAATGTAACTGATAATCACACCATCGAGGCACAGTTTGCTGCGGTCAGCGCTACCTATCAACTGAGTGTCACCGTGAATAGTCCATCAGGGGGGACGGTAGCAAGCTCTCCTGCTGGTATCAATTGCGGCACTGATTGCTCGGAAGTGTACAGCAGCGGCACTATAGTAACGCTTACTGCAACTCCGAATACTGGCTATGTTTTCAGCGGCTGGTCAGACGGAGGCTGCACTGGAACGGGCACTTGTACCGTAACCATAAATGTCACTACAGCAGTAACAGCTACATTCACTACCAGTACCTCGACAGAAGCCGTAGGTCTCATAAGGCAAAACTGTACCGGCTACCCCAACTGTTACACCTCCCTGTCGGCCTGGGAGGCGGCTTACGGAGGCATCGACTTCGGCACGTGTACGCAAGGGGACCTGGTATGTGCTAATAAAGTTGCCGTAGCGAGGATCGAGGGGCCCTGGACTGCTCCGGATACCACCCCTGTTGTTATTGACGGCTGGACGACCGATGCCAGCCGCTATATCCGCATCTACACCGCACCTGATGCACGCCATCAGGGGAAATGGAGCACGGATAAGTACCGGCTCGAAGCCAGCGGCGACAACATATACGGCCTTTTGACATACGAAGGGTATGTAACAGTCGACGGTCTTCAAGTCAAAGTATCAACAGTGAGCCCTACCGGGTGGGTTGGAGGAATATGGAAAGGCAATGGAGTGGTACCTCCTGTATATGTGTCGAATTGTATTGTACAGGGAGTATTGTTGGGCAACACCTACTCTGATGGAATCGGCACTTCAGGGCAGAGTAGCAGTGGGGTGATGTATATGTGGAACAACATTGCGTATGGATTCAATTATGCTCCGGGCAATGTCCATCAAGGAGGGTTTTATTGCGGCAGCGGCACCTGTTATGCCTACAACAACACCTCTTACGGCAACAATAAAGGGTTCTCCCGCTACTCCGGGACATTCATAGCAGTAAACAATATCAGTTACAATAATACCGACAATTACTACGGCACGTTCACTTCATCAACCAATAATCTCTCCGGACCATCCCAAACCGATGCGCCAGGCACAAACGCCAGGAATGGTGTAACCGTAACTTTTGTAGATGCAGCCACTAACGATTTTCACCTCGCTACGACTGATACAGGGGCAAAGGATTATGGAGCCATAGACCCTGCTTCGGGGCTCTATTCTACCGACATCGACGGGCAACCCCGCTCCGAGCCCTGGGACATCGGCGCCGATGAGGCAGCCACAGGGACACCGGTGAGCTATACCATCTGGCCGGAAACGGCAGTACCAGCGCAGCCCGCGATTAATGATGGACAGCCGATCGAGGTAGGGGTAAAATTCCGTTCGGACGTCAGCGGATACATTACCGGTTTGCGGTTTTATAAAGGTGCTGCAAACACCGGCACGCATACTGCCACTCTGTGGACAAGCACGGGCACGCCGCTGGCAACGGCTACCTTCACGAATGAGACCCCTTCGGGGTGGCAGCAGGTGAACTTCGCTTCTCCGGTGGCGATCACGGCGAATACGACCTATGTGGCATCCTACTATTCACCTTCAGGGTATTTTGCTGTCAGCCTGGCATATTTTACCGTGGGTGTTGACGCGCCGCCGCTCCATGCGCTTGCAAATGGGGTTGACGGCGGGAACGGTGTCTATAAGTACGGCGACAGTGGATTCCCTACGCAGACGTTGAACTCGAATAACTACTGGGTGGATGTGGTGTTTCAACAATGATAACAAAGAGCGAGGGACTGGAAGAGTTACTTCAGGCCCTCGCTCTAAAACATCACCCTCAAGACCTCATCGATGTTCTTCAATGCAGCTATTATCCCCGCCGCTTCAGACTGCTTGAGGGCAGCGCTGTCGATTGACATCACCATATCATATATTCCATCGAACGCCGCTTTGACGTTCAGATCGTTATCCATCTTCCCTCTAAACACTTTTTCGATCCTGTTGCCGGGTTCACCTGTCTTGGACGTTCTCTTCTTTGTCTTTCTTTCAATGCTCCGTATCTGCTTCTTGAGTGCCCTCAGCTTTTCAGCAGTCGAGCGCATGGCCTCAGCCGAAAAGTTGAGCAGGGAACGGTAGTGGCCGTAAATGAGAAAGAAGCGTATTTCGCTCAAAGAGTACCCCTGTTTTTTAAGCGTGTCGGTGTAGATGATATTGCCTATGCTCTTCGACATTTTCTTGCCGTTGACATGGAGGTGGTGGCAGTGGAGCCAGAACCGCGCCATGGGGTAGGGCCGCACGGATTCGAGGATGGCAATAGAGTAGTCGTGGTGGCGGAAGAGGTTATCGATGCCGCCGCAGTAGATCGAGAGGGTCTCATCAAAATAGTCGCTCACCATGCTGGGGTCCTGGATGTTCCATGAGGGTCTCCCCCTCCCGATTGCCGTGTCCCATGCACCGTTCGATGCCCCGTGCCAGAGAATGAAATCTCCCAGGTTCCACCGCATGCCCGGATAGGTATCTTTATGAAAGCGCACCTTTCTTTTCGGCCACCTGGACATATCGAGGCCGTAGAGTTTTCCGAACCCTGAAAATTTCAGAGGATCGAAATAGACATTCCCCCGGTACCAGTACGCGATGCCTTTCTTGAGCAGCTGTTGTATGATATCGACTGCCCTGTCGACATGCTCTGAGGCGCGGGGAAGATAGTCGGGCGTTTGCATGCGCAGAAGTGTCATCTCACGACAGAATGCTCTGATGTTCCGCTCGGTCAGCTGCCGCATGGCGGTTTTCTCTTCCCTTGCTGCCTTGTAGGCCTTGTCTTCCACATCGGTGAAGTTCATTCCCCTCAGGACCTTGTAGCCCCGGTACTCCAGGTACCGCACGAGGATGTCTTCGAACAGGAAGGTCCTGAAGTTGCCGATGTGCGACCGCTGGTACACCGAAGGACCGCAGGTAAACATGTTGACCACCTTCCTGTTGACCGGCCGGAAGACTTCGAGCTTTCTTCCCATCGTATTAAACAGTTTCAGCATATTTAATTTTAATCCACTTTCAGATTTTTCCATACTCCTTTATGGAACCTCAGTGTCATCAATATACCCTGGATACTCATGGACGTCACCATCGCAGACCATACTCCCAGGGCGCCGTAGTCGAGGACAAGGGCAAGTATATAGGCGAGGGGGAGCCTGATGAGCCACATGGCAATGACAATGATCCACATGGTCCCTCTGGTGTCGCCCGCTCCCTGGAGACCTCCTCCAAGAATTGTGCTCAACGCCATGAAGGGTTCCGAGAGCATATTGACCCTCAGGTAACGGGCGGTCTCTTTGAGCACTGCCGGATCCCTTGTTACCATTGCAGCAAAACGTTCGGCCCAAATAAAAATTATCAGTGCCATGACACTGATAAACGTGATACCCGCAATGGCCATCTTCCATCCCACCTTTTCGGCCCGTCCGGGGTTGCGTGCCCCGAGGTTCTGTCCGACGAGCACTGACGACGCCATATTGAGCGCGAAAGCGGGAAGATAGATCACTGCCTCGATCCTGAGTCCATTGGTGAGCGAGGCGAGGGCCGTGATACTTTCGTTCCCCAAGCGCCCGAGAATGTTATAGAGCACAAGGCTCCCGGCGTTCCAGGCAATCTGGAGCATTGCCGCGGGCCAGCTGAGCATGACAATTCGCTTTATGAGAGCAGTCGAGATGCTCCACGGACCGGTAAAGATCGACTTCCACCGGCTGGAGTTGAGAAGGACGAAGTTGGTGATCATGCCGATGGTCACCGATGATGCTGTGGCGAGTCCGATGCCGGTATGCTCCAGTCTCGGGAAAGAGAAGAGGCCGAGCGCTAGCGTGAAACATCCGAAAATGTTGATGACACTTACCGTCGACATGGTGAAGAGCGTCTTCTTCACCTCGCCGCTGGAGCGGAAGATCGCATTGGTGATAATTAGTATGTAGTTAGGTCCGATAGCAAGAGAAAAAATCTTCAGGAAGTCCTCGGCAATCGGGCGTATCCTTACGGGGAACCCCGCTGCTGCGATGATCTCGCGGTGAAGGGCTACGCCGGCTGTGGTAAGTCCTGTGGCGGCAAGGATACCGAAAAGGATCGATTGCTTCGCAATAGCGAGCGCGTCGTGCATATTGCCTGCACCGAGCTCCCGTGCGAGCAGGGCCACCGTGCCGATACTGATCGCGTTCGCAATGAGAACAATGAGAAAGTAAATCTGGCTCACAAATCCGACTGAGGCCTGGACATCGGGGCTGATAAATCCCGCAACGTAAATATCGGTAAGTCCGACAAGGAAATTAAAGACCATAATGAGCAGCATGGGCCAGGAAAGTTTCCAGATGGCGGTCCACAGGCTCCCTTCGGTCAGACTAACGGTTCTTTCTCTCGTCATGAGATGCTCTCCGATTTTGACGGCTATCGGTACTCCATTGGCCGTAGCAAGTGCGTGCTGCGTCAGACAAAATGTAAGGGGCACCCGGCATCATTCCGCAGACAGGATAATTATATCAGGACTTGCGCATTCGGGCATTGCTTTGATGCGTTTGCCCCGGATACATGCACGTCTTGTAAATCGGGATAGATGTGCTAGGATTGAAGAAGGAGGCATCTCTATGAGAAAATCATTCTGGCTGGTCTTTAGTATGGTCGTATCAGTGTTGGTGCTTGCGAGCGGTGTCCGGGCGGGCTCGCTGGGCTATTTGACGCCTGCTGCTGCGGTGACAGCTCCCTATGCAGGGGGAGGAAGCATCCCGGTCTATGAGAGCATAGATACCCTCGAAGACGCGCTCTCGCGGGGGAACATCAATGGGGCGGTGATCTGCAATGCCATTGCCGGTACGGCTGTCGAGATCTTCGATGAGACGAGGACCCGCCTTGACCCTTCCCGATACCCTGCCATGGGCGATTTTATGAGGGCAAGAATTCTGGACGGCGACTGCAGCGGCAGAGAGGGCTGGGTCTCTATCACTAATCTCACCAGAAGGCCGCTCTCCTGAGGAGCAGGCTCACTCGCCGGCAGCAATCGCCCTTCGGTTATGTCATAAAAGATACCACACGCAGCGCGCTGTCAAGGCACGTTGTCGTTCTGCTGTTATGCTCCGGCGTAGCGCTTACCCGAGGCTGCACGCTTTTGCCTTGCACTCCCTTCAATAATCCTGCAGCATAATGTGCTTCATTTCTTAAGCCACCATCTGCCGTCTGCATCAAAACGCTACTCTGATAACCTTCTGAAAACGCAGCAAACAGCTGCAGCAACTTGCAAAAAGCCGCTGTGATAGGCTATTTTCAAGTGTTCGTCAGGTCCTGAACGAGCAGTGCCCGGGCGCGAACCTGGCTGAAGGTACAGAGAGCGCGGCTTAGCGCAGTGAAAGGAGTGTGCAGTACATGTCGTGGGATGTGGCGCTTCATTTGCTGAATCAGCTCATCGATACAGCGAATGAAACCATGAATAAGTTTCTTTATCTCTTGATGCTCTTGTTGATGACCTGTTCCCTGTTTATCGGCAATTTCTTTTTTGACGAATAATCACCCCACCTCAGCCAACCTTTCTCGGGATCAATGCTTCGGATTGTCCGGCGTACTATGGATTCTCCTGGGAAGAGATGCGGCACAGCGAGACGTGCTTTTCTAAAAGAGATAGAGGCCGGCGCGGAATTTACCGTCAACGGGAAGACACCACTGGACTACTGCGTTCAGGGTCGGGGTGCCGGTGCTCTTGTTTTCGAATTCGATAAACTGTCCGAACTCCAGGGGGGTCTCACTCATAATGCCGAGGCCGCTGTTGCTCACATCGACGGTATTACAGCGGTGGTGCTCTTTCGCCGGATCTCCGTAGATCGAGAAATGCAGGGAGATGTCATGGGGTATTCTCATTTCTCTCCGTGCCTCTTTCATGGGTACAAAATAGCATATACGGCGGTTAAAGTCAATTGCCGCAGGCATGAGGAGAGGAATGTAAGTTCTTGATGAGACTTCAAAATCTCCAGCTTATGCCGAACTCGAAGGAATTCTCGGCGAGCTTTGAGGTGAGGGAAACATCGGGACCGCCCGGTCCGCCGAAATCCTTTCCTGTTTCGGAGGCGGTCTTCCTGAAGGCGTGCGTATACCCGATATTCATTTCGAATCTCTGCGTGAACCGGTAGCCCGCGCCAAAGGTGACGTGTGTTTCTGCGATGGCGGGAAATCCGATGATCCTCAGGAGTTCGTAATTGAAAGTAGATACGTTTTTGCCCTGCACTGGGGTGAACGATGCAGTATCAGCATTGAACCCCTGGTGGGTCCTGACCGGGTTCCGTCCGTAATTGATGCCGGCCCTCAGCGCAAGCGAAGATGCCGGATTGTATTGAATGCCGAAGGCATACACCCACTGATCTCGCCAGTCGAAGTCACGATATCCTTTTGCATCACCCCAGTTGATCCACTTGACGTTGGCCTCAATAAGCAGGCGGGGCGAAGGTGCATAGGCAATGCCGGCCCCTGCGCTCTGCGGCTGTTCGAGCGTAAGATTATCTTTAATCCCATCGGTGTCGAAATGTGCAACGTCCCGATGAGTAATGCTCTGCGGAGAAACATAGGATATGCCCACGGCAAAAGGACATTTCTTGTAAATTGCCCCGACTTGGAACCCGAATCCCTCACCGGATGAGGTACCGAGTCCCATATCCAGGGATGCATAGTCCACGTGAAAGCTTGCGCCAAGCGAGAGATGTTCGTTCACAAGGTAAGCGATATTGGGAGCGAGCTTTAAAACCCGATACTCGGTGAAGAGATCGCCTTGATGACCGGGGGTAGCTGGCTCAAGATCAAGCCTCTCCCGGTAGTCTACCCCCAATCCCGACGTCCCGTATGCTGCAAACCCGAACCGCCACTTATCGACGAGGGGAGTGGAGACACCGATTGCCGGAATCAGAAAGAGATCAGCTTTGCTTTTAGCGCTGGTATTGATCCCCGCGCCGGGAGACTTGACCTTTGCACGCGTCCTCGGTGCAAAGAGTGTTGTGGTAACGTTGGCTTCGGAGCGCGGACAGTAAGGGCCGAAGCACATGGCTGCAGGGTTTGCAAAGACCGCGCCGATGGGGTCCTGGGGCGCAGCGATCCCAACGCCGCCCATTGTCCGGGAGATCGGGCCGATGCCCATGAGGTTGTCGCCGTTCGTCGCCTGGGCATCGCCGCCGAAAGCGAGAAATAGAACAAACAATAAAGACACGAAAAACATTTTTATACCCTTCCCTTCTGATGAAGCGCCTTGGTCCCCAGGGACAACAGTATTCGTTTTCGTGGTTTAGTTCAGGACGAATTCAGGGTTCTTATTATAACAAATTGCGATGAGTGAAAGGGGAGCAAAAAGGGGAGAAAAAAACGCGCCCAGGAGGATTCGAACCCCCGGCCTGCAGATTCGTAGTCTGTCGCTCTATCCAGCTGAGCTATGGGCGCATTAAATATTAATTTTATCAGTATTTACCATGTTTTATCAACTTCGGTAAACTTAAACCGCATAAAACCGCCATTTGCAGAAACACTCTGCCGGGTGCGAATCGGGGGGAGCAAAAAGGCACTCGACTTTGACATTCGGATCGATGACGGAGGCGAAGTTCTGAAACTCGGCGCCATGCATATGTTTACAGATGTATTCGCCCTTGCCATGCTTCAATCTTCCTTCCTGCGGCGGACAGTGCGGCATCGAGACAATGAGCTCATTTCCCTTTTCTTCGACTTCGTAGTCGGCAATGATCGTCCAGGGGAAGAGTGAATATGCCTGCCAGACGCCCTTCGGACCCTTCTCGAAAGGGCCGAAGCGTTTAAGGATGTCCCGTGCACCAAGCTGGCCCACTTTGGCCCAGACCCCGGCATTCAGCTCCTCTGCTGCAGCGATGCCGAACCGGTCTTCGACCTTGATGAACCAGAAGGCATCGGTAAGCCTGAAGCTCCACAAGAGAGAGCGGATATATTCCTTAAGCTCATCGGCATTCATCTTCTCGATGATCTCAAAACCCATAGCGTTCTCCTGAAATTATTTGCTATCCATTGTTATTGATAGCTATTCGTTATCTCCTTTCCGCGTATGCCAGCTCAGTCAGCTTTTTTATACACTCCTCCATGTCACCGGGTAGCGGACTCGAAAATTCGAGGTATTCTTTCGTCATCGGGTGAGTAAACCCCAGTACCGCGGCATGGAGCATCTGCCGGGGAAAGGATATTTTTGTCCGCCTTAGTTCGACAGCAGTTTTATTTCCATATGTGGTGTCGCCGAGCACGGGATGGCCGATGGCGGCGAAGTGTACCCGTATTTGATGTGTCCGTCCGGTGCCGAGCTGGGCCTCGATGAGCGTGGCGGCGCTGAACCGATCGAGCACCTTCCACTGGGTGACTGCCTTCTTGCCGCGCTGCGTGCGGGTCGACATCTTCTTCCGGTCTGAAACGGAGCGGCCGATCTCCAAGGCGATCTCTCCCGAGTTTTTTTTGATGTCTCCGTAGACAAGGGTTACGTACTTCCTGTTGATCGTCCGTTCCTTGAATTGCTCGACAAGACCATAGTAGGCCCGGTCATCCAGTGCAACGACCATGACGCCCGACGTATCTTTGTCGAGGCGATGGACGACGCCGGGGCGCAGCGGGCCTCCGATGGCCGCCATCTTTTTGCAGTGATAGGCGAGCGCGTTGAGCAGGGTCCCCTGCGCATGTCCTGCCGATGGGTAGACCACCATGCCTGCGGGCTTGTCGACGACGACGAGATATTCATCTCTGAAAAGTATCGGCACCGGGATCGGCTCAGGGATGAGCGCCTCAGGTTCGGGCTCAGACTGCAGCACCTCAATGACATCACCGGGTTGCACACGGTAGTTCGGCTGTGCGCTGCGGTTATTGACGAGGAGGTTACCTTCCTTGATCAATAGCTGAATCTGCGAGCGGCTGATCCCGGTTTTTTCAGCGGCGAAAATATCAAGACGCTTTGCGATATCTGTTTGAGAAACAGGTATAATCTCTTTCATATTCTTGCTAAATATTATAACAGAGTGATAAAATTACCAATTAACGTTATAGTTTTTATTGCGTTCAGGGTTATAGCGCTCTATTAAGGAGGTGTTTTTGCTCACTGCTATAACACACCACGCTTTACGCTCGACGCAATTCTGGAGGCACACTCTTGAAGCTTAATGAACTGACCATTTCCGAGTTGCGAAGGCTGCTCGACAACAGGGAGATCAGACCCCGGGATATCCTCGACGATGTCTATCAGCGGATCGATGCCGTTGAAGATAAGGTAAAATCGTATATTACGCTCACCAAAGAGCACGCCTACAAAACGGCTGAAGCCGCCGAGCAGTTGATTGTTGCGAACAAGGCCTCGCTGCTTACCGGTATCCCCCTTGCGGTAAAGGACAACATGTGCACGAAGGGAATACTCACGACCTGCGCATCGAAGATGCTCCACAATTTTATTCCGCCCTATGAGAGCACGGTAACGAAAAGGATGGGCGAACAGCACTACCTCCTGGTCGGAAAGACCAACATGGACGAGTTCGCCATGGGGTCCTCAACAGAGAATTCCGCCTATCATACGACAAAAAACCCCTGGAACCTCGGGTGTGTTCCCGGAGGGAGCAGCGGCGGCTCTGCTGCTGCGGTTGCCGCCGACGAATGCATCGCTGCCCTCGGTTCTGATACGGGCGGCTCGATCAGACAGCCGGCATCGTTCTGCGGCGTGGTCGGCCTCAAGCCGACCTACGGCAGGGTGTCCCGTTACGGGCTCGTTGCGTTTGCTTCATCCCTCGATCAGATCGGGCCGATTACGAAGAATGTCACCGACGCCGCCATGGTGATGAATGTGATCGCCGGCCATGACCGCCTCGATTCCACCTCGGCGCCGGTGGATGTTCCCGACTACGCGGCGGTGCTGGGTAAAGAGATAAAAGGGCTGAGGATCGGCATTCCGAAAGAATACTTCGTCGAGGGCATGGACAACGAGGTAGCGACAGCGGTCCGGGCGGCGATACAGAAGCTTGAATCATTGGGCGCGACGGCTGTTGAAGTCACCCTTCCCCATACCGCGTATGCAATTGCCACCTATTACATTCTCGCCACATCAGAGGCATCCTCGAACCTGGCACGCTACGACGGTGTGAAGTACGGCTTCAGGGCAGAAGGGAAAGACCTGCTCGAGATGTACATGAAGACGAGGGCGCAGGGATTCGGCGCCGAGGTCAAGCGGAGAATCATGCTCGGCACGTACGCGCTTTCTTCCGGGTACTACGAGGCCTACTACAAGAAGGGACAGCAGGTGAGGACGCTCATCAAGCAGGATTTCGAAAACGCTTTGAAGCAGGTCGACGTCCTGGTGACCCCGACCTCTCCCAGTGCGGCCTTCAGCATCGGAGAAAAGACCACCGATCCGCTCCAGATGTACCTCTCCGATATCTTCACCATATCCATCAACCTCGCAGGTGTGCCCGGTCTCTCGCTGCCCTGCGGCATCACGTCGGCAGGGCTGCCGGTAGGGCTTCAGGTGATCGGCAAGCATTTTGATGAAGCAACTATTTTCAGAGTCGCCTATGCGTACGAGCAGAGCACCGACTGGCATATGAGGAGACCGCAGCTATGAACAGCGAGAACATGGAGAACACTTACGGCAACGGGAAATACGAAGCGGTCATCGGCCTTGAAGTTCATGCCCAGATGCTGACCGAGACAAAGATATTCTGCGGCTGCTCCACCACGTTCGGTGCAGAGCCGAATACCCAGACCTGCCCGGTCGATATCGGGCTCCCCGGGGTGTTGCCGGTGCTCAACAAAAAGGCGGTCGAGTTCGCCATAAAGACCGGTCTTGCCATGAACTGCAGGATCAACGCCTACAGCAGGTTTGCCCGGAAGAATTATTTCTACCCCGACCTGCCGAAGGGGTATCAGATAAGCCAGTATGAACTTCCCATCTGTGAGCACGGCGCCATCGAGATCGTTGTCGACGGCAAGGTGAAGAGCATCGGCATTACCAGAATTCACATGGAAGAGGATGCCGGGAAGAATATCCATGAAGGCGGGGGAGCGTACAGCTTTGTTGACCTGAACCGCGCCGGCGTTCCCCTGATGGAAATCGTTTCCGAGCCGGATATCAGGACCCCCCGGGAAGCTGCGGAGTACATGAGAAAGATGCGGAGCATCCTTCGCTATCTTGGCGTGTGTGACGGCAATATGGAGCAGGGCTCGCTCAGGTGCGACGCCAATATCTCGGTACGTCCAGTGGGACAGAAGGAGTTCGGCACCAAGACGGAATTGAAGAACATGAATTCCTTCAGGTTTGTCGAGAAGGCGCTCGAGTATGAAATAAAACGCCAGGTGAGGGTTCTTGAAGAGGGCGGGAAAATCATCCAGGAAACGCGGCTCTGGGACTCCGCCGCCGGCGTGACCCAGTCCATGCGGACAAAGGAGGAGGCGCACGATTACCGCTACTTTCCCGAGCCTGACCTTGTCCCGATTGTGGCCGAAAAGGAATGGATCGACAATATCAAAGCATCGCTTCCCGAGCTTCCGGATGCAAAGCGCGAACGCTTTGTTTCACAATACGGCTTGCCTGAATACGACGCCGATCTGCTCACCTCCGAAAAGCCGATCGCTTCATGGTACGAGGACGCGGTCAAAGCGGGCGGACAGCCCAAGGCGGTTTCGAACTGGATGATGGGTGATTTGATGCGCCTGCTCAATGAAGAAAACAGGCCGATCGAGGAATGCCCGATGCAGCCGGCGCAGCTTGCCGGCATGCTCAGACTCATCGATAACGGCACGATCAGCGGTAAGATTGCCAAGACGGTATTCGAAGAGATGTACCGGAGCGGCAAAGATGCCGAGACGGTCGTGAAGGAGAAAGGCCTTGTCCAGATCAGCGATGAGGCGGCGATCGAGAAAGCCATCGACGAGGTCCTCGCGAGGAGCCAAAAAGAGGTCGAGCGATACAAGGCCGGTGATGAGAAACTGATCGGCTTTTTCGTCGGACAGGTCATGAAAGCGACCAAGGGCAGGGCCAACCCGCAGTTGCTCAATGAACTCCTGAAAAAGAAGTTATTGTAATCTCTAATTTTTTATTGACACGTTCTATCGATTGTTTTATAGTAAAAAGCGCTTATATATATTACTGAAAAACGCCTTTTCCATAGTAAGGATATAAGCTGTTCCCTATAATGAGAATCACCTCCCCAAAAGGTAAGAGTGTTTTGGCCCTGGGGGAGAATTTGAGAGTAAAATCAATAATGCAGTACATGGTATGATCTTTGCTTTATTAATATCTCAGAGAGAAAGGGGGTGAAGGTATGAAGATTTTCTCAGCAATTTTAATCGTGCTCGTTGCAGTGGCTTTCGTCGGCAGCGCTTTTGCAGTTCCTGCAGGAAAGACGCTTGAGTATCCCGACGGCGCTATGGGCAAGGTCACCTTTGACGGCAAAACCCACGCTGACAAGGGACTGAAGTGCAATGATTGCCACACCAAGATCTTCCCGATGAAGAAGGGCTCGATGAAGATGACCCAGGCTGACCACGGGACTGATAAATGGTGCGGCGCCTGCCATAACGGTACCAAGGCATTCGGACAGAAGGACGCAGCAAGCTGTGCGAAGTGCCACAAGAAATAATTCAAGAATACTTTGAGATACTCCAGGGAGGGCGGCCCGATGCGGCCGCCTTTTTTTATGGTGTGCCTCTCCCCCCAGTCGGCGTGCCCGGAACACCTCTGCTCAACTTCATGGCGGAACACGTTGCGCACAAAACCCCGGCTTTCGGATGAGTCATTAGTTGACATGCATCCTGGAGTTTACTATAGTTGTTGTTATATAGGTACGAAGGTCACAAAAAGAAGGGGGTGAACATATGAAACTTTTATCTGCACTCTTAGCTCTCATCATTGCCGTTGCTTTTGTCAGCAGCGCCATGGCAGTTGCTCCCGGAAAGACGCTCGAGTATCCGGACGGCCCTCAGGGCAAGGTCACCTTCAACGGTAAGACCCACGCCGATGCAGGACTGAAGTGCAACGACTGCCACACCAAGATCTTCCCGATGAAGAAGGGCTCGATGAAGATGACCAGGGAGGATCACGGTAAGGACAAGTGGTGCGGCGCCTGTCATAACGGCACCAAGGCGTTCAGCCAGGGCGACGAGAAAAACTGCGGGAAGTGCCACAAAAAGTAATCAAAAGGGACAAACAAAAAAGGCGACTCGTTTGAGTCGCCTTTTTTGTCTATAGTACCACAATGCTATTTGACGTAGGTGAGCCAATGTTCGTATTTCTTCCCCTTGCCTTTTACGGTATCGAAAAAGAGTGCCTGCAGTTTTTTGGTGATTGTCCCTGCCTTCCCATCGCCGATCATTCTGCCGTCGAGCTCCCTGATGGGCGTCACTTCTGCAGCGGTGCCGGTAAAGAATGCCTCATCGCAGATGTATACTTCATCCCTGGTGAAGCGCGCCTCGACAACTTCGATGCCTGCATCACCGGCAAGGGTAATGATACTGTCCCGCGTAATACCTTCGAGGATGGAGGTCAGTGGTGTAGTTTTTAAGATGTCGTTTCTCACGATGAAGATATTTTCGCCGCTTCCTTCGGAAATATACCCCTCCGTATCGAGAAGGAGCGCCTCATCGTAGCCGCAGGAGATCGCCTCTTTTTTTGCAATCTGCGAATTGACGTAGTAGCCGCAGATCTTTCCGCGAGACATGTTGGAATTTACATGGTTCCGAATGAAAGAGGAAACCTTTACCCGTATGCCCTTCTCGAGACCGTCTTCGCCCAGATAGGCGCCCCAGGGCCATGCGGCAACAGCAACCCTGACCGGATTGCCTTTGGGATAGAGTCCCATGGCCCCGTAGCCGATGTAGACGAGAGGCCTGATATAGCACTCCTGCAGCTTATTCACCTTTACCGTATCGATGATCGCCTGTTTGATCTCTTCCTCGGTAAAGGGTATATCGATAAGGAAGATATGGGCCGACCGGAAGAGTCGCTTCACATGCTCGTCGAGCTTGAAAACAGCGGGGCCTTTCGGGGTCTTGTAGCAGCGGATACCTTCAAAGGCGCCGAGGCCGTAGTGCAGGGTGTGGGTCATGATATGGACCTGCGCGTCGTCCCAATTGACGAACGTGCCGTCCATCCAGATTTTTTCCGTCTTCGGAATCATAGTCTATATTTATAACAATAGAGGGTAAAGCCTGTCAATCGAAAAAGTAAGCGCACATCCTGAAATAAAAGCAGCAAACTCTGCGATAGGGGAGAGCGCTCCTATCGGACGTTTTTTCTGCGATGTATCCTCACGAGGAGCAGCAGAAGGAGGAGCGCGATGAGGAGCAGTGCAAGGGAGTGGGGAAACATCACGCTGCAATGAAGGGGAAACGGTTCTTCTATTGTCGCTTGTGCAGCTGGTGTCTGAACATTATTGGCGGGGAATACCGTCGCATGTGGTGGCGCTTCCTCGGGAGTTTGGACACTCGGCGTCTCTGTTTTCGTTGTAGGGAGCGTGTGCTGAAGCGATCTCTTTTGGGCTACCCGTATCGGATTTCCCTGCTCATCATGGAAATGATACTCTCCCCCCTTCAACTCCCATTCGCTGCAGTTTCTCCAACATGCATGACCGCCCTGTTTGTCGGTACCGCCGGGATGGGACCAGAGGAGCGCCGGATACAAGATGACGACGATGAGTACGAGCGCGTTTTTCATTATCGTTCCCCCGGCATTGATTATAGATAAAAGGGAAGGGCAAAGAAAAGGGTATCATTCCGTTATCGACAGGATATGCGCGAAGCAGGCAGGATAAGAGATGTGAGAGGGAGCTTCCTACGTACCGCTGCCGTTCAGTAGGCTGGCAATCTTTTCTGTGCCGATGAAGAGCATGAAGAGGGTGAACGGCAGCACTCTCTCGGGAGCACACCGCCTTTTGCAATCAATGGTGCCGCGACGGTGTTACTCAACGGTGACGCTCTTCGCGAGGTTTCTTGGCTGATCGACATCACACCCCTTGAGCACGGCAATGTGGTAGGCGAGGAGCTGGAGCGGGAGTACCGTGACAAAGGGAGTGAGCGCAGGATGCACCGAGGGGATCTCGATGACGTCATCCGCCTTGTGTGCAAGAGCGTCGGGTGCATCGGTTATGGCGATAACCCTGCCACCGCGCGCCTTCACCTCTTCGATATTGGAGAGTATCTTCTCAAAGAGCTCATCTGCAGGGGCTACCACGACAACCGGCGACCGCTCTTCGATCAGCGCGATCGGCCCGTGCTTCATCTCACCGGCGGGATAGCCCTCGGCAGGGATATAGGAAATCTCTTTGAGCTTTAACGCACCTTCGAGCGCAATGGGGTAGTTTATGCCCCTCCCGAGAAAGAGGAACCCCCTTGCGCTGGTAAGTGTTCCTGCAAGGTCGGCGATAAGGGAAGAGGTCTTCAGCGCTCTGGCGAGAGGTTCTGCAAGTGAGAGGAGCTGTGCAGTGCACCCGCGTGCATTATCGAGAGACATGACATCCCTGTCGGCGCCGAGTTTGAGCGCAAGGAGATAGAGCACCGTCATCTGAGAGGTGAAGGCCTTTGTGGATGCCACGCCGATTTCCGGACCTGCCTTTGTGTAGAGGACATGGTCCGCCTCTCTCGATGACGTGCTGCCCAGCACATTGCAGATCGTCAGTACGGTGGCGCCCCTGCGCTTTGCCTCCCGCTGCGCAGCAAGCGTGTCGGCGGTCTCCCCTGATTGCGTAATGGAGATGAGCAGTGTTCCTTCCTCAAGGATGGGATTGCGATAACGGTACTCAGAGGCGATGGCGACATCAACGGGTAGGCGGGCGAAGCGCTCGATGATATAGCTGCCCACGAGCCCAGCGTGGTAGGAGGTGCCGCATGCGACGATCTGGATACGTCGCACCTTCTGCAGCACTTCAGCCGGAATGCCTAGATTGTTGGGCAGACGGTGTGAATGATCGATGTATCCCCGCAGCGTATCAGTGACCGCCCGCTGCTGCTCGTGAATCTCTTTTAACATGAAGTGCTCATAGCCCTCCTTTTCTGCCATGGAAGGGGTCCAGTCGACTTTGATAATGCTGTCACGTACCGGTACGGCGGCGCGGCCGTCGAGATAATCGAGCGTCATCTCCCCGAGGGTTATGCTGCAGATCTGGCCGTCCTCCATGAGGATGAAGGTGCGCGTATAGGGGAGGATGGCGGGCATATCAGAGGCAAAGAAGAATTCATCTTCACCCAGACCGATGACCAGAGGGCTCCCCTTTCTGACCGCAAAGAGCGTATCCGGCTGAGTGTCGCTCATGACACCGATCGCATACGTCCCTTTCAAGCGGGCCACCGCCGCCCTGATCGCATCGGGGAGAGGATGCTCCTTTTTCATATAGAAGGCGATCAATTGCGGGACGACTTCCGTGTCAGTGTCCGAGATGAAGTCGTGCCCTGAGGAGGTCAGCTCCTCTTTCAGCTCGTGATAATTTTCGATGATGCCGTTGTGCACGACCGCAACGCCCCGCGAGAGATGCGGATGAGCGTTCCGTGATGACGGAATTCCATGTGTGGCCCAGCGCGTATGCCCGAGGCCTATTCGTGCCATGGGGAAAGGATCGGGCAGGAGCGCCTCGAGCTCCCTTATCTTCCCTTTTGTTTTACATATTTCGATTCCTTTGCCGTTTTGATACGCGATGCCCGCCGAATCATATCCCCTGTATTCAAGCCTTTTGAGTCCGTCAATAAGGATCGGCAGGGAGCCCCTTGTCCCGACATACCCGACGATACCGCACATAGGACCTCCTCCAATTGATACTTCCCCGCAGTCTTTCCACAGGCAGTTCAATCATTATTTGTCCACATGACAGGCTCCTCCTCATTCCCTCAGAAAGGATTAACGAAGGGAAGAGCGGTGGTGAGAGCGACCTGATAATCAACTTAGCATTAGCAAGAAACATTCCATGCAGCGCGAAAGCTCTAGGGGCTCGGCGCTACTGTAAACAAAAGCGGCATCTGTCATTAAATGAGCGGCGGATTCGCTATTTTGTGTCAAATACCTTGACATTTTCTTTAATTCCATTAAAGTTGATTATAGGTGCAATGTGACTCAAAGAATAACAACGCAGGGCGCAAAACCATAGATACTTTTAGGATAGAGCTTACCGTACCAGCACCATCTCCCCGCAGGGAAGAGGGTTTCCTCAATGTACTCCCTGTGTGTACGTATGTAATGATCGCACCCGACGGTCTTATTTTTTGATTGCTTCCGGCGCTTACGTTGCGCCCTGATTTACTGGATGCCGTTTGCACCGTAAGGGGGATATGTGAAGCAGTATTACAATTTTTACACCGATGCCCGTCTGCGTATCAACGTGTGGGAGGACCCTATCGCCAAGCTGACAGGAAAGCCTTCGTATACGGTGTTGGGCAAGAAATACTACGAGGTGCTCCCAAGGATATTCGCCCGCAACAGGGATGCCCTTTCCGCGGCTCTGGAACAGCAGCGGCGTATTGCACTCAGGCGGTATGGATTCCATTGTCTGCACGGGCGAATTGAGGCCGATATCACCATACGACCTCTGAAAGACCGGGAGGGAAAGATACGAAAGATCAAAGTCGCCGTAGCCCCTTATACAACCTGCCACATGGCTGAAAAGTTCCAGAATTTGCAGCAGCTTATCGATATCGGCAAGAGTGCGTCCACGCTCGCTCACGGCGTACGGAACCCCCTGAATGCAATAAAGGGAGCAGTGGTCTATCTGCGGCAAAAGTACGGGCATGAACAGACATTGAACGAATTTACCAAAATCATGGAGGATGAGATTCTGAAACTGGACACGTTCATATCGAAATTTCTCAGTGCTTCGGGTGCGGACGCGGTGGTATCCGAGGTCGATATCAATGACATGATCAGGAAACTGGAGGTGTTCACCTCCCTGCAGGCCCGGGCCCACCGTATCACAACGACGTATGCCTTTGGCGATGTGCCTCCCCTGACGATCAGTCCCTTTCAGTTCGAACAGGCAATGCTGAATATTATCAACAATGCAATGGAAGCCATGCCGTGCGGGGGCACGCTTGCGATAGCGACCCGCACCGAACGGAGGTTCGGCATCGATTTCGCCGTCATCGAGATTTCGGATACAGGACCGGGGATAGCCGAAAGCAGAATAGGCGCAGACCTTTCTCCTTCGGGGGAACAGGGCAGGGGGTTCGGGATGTTCATCGCCCGTGAAATTCTCCGTTACTACAACGGCCATCTCGAGATTCTGAGCAAAAAAGATACGGGGACCACTGTACGGCTCTATCTTCCTATAATGCGTGAGGGGGCACTATGAATGGAAGCGCTAAGAAACAGAGAAGAGTACTTATTGTTGATGATGATCCTAATGCCCTCAGGGTGTTAGGGGCAATACTCGCCGAAGAGGGATATACCGTGCTAGAGGCACGGGAGGTCGACAGCGCGATTGCGGTGATCGACCAGGAGCATATCGACAGCATCATTACCGACCTTAAAATGCCGGGCAGGGACGGCGTTCACCTGTTCGAATATGTAACTGAGCATCATGCCGACCTGCCGGTGATTTTCCTCACTGCCTACGGGACTATCGAATCGGCGGTGAGCGCCATCACGGAGGGAGCATTCTACTACTTTATCAAGCCGCCTGATTATCTCAAGTTGAAAAGCATTCTCGCCAAAGCCGTGGAGCAGCGCCGCCTGAAACGTGAGCTCGAGGCGCTCCGCAACAAGCTCTCTGCCGAGAATAATCCTTACCGCATCATCAGCAAGACTCCGGTCATGCTGAAAATCCTCGAAACCGTCGAGGCGATCAAGGATTCGGCGAGCAGCGTGCTCGTCTGCGGCGAGACCGGTACCGGCAAAGAGCTGATATCGAGGATGCTGCACTACAGCAGTGCGCGGAGGGATCATCCCTTCATCGCAGTGAACTGCGCGGCGATCCCGAAGGAGCTCATCGAATCGGAACTCTTCGGGTGCGAGCGGGGGGCGTTCACTGGGGCGGTCGCGAGAAGGATCGGCAAGTTCGAGGAGGCATCGGGAGGGTCGCTCTTCCTCGATGAGATCGGGGAGCTCGAGCTCTCGCTCCAGGCAAAACTCCTCAGAGTGCTTCAGGAGAGAGAGATCGAACGTCTTGGCAGCAACAAGAAGATCAAAGTCGACTTCAGACTTATCTGTTCCACCAACCGTGACCTCAGGAAGGAGGTCCAGGCCGGCAGGTTCAGGGAGGACCTTTTCTACCGGATCAACGTGGTGCAGCTCAATGTGCCGCCGCTCAGGGAGCGAAAGGACGATATCCCGCTGCTTGTTGCCGAGTTCACGGACGAGTTCTGTCTCAGGGAGGGCAAGGTGCTCAGCGTTTCCGACGAGGTGATGCGCATCTTCGAAAGCTATTCCTGGCCGGGAAACATCAGGCAGATCAAAAATGTCATCGAGCGTGCGGTGGTGCTGGCGAAGAACGAACGAATAACGCCCCGCGAACTTCCTGAGGAGTTCCTTTCGTACCGGCGCGGCGTGGAGGTGATCAGCTCGCTGAAGACACTCAAACAGCTGGAGGTGCATGCAGTGAAGGACGCGCTCCACCGCTGCAACGGGAACAAATCAAGGGCGGCCCGCGTCCTCGGCATATCGAGAAAGGCGTTTTACAAGCGGCTCAAGGAGTGCCAGCTCTCATGAGTGTATCCAAAGGAAACAGCAGTATGCCTGAAGGGCACAGATTTCCAGGGCTTATAACGATTGTTTCCAAAGGAAACAGTTCTTTATAGTTGGATTTCAACATGCTTTAATCCTGTTGTTTCCGTTGGATACAATGCAGCGCCAGGACAGGTACCGTATCCATACATCAGCTCTGCATTACCCCTTTCAAATGAAGCATCTGTTGGAAAAATTAAAGATCGATTGAAGCGGGCATCGTTCTTGCTTTTTGGATTATACCTATGCAGGAAAAGAAAATATTGATCATCGATGAAGCGGGCTTCTCCCGGATCTGCTCTGCTATTCTCGAATTCGAGGGGTATACCATACAGACGGCCTCCGATCTCGACAGTGCAGCGATGCCGTTCAGCAGCCATGAGTTCGGGCTCATCATTACGAGCTATCCCTACGGCGTGTGCTGTTTCGATGCAATAAAGCAGAAGAACATTTCGACCATTATCCTTTCCGACCATATCAACGGAGAGCTCATCAATATCCTTGAGGGATTCAACCATTCGTACTGCATGATAAAGCCACTCGACTACCAGAAGTTCCGCGTCCTGGTAAAGCAGGTGATGAGCGGCGATCTGAGCACCATTCACGGGGGATACAATATTGTGTAATGCCCGCCCGATCATCATTGCGGTGCTTATCATGCTCGCCGCGTTTTCTGCAGGGTGCACCGACAGAGGGAGCACAAAAGAGGATCTGCTCGCCGAAGGAATGCGCTTGATGCAGGAGGGCAACTCCGGAGGCGCCGTCGTCCTCTTCAAAAACGCTCTCGAAATGGACCAGAACTTTTTCGAGGCGCGGTTCCAGCTCGCAAAGGCGTACTACCAGTCCGGGAATTTCGATGCGGCGGAAAAGGAACTGCAGAAGGTGGTCCGGCAGAATCCCTCTCTCAAAGAGGCGCACATCGAGCTTGCACGGGTATACCTCCAGAAGTCCAGGCCCGACGACGCCTTGAGCGAGGTCGCCGCACTGACCGGCACTCCTCCCTGTCATCTCGATGCCCTTGAGCTCAGCGGATGGGCGCATGCCCTTAAGGGAAACCACGATACTGCCGTGAGTATGCTTAATCAGGTGATCGCTGCCGACCCGGGGAGAGTTACGGCGGTGATTACGCTCGCGCGTATCTATCTCAGGAAAGGGCAGAAGCATGAAGCGAAGGCCTACATTGACGAGGTCCTGAAGAACGACCCGTCTCACATGAATGCACTGTTCCTGCGCGCCGAGCTGCAGTCGAAGGAGCACGACATCGACGGTGCGCTGAAAACCTATGATCAGATCATCGTCAAGCATCCTGCTGCGGTGGAGGCCCATTTCAAGAAGGGCCTGCTCCTTATTGAAAAGAGGCGCTATGATGAGGCCCTCGCCATCGGTACTGCGCTGCTTGCCCAGTTCCCCAGGAGCGCTCTGGGCTATGAGCTCAAAGGAATGGCGCTCTTCTATAAAAAGGATTTCAACGAATCGATTATCGCGCTCCAAAAATCGCTCGCCATTATGCCCAGCACCGGCGGCTACTATTTTCTGGGGCTTAGTCACTACTACAAAGATGAATTCGAGCAGGCGACCAACCAGCTGCAACGGGCCCTCGATTTGAACCCCTCCTTTATACAGGCAAGGATTCTCCTTTCTCTCATCTTTCTGCAGCAGAAGAGGACGGATGACGCCATCAACGAGGTCAAGAAAGTCATCGAGATCAGCCGGGAGAATGCTTTTGCCTACAATGTGCTCGGCAGTGCGTATATGGCGCAGGGAAAGTACGAAGAGGGTATGGAGGCGTTCGACAGGGCGATTGCCATTAACCCCAAACTCGCCGAGGCCCATATCAAAAAGGGTCTCTATAATTTCAGTAAGGGACGGTATGGAGATGCGGAGTCGGAATTGAGGGCAGCGGTGCAGGTCAAACCCGAGGTGCTCAATCCCCGGCTTGTCCTCGCTTCTTATTATATGAAAAGGAAGGAGCACGGACGAGCGATAAAGACTCTGAAAGAGGGGCTGAACGGCGGCGCTCTCGACGCGGTGCTTTACAACTACATTGCCGCAGCCATGCTCGCCGAAAAGAAGCAAACCGAAGCCCTTGCCTATTTCCGCAAATCGAAAGAGACCGACCCCTGGTATTTTGCACCTTACCTCAACAGTGCCGCCGTCCACCTGTCCAGAGGCGACTACGAGAAAGCCGCTGATGAGTACAAGGCGGTCATCAGCAGGGACCCCGGCAATCTCAAGGCACTGACCGGGCTCGGTGCGCTCTATGAGGCACAGGGCAACGACCAGCAGGCCCTCGCCTATTATAAAAAGGCCAAGGAGACAAAAGCCGCTGCCGGGTTCATAGCGCTTGCACAGTACTATAGAAAGAGAAATGTCGAGAGGGCGCTGGCAACCCTCGATGAAGCACTGCGGGCGCATCCCCGCTGCGATGAGGCGCTCGTGCTCAAAGGGAAGTGCTATCTGGATGGACGGCGGTACAGGGAAGCGATCGAGACGTTTGAGCGGCTCGAAATGCTTGATCCCGACAGGGCGCTTCCGCTGCTCGTCGATACATTCATTCTGACGCGTGATTATGAAGCAGCCCTGAAGAGGATCGAATCACGGCGTGCCGCCGCTCCTGCACGGATCGACCTGATGGCCGAGACTGCACGTGTATATATGCTGAAGGGCAGCACGCAGAAGGCGGTCGAGACGGCCGGCATGATCATCAAAGAGAGGCCCCGCTCTGCTTTCGGCTACCTGACGCTCGCCTCAATTTACGAGCATCAGAAGGCGTGGGAACGGGCCATAGATGAGGTCAGGAAAGGATTAGCAGCGGAAAAAAACAGCTTGCCGGCACTGATGAAGCTTGCCGACCTCTATGCGAAAAAGGGCGACTATGGCCGGGCCTTGGATGCATATGACACGGTGATCAAGGCATATCCCGGGAACACCGCTGCTCTGTTCGCCCAAGGTACGGTCTTCATGCTCGCCGGCAAAAAGAAGGAGGCGGTGAAGCGTTACCGGCAGGTTCTCGACCATGCGGAAGACCACGTCCCCGCCTTGAACAATCTCGCCTGTCTGTATCTCGAGGGATACGGGAGTCGGGATGAGGCGTTGAGGCTCGCCGAAAGGGCCTACCGGCTCGCCCCCGGAAACGCGGAGGTGATGGATACCTTCGGCTACCTCCTGCTCAAGAAAGAGCGGACCGATGAGGCGCGAAGGATACTCGAGAGAGCGGCCGCTGCCCGTCCTGACAGTCCGGTCATTCATTACCACCTCGCACTTGCCTGTAACCTCGAGGGGGACCGGTCAAAGACAGTGGAACATCTGCAGAAGGCGATCGGCCTTGGTAATTTCTCGGAGGTGCAGGAGGCACGGGTGCTCCTGGCTTCCATCAAGGGGGCCAGCGGAATCGGAATACGATGAATGCAAAACTCCCCATAGCAGTGCTTCTTGGCGGTGATATCCTGTTTTCCGTAACAGCGGTCTGCGCGGGCATGGTGGTGCGGTACGGGCAGATATCGGTGCTGAAGACCTTGGTGCTGTCCGACGGCGTGCGCCTGTTGCTCTTCGCCCTCGTTACGGTATTTTCTTCGTATTTCGTAGAACTGTACAATCACGAGAAAAACATAGGGAAGCGTGAGATATTCATCCGTACCGGCATTGCACTGGCAATTTCCTTTTTCCTGCTCTCCTCGCTCTACTATCTCATCCCTTCGGTAATGTTCGGCAGGGCGGTGCTCGTGCTTTCGCTCATCCTTTTCGGCGTGCTCCAATTCGCATGGCGCTCCCACTACCGGACATTCATTAATCTGCCGGGCCTTGCACGGCGGGTGCTCATTCTCGGCACCGGCCCCCTCGCACAGCAGATCGGGGGGATTCTCTCCTCCTCCGGCCATAATTATGTATTGACCGGTTATGTCAATTGCGCCAGCGAGCCGGTCTACGTCCCTCCCAACGCGATCGTGGGCAACGGCGAGGGACTCGCGGAGACGGCAAAAAAAGAGCGGGCGCATAAAATCATCATTTCACTCTCCGAGCGCAGGGAAGTCTTTCCTTTCAGAGACGTGCTCAATTGCAAATTTAACGGTATCGAGGTGGTCGACGCCCCCTCATTTTATGAACAGATGACCGGGAAGCTGCTCATAGAGAATATCGTGCCGAGCTGGTTTATCTTTTCGAGCGGCTTCAGAATCACTTCGTACATACGCGTTTCCAAACGACTCTTCGATATCGCGTTTTCCATTATCGGATTGCTTGTTGCGGTGCCGCTCTTTCCGATGATCGCCCTGATGATAAAGCTCGACTCGAAGGGGCCCGTTCTCTTTAGGCAACTGCGGGTCGGGCAGGGGGAGCGTGATTTCGTGCTCTATAAGTTCAGGACGATGCGGCGGGATGCGGAGCGGGCCACCGGCGCGGTCTGGGCACAGGAGAATGATCCGAGAGTTACCGGAATAGGGAGATTTCTGAGAAAATCGAGGCTGGACGAGCTCCCGCAACTCTACAATGTCCTGCGGGGAGACATGGCGTTCGTCGGTCCGCGTCCCGAGCGTCCGGAGTTCGTCGCTCAGCTGAAGCGGATCATTCCCTACTATTCCGAGCGGCACTCGGTCAAACCGGGAGTCACCGGATGGGCGCAGGTCAAATACCCCTATGGCGCCTCGGTGGAGGATGCGATCGAAAAACTGCGCTATGACCTGTTCTATATAAAAAACATTTCTCTTTTCCTCGACATTGCGATCATTTTTGAAACCGTGAAGGTGGTCCTTTTCGGTCGGGGAGGAAGATAGGAGGAGGACAGATGAAGATGAAACCCATGCTTGTTGCATTGCTTGCGCTGATAATGGTTCCCCTTGCTGCATACGGAGGAGATTATGTGATCGGCGACGGCGATACGCTGATGATCTCGGTCTGGGGAGTGAAGGAGCTGACCCTCTCGGTAAAGGTGCGTCCCGACGGGAAGGTGACACTCCCGGCGCTCGGCGATGTCGTTGCCACGGGGTTTACCCCGACCGAGCTGCAGGCGGCACTCACCGAAAAGCTGAAGAGTCTCGTGAGGAATCCGATCGTCACCGTGATTGTTGAAGGAATAACCAACAGCAAGGTGTATGTCTTCGGGGGGGGAGTAAAGCCGGGCGTCTACGAACTCACGAGAAGGACATCGCTCCTGCAGCTCCTCTGCACTATTGGCGACATCAAGGTTGCCGACCTCAGAAGAGCCTATGTGCTCAGGAACGGAGCGAAGGTGAAAGAGGATTTCACCAAGCTCTTCGTGGACGGCGATGTTACCGAAGATATCACTATCGAGACGAATGACGTCATCTTCATTCCGGCCTACCTTGAGCGGAATATCTATGTTGCCGGCGCCGTCAACAGTCCGCGGTTTATCGAGCACCGGGACGGTCTGACGATCATGGACGCCATACTCGAAGCTGGCTGGTTCACGAAGTTCGCAAAGGAGAACGATGTGATCATTTTCAGGAAGGAGGGCAAGGGCGGCACCACTTCCATTCCCGTGAAGGTAAGGGACCTTGTACGGGACGGTGATCTGAGCCAGAACATAAAACTCAAGCCCGGCGATTACATAATCGTCAAAGAGGGTATTTTCTAGCAGGAGGTACATACGTGGAACCGTCGGAATTCGACATAAAGAAATACCTGAAGCTCATCGACAAGAAGAAGCGTCTGTTTATCGGTGCTGCCTTGGCGATTATGACGGCGGTCACCTTGGTCAGCTACCTGCTGCCCAAACAGTACGAGGCGACATCGACGGTCTTCATCGAGCGGAACGTCATCGATAGTCTCGTCAAGGGGCTTGCGATAACGCCGTCCATGGAGGACCGGATCAAGGTGCTGGCCTACACCATGGGGAGCAGGAACCTCCTCCTCAAGGTCATCGATGACCTCGGCCTCGGCGTCAACAAGGGCGACCAGGCTGCGGTGGACAAGCTCATCAGGGATTTCCAGAAGAACACCGAGATAACGATGAAGGACAAAAGCGACCTCTTCATCGTCGCCTACAAGAGCGGAGACCCGAAGCTGGCACGGGACTACGTCAATGCCCTGGTGCGGCGGTACATTGAGGAGAACATAGCGGAGAAGAGGGAAGAGGCCTACGGGGCCAACCGCTTCCTCGCCGAGCAGATCAAGTTTTTCAAGGAAAAGCTAGACAAATCGGACGAGGAGATCATCAAATTCAGGAAAGAGAAAGGCATCTTTGTCGCCCTCGACGACCGGAAGATCGTGGAAGAGATCAAAGACGCGCAGCTCGAGCTCGACGAGATCAGGATCAAGAAAAGGGAGCTCGAAGGAAAGCGCACGATGATCCTGAAACAGATGAAAGAAGAGAAGCCCAATGCTGCAGGGCTGCTGGGCAAGGGCGGCAGCATCGATGACCGGCTGCTTGCGCTCCAGAAGAGGCTGGCCGACTTGCTGATGGTCTATACCCCCGGTTATCCCGAAGTGGTGAGGATCAAGTCGGAGATCGAAATGCTCAAGGGGCAGATAGCGGGAGGGAGCGCGAGCAGGGAGCTCCTGTCCGGTCTGGAGAGCGGAGAGACCGATGCTGATCTGTCCCTGCTGAACCCGCTCTACCAGCAGCTCAGGGAGGAACTTTCCAAGACGGGGCTTGAGCTTGCCGCACTCAACGCAAAGGAAGACCAGATCAGAAGGCTTGTGGAATCGAAGAAGACCTACCTGAAAAGTATGCCGGCGGAGAAGAAGACCCTCACCGATCTCGAGATGCAACGGGCGACCAACAAGAATATTTATGAAGAGCTCATCGGGAGGCTCGGCCAGTCGGAGGTCTCGCGCCAGATGGAGATACAGGACAAGAGCTCGACCTTCAGGATCGTCGATCCCGCTGTGCTGCCGCTCAAACCGGTGAGCCCGAACAGGATAAAGATCATCCTCATGGGCATTCTTGGCGGCCTGGCAGGCGGCTTCGGGCTCGTGGTACTGCTCGACTATATGGACCGGTCGGTCAGAACGGTCGACGTGCTCAAAAATATGGGACTCCCTGTCCTTGCGGTCATCCCGAGCATACAGAATCCCGATGAGCTGGAGGAGAAGAAACGCAGGGACATGCTGCTGTATAAATTCACCGGGGCGTACATGATGTGTATTCTGACGGTGTTCGTCATGGAACTCATGGGGCTTACCTATATTGATGATGCCATCAGCACTATTGTCCATTTGCCGTCGTATCTTATGGACCTCAACGACGCTGTCAAACGTATCTTTTAAGCGAGGAGAATCCCAATGAGCAGGATAGAGAAGGCGTTAGAGAAAGCGGTACAGCTGAGGGGCACTGAGAGTGAGGGAGGTGCGGACGAGCAGGCACCGGTAAGCAAGCCGGCATTCAAGAGAGAGCGTGTGGTCCCCCTGCGGGAACTGACCGTCGATAGTCCCTATATTATTACCATCACCGAACCTGCCTCGCCCATTGCCGAAGAGTACCGGAAACTGAAATCGCTCATCGTGAAACAGACCAAGCTGGGCGGCTTCCAGAACACGATCATGGTGACGAGTTCGCTCGGATGGGAAGGGAAGAGCATTACCGCCCTGAACCTCGCCGTCACCCTCTCACAGGAATACGACCACACGGTGCTACTCGTCGATGCCGATCTGAGGAAGCCCTCCCTGCACGGCTATTTTAAGCTGATGCCGGAGATCGGTCTTGCTGATTGCCTCCTCGACGAGGCTACCCTCGGCGACGCCCTGATCCAGACCGGCATAGGAAAGCTTGCGCTCCTCCCTGCCGGCAAGAGGGTCAAGGACCCTGTCGAGCTGCTCTCGTCCCAGAAAATGAACGATCTGATCACGGAAATGAAGCATCGCTATTCCGACCGTTACATTATTATCGATACCCCTCCCATCCTCCCCTTTGCCGAAACGCATGCGATCAGCTGCATGGCTGATGGCGTGGTCTTTGTCGTCAAGGAGGGATTGGCAACACTGCAAAATATCAACGATGCACTGGAGATTCTTAAAGAGAGCAGAATGCTGGGCATCGTCTACAACGATGCAGGGGCGCTCGACCTCGTCAATCATTATTACGCCGGCCACTACTACGGTAGCAGAGCAACGGCAAAGGATGGTAAGTAGGCGCCATGTACGAAGCGTTCTTCAATTTCAGGACAAAGCCTTTTGAGCTGGTGCCGAACCCCGACTTTCTCTTCGTCAGCAAGGCGCACAAACGGGCGATGACCTATCTCGATTACGGGATAAAGGAAAAGGCGGGATTCATCCTCCTCACCGGTGAGGTAGGGTCGGGAAAGACGACGCTGCTCAGGGACCTGCTCAAAAAGCTGCACGGACGGGTGACCGTCTCGAAGGTGTTCAATACGAAGGTGAACTCGGAGCAGCTGATCGCCATGATCAATGACGATTTCGGCCTCCCCATCAGGGGCAAGGACAAGGTGCAGCTCCTGAAGGACCTCTATGACTTTCTTATCGGGCAGTATGCGAAGGGGTACCACTCGGTACTCATTATCGACGAGGCGCAGAACCTCAATGCCGAACTGCTCGAAGAGGTCAGGATGCTCTCGAACCTCGAGACCGACAATGCCAAGCTACTCCAGATCATCCTCGCCGGCCAGCCGGAACTGAGGAAGACGCTCTCCTTGCCCGAGCTGCAGCAGTTCAGGCAGCGGATTAATATCAGCTGTCATGTCTATCCTCTGACGAGGCCTGAAATGGAGGAGTACATCCTCCACCGGCTCGAAGTGGCAGGCAACAAGGATGCCGTACATTTCCCCGAGGCTACACTGGACAGCATCTACCAGTTCAGCAGGGGCGTGCCGCGGCTGATCAACATTATCTGTGATTTTCTCTTGATCTCTGCTTTTGTAGAGGAGACGAAGGAGCTGAGTGCCGAGATGGTCGCCGAGGTGATCGGCGATCTCGAGATGGAGAACCGCTACTGGGCGTTCGAGACGTCCATCAAAGAGGTAATGGACGGGAACGGTCAGAGGGCCTTTGGAGAAGAAGAGCGGAAATATTACGACGAGATAAAAGGCCTTTTGAGCAGTATGAACCTCCGCCTCGACGCGCTCGAAAAGGGGGCTTCGAGGCTCGGCCCCGGCGTTCCGATCGACACGGGGAAGCGGCTGGACCTTTTCGAGAAGTTCATGAAGGAGCATATAAGGAAAACAGAGTCCTCGCTCGCCGCCTTAAGGAGTACCATTGAAGAGTATGAGAAGCGATTGCCGTATGGCGGGCCGGATGCCAAGGAATCCAAAAGAACGAAAAAGAGCCTTTTGAGACGTATTTTCATGCTTCCCGAGAGAAGAGTGCGAAGCGTCTGAATTTCTGCACCGCAATGCCATAGAGGAGTATGGTGATGAGCAATGAGCAACTTGCCTGGTATGCACTGTATGTAAAATCACGGCATGAGTTTGTGACGCAGGGTGAATTGGGCAAAAAAGGGATCGATGCCTACCTGCCTGCCGTGAAGAAGGTACGACAGTGGAAGGACCGGAAAAAGCTTGTTGAGTTGCCACTCTTCCCCGGCTACTGTTTCGCACGCATTGCTCCCGATCCGGAGGCATTGCTGACCGTGCTCAAGACGAGGGGCGTGGTGTCGCTTGTTTCGACGGCCCCCGGTGCCCCTGCACCGGTGCCCGACGAAGAGATCGCTTCGCTCAAGCTGCTTGTTGAGAGCGGCAGTGAATTCGACATCTATCCTCACCTGAAGGAGGGTGTCCGCGTCAGGATCAAGCGTGGACCGCTAAGGGGCGCGGAAGGGATCCTCAGAAAAAAAGAGGGTGCCTATACCTTTCTGGTGGGGATCGAGCTGCTCGGCAGGAGTGTCGGTGTCGCCGTCGACGGCGACGATGTGGAGACGGTCTAAGTGTTTCACCTCAGGAAGACGGTTGCGTTCGGGCACCGCACCGGTCACCATCCCGTTCGGTTGATGGTGATGCAATAACAGCAGTACGCTGCATATCCAGAGGCTGCTGGCATCGGACGCCACGGCCGACTGCATTGATCCGGTTGCCGGAATACCCTTCTCAGGTAGCTTCATGTAACTGAGGAGGCGGAGCATTGGGAAATAAAGGACTAAAAACCGGAGGTTTTACCATGAAAGCGGTTATTCTTGCCGGTGGTTTTGGTACACGGCTCTCCGAAGAGACGACGCTGCGCCCGAAGCCGATGGTAGAGATCGGCGGCAAGCCGATGCTCTGGCATATCATGAATATTTACAGCGCGCACGGCGTAAAGGAATTCATCATCGCCGTCGGGTACAAAGCCGAGGTGATCAAGGAATACTTCCTTAACTTTTATGCCATCAATAACGACATCTCCATCGACCTCTCGAGCGGTGAAACCATCATACATGGAAACAACGGGCCGAAGTGGAAGATCCATGTGATCGATACGGGGCTTCACACCCAGACAGGGGGCCGGCTCAAACGGCTGAAACGGTTTCTTCAAAACGACGAGTGCTTCATGTTTACCTATGGTGACGGGGTGGCCGATATCAATATCAGCGAGCTCCTGGAGTTCCATCGGTCGCACGGAAAACTCGCAACGGTGACAACGGTCCGCTCGCCGGCACGATTCGGCAGGATCGGCTTCAATAATGACATGATCACCGAATTTTACGAGAAGCCCCAGGCGGCCGAAGGGTGGATCAACGGCGGCTACTTCGTGCTCTGTCCCAGCGTCATCGACTACATCGATGGCGACGCGACCATTTGGGAGCGGGACCCCATCGAACGCCTTGCCCGTGACGGACAACTCATGGGGTACCGGCACTACGGTTTCTGGTCATGCATGGATACTCTCAAGGAGAAGAATACGCTGGAGGAGCTCTGGAACTCGGGGAATCCGCCCTGGAAGGTTTGGTGAATATATGGATGCCGACATTACCATAATAGGAGCAGGCGTCATCGGCCTCGCTATTGCCGCAGAATGCGCCGACGAGCGGTTAAATATCTATCTCCTCGAAAAAAACGGTTCGCACGGCAGGGGGATCAGTTCGCGGAACAGCGAGGTGATCCATGCAGGACTCTACTACCCTTCCGGATCGCTCAAGGGAAGGTTATGCATCGAGGGGAGAACGATGCTCTACGAGCTCTGTACGCGGTATGCGCTTCCCCACAAAAAGACCGGGAAATTGCTCATCGCCGCGACGGAACATGAAATGCCGAAGGTCGAGCAGCTCTGGAGCAATGCGCGGCAGAACGGCGTCACGTCCGTGTCTCTGCTTGACCAAAGGCAGATTATGCGGCTGGAGCCGAACATCAGGGCCTTCGGAGCGCTCTACTCTCCTGAAACGGGAATCCTCAATGTCCACGCCCTGATGGATTACTATCTCCACGCAGCAAAGGGAAAAGGGGTGGAGATCGCCTGTCGGACGGAGGTGAAGGGGATCGAGCCCATTTCAGGCGGCTACAGGGTAATGACCATGAACGGAGCGGGCGAGTACTTCGAATTCAGTACCGAGCGAGTCATCAACGCCGCCGGCCTCCATTCGGATACCATCGCACGGATGGTGGGGAAAGACTACACGCTCCATTACTGCAAGGGCAATTACTTCAGCATCACTACCGGACTGAAAGGGATGGTGCAGCGGCTGGTATATCCCGTGCCGGAAGAGCACCATGTCGGGTTGGGCGTCCACCTTACACTGGACCTGACCGGCCGCATGAAGCTGGGGCCCGATGCAACCTATATCGGCCGGTACGAAGACTACCGCGTCGATAAGGAACGGGCCGACCTCTTCTATGCGTCGGCAGTGAAATTCCTTCCCTTTATAAAGCGCGAGGAGATTGTTCCTGACATGGCCGGCATACGTCCGAAACTTCAGGGCGAAGGCGAGCCGTTCCGTGACTTCATCATCAGCGAGGATCTGCCGGGGTTCATCAACCTCGTCGGTATAGAGTCTCCGGGGCTGACCGCTGCTCCTGCCATCGCCCGTTACGTCAAGAATCTCCTTACGTAAAAGCAGAATTCAGGAGCCAGGAGTCAGAATCCAGAATATCCAGCAGAAGGAACAAGACAGAATAAAATAAAAGTTTCAGAGACTACCTCATTTTATTCTGACTTCTGGCTCCTGTCTCCTGGATTCTAAGTATACATTTGCTAATCAACGAGCATACCGCAAAGGAGAACAGGTGATGAACATTTTGATTACGGGTAATATGGGATACATTGGACCTTCTGTCGTCGAGCGACTTCGCTCCTCATATCCTGAGGCGGTGTTGACAGGCTTCGATACGGGGTACTTCGCCCATTGTCTGACCAATGCAAGGACGTTTCCGGAGTGCCGGGTGAACCTTCAGCATTTCGGCGATGTAAGGACGCTGCGTGCCGACGTTCTGAAGGACATTGATGCGGTGGTGCATCTTGCCGCCATATCCAACGATCCCATGGGGAACACCTTTGAGGATGTTACGTTCGATATCAACTACCGGTCGAGCGTTGTGCTAGCAAAGATGGCGCGTGAGGCAGGGGTAAAGACCTTTGTCTATGCATCGAGCTGCAGCATGTACGGCGCAGCCGACGATGGCCCCAGGGACGAGAGATCGCCGCTCAACCCGCTTACTGCCTACGCGAAATCAAAGGTCATGACGGAGAGAGAGCTGGCGCAGCTTGCCAATGATGATTTTATCGTGACCAGCCTGCGCTTCTCGACTGCCTGCGGGATGAGCGAACGGCTGCGGCTGGATCTGGTGCTCAATGATTTTGTTGCCGGTGCAGTGACTTCAAAAAAAATTACGATCTTAAGCGACGGCACTCCCTGGCGGCCGCTCATCAATGTAAAAGACATGGCGAGAGCGATTGACTGGGCAACAGGCCGGACAGCGGACAACGGAGGCCAATTTCTGGCGGTCAATATCGGCAGCAATGAGTGGAACTATCAGGTCAGGGATCTGGCACAGGCCGTCGCCGAGGTTATTCCGGGTACGGAAATGTCGATCAACAAGGATGCACAGCCCGACAAGCGGTCGTATCGGGTAAGCTTTGACCTCTTCAAGGCGCTGGCCCCGGATCATCAACCGCAGGTTGACCTCATCACCACGATTAGGGAGCTTAAGGAGGGCCTTGAGGCGATGCACTTCAGCAACAATAATTTCCGCAACTCTGCGTTTATGCGATTGAAGGTCCTGCAGTCGCTGCGTGAGAGCGGTCTGTTAACCAACAGCCTCGAGTGGTCAAGGAACGGGAAGAACGGACAAGGAGCGGCACAATGAGAAACAGTGAAAGAAAATGCCGCTTCTGCGGAACTCCTTTAAAGGATACGTTTGCCGATCTCGGCATGTCGCCGCTTGCGAATTCTTATCTTACCCATGACCGCCTCCATCACATGGAGCCGTTCTATCCGCTCCATGTCTATGTGTGCCACCACTGCCTTCTCGTCCAGCTGCCCGTGTCTGAGACTCCGGAGCGCATCTTCAGCGACTATGCCTATTTCTCCTCCTATTCGAGCAGCTGGCTTGCCCATGCGAAGAACTATGTGGAAATGATGGTCGAACGGTTCGGCATCGGTCCACGGAGCCGTGTGGTCGAAATCGCCAGCAATGACGGTTATCTTCTCCGGTACTTTAAGGAGAAAGGCATACCGGTCCTGGGCATTGAGCCTGCAAAGAATGTGGCAAAGGCCGCGATGGATGCAGGGATCCCGACGATTACCGAATTCTTCGGCGTGAAGACCGCCGTAAAACTCTCTGCGGGATGGGAACAGGCCGACCTTTTGATCGGCAACAATGTGCTTGCCCATGTGCCCGACCTGATCGATTTCGTGAAAGGGATGAAGGTCTTCCTGAGTACGCACGGCATTATCACCATGGAGTTCCCCCATCTGATGCGACTGATGCACGAGCGGCAGTTCGATACGATCTACCATGAGCACTTCTCCTACTTCTCCTTTCTCACGGTGCGGAAGATCTTTGCGGCACACGGTCTGACCATCTTCGATGTCGACGAGCTCCCTACGCATGGAGGATCGCTCCGGATCTACGCGCGTCACGATTATGATCTCTCGAGGCCGGTGAGCCTGAAAGTCACTGAGCTGCTCGAGCGGGAAAGAGAGGCGGGCTTCGAAGAGCTCGATCTGTACCGCTCTTTCGATGAGGAGGTGAAGAGGGTAAAGCGGGCCATCCTGGACTTCATGCTCCGAGTGAAGAGGGAGGGGAAATCCATTGTGGGCTATGGCGCTCCGGCCAAGGGCAACACGATCCTGAATTACTGCGGCATAAGGACCGACTTCATTGACTACACTGTCGACCTGAGCCCGCACAAACAAAACCGTTATCTGCCGGGATCGCATATACCGATTTACCATCCCGACAGAATCAAGGAGACCAGGCCTGATTATGTGCTGATCCTCCCCTGGAATCTCAAACAGGAGATCATGGAGCAGATCTCCTACATCAAAGGGTGGGGAGGCCGGTTTGCCGTACTCATACCTGACGTGAGCGTGTTCTCGTGATCTTTACGCCAACGGTCCTGCAGGGCGTCTTTATCATTGAACAGGAGCGGTCGGAAGACGAACGGGGATACTTTGCCCGGACCTGGTGCCTCCGGGAGTTCAAGGCGCGCGGCTTGAATCACCGACTTGCCCAGTGCAGTACATCCCTGAGCAGAAAGCAGGGGACTCTCCGCGGTATGCACTACCAAACAGCACCTCACATGGAAGACAAGCTGGTCCGCTGTATACGCGGGTCGGTCTACGATGTCGTCGTTGACCTCCGGCCCGACTCGCCGACCTACTGCCGATGGACCGCAGCCGAGCTCACGGAAGAGAGCGGGAAGATGGTGTATGTGCCGGCAGGTTGCGCACACGGCTTTATTACCTTGCGGGACAACACGGAGGTCTTCTACCAGATATCGGAGTTTTATACACCCGCTGCCGTGCGGGGAGTCAGATGGAACGACCCCGCCTTCGGCATCCACTGGCCTGTCGAGATCACGGTGATATCCGAGCGGGACAGAAGTTATCCGGATTTCAACGTGGAGCAGTGATTAAAAGGATGTACGTGGTCCGGTAGTGGTTTGCGCCGCGTAAGTACCGGTTGAACGGGAAGTGATACAGCGACAGGAGCATCTTTGCAATGTACGATACAAGAAGTAATACCCCGAATACTCCGGACAGCACCGCCGGCCTGGCGCATCTGATGCACGGCGTGGCAGACGTTGTCGGTCAACAGCTCTACCATTTGGTTGAGCAGCTGTATCCCCTCTGCAGAAGCATTACGGGCAACGGTGTGCGACAGACACTCGATATCCTGCAGTCGTATATTCCACTCACCGTCCATGAGGTCCCTACCGGAACAAAAGTCTTCGACTGGACCGTGCCCAGGGAATGGAATATACGGGATGCGTATATCAAAAACGACCGTGGTGAGAGAATTGTCGATTTCAGACAATCAAACCTGCATGTACTGAATTACAGCGTGCCTATCCATAAGAAGGTTTCGCTCAATGAATTGAAGGAGCACCTCTTCACCATACCGGAGCACCCGGACCGGATTCCTTACCGCACCTCATATTACAAGGAGAATTGGGGGTTCTGCATACGCCACGACCAGCTGCGGTCGCTTGCCGACGAAGACTATGAAGTGTGCATCGACTCCTCGCTCGAAGAGGGAGCGCTGACCTATGGCGAATACTTCATCAAGGGTGAGCGTGCCGAAGAGGTGCTCCTTTCTTGCCATACCTGTCATCCTTCGTTGTGCAATGACAACCTTTCGGCCATTGCCGTGCTGACGCTCCTGGCGCAGACCCTCGGCAGGCTACCGCTGCGCTATTCATATCGCTTTCTGTTTATCCCCGGGACCATCGGCTCGCTCACCTGGCTCGCCCGTAATGAGGAGAAGGTCCCGAACATACGTTTCGGGCTTGTTGCCGCAGGCATCGGTGATGCGGGACCTTTTACCTATAAAAAGAGCCGCCGCGGCGATGCGGCAATCGATCGTATCGCTGCGAATGTCCTGAAGAGCTCCGGGAAACCGTATGCGATTGTCGATTTCAGCCCTGTCGGATATGATGAGCGGCAGTACTGCTCGCCCGGCTTCAATATGCCTGTCGGCTGCCTGATGAGAACACCCCACGGCTGTTATCCCGAGTACCATACCTCTGCGGATAACCCCGATTTCGTGAGGCCTGAGCATCTTGCGGAATCGCTTTCAATCTGTGCGGCGATCATCAACGGCATAGAGCGGAACAGGAAGTATATAAACCGTAACCCCAAAGGAGAGCCCCAGCTCGGCAGGCGGGGGCTGTACGATATGGTCGGCGGCCGGAGCGACCGCAGATTGCGGGAGCTGGCGATGCTGTGGGTCTTGAATCTGTCGGACGGCACCGCCTCATTATTGGATATCTCGGAACGATCAGGGCTTGATTTCAAAGTTATTGCCGAAGCTGCTGATCTGTTATTGACGCATGGTCTGCTCAGGGAATCTCCTGAGTAATCTCTTTTACCGTTATGTCAGGACTCGAAGAACATGTGGCGGTGATAACCGGAGCAAGCAGCGGCATCGGGAAAGCGATCGCGCTGCGGCTTGCCTCCCACGGCGCTGCCCTCTGTCTTGTCGGGAGGAACAGAGGGGCGCTTGAGGAGGTTGCAGGGACCGCGGCTGCTGCCGCATCTCAGGTGAAGTGCGTGACAGTCGATCTTGTGGCAGAGCATGATATTCGGACATTAGGGACAGTTCTGCAGCGGGAGTACGGGGAGATTGATATTCTCATCCATAGCGCAGGATATATTTCTATGGGACTGCTTGAGCGGACTCCCGTGGAAGAGCTCGATCGGCACTACAGGATCAATGTCCGCGCACCCTATCTCCTTACCCAGTTGGTAGTGCCTCTCATGAGACCGCAGCGGGGCCAGATCGTATTCGTCAATTCCAGCATTGTTCAGCATGCCAGGGCGGGCACGAGCCAGTATGCCGCTTCAAAGTGTGCGCTCCAGGCGATTGCTGACAGTCTGCGTGCGGAAGTCAATGACCGCGGCATCCGTGTTCTCAGCGTCTACCCGGGGAGGACGGCGACCCCTATGCAGGCGGCAGTGCATGCGATGGAAGGCAGACCCTATGAGCCCGAACGGTTTATCCAGCCCGAAGATGTTGCCGCAGTCGTAGCACACGCACTCCTCCTCGAAAGGACCGTCGAAGCTACCGATATCGCAATACGGCCTCTGCGCAAACCTTCGTAACCACAAGCAGGAAAGGAAAAAGTGACAATGTCGAATACAGGAGGCAATACGGGGGTAGTCTCGATACCTACTGCAGGCGAGGCGCCCGTTGTCCGCATCAAACCATCAAGGGGCTGGGTCGCGCTGCGGCTCGGTGAGCTCTGGGAGTACAGGGAACTGATTTACTTTCTCTCCTGGCGCGAAATAAAGGTCCGCTACAAGCAGACCGTGCTCGGAGGGGCATGGGCGGTCGTGCAGCCGTTTCTGACGATGGTGGTCTTCAGCGTTGTTTTCGGCAACCTGGTCAAAGTCCCCTCTGACGGCGTCCCCTATCCCATTTTCAGCTATGCAGCGCTGGTGCCGTGGACCTTCTTTGCGAGCGGACTAACCCGCGCGTCAAACAGTCTCGTCGGCAACAGCCATCTGATCCGGAAGGTGTATTTCCCCCGGCTGGCTATTCCCATTTCGGCGGTGCTCTCGGGTGTCGTGGATTTCACGCTGGCCTTTATCATGCTCATCGGCATGATGTTCTATTACGGCATGACGCCGACCATCAATATCCTCTGGTTTCCCTTTCTGCTGCTGCTTGCTTTCTCCTCGGCATTGGGCGTTGCGCTCTGGCTCTCTGCGATGAATGTGCAATTCCGCGATGTGGGATATGCGACGACCTTTCTGGTGCAGCTGTGGTTTTATGCGACTCCCATCGCGTATCCCTCAAGCATGCTCGCAGCGAAATGGCAGACCCTCTACAGCATCAATCCAATGGTCGGTGTTATCGAAGGGTTCCGCTGGGCGCTGCTCGGAACGCAGGTACCTCTTGGACCGGTGCTCGTAACCTCTTCATCGGCATCAGTGCTCATATTGGTCACCGGTGTTTATTACTTCCGCCGGTTCGAGAGGACATTTGCTGATGTGGTGTAGCGTTATGAATACAACAGTAATAAGCGTTGAAGGAATCGGCAAGCAGTTCCATATTGGCAAAAAGCAGGAGAGTTACCAGACGCTTTCCGAAACACTTGCTGGCATCTTTGTCGCACCCCTTCGACGGGCGGGACAGTTGCTGCGGGGCCGGATGAGCGGGGGTGACGGGCTCAATGATACGTTCTGGGCGCTCAGGGACATCACCTTCAATGTTCAGCGGGGAGAAATCGTCGGCATCATTGGCCGCAACGGTGCAGGCAAGAGCACGCTGCTCAAGATACTTTCACGTATCGTGGAACCAACCGAGGGGTATGCCGAGATTCGCGGCAGGGTAGGCTCCCTCCTCGAGGTCGGCACCGGATTCCATCCGCAGCTGACGGGACGGGAGAATATTTTCCTGAACGGGGCGATCCTGGGCATGCGGCGGTCTGAAATCGAGCGCAAGTTCGATGAGATCGTCGCCTTTGCAGAGGTGGAGAAGTTCATCGACACACCGGTAAAGCACTATTCGAGCGGCATGTACCTCCGCCTCGCCTTTGCGGTTGCCGCACACCTGGAGCCAGAAATCCTCATTGTCGACGAGGTGCTCGCCGTAGGCGACGAGCGCTTCCAGAAAAAATGCATCAAGAAGATGCAGGATGTGCGACAGCACGGCCGTACCGTCCTCTTCGTTTCGCATAACATGCGGGCGGTCACCAGCCTCTGCGAGCGGGTGATCATGCTTGAAGAGGGACGGATCGTTAAGGACGGACTGCCGCACGAGGTCATCGGCGCGTATCTGAATCCAGAAAGCGGGACTCTTGCCGAGCGCGTCTGGCCTGACCCGAGGAATGCACCGGGAGGGGACATTGCACGCCTGCGCGCGGTACGGGTGAAGAATGAGAGAGGGGAGGTCACTCCGCTCTTCGACATACGCAAGCCGGTTGCCATCGAGATGGAGTATGAAGTGCTTGCGTCGGGCGCTCTTCTGCTGCCCCATTTGAATATCGATAACGAGGAGGGAATAACGGTATTTACCACAATAGAAAATGATCCTGACTGGAGAGGCAAGCCCCGTCCTAAAGGAATCTACAGGAGCACTGCCTGGATCCCGGGTAATTTTCTGTCGGAGGGAAAGCTTTTTGTTGAGGCGTGTGTCCTTACCACCAACCCGCAGACTTCCCAATTCACCGCGCATAATGCGGTTGCATTCCAGGTCGCCGACAGCGGTGGCGATGATTCGGCCCGCGGCAACTGGATGGGGAGAATGACCGGCGTCGTACGGCCGCTTCTGAAGTGGCAGACCGTCTTCAGCAATAACGGAAGGAAAGCGGAAGCGCGGTGAGGCTCTTGATCAGATGCATACGATAGTAGAGAAATCCGTGATCATCGCCGCACATCCGGATGACGAGGTCCTCTGGTTCAGCTCCATTGTCGACCGGGTCGACAGGGTTGTGGTGTGTTTTCTGGATTACGAGCCTGAACCTCACTGGGGGCCGGGGAGGCGCCGGAGCCTCCTATCCCATCCGGTGAGGAACATATCCTCTCTGGGGCTGAAAGAGGCCGGCGTATTTGATACGGCAGATTGGCGGGAGCCGACACTGACCGAGTTCGGCATCGAGATACCGGACAGGAGCATCTCGAAACGGTACAGCGATAACTATCGCTCCTTGAAACAGCTCCTGAGCGAAAGCGTACGCGCCTGCTGCAATGTGGTTACCCATAATCCATGGGGAGAGTACGGGCATGAGGAGCATGTCCAGGTCTATCGGGTAGTAAAGGAATTGCAAAGCGAAATGGGGTTCAATCTCTGGTTCTCCAATTACTGCAGCAACAGGTCGTTCCGGCTTATGCTCCGGTATGTTTCCGGGTTTGACGCGCCGTATATTACCCTCCGGACGAATAAAGACATTGCGATGCAGGCAAAAGAGCTTTACAAAGAGAACGGATGCTGGACATGGTTTGATGATTGGGAGTGGTTTAATGAGGAGTCGTTCATGCTGCAGCGGGACCAGGTTGGTGTACTAAGGCCCCACGGCCGCATCTTCCCGATCAACATGATAAAGTTCAGATATTCGGAAGCGGAGCATCGGAGAGAGCGTCCCGTACTCAGTATCCGCGGCCTGCGCATGCTGAAAGGAAGGATCAGGAGAAGGATGGCGATGAGGTCAACGTGAAAGGGATCATCAAAGACCTCGCCCGGCGGTTCGGTATCGAGATCAGGCGGTATGCACCGGCGCAGTCTCATGACCGGGTCGTGTCCCTTGTGCCGGAGGGAGCGTGCCGGGGCAGCATGCTCCTTTCGTACATCATTGCGCCCTTCTTGCTGAAAGAGGGCGAGTCCCTTCCCTCATCGCACACCAATTATGGAGAGTCTCTCGAGATCGCCGCAACGTTTCTCGGGATGGGGTATGCGGTCGATGTCATCGACTACCGAAACAGGACATTTATCCCCGCAAAGAAATATTCATGTTTCGTTGCAGCACGCACCAACTTTGCACGGATCGCACAACTGCTTAACGGAGACTGTATAAAGATCGCCCACCTCGATACCGCGCACTGGCTCTTCAACAATTACGCCACCTACCAGCGGGGGCTTGCGCTCCGGGAGCGAAGGGGGGTTGCCGTGGGAGGCATGAGAACCGTTGAGTTCAATCTCGCGATCGAGCACGCCGACTGCGCTACCGTGCTCGGCAATGGATTTACCCTGGGCACCTATGCCTACGCAGGGAAGCCTCTTTACCGGATGTATGTGCCGGCAGCTGCGCTGTATCCATGGTCTGAAACAAAACGGCATGATGAGTGCCGGAACAGCTTCCTCTGGCTCGGGAGCGGCGGGCTCGTCCACAAGGGACTCGACCTGGTGCTCGAGGCGTTTTCAGAGATGCCCGATCACCACCTCTATGTATGCGGTCCCGTCAAGGATGAGCGGTATTTCGAACAGGCCTTTTTCAAGGAGCTCTATTGTACGCCGAACATCCACACTCTGGGGTGGGTCGATATTGCGAGTGCGGAGTTCGCGGCGGTCCTGGAGCGGTGTATCGGGATCGTCTATCCCTCCTGCTCCGAGGGGCAGGCGGGAAGCGTCGTGAATTGCATGCAAGCGGGCCTTATTCCGATCGTCAGCTATGAATCGGGAATTGATGTCGGTGACTTCGGTGTCATGCTACGGGAGTGTTCTGTCGCTGCCGTCAAGGAGGCGGTACAAGAGATCTCTCATCACCCTGCTGCATCGCTCGGAGAGCGGTCGCGCAGGACATGGGAGTATGCCCGGCGGCATCATACGAGAGAACAGTTTTCCGAACATTATCGCGCCACCATACGCCGTATTATGGAGCAGCACGGGTCCAGCAGGACACCGCGGAAGGAGACTTCAACTGCGTCGGCGATGCCGAAACGACGATCGGTGGTGACGGTGCCGACAAGCGGGCGGATGTCATATGAATAAGCGCATACTGGTGACGGGCGGGGCAGGGTTCCTCGGCTCCCACCTCTGTGAACGACTGCTCAACGAAGGGCACGAGGTGTTGTGCGTCGACAATTTCTACACCGGCCGGAGATCGAATATTGCGCATCTGATGGGGCATCCCTGTTTCGAAGTGATGCGGCATGACATCTGCTTCCCTCTTTATGTGGAAGTCGATGAAATCTACAATCTCGCCTGCCCGGCCTCGCCCCTCCATTATCAATTTGACCCTGTGCAGACCACCAAGACATCGGTGCACGGGAGCATCAACATGCTCGGACTTGCGAAACGGGTGAAGGCCAAAATACTGCAGGCTTCAACCAGCGAGGTGTACGGTGACCCGAAGATCCATCCCCAGTGCGAGACCTATTGGGGGAATGTGAACCCCAATGGACTCAGGTCATGCTATGACGAAGGGAAACGGTGTGCTGAAACGCTTTTCTTCGATTACCACCGCCAGCACAAACTCACGATAAAGGTGGCACGGATCTTCAACACCTACGGTCCGCGGATGCATCCCCATGACGGACGTGTGGTGAGCAACTTTATCGTACAGGCGCTGCGGGGAGAGGACATCACCGTGTACGGCGACGGCAGCCAGACACGGAGCTTCTGTTATGTGGATGATCTCGTCGATGGATTAATCAGGCTTATGAACAGTCCCGACGATTTCACCGGACCGGTAAACCTCGGCAATCCTTCCGAATTTTCGATCCTCGAACTCGCCGATAAGGTCATAGAGCTTACCGGCTCTTCCTCAAAAATAACGTTCAAAGCGCTTCCCCAGGACGACCCTCTGCAGCGCAGGCCCGATATTTCTCTTGCTTCGAGCGTGCTGCAGTGGAAGCCGGTGGTCTCCCTGGAAGAAGGGCTGAAGAGAACGGTAGAGTATTTCAGAAAAATAACTTGAAGGAGACAAAGAACGTGAGTAAACGCCGATGCTTCACTTACACGATCGCACTTGCCTTATTGGGTGCATTTTTTGCAACAGGCTCTGTGCTCTCCCTTGCAAAGGAAGTTGTCGTCGATAACAGCAGTGCCGGGACTTCATCAACCGGGGCATGGCTGGTGTCGGGAGGGCCTAATCCTTACGGTGCCAATTCGCTCTACGGCAACAACGGGGCGACGTACACGTGGCATGCAGCGCTGCCCGAGAGCGGAACCTACGATGTGTATATGTGGTGGACCTATTACAACAACCGTTCCGCGAATGCTCCGGTAACGATCGGCTACAGCGGGGGATCACAGGTAATCCGTGTCAATCAGCTGATCAACGGAGGGCAATGGAACAAGCTGGGGTCTTTTCGTTTTGACGCGGCAGAAGGCGGCACTATCACTCTTACTGCCGAAGGGGCCGCTCCGACGACCTACAGCGCCGATGCGGTGAGGTTTGTGTCCGTGCCTGCTCCAAATGCGGGCGACGCGGTTGTTGATAACGGTGGTGCCGGGACTTCTTCAACCGGGACGTGGCTGGTATCGGGAGGACTCACCCCTTACGGGACGAATTCTCTGTATGCCAACGGCAGCAGCACGAGCGCCCCCACCTACACATGGAAGGCCGCCCTGCCACAGTCGGGGACCTATGATGTCTACATGTGGTGGACCTACTACAGCAATCGTTCTGCGAACGCTCCAGTGGATATTATCCACGGCAACGGCAGTACGAGGGTATGGGTGAACCAGCTTGATCAGACGAAAGCAGGCATGTGGAACAAACTGGGGACCTTTGTGTTCGATGCGACCCTTGGGGGTACGGTCAAACTGACGGCGAACACTGCGGGCTTTACCTATAGCGCCGATGCAGTGAGGTTCGTCTACGTGGCTACCCCGTCGAACGCGGTACCTGCGGCATCGATCGACTCGATTACGCCGAGCCCGGCCGCTGTGGGGCAAACAGTGAACTTTACTGGCCATGGCACGGACGGCGATGGAACCATTACCGGATACAGCTGGCGGTCGAGCATCGACGGGCAGCTGAGCACTGCCGCCTCGTTCAGCACGGCACGTCTTTCGGAGGGAAGCCATACGATCTACCTCAAGGTGCAGGATAATGCAGGGGCATGGTCCCCCGAAACGAGCCGGAGCCTGACTGTCAAGCAGGCGGGCGGGGAGGCGCCGACCTTCGGTTTTGTCGATGATTTCATCAGCAACAGCACCGGCGAATACACGGTCGCGGTCACCAAAGCAGAGAGCAGTCAAGCGATCGTGCCGCGAGGAGGGTTCACGTATGAGCTGCCGAACCGGAGAGTGAAGGTTTCGGCTGCTGAAAATACCAGGGTTCTGTTTTCCCATCCTCTTTCATCACAGGTGAACGGCGTTTTTCTTCTCGATTTCCTTCCGACCTATAAGCACCCTACACCCCTCGTGCCCGGGGGGAGGCTCCTGATAAGACTCAAACAGGATCAGGACAACTATTATGAGCTCTATAGTTCAAATGGAGCGGGAGCTGGGTACCTGAGGAAGATAGTAAACGGACAACAGGCAGCGTATACCGCTTTCAGGACGGGATATCTGCTCAATACGAAAATATATACGATAAAGATAACCTACGCCGCCGACACGGCAAAGGTTGAAGCCTTCGATCAGGTGCTTACCATAAGCGCCGGCGGCGTTATCCTGGTGAACAGTTTCGAGGTGGAAGCAGTACAGCAGGATGCCTATATTGACAACATTGTCAGCCCCCATACTGCCGATCCGTATGTTTTCATCACCACCCCCCGGAACTATTATCTGAAGAGGGATGCTCCCCTCGTGGTGAAGGGGCTTTCAGGAAACGTGCAGGCCGGATGGGGAACCCGGTTTGTCCTCGATAGGGGCACTGCCAGCGAGATTATGCTCACCGATATGACCGCGCCGTATGAGGTCTCGTTCGGTTCCGTTGCCCCCGGCGAACATACGATGGACGCCTTTGTAGTCGATGCTTCAGGGAATGTCGTGCCGGGTAATTTCACGCACGATTCCCAGTCGGCCATCGGCATCGGCGAGTACATGGTTGCAATAGGAGACAGCATCACGTATGGAGAAGGCGACGATTATGGCCCTGATAACACTTCTAATGACGAACGCAACACCGGCGGCGGATACGAGCCGATATTAAACAATCTGTTCACCGGGTACCGTGGATATCCCCATACCGTGGTGAATGAGGGGGCGAGCGGCACCCGCACGGTAAACGGTGCGGTCTCCGTGCCGGGCATCATTGCGCAGCATCCGAATGCTGGTTACTATCTCGTCATGTACGGCACGAACGACTCCAGAGTGAAGACGCCGAGCGGTCTCGGTCTTCGCCCGGGTGATACCGGCTATTACGGCTCGTACAAAGATTTTATGCAGCGCATTATCACCAGCATTAAAAACGCAGGGAAGATACCGGTGCTGGCAAAGATACCCCCTGTGCTGGGCGATACTGCGACGGGCGCCCGTTATCCTGATCTCAACAGTGCGGCACGGAATGTTCTGATCAGGGACTATAATAAGGTTATTGATGAGTTGGTGGTCGAGAATAGCCTCCCCCTCCGAGGCCCTGACTTCTATCAGTATTTCTCCGGTCATACGGAAGAATACTTCGACAACTACCACCCCAACGGTAGAGGCTATCAGTCCATGGCGCACCTCTGGTTCAATGCACTGATCACTTAGTACGAACAAACACACACGGTAATCGCGGTCCTCCTATGATACGCACGAAGCTACAATCCCGATGGATACGGTTCTGGATGCGGTACGCGGGACTATCGTTCGGAGGAAGGGTGGCGACCCGGCTCGCTGCTTGGTGGGCGCCGCCCCACACCGCACGCTACTACCTCGCACGTCTTAATCCGAAGGGGTACATAGACCCGGACGCGATTATCTATCACCGCAATTGTTCCATGGGAGCGAACGTTTTTATAGCGGATCGTGTGGTGATCAACCAGGGGAAGGGCGAGGGGAGAGTGGAGCTCGGCGACCGCGTTCACCTTCTCCGCGATTCGGTGATCGCCACCGGCATGGGAGGAAGCGTAACAATAGGAGCCGACACGTATGTGCAGCCGCGCTGCCAGATTATGGGGTTCAAGGGGCCGATCACGATCGGCTGTGGTGTGCAGATTGCGCCGAATTGCGCCTTCTATTCCTACAATCACGGTTTTGCACCGGATGAGCTCATCAGTAAACAGGAGCTGTACACGAAGGGCGGCATTGTTATCGGTGATGACGCGTGGCTCGGTGTCGGCGTCATTGTGCTGGACGGGGTCCGCATCGGCAATGGAGCGGTCATCGGTGCCGGCTCCGTCGTGACGCGAGATGTGCCCGATGGGGCCATTGCCTTCGGCGTGCCCGCACGTGTCGTGAAAATGAGAAGTGAGTTGAAATACAGAGAGGAGAGTCGGAATGATCAAGAGGACACATGTCTGGATCGAAGGACCGGTGCAGCGTGACGATACTGTCACGGTCCCGATGATCGTCGAGGGGCCGGAGCATAATCGCACCCGGATATGGTATCAGCTGCCCGCCCGCTATGAGCCCGCACTCACGAAGAGCGGCGATCCTTTTGTACTGGCAATGATCTTTACCGTAATGCGCATACCCTCGGATCTGCATATCCACGGAGAGGTCTCGCCGTCGCTGCTCAGGAACCTTGAGGAGTTCCAGTCTGCATGGAGGTGCTGGAGACCAGAACGATATACTGCTGTTGAAATCACGGCCGACGTCGAACGGGAGCGGAGCTCGGCAAGCAGTCCGCAAAAGGCCCTCTCGCTCTTTTCAGGAGGCGTCGATTCGTGTTTTACCGTCTTCAGCCATCGTACACGCCAGGGTAACGGACGGGGTTATGAGCTGCAGGCAGGCCTTATGGTCCACGGCTTCGACATTTTTCTCGACCAAGGTGATGCCTTTGCACGCGCTGCTGCACGGGCCAAAAAGATGCTGGACAGCCTCGACGTCGACTTCATTCCGATGGTCACCAATATACGGGATTTGAATGAGCCCTGGTGGGACTTCCACGGAGCCGCTCCCGCGTCCTGCCTGATGCTGCTCCAGGAGGGCTTTTCGGGCGGCATTATCCCCAGCACCGAACCGTACAACGGGCTGGTATTGCCGTGGGGATCGAACCCGGTCACCGACTGGATGATGTCGAACGATTCTTTCCAGATTATCCATCACGGAGCATCGCTGACAAGAACCGAGAAGGTACGGGAGATTGCACAGTGGCCTGAAGCGAAGCAGTATCTGCGCGTCTGCATGATCGGCAAGAAGGACGAGGTAGACCGGAACTGCGGCGTCTGCCAGAAATGCGTCAGAACGATATTGAATTTCAGGGTGGTCGGAGCAGGGCTGCCCGGATGCTTTGAGAAGGATGCGACGGATGAGCAGATTGCACGCTTGAGAGTAATGGATCCGCTGCAGCTGGCGGAACTGCAGCGCATACTCACGTTTGCGAAATCCGCTTCAGTTTCCGCCCCGTGGGTGGATGCGCTGGAAGTATGCATACTGCAGAGCCGTCTCCGTATCGCATCGAAACGGTCGATCAAGCAGCTCCGGAAAATGCTGACCCATGCCGGGGCATTTATAAAATATGCGAGCGGCAGGTATAAAGCCACGCAGGCAGCTGCTTATTGAAGAGCAAAATGAGAAAACAGGAATCCTTAATTTTTATTTTTGCTTTTTTATCTTTGCATTTACAGAAGGGTACTCGATTATGGAACAGATAACCTTAGACTGTCTTCGTCCGCAGCTGGTATGCCAGATCATGGATGAGGAGTTCGGCGCGCTGGGATACCTGGTCATTGACCGGACCGTAGGGGCCAATCCCTGCGGCGGCGGCATCCGGTTTGCACCGGGATTGACCGTCGAGGAGATTGCCCAATTGGCCCGGGTCATGACGCTGAAGTTCAGCTTCCTCAACTTTCCACACGGAGGCGCCAAGGCAGGCATTACTGTCCCCGCCCCTCTCTTTGCACAGCACAGGGAGCGGGTCATGGCCGCCTTCGGGAAGAGCATGGGGATACTCCTCAAAAGGAATGTCTACTTTACGGGAGAAGACATGGGGACGACCATCGATGATATCAACATCATCCAGCAGGTCCTCGGCAATCCTCCGTATCTCTCGAGCAGCGACAGCATCGCGTATACGGCACTGACGGTCTTCGAAGTCATCAGGCAGAGTGTCTTCCACCGTGGCCTGAAATTCTCCTCGTTGACCGCCGCCATTGAGGGGTTCGGCAAAGTAGGGAGCGAGCTGGCGGTGCTCCTCGCCAACGAGGGGGTATCAATCCGAGCTGTTTCGACCGCCGCAGGGGCACTGTACCGCTCTTCGGGGCTTGATGTCGGCGCAATGGTATCGCTCAGGCAGACCTATGGCGACAGTTTTGTTCAGCATATGAAAGGCGCCGACCTGATCGATCACGCCGATGTGCTGACGCAGGATGTCGATCTCCTCATTCCCTGTGCACGGACATGGTCTATACACATCGGGAATGCGGCACGGATGAAGGCATCCCTCATTGTCCCTGCCGCCAATGCGCCGGTTACCCCGGGGGCAGAACAGGTGCTGGCACGGAAGGGAGTTCTTTATGTGCCCGATTTTGTCGCGAATTGCGGCGCAGTCCTCAGTTCGAGAATGTCGGCCCTCGGTTTCAGCGGTGCCGTTATACGGCATACGATCCAGGAGGTGTTTGCCGGCAAGGTGGCACGTCTGCTCGAAGTCGCCGGCCACAAAGGGATCAGCCCTCTCCAGTTCGCCAGGGCGATTGCCTGGCGCAATTTTCACAAAATGAACGAAAAGGCGGCCCCCTCTCTGCCGGGGAACACTGACAGGGGATGCCCTTCGGGGAAAATACGGGAGGCCTTGAGCGCGATGAAGAAGAAGGCCCGTCTGCTTGCCAGGACCGAAGATGATCAGCAGGCTGCATTCTCGCGGTTTGCACAGCGCCTCGTCGGTGCAATAACCGTCTACCCGTCGGAGTAGGGATCATGCCGGGTATTTCTGTCATCTATGATCCCTCGGGGGAAGGAGCCGGGCACGAATCACTGATGGTACGCATGTGCGCTCTTCTCCAGCGTTCGGGCAGGGAGGGTCCTGTCGAGTGCTACAGCGGTCCGGGATTCAGCATCGGCCGGTGCCGGCCTGCACTCATCAACCGTTCGCCGCAGCCGTCCTGGAATGAAAAAAAGACGATCTGCGCCTTTTTCCATGGTGAACTCCTCGACGGTCACCGCCACAGGAGCATGCTGGAGCGCAGGGGACATCATCTTTCGGATGCCGATCATGCAGCGCTGGTGGTCCATCTTTATGAAGAAGCTGGTGAGGATTTTATTCACGGACTGAACGGCAGGTTTTCCCTTGTCCTCTGGGATAGTCTCCGCGAGAGGCTTATTATCGCCAACGACCGCTACGGTCTGCATCCATTGTATACGGCATCCCACAATGGGATCTATCGTTGGGCTTCGTCAACAAAGGCGATTCTGGCCGATGAGCAATTCCCCCGGAAGGTCAATCTGGCGGCCCTGGCTGATTTCCTCTGCCTTAATGTTCCACAGTCGGACGATACCCTTTTTTACGGCATTCACGAGGTACCGCCGGCGAGCATCATCAGCTGTGAGCAGGGGACGGTGAGCTGCCGGCAGTACTGGGACATGAAGTTCCAGGAGGAGGAGACCCGCATCCCTGCAGAGGAGTACCTGCACGAGCTGATTGCCCTGTGTAGGCGATCGGCGGAACGGAGACAATCTGGTCAGGGGAGATTCGGCTTTCTTTTGAGCGGAGGAATGGATTCACGCCTGATCCTGAGCGTACTCAACCGGGAGGCGGTGAAGACCTTTACCTTCGGCACCCCCCTCTCAGCCGATGTCCGTTATGCCCGTAAGGTGGCGCGGGTGGCACGCGTGCCCCATAGGGCGCTCGAGATTAAGCCGGATTACCTTAAAACCTTCGCCCTGACCGGCATTGAGCGCACTGAGGACCTCATCAACTGCAATCAATTCCACGGCATCAGTGTCTATGATGAGATCGCACTTCACGTGGATACCCTTGCGACCGGATCGGTGGGCGAGGACATATTCGGTCATTTCAATAAAGATCCGGAAAGCGCCTTCTGGGGGAGAGGGTTTACCGTCGATCGATACTATGATATGAAGTGCATCACGACCGACGAAGAGTTGGGCCAGCTGCTCGCTCCTCCCTATTCCAAAGTATTACAGCAGGTTGCTAGAGCACGATTTCATAAGGACTTCGGAAAGTACCAGTCGGCGCACGTCACGCATCGGGTGGATTACTGGGGCATGCGGCAGCAGCAGCGCCGTGTGTTCACACGACTCTCATCTCTTTTCCCTGATAACCTTGTCTATTGCCCCTTCTTTTTCGATAATGATCTGATCGATTTTGTGCAGAAGATCCCCCCCTCGCTGCGGTGGGGTGAGCGCTCACTCTACCGGCGTATGCTTACCCGTACGGCGCCCGACCTTGCTGCACTGCCGGCGACGACTACCAACGGCCTGCCGCTGACGGCGACGCACCGGCAGATGAGCCGACATGAGAAAATGATGCACTTGCGGCGCGGGATCGCTCATATGACCAGAGGGCTGCTCCCCTGCGCCTATCAAAGTTTTTATGTGGATTACGATGCATGGCTGCGAAAGGACCTGAGGGAATGGGCAGAGACCGTGGTGTTTGATCCCTTGACCATGAGCAGAGGATACTGGAACCCGGCAGCAGTACGAAAGCTTTGGGACGATCACCAGCGGGGGTATGGCCCCCTGCGCCTCATGGCAGCGAAGCTGACGTCGATCGTCAGCTTTGAGCTCTGGTGCAGGCTCTACCTTGACGGACGGAGTTAAGAGAATGGGACGAGATAACGTGAATGTCATATCCGGTGAGCCGCTGGTCAGTGTGATTACTCCCGTGCATAACGGAGAAAAGCACCTGGAGGAATGCATCGAGAGTGTGCTGCGCCAGACCTACGATCGCTGGGAATACATCCTCGTCAACAACTGCAGCACGGATCGCACCCCCGAGATCATCCGCCGCTATGCACGGCAGGAGCCGAGGATACGGGTAGTGAATACCCCCTGTCTGCTGGAGATCATGAAGAACTGGAACCATGCGCTGCGCCAGATCTCGCCCGAAAGCGCCTACGTGAAGGTCGTACATGCTGATGACTGGCTCTTTCCCGAGTGCCTTTCAAAAATGGTTGCCGTTGCCGAGGCACACCCGTCGGTCGGCATCGTGGGGTCGTATCGGATTGATGACACCAAGGTGAACTGCGATGGGTTGCCCTATCCGAGCACGGTGGTTCCGGGCCGGGAGGTCTGCCGTGATACACTCCGTGAGAAGCTCTACGTTTTCGGTTCTCCGACCACCCTCCTGATACGGTCCGCTATCGTCAGACGATGCGACACCTTTTACAACGAGAGCAATTTTCATGCTGATACTGAAATATGCTTCGATATACTCAGGGAGCATGACTTCGGCTACGTGCATCAGGTGCTTTCCTATACCCGCAGGGACAAGGAGGCAATGACCTCTTTCGCGCGGCGGCATAACACCTTCCTGCCCAGCAGCCTCTATCTCCTGAAAAAGTACGGGGCTGTCTACCTCTCTCCTGAGGAGTACCGGATTCGTCTGAACGCCAAGGTGAATGCATACTACCGCTTTCTCGCGAAAGGCATTTTGGAGCGGAGGGACCGCCAGTTCTGGAATTACCATAAAAAGGCGCTGGCGATGATGGGATACCGGCTGAATTCCTACAGAATGGCACGGGGCATGATCCTCGAGCTTATGCATGCAGCACAGAATCCGGTGATGGCGCTCTCGAGACTGATGAAAAGGGCATAACCCGCGCTCGGGCCGGAAACAGGACAGTGCAGGGACTGTAGAGTAAAAACCCTTGTAATGCTTGTATCTTTTCCCCTACCCCGTTAGGAAAAAATCTGATACAATTGAAAGGAAATCTACTCTGAAGGGGGATCCCGTGTATACGTCCAAGAGGGTCGTGCAAGCGAGGTCGCATCAGGAGCTGTACCGGCATGGTCGTTGTATGACATTCTTAGTGCTTCTGTTGATAGGTGTATGTTGTACCGCTGCTGAAACATTGGGAGCCGAGTTCGAATTCCACCCGGGCATTGCGGTGCGGGAGGAGTACAACGACAATCTTTTTCTGAGCGAGGAGAGCAAAGAGCATGAGTTCATTACCCGGGTGTTGCCTTCTGTCGAAGCGCGCTATGCCGCCTCGTTATGGACATGGGATCTCAAGTACACGCTGGATTATATTCACTATGCCCGAAACTTGAGGGGTTCCGAGACACTCCACCACCTCAATCTCAGCGGCCTCATCGAGCCGGTCAAAGGCAAGCTCTTCGTGAAGGTGATAGAAGAATACGGCAGGGTGTCGCTCGATATCACCAGAGATTTTACACGGGAGAGCACGTTCGCCCGTCAGTCGGACAGGAATTTCCTGAGCGTCAATCCGTACTACGTATTCCGCCTCAGCCCTGTACTGACCGTCACCGCAGGATATATTTTCGCTGATACGAGGTACGACTCCAAGGCCGGGGTCGATAAGACCGACCACACGCTGTATGTCGAATCGGCGTATGACGTGTCCCGCTACACGTCGCTTACCGCAGGCTACAAGTTTGTCCAGGAAGACAGCGAGAGAGACGATTTTCTCAGACATGATGTGTATGTGGGCGCGCGCCACGAGTATGCGGATAAATCGTTCATTACCCTGAGGATCGGCAACAGCCTGTGGGACTATGATACCAAGGACAGCAACAGCCAGATATTCTGGAGTGCAGGACTCACTCATAATTTCAGGACCTTTACAGGCTTTCTTGAAACCGGGGTCGATTACTATGAGGACCCCCAGGGTACGGTGCGGCGGGTCACCAGATACCTGGCGGGAATCAAGGCCCTGAAGGATAGGGCAGAGCTTAACCTCTCGGCAGGTGCAACAAAATACAAGGACGAGGACACGGAGCTGTCCGGCACGTCGGACCGGGAAACGAAGTATGGGGCCACAGGTACATTGAAGTACGAGCTGACTCCGAAGATGACGGGGTTCCTCGACCTCACGGTGGAGAGAATCGAGCATGATGACGCCGACACCCATACGAAACGGTTCCTCGGCGGGCTCAAGCTCGACTACCTCCTGTGGGAAAACACGGTACTATCGCTCTCCTACTATTACACCGATAGCTCCTCGCCGGACATCCCGGGCGACAATTACGAAAACAACAGAGTGTTTGCAGAGGTGAAAAAGAGGTTCTAAATGGAAACAGTGCTCGTAACCGGCGGAGCCGGGTTTATCGGCAGCAACCTCGCCGAAGCGCTCCTCGCGCGGGGATACCGGGTGGTGATTGTTGATGACCTCAGTACAGGGAAGATGGAGAACATTCGACATCTGCTCGGGGACAACAGGGTTTTCTTCGTACGGGGCAGTATTCTTGATGAGGGGCTGCTCCGGAAGCTGCTTGCAGAGCACCGGGTCTCACTCATCTCCCACCAGGCAGCGAGACCGAGTGTGGTAAAGAGCGTTATCGACCCGGTGAAGACAACGGACAACAATGTAAAGGGCACGGTCAATCTCTTCCACTGCGCAGTCCAGTGCGGCTGCAGACGGATCGTCTTTGCAAGCTCCTCTTCGGTGTACGGGGATACTCCCGAGCTTCCCAAGAGGGAGTCCATGCCCCTCCGTCCGAAATCTCCCTACGCCGTATCAAAAGCGGCAAAGGAGCTCTATGCACAGGTCTTTACCCAATTGTACGACATTGAGATCGTGGGGCTCAGATACTTCAATGTCTACGGCAGGAGGCAGGACCCTGACTCGGAATACGCAGCGGTGATCCCCAAATTCGTGACCAGTGCATTGGAGGGCAAGCCGCTGCAGATAGAAGGCGACGGCCTCCAGACGAGGGACTTCTCTTATATCGATGACGTTGTCGCGGCGAACCTGGGCGCCCTTACTGCGGAGCATGTCTCGGGCATGGTCTTCAATATCGCCTGCGGTACGCGCATCGGCATTCTGGAGCTTGCGCAACGGATCAAAGAGCTTACTGGCTCACGCTCGGAAATAACGCACGGACCATCCCGTCCCGGCGATGTGCGTGATTCCCTCGCCGACATAGAAAGCGCCCGCACCGCTCTCGGCTTTAATCCGGAATACGATATTACAAGAGGATTGATAGAGACTATCACATGGTTCAGGGCTCATCACCCTCGCCCTGCCGAAGCCGCCAGCGCATAATAGCATCTTTTCTTCTCTTATAACCATTCTGATTACTCCCTATGGTCAACGCATTGACGATTGACGTCGAAGATTACTTTCATGTCACGGCCTTTGAACAGTACGTCAAGCCGGAGGAATGGGAGTGTTATCCGTCCAGGGTGGTCGACAATACCCTGAGAGTCCTCGACATTCTCGACGAGACCTCGAAGAAAGCGACCTTTTTTGTCCTCGGCTGGGTGGCTGAACGGAACCCCTCGCTGGTGAGGACGATTCAGGAGCGTGGACATGACATCGCCAGCCACGGGTATGCCCATGAGCTGGTGTACCGCATCGGTCCCGTGCGATTCAGAGATGATATAAGGAGAGCGAAACGGCTGATCGAAGATGTTACCGGGAAAGAGGTCACCGGATACCGGGCGCCGAGCTATTCGATCACGAAAAAATCGCTCTGGGCGTATGACATCCTTCTCGAAGAGGGCTTTTCGTATGATTCGAGCGTCTTCCCGATCCTGCACGATATCTACGGAATCCCAGATGCGCAGCGTTTCCCCTATGACGTGAAGAGGCCGTCGGGAACGCTGAAGGAGTTCCCCCTTTCGACCATACAGCTTCGCCTTTCAGGGCTCGAATACCGCGTCCCTATCGCAGGAGGAGGATATCTCCGGCTCTTTCCGACGGGACTGATAAAGAGAGCGATACAGCATATCAACCATACTGAACAGCAGCCGGCAGTGCTCTATTTCCACCCCTGGGAGATCGATCCGAAGCAGCCGCGCATAGCGGCCTCGTTCAAGTCCCGGTTCCGCCATTACCTGAACCTCGACAAGACCGCCGATAAGGTGCGCTGCCTGCTGCGGCAATTCGATTTCGGCCCGATGAAGGATATCCTCTATGCGCAACGATGAGAGGAACAGGGGGGACTTCTACGCAAGAATAGCACGGCGTATTGTCGCGCCGCTTTGGGCATTCAAAGAGCGAAGCCCCTATTTGAAGCACCTTGCCTACCTGAAGACATCGCCGTATCGTCCGATCGGGGAAGTGCGCGCCGACCAGTGGCGGCGTCTGAAGGACCTCCTCGGGCATGCCTACCGGAATACGGCATACTATGCGGCAGCATTCAGGGCCGGCGGCATTGTACCCGACGACATAGCCTCATGGGAGGACTTCACCCGTTTGCCGCTCCTTACCAAAGAAGATATACGGGCGCATAAGGACGATATGGTGGCACGGAACATGCCCCGGGAACGACTCATGCCGAAGAAGACGTCGGGGTCAACCGGCGTCTCTCTTGAGTTCTATGTGGATGAGGAGAGCCTCCAATGGAAGCGGGCCTGCGCCCTACGCCACGACATGTGGACAGGATGGAAGCTCGGAGAGCGGGTAGGGGCGCTCTGGGGCAATCCGGAGTACAGAAAAAACTGGCGCGGGCATGTCAGAAATGCCCTGCTCGAACGGGCTATCTATCTCGACACCCTGAAAATGGATGAGCAGGAGATGCTCGCATTCTATTATCGTATAAAGCGGAAAAAACCGACGCTCCTCTTCGGGCATGCCCACTCGCTCTTTCTTTTCGCCCGGTTTCTTGATCGACGGGGCCTCGCCGATATCAGGCCCATGGGAATCATCAGCAGCGCCATGGTGTTGCACGATTTCGAACGTCGTGAAATCGAGAAGGTCTTCGACTGCAGTGTCACCAACCGGTACGGCTGCGAGGAGGTGAGCCTCATCGCCTGTGAATGCAGCGAGCATAAGGGATTCCATATCAATATGGATACGCTCGTGGTCGAATTCATCCGGGAGGGCAGGCCGGTGCAGGCGGGAGAGCCCGGCGCCGTTGTGGTGACCGATCTTACCAACAGGGGCATGCCGTTCATCCGCTACAAGGTCGGCGACGCGGGAGTCCCTTCGGACCGTGCCTGCAGGTGCGGCTGCACCTATCCGCTCATCGAGTCGCTCGAGGGAAGGAGTGCCGACTATGTGGTGACCCCCGAGGGGAAATACATTTCTGGCATATCGCTGACCGAGAACTTCGCCATGCTCCTCGGGGGGATAAAGCAGCTGCAGATCGTTCAGGAGCATCTCGACTATCTCATCTTCAGGATCGTGAAGGGAGAGTCTTTTACGAGCAGTCTGCTCAAAGACTTGGACAGGCTTGTCGTGCAGAGGTTCGGCAAAGGGATCAGGTATTCGGTGCAGTTCGTGGATTCCATACAGCAGGAACGGTCGGGGAAATACCGCTTCTGCATCTCGAATATCAAGAATCCCTTTACATAGCTATTTATTGTTAATGCTTATTTATCGAAAAAATGTTTTTTTACTGTAAATAACCTCATTACAATTAATAACCATGAATGACTTTTAAGAGCCTCTAACGAAATGAAAGAGCCCGGAGTCGGGCAGGGTAGAGTATGAGGGCGGTTTAGACAGCCTACGCGTAACCAGGGATGGTGAAGCAGGCTGTCTCCCTCGGAGGAATGCGTGGATGTATTCCGAGAATGAGCGATCATACTCTGCCTTCTCTGACTCCCTCTTCCTCATTCCGCTATACGCTCTAAATAATGTTTATGCTAAAAAACCGAGATATTATTGTTTTCTCCGATGACTGGGGCAGGCATCCGTCGAGCTGCCAGCATATTGTGAAGCACCTCCTCCCGGAGAACAGAGTGCTCTGGGTTAACACGATCGGCATACGCAGTCCGCAGCTGACGGCTTATGATATTAAAAGGAGCTTCGAGAAGCTCCGCTCCTGGCTTTCAGAAACTGCGGGCAACGGCAAGGGAGGACCTGATAGTCCCGTTATTGTGAGCCCCGTTATCATCCCCTACAACGCCATCGGGCCGGTACGCAGATTCAATAAGCACATGGTTGTGCGTTCCGTGAGGGGGGCCATGGCACAGTACGATATCAAGAGGCCGATCGTGATAACGACCTTCCCCACGACAGTCGATTATCTCAACGCCTTCGATGAGATCGCACATGTGTACTACTGCGTCGACGACTTCACCAGCTGGCCGGGAGTGGACAGAGATCTCATCAAGCGGATGGAAGACCGGCTGCTTATCGAATGCGACCTCACGCTGGCGACTTCTGAGGAGCTCTGCAGAAAAAAAGTAAGAAAGGGCAGGAAGCCCTCTCCCCTGTTCCATGGCGTTGACTTCGAACATTTCAGCACGTGCCGGATCGGCACGAGAGCATCCGCAGTGCGGCATATCCCCTCACCGGTCATCGGCTTCTTTGGGGCGGTCAGCGCATGGCTCGATTTCACACTGCTGACCCGCTGTGCAGCCGCACGCCCTGCATGGTCGTTTGTGTTTGTCGGTCCTGTCGATACCGATGTGCGCCCGCTGAGCGCGTTCAGCAATGTCCATTGTGTCGGCAACGTCCCCTATGAGGAGCTGCCCGCCTATGCCGCATCCTTTGATGTGGCTCTGATCCCGTTTGCCGTCAATGAGCTGACGCGGAATGTGAATCCCCTGAAGCTGCTCGAGTATCTCGCCTGCGGGCTGCCGGTGGTGTCGACCGATATGCCCGAGGTAAGAAAATTCTCCGACGTGATTTCCATAGCAAAGACGCCGGAAGCATTTCTCGCTGCCATAGAACGGGCTCTTGCAAATGACAGCCCTGAGCTCAGGGCGGCACGGAGGGAGCGGGCCCGACACTACTCCTGGAAGGCCGTTGCCGAGGAACTGAGCGCGTACATATCAAAAGTGCTGCAGCAGAAGCGGTTGCTGAGGGAAAAGGCGGAGCGGGAGTATGCGGTCAGGCGGATATGGAACAGAAGCGAGCGATAGGCCATCTGATCGCCACCAATTTTTTCGGCGGGCCGGAAAAGCAGATCATCGAACATGCCTGCCGTATCAACGAACGACGCTTTGCCGTGACTGTCTTCTCCTTCAGGGAGCATCCCGGACCCAACGAGCTGCTCCAAAAGGCGCGTGAGAAGAATATTCCTGCTGTGGAGCTGCCTGTTCGCGGCCCCTTTGATCCCTCGGCAATCGGTGATCTGGTGCGCAGCATAAAAAAAATGAGAATTGACATCCTCTGCACGCATGGCTACAAATCGAACGTGATCGGACATATCGCCGCCCGGACCGCGGGGATCCCCCATATCGCCGTTTCGAGAGGGTGGACGGGAGAGAGCCGGAAGATACGGCTCTATGAGTATCTCGATAAGAGATTTCTGAAATTCGCAGACCACGTTGTCGCAGTGTCGGAAGGCCAGCGGAAGAAGGTGGTTGCCGCAGGAGCGGCTCCGGAGCGGGTATCGGTGATCTACAACGGCGTTACTGTCGGTGCTGTGGAGGAAGACAGGGAGATGTCCCTGCGCTCGGTGCTCGGCCTCGACGGAGCAGCGACGCTCGTCGTCTCAGCGGGGCGCCTGAGCGCGGAAAAGAACTTCAGCGGACTGATCGATGCCGCGCGGCTGGTTACGGCAAAGGAATGCACGGCCCGGTTTGTGGTGTTCGGCGAGGGAGTGCTCAGAAAGGAACTGGAGCAGAAGGTGCGCCGTGCGGGACTGGAGCATCTTTTCTTTCTCCCGGGGTTCAGAAGAGACTTCAGGTCGCTGCTCGATGATGCCGATATCTTTGTGCTCCCGTCCTTTACCGAAGGGCTTCCCAATGTCGTGCTCGAGGCCTGCGCCAAACGGAAACCAGTCGTTGCAACTGCGGTCGGCGGCACCCCGGAGGTGATCCAGCACGGCAGTACCGGTTTTATGGTCGCGCCCCACGAGACGGAAAAGATGGCCGATTATATTCTCATGCTCCTCCGCGACCCTTCGCTCAGAAGGACAATGGGCGCCTGCGGGTATGAGTATGTGAGGGAGTATTTTAATTTCGATATCCAGACAAAGAGGTTCGAGGCACTCTATGATGACGTCTACGGTTCCTTTTATCACCATCGTTATGCCTGTTAGAAATGAGGTGCGGTTTATAAAGGATACCCTTATGCAGCTGCTGCATCAGGAGTATCCGGCAGACCGGTTCGAAATTATTGTTGCCGATGGCATGTCCGATGACGGGACAGCGGAGGTGGCGAAAAAAGTTGCGCAGGACCATCCCAATGTCAAAGTGATGGTCAACGAGAAACGGCTTTCGAGCGCGGGAAGGAACATCGGGTTCAGAAACGGCAGAGGGGATATCTTTCTCGTTATCGACGGTCATTGCTACATTGAGAGCACACAGTTTCTCAAGAATGTCGTCTCCTGCTTCGCAACGAGCGGCGCCGACTGCCTCGGACGGCCGCAGCCACTCGACCCGCCGGGGCTTACGGATTTTCAGAAGGCAGTGGCGCTCGCCCGTGCTTCGAGCATAGGGCACAGCGGCGATTCGCTGATCTATAGCACCTATGAAGGCTATGCGAGCCCGGTAAGCAACGGGGCGTCATACAAGAGAGAGGTGTTTACAAAGGTCGGCTATGTGGATGAGCGCTTTGATGCCTGCGAGGACGTGGAGTTCAACTACCGTGTGAAACAGGCGGGGTTGCGTGCGTACACCAGTCCGCTGCTCACCGTCAAATATTACCCGCGTTCGTCCTTCGGCAGCCTCTACCGCCAGATGAAGCGGTACGGACAGGGGCGGTTTTGCCTCCTCAGCAAGCATCCGGACTCCTTGACGGTGAACACGATGGTGCCGCCGCTCTTTGCCGGAGGGCTCTTCGCGCTCATGACCGCAGCGCTCTCTTCGGTCCTGCTCCCCTCCGCGACAGCGGTTCTGATAGTGTTGGGCGTGCTTTACGGGGTGTATGCGGGCCTGATCGCAGCGGTATCATTGCGCATCGCGCTGAGAGAGGGGCTCCATTACTTCAGATACCTGCCGCTTATCTTTTTTGCCATCCATTTCGGGCTCGGCGTCGGCTTCCTCAGCGAAATGGTGCGGTGGAACAAAGGTGCCCCCTGCTTCATGAAAAGGACAACCTGCACGGATTGAGGGCGCTGCGGCACATGATCAAAATCGCCTTTGTCATCGATACGATCGCATCGCCGACGGCAGGAACGGAGCAACAACTCCTGCTGTTGCTCAAACATCTCGACCGTGCTCTCTACGCGCCCTGGCTCTGCGTGCTCTACCCCTCGGATTGGCTGGACAGGGAGTTCGACCTCTGCCCGCTCCATGTGGCAGACATACGGTCGTTCAAGAGTCCCCGCGCCTATCGCCGCCTCTGGGAGCTTTCGCGTTTTTTCAGAGATATGGGAATTGACATCGTGCAGACGTATTTCAGGGATTCGCACATCGCCGGTATCCTTGCGGCAAAGCTTGCGGGCATAAAGACGGTTATCGCGTCGAGAAGAAATCAGGGGTACTGGTATACGCCAAGAGAGCTTCTCCTGCAGAAACTGCTCAACCGGTGGGTTACGCTCTCCATTGCAAACTCACGGAGTACAAAAGAGTGGATGGTGGACGTCGAAGGGGTTGCTGCGGAGCGCATTGCGGTCATCCACAACGGTGTCAGCCTTGAACGTTTCAGCGCGAGCAGGGAGGTGAGGACGCGCTACCGTTCTCTGTTGGGGATCCCGGAGGGAGCGCCCTGCATCGGCATGGTGGCGAACCTCAGGAGCGTGAAGGGAGTAGATGTTTTTATAAAGGCTGCCCCCCTCATAAAAGAGAACGTACCGGAGGCACAGTTTCTGATTGCCGGTGAGGGGGCGGAGAGAGGCCGCCTCGAACAGCTCGCTGCAGCGCTGCGCCTCGACGGATCGCTCCGGTTCCTCGGTAGGAGAACCGATATCCCGCACCTCATGAGCGCCTTTGACATCGGCGTGCTCTCGTCCACTTCGGAGAGTCTCTCGAACTCCCTCATCGAATATATGGCCGCGGGGCTCCCGGTCGTCACCACTGAGGTCGGCGGGAGCCGCGAGGCGGTCGAAGACGGTGTGACCGGCTTTATCGTGCCGGTCGGTGATTACCAGGCCCTTGCCGGAGCTGTTTTGAGGATCCTGAGAGATGGGGGACTGGCGGCTGCGATGGGAGCAGAAGGGAAACAGCGTGCTGAACGTCTCTTTTCCCTGCACCGGTTTATTGAGGCGTCGGAGCGTTGCTATCGACAGCACGCTCCTCTTCAAACAGGCGAGAGATTATAGACTCCATGGACGCATACGACGAACGAGAGTTGCCTTCAGCCGTCTACACCCCGGAGTCGCAGATGCGGACGCCGGGGCGCCTCATCCGCTCGATGTGGAAGGATCTCAAGGGGTCACGGGAGCTGGCATGGCGGCTCTTTGTGCGCGACCTGTCGGCGCGGTACCGGCAGAGCCTCCTCGGCGTCTTCTGGTCGTTCGTCCCTCCGGTGATCACGGGCCTGGTGTTCATTATTCTGCACTCGAAGAGGATCGTCAATTTCGGCAGCACGGACATCCCGTATCCGGTTTTTGCGATGGTGGGGACGCTGCTCTGGCAGCTTTTCACCGAGAGCCTCAATGCCCCGCTCAGTACGGTAAAGGCCGCTGCCCCGATACTGGCCAAAATCAATTTCCCCCGCGAGGCCCTGATTGTCTCGGCATTCTACCAGATGCTCTTCAGCCTCTCGATAAAAGTGGTGGTCATCATAGGGGTGCTGCTGGTCTTCGGCATGAAAGTAACCCCCTGGCTTATCCCATCGCTGCTGATCATGATTGCGCTGATCCTCCTGGGAATGGGCATCGGTCTGCTGCTGACGCCGGTAGGGATGCTCTATTCGGATATTGCATCAATCCTGGCGGTCGGTATACAGTTCTGGTTCTTTATCACGCCGGTCGTCTATCCGGCCCCCACGACCTTTCCTTATTCACTGATCGCCTTTTTAAACCCTGTGAGCCCGCTGCTTACCGGCGCACGGGATGTGATGACAAAGGGCGCGATCACCCATACCGCATCGTTTCTTGCGGTGACGTGGCTGACGGTCGTACTCGTTGTCGGCGCCTGGGTGGTCTATCGCGTAACACTCCCCATCATCGTCGAGAGAATGAGCTCCTGATGTCCGATGTGCTCGTCGCCGCCGAAGGGGTACACAAGAAATTCTGCCGCAGCCTCAAACGGTCGCTCTGGTACGGGATGCGGGATATGGGCGCCGAGCTGCTCGGCCTCTGCGGACCGCCGGAGCTCCGCAAAGACGAATTCTGGGCGGTGCAGGGTGTCTCGTTCGAGCTGCGGCGTGGCTCGACACTCGGTCTCATCGGGCACAACGGCGCAGGAAAGACGACGCTGCTGCGCATGCTCAACGGCCTCATCAAACCGGACAGGGGGCGCATCAACGTGAGGGGAAGAATGCAGGCATTGATCGCATTGGGTGCGGGCTTCAACCCCCTGCTCACCGGCCGGGAAAACATTTATGTCAACGCTGCAGTGCTCGGTATCCCCAAAGCGGAGGTTGACCGTCGGTTCGATGATATCGTGGAGTTCTCGGGGATCAACGATTTCATCGATGCGCCGGTGCAGAGCTACAGCTCGGGGATGACGGTCCGGCTCGGTTTTGCCGTAGCCGCACACATGAATCCCGATATCCTGCTGGTCGACGAGGTGCTGGCAGTAGGGGACTATGGCTTCCAGAGCAAATGCTACAACAAAATAGGAGAGCTGAAGCACAACGGTACCGGTATTATCCTGGTCTCGCATAACATGCATACGATCTCGACCTTTGCCGACAGGGTCATGCTGCTCAGCAAGGGCCGGAGCACTCTTTTCGATTACGTTCCCGATGGGGTGAGAGCATACACCAATCTGTTTGCGGCGACCGGCATGAGCGATGATATCGAAAAGATCCTGAGCGGCAACGGCAGCATCACCTTCTACGACGTGCAGGTTGCAAAGAGGGTGCTCAACCCCGCCGATTCTTTTTCTCTTTCGATGTGGTACGAGGCCACAACGGACTACCGGGATGTCGACATCGACACCCTGATCTACAGCAGCACCGACCCCTGGCTCTACTTTCAGAGTACGAACAAGGCGTACCGCCGGACGGTCGATTTGCCGGAAGGCAGACATAGAATGCAGGTCACCATCAAGGACATACCGCTCAACAATGCGACGGCAAAAATCGTGGTGACGATCTGGACAAAAAACAGAACAGAGAAGCTCTTCTGGTGGAGGATCCCGGTCGTGTTCAGGGCCGCCGACTATTCGACCGGCAATAATTTTCTGCAGGTCGCCTATGAAGTCAACTGAGGTAAGATGTAGTCGAGCTGGAATTATTGCCCAGATAATGTGCACAGGGAGCACCTCTCCCTGCGAAGCGTACGATCAGAATGAATCCTAAGATCAGCGTGGTCATGAGCGTCTATAACGGAGCGAGACATCTCCGCGAGGCGATCGACAGTGTTCTCAACCAAACCTTCAGTGACTTTGAATTTATTATCGTGAACGATGCATCGACTGATCGCTCACGCGACATTGTGCTCTCCTATTCAGACCCGCGTATTGTCCTCATCGAAAATGAGCGGAACGAGGGGATTACCAGATCTCTTAATAAAGGCCTCAGGGCGGCACAGGGTCTGTTTATTGCACGTCAGGATGCCGATGATATCTCGGAGCCTCAGCGTCTGGAGGTCGAGGTCGATTTTCTGGAGCGCTTTCCCGATGTCGGGCTGGTAGGCACGCATGCTGCATTCATTGACCGGAAAGGGAGAGTGTTCGGTACCTGGGAAACGCCTGCAACGCATGAGGAGATTGTAAAGGGAATGCAGTACGGCAACTGTTTCTGCCACGGCTCGGTCATGGTGAGGAAACGATGCCTTGATACCGTCGGCTTCTATCGCGAGGCGTTCAAGTATGCGCAGGATTACGACCTGTGGCTGCTGGTTTCCGAGCAGTACAGGACGGCGAATATCAGCATGCCGCTCTACCGCATGCGGCGGTCGCCCGATACCATATCGAGGAGCAGGCATTCGGAGCAGCTGGACTTTCACCTCCTGGCCATTGAGCTTGCAAAGGAGCGGCGGAGGACAGGGGTGGACAGTCTCGCTGCGCTGCGGAACGAGCGCATCACAGCAGTTCTTCAGTCGCGGTACAAGGTGAGCGGCGCGACGATACAACGGTTTAAGTCGGAAATGTTTCTGGTCAAGTTTTCCGAGTCCCTCCAGTCCGGCGACTACCGCAATGCGATCGGATTCTGGGCAGCAGCCTTTTTGATGGAGCCCCGGCTTTGGAAGCTCAGGATACTCATACGCCGCTTGTACCGGTCCTTGACGGCAGCAGCACGCTGCGACGCATCAATGCCCAAGTTATTTACGCGCAGACAGTAAAGGAGAGGCAGGTATGGATATCTCAATATTACTCGCGACGTACCGACGACCGGATATGCTGGTGAGGACGCTGGAAAGTTTCTGCCATCTTACGGCAGAGGAGCTCGACTGGGAGGTTATCGTTGTCGACAATGCCGATGATGAAGATACGAGACAGATCGTTGAGCGGTTCCGCAGCGTGCTGGAGGTCACGTGCCTGGTAGAGCGCAAGAGAGGAAAGAATAATGCCTTGAACAGGGGACTGGAGGGGGCGAGGGGAGAGCTTCTCATCTTCACCGATGACGATGTGATCGCTGATCCGATGTGGCTCATCGAGATGTGGGAAGGTGCCGCGCGGTGGCCCGATCACGCCGTGTTCGGCGGAAGGATCATTCCGAAGTTCGATTCGACGCGGATCCCCATATCGAAGAAACATCCCTTTTTCAGGGGGGCCTATGTGCTCGCGGACTGGGAGATCGACGAGGGGCCTTATGATGCCTCATACGTCTGGGGGCCGAACATGGCGGTACGTGCGGAGATATTCAGGAAGGGATGGAGGTTCAACACCGATGTCGGACCGAACGGAGGCAATTATATTATGGGAAGCGAGACCGAATTTACCGTCCGGCTCGAGAAAGAGGGATTCCGGTCCGTCTACCTTCCGGGGAGCCTTGTATTCCACCAGATCAGGCCCGAACAGCTCAAGGCGAAATGGCTCTACGGCAGATCTTTCAGGGACGGCAGACAGAAGGCCCTCTGGTACGGACGCCCCGATGTCCCCTCGGTGTTCGGCGTGCCGCGCTACATGATACGGCAGCTCATCGAAGCGAGGATTAAACGGCTCCTCTATTTTTACGACCGCGAACGGGCCATTGACTTCGGGATCAAATACTGGAACATAAAAGGCATGCTCTATCAATACTGGAAGGGACTGCCCGAGACAAAGAGAGTCACTGCACTTCCCGATGTCTCCTTACAGATCCCTGAGACCCTCACTAAGAACAAACTGTGATGTCTACCACGCCGAAGGTAAGCGTTATTATTCCTGTATATAACAGGGTCCACTGCATCACTGATGCGCTCGAATCGGTGCTGCAGCAGACGTACCGGAATATCGAGATCATCGTTATCGACGACGGCTCGACGGACGCAACGCGTGAGGTCCTGGCTCCCTACCGTCACAAGATTATTTATATCTACCAGGACAATGCAGGACCGGCAAGGGCGCGGAACAACGGCATCATGAGGAGCAGCGGAGCATTCATCGCTTTTCTGGATTCCGACGACCTCTGGAGCCCGGAGAAGATCGAGCAGCAGGTGAAAGCGTTTATGGAGGACCCTCAGCTGGGAATCGTGGCGACCAACGTGATGATCCGCTATCCCGGCAATGATGTGCCGACCGGGTTCGAAGCAATGGATACTGCGGCCATACGGGAGCGGTTTCTGGATGAATTTTTAATGGTCACCTCGAGTGTCATGATCCGGAAGGCTTGTCTTGAAGAGGTCGGCCTTTTCAATGAATCGCTCTATTATGCAGAGGACCTGGACCTGTTCTATCGTGTTGCCCGGCGCTATCACGCCCGGATACTGCCGGCATATCTGACGGTCAATAAACGGGAGAAAGAGAAAAACCTCATGACCGACCCGTCGAAGAGGGCGCGGCTGGTCGCCGATACCCTCGCCTGCTTCGAAACGCTCTTCGCGTACCCTGAAAACCGTACAAAGACCGAGCGGCGGAAAAACCGCCTGCGCACCTTTTACCGCTGGATCGGCGTCAGCGACCTTTATGCAAATCCGAAGTTCGCACGCCGATATCTCATGAAGGCGCTGCTGTTGCAGCCGCGGGACTGGAGACTCTACGTGCCGCTCCTTAAATCTTTTGTGCTCCCGACCGCTCCCTACCATTATCTGAAAAAAGTAAAAATGAAGGTAGCCAGAGATACTACCGCTGCCGCTGTCTGAAACAACACGATTGCTGCTCATCGACTATGAAAGAACATGCCCCCACGGTATCGGTCATTATTCCTGCCTATAATGCCGCCCGCTATGTGATCGAGGCTGTTGAGTCGGTGCGGTTGCAGCGCGTCAGGGATATCGAAATCATTGTGGTGGACGACGGCTCGACCGATCATACTGCCGAGCTCCTGAGGCCGTATCGGGAAAGGGGCCTAGTGCGGTACTTTCGTGAGGAGAACAGCGGGCCCTCGACAGCGCGCAACCGGGGTCTTGCGGCTGCACGGGGGAACTACATCAGCTTTCTCGATGCCGACGATTATATGACCGATGCCTATCTGGAGACGGTCATCAGCTTCCTGGAGCACTACCGGCATATCGATTTTGCATTCACCAATTACGAGGTGTTCGACGACCACGGTGTCGTACTGCAGTCCGGCGTCGACAAATGGAGCACCTTCAGGTCGATTCCGCATTACGAGCTCGGCAAGGGTCAGTGGATATTCGCCGAGCGCCTGACGAGGCATATCATCAAGCACGGCGGGTTCATGACGACCAGCTGCGTGACGATCAGGAAGCGCCTGCTGAAGGAGGGGGAGGGATTCAGAGAGGGGTTCTTCTACGGGGAGGACGATGAGTTCTTCGCCCGGATCAATTACCGGTGCAAGGCAGGGTATATCGACCGGGTCCTCGTCCGGAAGAGAAATCACCCCGTAAGCCTTATCCATGACGAACACCGCTTGTTGAGGAACGTCGCGCATTTCATCAAGCTCGCCGAGCTGCAGCGGGAGTACTACAGAGACGATGCGGAGATCCGGACCGTTCTGGAGCGGAAAATTCCGTCCCTCATCTTCGATTATTGCTGGCACCTTATCGAAAGAAGACATTTCGAGTCCGCTCACCTGGTACTCGCTGATGCGTTGCGCCGGTACCGGAAATCGTATCCTCTCTATAAACTGCTGCTGAAGAACTATCTGATGAGGCTGTATCATGCGGTACGCAGCTCTCAGACGGGGCATCGCATCGTTGAGCGATGAACGCAAGCGTCGTCATCTGCACCTATAATCGCGCTCAGAGCCTGAAGAGGACGCTGCAGAGCATTCAGGCGATGGATGTTCCACCGCACCTCTCCTGGGAGCTGATTATCGTCGACAACAACTCGAGCGACGAAACGCGCAGTGTCGCCGAAGCGTTTATCGAAGGGAGCGGAGTAAACGCACGGTATAGCTTCGAAGGCAGACAGGGCCTGTCGTATGCGCGCAATCGCGGAGTAAAGGAGGCGGCAGGGGCGATCATCGCTTTTACCGACGACGATGTCATCGTCGATGCCCACTGGCTCGGCAATATCGCTGCGGCGTTCGAAGCGAGCGACGCCGCCTGTATCGGAGGAAAGATCATGCCCCTTTGGGCAAAGCCGTGCCCGCAATGGCTCACCGAGGACTTTTTCTGGTACCTCGCGCTCCTGGACCGGGGAGAGCGGCGGATCCGGCTTTCAGAACCTCACCTGTGGGGAGCAAACTTTGCCGTAAGGGCTTCGCTCTTTGCAAAATACGGATATTTCAATACCGCAGCAGGACGCATCGGCGATAAGCTGTATGCAGGCGAAGAGACGCAGTTCATAAGGAAACTTATTGAAGGCGGTGAGTCGGTCTACTATATCCCGGATATCAAAGTGCATCATTATATCCCGGAGCAGCGTATGAAAAAAAAGTATTTCAGGAGAACGATTTTCAGCCGGGGCGAACAGCTGGCGCTGGCGGACGCACACAGGGATGACAGCGCATTGCTGAAAGTAGTGCTCTACCAGTTCGGCGTTGCGACAGGGAAGCTGTGGAAGTATGTGCGGGCGCTCTTTACCTCCGAGCGCTGCGCCTTCAGTCGGCAACTGGACTTGATCGGCAACATCGGGTACATCGCCGGCAGACTGAAATTCAGAAGACGGGAATACTCATCCGCCTGGCAACGGTTCAAACGGGGCAGAAAGCTGGGGGCGTGAGGACGGCTATGGGCAATCGCAAAGTTTCCGTTATTATTCCGACGTACAACCGTGCCCGTTATCTGCGGGAGTCCCTCGAGTCGGCCCTCGGACAGACCTACAGGAACCTCGAAATCATCGTCGTCGACGACGGATCAACGGACAATACGCAGGACATGCTCGCGCCGTACATCGAGAGCGGACGTATCATGTATTTGTACCAGAGCAATTCGGGACGTCCCTCGATTGCACGGAATCATGCCCTGCAGCATGCCTCTGGCGACTATATCTGCTTTCTGGATTCCGACGATATCCGCAGGGAGGAAAGTATCGCGCGTGAAGTGGACATCCTCGATCGCCACGACGAGGTCGGCATGGTCTGCACCGACTGGCTTTTCTTCAAGCGCCAGTTCAACCCCCGGCTCCCCATGGAAGATTCATGGATCAAAAAGGGGAGGTATATCGAAACCCTGCCGCACGAGCTGGTACGGCAGCAGCGGGACGATGTCATCATCTTCGAAAAGGACTTCATCTACGAGCTCTTCAACACCAACTTCGTCTTTACCAGCAGCGTCATCACCAGCAGGGAGCTGCTGGACCAGGTGGGGCATTTCGACGAGTCACTGACCATCGGAGAGGACTGTGACCTCTGGCTGCGGATCGGTGAAGTGAAGCACATTGCGTTCATTACAACACCCCTCGTCTATCGCAGGATGCATTCGGGAAGCATTACCAATTCCCTCGCCCGGAATATCATTGATGATACGCGGGTAATCGAGAAGTTCCTGAGCAGAGGGCGAGCCATTACCCCCTCCATGAAGCGGAGGTTCTATCAGAGGCTCGAAAACTTCTACTCCCAGTCGGCCGTATTCTTTTTTTACAAGGAGAACCTGGCGGAAGCGCGGAAGCGGTTCCTTCGTGCGCTCCGCTACAACCCCTCATGCTATCGGTACTACCGGTATTTTTTTCTCTCTCTCTTTCCCCTCCGGGCCCTTGAATATATGAGGAAGCTCAAGGGGCGGATCAAGAGGACCGAGGTCGGCACCTACTCGTAACGGAACACTCCGTTACGCCGGAAACAACAGTGTACGCACTTATGCCTTTATCATGATCGATCGGTACATCAACGGACTTGCCATTACCGTACCATTATCGGGAGGTGCGGTCGGCTATATCGTTGTCGATTCTCTCATCAACGGTACCAGCTCTGGCGGGGTGAGGATTGCAGAGGACCTCCCATTCCCCGAGGTCAAGGCACTGGCGCGTGAGATGACATTCAAGTACAGCTTTATCGGATTGTGCCGTGGAGGCGCCAAGAGCGGCATCAGAGTGCCCGAGTGTCTTGGTCCCGAAGAAAAGAAGAAAGTCCTTGAGGAGTTCGGCAGAAGGGTCGCCCCGTTTATAAGGTCAGGCATTTACTATCCCGGCATGGATATGAACTGCGGCCCTGACGATCTGAAAGCACTGTACAGGGGGGCAGGGATAACGCTGAAAAAGACGACCGACACCTCTTACTTTACCGCGCTTTCCGTTATCAATGCCATACTCGCCTGCGAGGCAATAAAAAGAGAGGGGAGACCGCTCACGGTTGCGATCGAGGGGTTCGGAAGTGTGGGAAGCTACCTTGCCGAACGCCTGCCGGAAGAGCGATTTAACATCATCGCCCTGTCTACCGTACAGGGGGCGGTCCTGCAACAGGAAGGTTTTGCTATTGCCGGGCTCCTGTCCCTCAGAAGGGAATACGGCGATGCCCTGATCCGGCATATCCCCGGGAGCACGCGGATCGGGAGGGAGGAGCTGTTGGAGCTTGAGGTGGACATTCTGGTACCGTCAGCGCGGACGTGGGCGATCAATGACCGGAACGCTGGAAACGTCAGGGCGCGGTTCATT
>JBFMCP010000015.1:0-69990 GCA_040754455.1 Nitrospirota bacterium
GCCTGCTATCGACTCCTTGCTTTCATCTCATTGAAGATGGAACTGAGCTGGAGAACCACGAAGGTTGGAAAGGTGCGCCCCAATTTGCCCCTTTACCAAATTTACACAAAATAATTGACAGCACCGTCGATCTCCTTCTGCCCCTCCTCGACAAGCTGTCTGAAGTGAGCGCTCTCCAGTGTAAGCTTGTCTCTCAGACGAATGAAGGGCAGTTCGGCGAGAACAATGTTGGCGTCCTTCGTACTCAACATTTTCCCGTTGCACTCTATTGTTGCAGGTTCCTTCGGCTTATAAAAGAAATCAGGGTTCGACTCGAATTCCGGCGTGACCAGCACATGGTACAGTTTATCCCACGGCCTCCCGAAAAGCTGCAGGGCGGCCCCGAGATAAAAGGCCATGGTCTTTCTTCCGCCTGCAAGGGAGCAGTGGAGCCGGATTGAATGATCCTGTGTCTTATCCCTGACGAAAGAAGTTATCAGGTCGCCCATAGCCTCATTTTCTTCAGAGTCCCTTATATCGTCGAGGGGATTACCGGCACAATCGGCAGGTACAATAAAGGAACGGTCATTGAGCGTAATGTCTGGCAGTCCGTATTCGGCGGCAAGCCGCCTCAGGATGCCTTTTACGGTAAGCGCATGCTCGACAATCTCCCTGCCTTTTCGGGTAGTAATTATATAGAGTTCGTAAGGGTAGATAGCGGGATCCTGAACCGCAAGGGCATAAATAGTCTCAGTGATCACCTGCGGCGTTGATCCTGCGATGAAAACAAAGACCTCCCTACAACCTGTTTTTTTCATAATGCCACTATATCATTTGTCAGAGCCCGGCATAAAGAAAAACAATATTGTCGCACTATTGCTGTACTATCTCGTATTTTCCCAATCCAAACCCCGTCCCTTTACCCACATGAAGGATTTCTCCTGCCTTCAACAGCGGCACGAACGGCGCCATGTCGCCTTCAAAGCTGATACTGCCCACAAATCCTCCCATTTTCATCCTTGTATCCTGCCGCGCTGAGTAGCGCTCCCAGTCGTACCAGCGCAGATGGCGCTCTTTAACCTTTATCTTTTGTGCCATTTCGATAATGCCCCTGAACTCCCATGCAGACGGATCACCGTTACAGTGGAAATAGAAGAGGAGCGCAAGCCGTCGCAAAAGGCTTCGTATCAGAATGTGGAATTCAAGATCAAGGATAAGGTGGCCGTCATAAGAGATACGTGTAGGTGTCGAGAAATTGAGCAGTACTGTTTTCGTATGTTGCCCGGTCTCGCCGAAACGGATGTCGAGGGGTGCCGGCTTGAAGGCATTGAGTGCCCTGCTGCCGGAATCGTAGATTACCTGCCCCTCATGGGTGACATCCTTCAGCACGAATTTTCCCTTCCCTCTGCCGATCCCCAGCTTTCCCATTTCGTCAAAGGCGTAGATGAAATACGGAAGATAACTGACGGCCCTGCCGATGAGGGTAAGTCCGAAGGTGATTTCATCCCCGGGCTTGTAGCCCATCCGCTTTTCCGGCGGCGGCTCGATAATGAAAGGGTGCGGTGCAGTCCTATATTTCTTCATTATTTTCGTATCTGACGGCGGCGGCGTCTCAAAAACGTAAGAATAAATGCATTTCTCTTTGAGTATGCAGTCGGAGCAGTCCTCCTTCCTGAGTGCACAGATGACGCGCTTGAAAGCGCAGCCGAAGCCGCCACGAAGGGTAGAACCTTTAAAAGAGGGGAGTATCAGGGGTTCTCTCGGAACAATGACAAACCGGAATCTGCCCACGCTCATGCGGCAGATTCCGGGATCACTATCAGGCGGAGTGTTTGACGGCATGATTTCCCCCACAAAACAGCCTTAGGTACAATAGCAAGAGGAAGGGTGCTTCTGTCAAGGCAACTTTGGGCTGAAGATACGGACGAGCTGCTTACGGCACATCTCAACGCACGGAAGGTATTCGATCGCATGGAGGAGCCGCGCTATATGCCCCATCTGAGCCTTATGTACGGCGATCTGCCCATGAAGACAACGGAGGACATCATTCGGAAGGAAATGGCATATTGCCTTTGGAGTGAAGAGCCAGCATTGCTTCTCAACCGAAGGTGAGCCGAAGGAATGGTACAAGAGAAGGGAGTTCGCCCTTAAAGGGTGATGAATTATCGTTTGACTTCCTGGTAGAGAAGATGGCGCTCGAACCATTCGGTTGCCAGGCGCGCCGCCTCTTCCAGAGCACCCGGCTCCTCGAACAGGTGTGTAGCGCCTGGAATAATGCTCAGTTGTTTTTCCGATTTGATGAGCGAGTAAGCGAGCTGGTTTAATTGAATCACCACATCATCATAGCCGCCGACAATGAGGAGGATGGGTGCTTTTATTCGTTCCAGGGCTTCTGTTGCGAGATCGGGCCTGCCGCCGCGCGAGACAATCGCCTCGATGCGGGTATCAAGATCGGCGGCTGCCTTGATCGCCGCTGCGGCTCCGGTGCTCGCACCGAAGTAGCCGATGTGGAGGTCTCTGGTGCGGGCCTGCTCTCCAAGCCAGAGTGTTGCTGTTTCAAGCCGCTGTGCAAGGAGCTCGATATCAAAGCGGTTTTCGTAGAATGCGTCCTCCGCCCTGGTAAGGAGATCGAAGAGCAGTGTGCCGATGCCGGCCCTGTTGATCTGATCGGCAACGAATTTGTTCCGTGGACTCTTTCTGCTGCTGCCGCTGCCGTGAGCAAAAACGACGATTGCCCCGGTGTCTCGGGGCAATGTTAATGATCCCTCGAGCGTTATCGAATCCGCCGGAATCGATACCGTTTCCGTATATATCTCACGTGTCATTCTGTCCTCCCCGGCTCCAGAGCCGTTCCTTTTACGAGGTTTTTTTGCATGCCCCCGAGGGCTCACGCAACAGTGCCACGACTTCATCATCGCTCACCTGTGAGAAATCCGCATAATAGCTTCCGACCGAAATGAAGTAGAGAGGAGTAGCGAGACAAATGAATTCATCAACGAGCGCTTTCAGTTCCTCGGCCGTCTCCGGCGGTGCGACAGGAAGGGCGAGTATCAGCTTTCTCACGCGCTTCTCTCTGATGGCGGCGATCGCCGCTTTTACTGTTGCACCTGTTGCGACGCCGTCATCGACAAGGATGATGTCCTTTCCCTCGAGTCCGGCAATCGCTCTCCCCCCACGGTACCGGTCTTTTCTTCTCGCAATTTCATCTTTCTGACGCTCAACTTCGCGTTCGATGTACTCCTGCGGCACATTCAACAGTGCTATAATGTCCCTGTTCAAGACCGTGGCACCAGTCTCGGAAAGAGCGCCGATTGCCAGCTCGGGCTGTTGAGGCGCGCCCAGTTTGCGCACGATGAGCACGTCAAAAGGCGCATTGAGACGGCAGGCGACCTCATAGCCTGTCACCACACCGCCCCTGGGGAGAGCAAGCACGAGCACCCCGCTTTGATGTTTATACCGCTCCAGTTGCTCCGCCAGTCGTATCCCCGCGTCTCTCCGGTCGAGAAACATGGCCACCCTACGAGTGACGTTCCGATAGTGCCTCTTCCACGGCCGGTTTGAAGAGGTCGTGGAACTCGGCAGGAAGTTCCGAGAGTATATCCTTTATCTCTCCCGGTGAAACAGCTTCGGTAAGAACCGACAGCACTACCCTTGCGTGATGGGTGGCTGTAGGAAGATCTACTCCCTCCCGCTCGCTGACACGATTGAAGAACTCTTTCAGGTCGAAACGTCTGGTCTGTTGTGTTTCGAGGAGATAGCGACCGATCTCGGAAGGAAGCTGGGCCGCGAGGTCCTCGGCTTCGCCTCTGACGAGACGCTCACCGAGCACTTCGAGTGTAGCCCCGATAGCTTTTACCGCTTCGTCGGTGCTGCCGAGACGGGCGCTGTTCTGAACTCTACTGACAAACGCATCGTATTTCATAGTGTGTACCCCCTTCGTGAACGCCGGTACGTCTTTCAGAGATGCGCTAGCGGACGATGGCCGCCATATGCTGCTCTTTGATTTCCATTATCCTGTTCGCCATGATGCTCCTCTGCTCGCTCTCGATGAGATCCTCTGCATTATCGAGGATATCGTCTTCTTCATCTTCGATGTGGTGCTCCACCTCCTCCCGCAAAACACTTATTTTTGCGGCCCACTGCTCTCCTTTGGGAAGTCTGCCGATCTCGGTGAGCAGCAGCCTAATGAGACGGTGCTCCTCAACCGCCTCCAGAACAATAGGATGCAGGTGTTCGTTACCGCTCAGCACCGGATAAAAGACCTCCTCTTCGCCCATCATGTGGAGCTCGAGCTCCTGTCGCAGCTGATTGAAGAGCCTGTCGTGCCTGTAATGCTTTTTGCCGCCTTTGTCTTTTATCTGATCCAGCTCGTCAAGCAGAAGCAGTGCATGTTCATGGTCCCTTTTTAATATTTCGAGAATATCCATAGACACCTCCTCTATTCGTTCGGTACTGCCGAGATGAATCGAAAAGCGTCGCACACGATTTCAGCGGACGGATCGTAGCAAAGGGGAGGACTACCGAGAGCATCATCGCTGCTGAAGGGGATATGAAGGTACTGCCGGAAATGTCTCCATACTTAAATTGGATCACAGCGGACAGCAAAAATCAAGTTTTTCAACTGCACATTGGAATTGTTGCTTATTGAAGATCGATTTCTTTTCCCCTATAATGTAAAAAAGGTGTATTCGATGCGCGGATCGCAAGGAGGCAGTTCCATGAAAAAGGCAGCTTCAGTGATACTCATGGTGGTCATTATCCTCACTTCCACGTTGTCGTATGCTTACGAGAGGGATAACGGCGCAGGCGCTATCATAGCGGATACCTTGATTGTAAGGCCTATCGGCATTGTCTCCATCGCAGTGGGAACCGCGGTCTTCATTGTTGCGCTTCCCTTTGCCCTGATCAGCGGCAGTGTCGGAACGACAGCGGATGAGCTCATCGTCAAACCCGCCGAATTCACCTTCACCAGGGACCTTGGAGATTTCGACAGCACCAAGACCGGGTACTATCAGGATCAGAAGACGGGAGATCCTGCGCGGCCCGGGGAGTAGTGCGCGCCGTAATCCGGTGGCTATGATGCGCACCGGAAAGCATTCACGGGAGCGCCTCAACCCCCTTCAGATAGGCGCTGGCCTGACCGTATACCGCCGGGCTGGTCTCCGGAGCAACGCGGTCGACGATCCGTTCAAGCGCCGCCTTCACCTTTACCCTTAGCTGCGGCTTCATGTTGCGCACCTGCTGGAAGGTATTGAGCAGGCGTCCTGTTGTTGTCGCATTAATCGGTGCCAGCTCGATAATAGTCCCGGTAATCCATTCGATACCTTTGTCTGTCCAGATCATCTTGTTATTGGCGGCCATGGGGAGGAAGAGCGACCTGCTCCAGGTAGGTTGCGTGATATCGAACCCGGGGCGGCGCCGTTCAGCTTCGATCATATCAAAGACGTCCTCCCGCGTTCCGCTCGCAACGATACGAAGGTAGTTCGCATAGCCGCTGAGATGGGTGTGCCAGCGGCGATAGACATCCTCAAGGACATCACGCCGCTGCGGGGCAGAACTCCTGTTCAGCGCAAGGAGCGCCGCGACACGATCATTCGCTGTCGTCGCTGCAGTGAAATGCTCCAGAATGAGCTGATGGCTTTCAGGCGTATCGTCAATGACGATCAGATCGAGGAGCACCTGTTTGAGGATACGGTCCTCTATCCCGTCCCGTGGCGATCTCCTCTTTTCAGGCGAGTAGGTGTCGAGATGTTTAAAAGCTTTCAGAAGCGGTTTCCTGTAGCGACGATTGACCGCCGTCATAAGTATTTCCCGTGCCGCAACCAGCTCCTGATACCATGCGCTGTATGCCCTCTCCATTGGCTGCTCATCAATGCGGAGTAAATAGGCTTTCAGCGACGAGGGTATCGTTGCATCGGCAAGCAGCGTGCCATAGAGATCGAGCCAACGTTCGTCCGGAGCTGCATCGGGGTCGTTCAGGAGTTTGATCCGTTCTCTATCGGTCAATTGGCGCATGGCATCGATCCTGCAGAAGGCATTGGGATCGAAGCGGGCCTGTAGCTCCCGGGCTCTGTCATCGGCATTGGTGTGGCGAAAGGTTCCGTAGAAGGAGTAGTCCCGGTTCATTGAAGGGAATGCAGGAGGAGTCGCAATGTGCTCAAAGACAAGTTCCGCCTCTTCCTCTTTCAATTGGAACACCCTTTGCGTCCCTTCCATATCCCTTCCTTCACCATCAACCAATGCCAGCTCGATGGGCAGATGAAAAGGCGCCCGACCTGGTGGCTCCTGCCGGAAGCGGATGAGATAACGCTGCGCAGCTGCTTCATACTGCGTTGTTGCCGTCACGTTCGGGTAGCCGATCGTGTAAAGCCACTGCCGTTTGAACTGCTCGAGGGATATCCCCGACACCTCTTCAAAGCATGCGAAAAATTGATCGGTCGTAGCATTGCCGTTATGGTAGCGGGAGAAATACAATGATTTGGCGGCATGGAACTTTTCAGGGCCGAGCACCAGGCGGAGCATCCTGATGACCTCAGCGGCCTTTACATAGGTGACGCCGTCGATCAGTTCGTCGGGATCATTGAACCCTTCGCGGACAATTCTGCCCGCATGCCCGGCATCCTCGATCGCCAGGGGCCCGAGGAGAGGATTGCGGATTGCATCGACCTGGTAGAGTCTCATGAAGGAGGGATTGAATTGATCGGCCATGAATTGCCGCTCTACATCAACGGTATAGGCCTCATTGAGCCAGACGTCGAAAGGGGTATCCATCGTCGTCTCGCTGCCGCACTGGTTATGTTCGAATTCATGCACGATGACGGCATGAGCATAGAGCAGCGAGAGGTCGAGCGTATGCTCTGTGATCAGCGCCGCATCGGTCACAATGGTGGTATTACCGACATTTTCCATACCGCCGAAATTCGACTTGTTCATGCAGATCGTGCGGTAGGTCTCACCGGTGTATTCATACCCCTGGGTCTTCCCGATCCAGAGGACCGCCTCTTTGAGAATCTGCATGGGAATGCGGGCGTCCTTCACCATACCGGGAGGTACAAGATATTCGAGGCGCACCGTGCGGCCCGATGGATAGGTGACCTGGTCGACCAGGGTGTCCCATGTCCCTGCACAGGCAATAAAAAGATAGGGAGCCATGGGGACATGATTCTCATAGGTGATGATCTGCCGTGTGGGATCACCCGGTTTCGGCACCGGTTTCCCTTCAGGGTTCAGCGAACGGCTTATATTTCCGTTGCTGATGAGATGGGTATACCGCGCGTCTGCCTCGAGCGTCGTCGTCATGGTGCATTTGGCACGACAATCGTCGAAGATAGGCATGATCCGCTGAAATCCCCATTGCTGGCACTGGGACATGTACTGCTGCGGAGCGCCCGGGGGAGTCGTATCTTTGTAGATACCCTCAAGGATGTGGTCTGAAGGAACGCAGCGCGTAACCGTACGCACGTAAAAGCGCTCTCCCTTCCCGATGTTTCCGGGCAATTTTACTTTCAATTTGTTTGCGTCGCGGACATATTCATAGTCCAACGGTGATCCTTTGTCCGCGGGGCCGGCGCACCACTCAACACTCATGATCTCAAGGCTGTTTGCATCCAGCTGGATTTCATTCAGATCATGCCGGGCACTCATCTCGAGGCAATTCATGGCTTCAACATGGTCGCTGAGGAAATTAAGGTAGATGGTCAGATGGTGGAGCGTCACCGGCAGCTCACCGAAGTCCTCACGCCGGTACTTGTAGTGTCGCTCGTTCATGGGGGCGTGCTCCTTTCAGGTATAAGAAGTTGAGATCAGCTGTGTACGGCATCGGTTTATCGTACTTAATTGTACTATAACTCAGCATAAATGTAACGATCTCTCTTCTCTTGGAAATAACACTGGATAAAAAGGCATTCCACATTTTAAAATACTACGAAAGAATTTCATTATGAAAAGCAAGAAAACCCCACAGCGCTCCCATTTCCCCACTGATGAAGCAACGTTCTCCTGGCTCTCCCCCCTGCTCGATGCCTATGCAGTGATTGATGAAGGGATCGCCGCTGCAGTGAAAGCAGCGGAGAAACAACGCGGAGCAAAGCTTGCTTGTGCCAAAGGGTGCACCAATTGCTGCTGCAACCTCAAAGATATTCCTGTATACCCTCTTGAGCTGGTAGGCATCTACTGGTTCTCTGTCGAAAAGATCTCTCAGCCTGTGCGGGGCGCACTCAAAAAAAGACTCCTGAATCATGCCCGCTGGGCACCCTGCCCCTTTCTGATAGACGACTCCTGCTCGATCTACCCCCTTCGTCCGGCTGCATGCAGGCAATTCAATGTCTTCACCACTCCCTGCACCGAGGGTGAAGACCCCTATTATACGAGGAGGGATGACGTGCTGACGCCGATACCGGAGTACGTCGACCGGGCTTTTTCAATCATGCTTCCCTTTTATGGTGTGACCGACAAGGCGGCACAAGAAAGAGTCATCAAGGGCAAGCTCCTGCATACCCAGGCACGGGTGCTGCAGGCATGCAGCTGGAACGAGCTTGCCGGCAGAATGGACGACTTCGATCTCAGGAACAGCAGGGGGTAAAACTATTTCCCTTGCAGTGCACGCTCGACCGTTTTTATTGCGCAGAACTCACCGCACATGCTGCAGACCTCTTTTTCAGAGGGCGGTACCTGCCCCCTCCACTCTCTTACCCTGTCAGGATTGAAGCTCATCGAAATCTGGCCATCCCAGTCAAGATTCTTCCGGAAGCGGGCCATTTGTTTATCTTTCTCCAGAGCGCCGGGAACACCCTTTGCGATATCGGCGGCATGGGCGGCGATTTTTGAGGCGATAACGCCATCACGTACATCCTCAATGTTCGGGAGCCGTATATGTTCGGCGGGGGTGACATAGCAGAGGAAATCAGCACCTGCTGCACCTGCAATGGCGCCGCCGATGGCTGCGGCGATGTGATCATAGCCCATCGCAATATCGGTAACCAGAGGGCCGAGCACATAGAAGGGAGCCCCCTTGCAGATCTCCTTCTGCATTTTGATATTGAGCTCCACCTGGTTCAGCGGCACGTGGCCGGGTCCCTCGATAATCGCCTGGACCCCTGCGTCAAGCGCCCTATCCCTGAGCTCGCCGAGGGTTACCAGTTCCTCGATCTGGCTCCGGTCAGTTGCATCGGCAAGACAGCCGGGCCGGAAACCATCCCCGAGACTCAGGGTGAGGTCATAGGTCCGTGCAAGGTCGAGCAAGCGGTCATACTGCTCATAGAGGGGATTCTCTTTATCATTGTAGATCATCCATTCGAGAAGGAACGCGCCGCCTCTGCTCACGACATCGAGAATACGCCGGTCCTCTCTCAATCTCTGTATCGCTTTTTGGGTTATACCGCAGTGGACGGTTATAAAATCGACACCGTCCTTTGCATGCTCCTCGATTACCTGAAAGAGGTCTTCGGGATCCATTTTTGCGATGTGCCCGTTTTTCTCGGCGGTTTTGACGACCGCCTCATAAATAGGCACCGTACCTACCGCAACAGGAGACTTCCTGATGAGCGTCGTCCGTAGTTCCCTTATCGCTCCTCCGGTAGAGAGATCCATGACGGCGTCGGCTCCGTGCTTTACCAGCACCTCGAGCTTCCGGAGCTCATCCTCGTAAGATATCCTGTCCTTTGAGGTCCCGATGTTGGCATTTATCTTTGTCGTTAATCCTCTGCCGATGCCGAGCGGGGCAATGTCATGCAGGCGATTCCTCGTGATGACGGTGACGCCGGCGGCGATATCGGCTGCAAGCCGTTCCGGGGAAATACCCTCAGCCCGTGCAACCGTTTCCATCTCTTCGGTGATGCTCCCTCTCTTAGCCTGCTCTATTCTTGTCATAGTCACTCTCCTACCTCTTTCAAATAGTGTACAGCAGCAGCCCGTACATCGGATGCACCGAGTATCCCGCTTATGAGCGCAATGCCCTGTGCGCCATGACCGATCACTTCTCCGATCGTCGTTTCCTTTATCCCTCCGATCCCGAACACGGGGAGGGAGACCTTACCGGCAACCTTCTTCAATTGCTCGACGCCTACGGGCCTGCCGTAGGCCCGCTTGGAAGGAGTATCGTACAGCGGTCCGAAGGTAATGAAATCAGCGCCTTCCTGCTCTGCAGCAATTGCCTCTTCCATGGTGTGCGTTGAAACGCCGATTATCGCCATGTCGCCGATGACCTTTCTGACCGCAAATGCAGGCATGCCCGCCTGCCCGAGATGAACGCCGTCAGCCGCAACAGAAAGGGCGATATCCGCCCTGTCATTGATGATAAGCTTTGCGTTATAGTGTGCCGTCATCTCTCTCATTTTATATGCCAGAGAGAGCAATTGCCTCGTCGGCATATCCTTTTCCCTTAGTTGAACGACTTTTACTCCACCTTCAAGCGCATGTTCGATTGCGGTGAAAAACATCTCCTGGGTGGAAAATAGTGCTCTATCGGTAATCAGATAAAGCTTGAAATCTATGTTCATAGCTGATGGTTCATAGTTTATAGCTCATAGCAGAATAAATACATCTATGGGCTAGCAGCCGTGAGCTGAAGATGGTCTACAGCATTCCCTCGAAAGGGCTGCTCGCTGTTGCATAAAGCTTCTTGCCGATCCGCCCTGCCCTGTACGCAAGCCTTCCCGCAAGAACAGCATGCTTCATCGCTTCCGCCATGGCAATAGGGTCTCCGGCACCGGCGATCGCGGTGTTGATCAGCACCGCATCACAGCCGAGCTCCATAGCGATTGCTGCGTCAGAGGCAGTCCCCACTCCCGCATCGACAATGATCGGCACTTTTGCCGCTTCAAGGATGATTTTTATGTTGTAGGGATTCCGTATACCCAGCCCCGAGCCGATCGGCGCACCGAGGGGCATCACCGCAGCGGCCCCTGCATCCTCGAGCCGTTTGGCCATGATGGGATCATCATTGGTGTAAGGAAAGACAATGAACCCCTCTTTTGCGAGCGTCTCCGTTGCTTTGAGAAGCCCGATGGTGTCAGGGAACAGCGTCCTCTCGTCGCCTATCACCTCGAGCTTGATCATATCGGAGACACCCGCCTCACGCGCAAGACGGGAATAGCGCAGCGCATCCTCGACAGTGTAGCAGCCAGCGGTATTGGGAAGTATCTTGTATTTTTTCGGATCGAGGTAATCGAGGAGATTCTCCGATTTCCTGTCGATGATGTTCACTCTCCTCACGGCTACCGTCACCATATCGGCGCCTGAAGCCTCAATCGCCCGTGCCGTTTCATTAAAGTCCTTATACTTTCCGGTGCCGACCCAGAGTCTGGATCTGAATTCGATCCCCTTGATGACCAATGTATCTTCCATGTGTTCCTCCCAGCTTGTTCACTGCGCACCATTCATCGCAAAAGAGCATAAACAGTGGACGTCTATTATCCCCCACCGACGAAATTGACAACCTCGACGGCATCACCCTCGTGCAATGCATAGTGAGCGAAATCAGCGCGCTTGATTACCTTGAGGTTCACTTCGACCGCAACCCTCTCAGGGAGTATGCCGAGCTCGTCAAGGAGCTCTGCTATGGTCGAGCGCCCTGTCTCGTACCTCTCACCATTTACCTTGAGTCTCATTTCCCTTCACCCTCAGCATCATATTCAAAAAAAATCCTCTATCCCTGGAAAGGAATAGAGGATTCTGAATTCCTCATCGCTGTATTCCCGATTCCTACGCCAGAATTATCTGGATCAGGTTCAAGGGGTCTTCCCGTAATAACCGGAAACTCTCAGGCCGGCGGCCTCCCCCAGGGATAGTTAAATCATAGTACAACAAAATTATAATTGTCAATCAAACAATTATATATAAGGTGTAGGGTATTCTGAAACGTACATGACGGAGCCCAAACAAGTATGTCGTGAACTAAGGCGACCGCTTCCGTATGACAACCTGCTCGCCCTTCTTGATATTGAATCTCTCAGCTGCGTTGCCTTCTTTAATAAACAGCTCAAGATGATGCGAACTATTGATAAGGCAGCCGAGCTCTCCCTCAGTTGCCTGGGCATAGAAGCGGAAAAGATTGATCCTTCGTCCTTTGAAGAAGACCTCGACAGTCTCCCCAAGCAGCTTCAGCATATCGCGCTCGATATTGGTAATCGCATTCCCGAAGCGGTCGATATAGATCACCTCTCCTGTAAGAGTATCTTTTCCGATAACCGGCCGGGGAATCGGTATGATCCTGTAATCAGTTATCACAGGGCCGAACGCTTCGGGCGGCACTCCCTTTGACAGCCATCCGGCAACGGGAGCGAACATATCCCTTCCCTGAAAGGTCGCGCTTTCTTTATCGAGCATGTATTTCTCTTCGGTAATGTGAATCACTTTTGCTGAAGGCGATGCGGAAAGTATCGAGGAGAACAGGCCGTTATCAGGGCCAACGAAGCAGTAGCGCTCCGTTTCAATAATGATCGGCCGCCGCTCGGAGCCGACGCCGGGATCGACAACGGCAACATGAATAGTGCCTTCGGGGAAATGGGGGGTGCTTGAGCCGATGATAAAAGCTCCCTCGTCTATGGCATGTGCTGCTATCTCATGCGTAATATCAACAATGGTGACATGAGGATTGACCGACAGGATCGCGCCCTTCATCTCGCCGACAAAGGAATCCTTAAGGCCGAAGTCGGTGGTAAGCGTAATGATATTACTTTTTTGATGTGGTGAGACTTCCGATAAGGTCATTGATATCAGAAATCCGCTCTTCCTTCAGGAACGCTTCGATACCGTCGCATATATCGGTGGTGGCGGTCGGCATGATGAAGTTTGCCGTACCGACGGCAACAGCCCTCGCGCCGGCGATCATGAATTCGATGGCGTCGTGGGCGGTCATGATCCCTCCCATGCCGATGATGGGGATCTTCACTGCCTTGTACACCTCCCATACCATCCTCACCGCAATAGGCCGTATAGCCGGTCCGGAGAGTCCTCCGGTAGCATTGGCAAGCACCGGCTTCCGCCGTCTGATATCGATCACCATGCCGGTGATGGTGTTCATGACCGATACGGCATCGGCTCCTGAGTCCTCGGCAACCTTTGCCATACAGCCGATGTCGGTGACATTCGGAGAAAGCTTCACGATCAGGGGAAGCTTCGTCACGTTCCTCACCGCACCTACTACCTGGTCCATGGTCTTCGGGTCGGTGCCGAAGACGATCCAGCCCGCCTGTTTGTTGGGACAGGAGATATTCATTTCGAGGGCACGGACGCCATCTGCAGCGCTCAGTTCCTCTGCTGCCTGTACATACTCATCGATGGTGTCGCCGAAAAAATTGGCAATGACGGGGGTATCGAACTGCCGCAGGAAAGGAAGCTTTTCTTTAATGAAGGCCCTGACGCCGATGTTCTGCAGGCCGATGGCATTGAGCATTCCTGCCGGCGTCTCGACAATCCGCGGTGTCGGATTCCCCTCGCGCGGCGTGAGAGAGAGGCCTTTGACCACAATCGCTCCGAGCCGGTTCAGGTCAACGAACTCGGCATACTCCTCGCCATAGCCGAAGGTCCCCGAAGCAGTCATGACCGGGTTCTTCAGCTTGAGCGGGCCGATCTCTACCGCGAGATTTACCATATGATTTCCTCTGCCGCAAACACCGGCCCTTCCTTGCACACCCTTTTTTGTCCCGCCGTCGTCTTCACAACACACCCCAGGCAGGCGCCGATGCCGCAGGCCATATGCTCCTCCAGCGAGACATAGCAAGGGATACCTCTATCCCGGACCTTTTTCGCGACTATGTGAAGCATCGGCGTAGGACCACAGGCATAGACCGGCGCACCAGGGAATGAGTCGAGACAGTGCTTTAAATATTCCGTTACGAAGCCCTTTCCCCCCGCTGAGCCGTCGTCGGTAGCTATGAACAGTTCTTTTGCCGCCTTCCGTGCCTCATCAACCATGACCAGTTCAGCCTTGTTTCTCGCTCCGTAACAAAGGTGAGCCCTTTTTTCGAATTTCTGTAGCAACGGAAAAAGTGAAGCGATCCCTATGCCTCCCGCAACAGCGATAAAATCACCTTCTGGGGCAGGATAGCTGTTTCCAAGAGGCCCGATCAGCTGAATATCGGTCCCCTCTTTAAGTTTTGAAAGCGAGTGCGTACCCTTACCGCGTATACGGTAGAGAAAATGCAAGGTATTCTCTTCATAGCTGAAGATGCTGAAGGGCCTCTTTAAAAGAGGGTCGAACGAGTCCCCTGTCTGGAGCATATAGAACTGACCGGGTTTCGGCAGAATGACCGTGGACGACGGTTTTACCACTAGTCGTTTAAAAAGGCTGGACTGATAATCGTTGTGCAGTATGGTAGCGCTGAAGGACCTAGACAAAGTTGATCTCAATGATTTCGTATTCTATGGTCCTCGCCGGTGCCTTGACCACGGCCACATCGCCGACCTCTTTGCCGATCAAGGCCTTGGCGACGGGAGAGCTGATCGATATTTTACCTTCTTTGACATTCGCTTCGTCAGGGCCGACGAGAATGAACAGGTATTCCTCGTCCGCCTCCACATCGAGCACCTTGACCTGAGCGCCGAAGGCGACCTTCGATTGGTTTATCCGCGAGGGGTCGATGACATCCGCCAGCGCTATCTTCGCCTGGAGCTCCTGGATGCGCCCCTCGATAAAAGACTGCCGCTCCTTTGCCGCATGGTACTCTGCATTCTCGGAAAGGTCCCCGTGCGCGCGTGCCTCTGCAATATCCTGAATGTTCTTGGGCCTGTCGACCTTGAGCAGCCTGTCGAGCTCTTCCTTGAGCCTCTGGTAGCCCTCGGGGGTCATGGGGACACGGGCCATGAAATGATCAACCTCCTCACACAATAATGCTGTAACGATTTAAATAAAATAACACGTTCCCATAATTTTTTCAAAGAAAAGCACGGGAATCAATGAAAGAAATCTACATGAGAGCAAACAACTATGCTGTTTCGGAGTGCCTGGGTTCGGTCTTCGAAGGTAATGCCGGTAGAGGTACCTTGAAGGAGTAGCGGTCGTCTTCCAGAAGTATTTGTGCGGCTTTGAAGTTTGAGGAGTTTACGATAATCGGGGCTTTCAGGTTCGCAGTCACTACAGTATCAGCAACGGTAAGAATAGTGAATATTACCGTATCCGTCGGCTCCTTGATCTCGAGAAAAAGTTCCACTTCATCATCGATATCAACAGAATAAGCGGGAAAGAGGGAAAACGGGTCCATCACAATAAATGCCACATCGGGATCATCAACCGCGTGCAGCCATTTGATGGGGTCTTTGTAATCGAGAAGAAAATAACGCTTCAGCTCCGGAAACCCGGGAATGCCGAGAGGAAACGTAATGATCTTCCCTTCGTCTATTTCGATTTCACCGAACCTGGTAGTAGCGACTTTCATGGTCATCCCCCGTCTAACGCTCCTCTTTTACCCCTAAGAAATTCTTGAGTTTATCGATGTCCATACGCGCTGACTCCTGATTGAGCTGTTTCAGTTTCTCGTACAGTTCTTCCCTGTAGATAGGCATATCTTTGGGCGCATCAATGCCGAGTTTGACAAAGCCGTTGCCGATTTCGACTATTTTGATCTGAATAGTGTCGCCAATAGTTATTGTCTGACCGGTCTTCCGCGTTAGAACAAGCATTTAATCCTCATCTGAGAAAGTCAAAGAGACTTGTCCTCATGAAATCCGTAGAAACGGCCCTCAGCCCCTCAAGTGCAACCTGCCGCTGGCTCATATCGGTAACGACTTTTGCGATATCGGTATCCTGTTCATTGGAGAGATAGGTTTTGACATTGTACTCCCGATCATCGTGATAGCTTTCTTCGGCATCGATCTTATTTAATCGGGCACCGATTTCAGCAGTAAATTGAGCGAGCTTGTCAGAGAGCTTGTTCAGATAGCCGAGTGACTTCTGAATTCTTCCGACGTCATTTGATTCGAGGGAGGCTTTCAGAAAATGAAGCGCACGTAGTAAATTGTTCTCATTAAGATAGTTATTATTGAAGCTGTAATAATTCGGATGCGAAGGGTCGGTGATGTAATTGTAGTTCGTAATATTCGTTCCGAGCAACATCGACTGGGCGCCTGTGGGGTCATAGGCGAGATCGTTGAGTCCCGTTCCGGCACCGTCCGCGGTTGTGACGGTAATTTTTATTTTATCGGAGCTTCCCACCGGCTTCGACGCGATGACGATTCTGAAGTCATCATTTGCAGGGTTGCCAGTCGTGTTGAAATTGACCACCTCCGCCTTAACTTTTGACCCGGCCTGTGCATTAATAGCATTCCGAACCTCATCAAGGCTGTAGTCGCCACTCGCATCAGCATCCTGAGCAGCACCAAGAGTAACGGTTACCGGCGATTGGTCATTATCTCCGACAGTAATGGTCAACGTCCCTCCGTTTGAGGAAAAAACATCGCCGGAGCTCGTGAAGCTCGCAACGGCAGGGAGACGTTCAGGGTCGCCTTTGGACGTATGCAATGCAGAAATCGGGTCTGCATCGGGAATCGTAATGGTTCCGCCATTATCCCAATTGTACGGCGGCAAGACGGCATTTTGCGGATCAGCGGCACTTGTCTTTCTAAAGCTGAAGATATCTCCGGCTGAAATATTTAAAGCGATTTTGACATTAAGTCCAATATCAACCTGCAGGGAGCTTGTATCCGAAACAAATTCTCCCGTGGTGGCGTTGATGGGAGGGACATTCGATTGGAAACCGGCGAAAATGTAACGATCACCAACTTTTGTATTGGCGATCCTGATGGCATTCCCGATGAGGCCGTCAACCTCCTTTGCAATCATCGTTCTCGACCGGGGATCCATTGTCCCGTTTGCACCGCTCAAGGCAAGCTCCGTCGCCCTCGTTATATTTTCACCAAGTGTGATAAAGGCCGAGTCAAATGCCTCAAGGGGGCCCTTGGCGGTCGTAATCGATCGCAAGTACTCACCGGTAGACGACAGCATGGTATTATAGTTGATGATTCTCGACATCGCCGTCGGATCATCCGATGGTTTGCCGATCCGTTTTCCCGTCGAGAGCTGTTCACTGTCCTTTATTACAGCTTCCATGTTCCGCTGCATGCCGGAAAGGAAGCGGTCATAGAACATCTTCATGGTAACTTTCATGATTACCTCCCCGTCATCCCCAGAAGAACCTCAAGCAGCTCGTCAGCAATGCCGATCATCTTTGCAGCAGCTTCAAAGGATTTCTGATATTTAACAAGGTTGGCCGCTTCCTCATCGAGACTGATCCCGGAAATTTCCTCTCTCCTTCCCTCAAGCTCACTGACAAGGGCGCTCTGGAACTTCTGGCTGTCCTTTGCCGACAAAGATTCAACGGCGACATCTGAAACGATTTCACGATAGAAATCTATAGGCTTTCTGCCGGCGATGATCAGTTGACTTGCAAGACCGGCGATCATTTTTGCGTTCTTATTATCGCCGGGGATGTTGGGGTATACCGCATTGTCGCCCGTCTCCGAGCCTGCAGCATTAATGTGTGAGTTTGAGGTGAAGCCGAACAGTCCCCTTCCTGTAGAGGCTGCATTGGTCCAGTCAAAAACGATTGCATTAAGGTTGTCGTTCGGACCGACACCGGCGATGCCATCCTCATTGGTGATCGTGTATTTTTTAGTTCCTGAATTGTATGCAACAGTATACTGGTACGCTGTCGTGCTGTCGGCGCTCTCCAACGCCTGCTTCAACTTGTCTGCAAGCTCCGACCTCGTATAGACACCGGAGGGAATGGTCGCCGTCACAAAAGTAGAGCCGCCGTCCTCGCTGAACCTGATGTTGTTATTGGTTTCATCAACAGTGACCAGATCTCCTTCCGCGGCGGCGACCTTCTGAGGCTCGGTAATGGCAACGGCAATCTCCAATGCCGCATTTGTATTAAGCCGGAAGCTGAAGGTTTCACCCGCGGCGATCAGATTATTGTCAAACCGTACCTTGATCCCTTCAAACTCAAGGGTCCTCCAGGAGCCGGCGGTAGAACTGGGCGTCAAATTAACTCTACTCTGATTGAGCGTCGAGGGATCCGAAGGATCAAACAATGTATTGGGAGCAATGGTCGTCCATGTTGCACCATCGTCGGTCGATTTCTGGACCCGCCAGTAAAAACCAGTCGTACCTTCCTGTATGTAATCAGCCTGATCCGCGGGGGGAAGGGCAGCGTAAGCAACTGCGTCGATATAATCCGACCTGTATTGATTCGAGAAGCTGACGCTGTTTGTGTTGGTAATGCTTAAGGAGGTTATCGTCGCTCCGGCGGAGGGGTCGGAATCGGTGATGGTGTTCGTCGCAAAAGAAAAAAAATTATTCCCCGTTGACCCATCCGTTCCATACCCCTGCCGGTGGTAGTAATTAACGACATCGGAAAGGTTAATGGCCATGATATTGAGTTTATCTATGTATTCGGGAATCTGCGTATCCCTGAGATCATAATTTGCTTTCAGTTCGCCACCCGTAATATAGTGCGAAACCTCTCGTGTCTCGGTCAGCACTCCCCTGGAGTCGGTGAAATTGACATAAAAATGCAGATTGTTGTTGATATCGATACTGGAATCCAGATGGAATACCCGAGCGCCGTCTACAAGAGGGACACCGCTTATCATAACGGCATATCTGCCCACGTTATCCTCAAAAGTAGTCACCTTGACGATTTCATTGAGGCGCTCAATAAGCCTGTCTCTCTGGTCTTTAAGGTCCAGTGAGCCGGGAGATGCGGAGATTTTTTCGTTCAGATCCGCGATCTTTGCCGTAATGGTATTAACTTCATCGACCAGAAACTCATTGCTCTTCACCAGTTCATTACGCTCTTCATCCAGTGTGGTATACGCTCTGTTGATGCGCGCAGTGAGATACTCGGCTTTTTTAATGAGCAACGACCGTTCGGCATATCCTTCGGGATTGTTTGAAAGCTCCTGCCAGGCATTGAAAAAATCGTTTATTGAAGTCGACAGATTGACATCGGATGCCTCGTTGAATACATTTTCTATCTTGACGATGCCCTCTCCGTATGCTTCCCAATAGGCAAGGTTGGATTTCTCATTTCTTAATTGGAGGGCAATGAATGAATCATACAACCTCTGGACACCGGTGGTCTTGACCCCTCGCCCGCTCAAGCCCGTGCTGCTTAAAACTCCGGAGGGCACACTCTCAAGGACAAGCTCCTGTCTCGTATAGCCGGGAGTATTAATATTAGCGACATTATGTGCCGTAGTGTCCAGTGCTTTTCTCGTCACATACATTGCGGTCTTTCCGATGTCAAATACCCCGAGTATCGACATTTACGCCTCCACCGATACCTTCGACGATGGGCTGATATCGAAGGTGCCCAGGAAATTAGATGAAGTCCTTATATAATAAAGTGATTTTTCAATGAGCTTACTGTTGAACTGGTTCAGCTCAGAGATATTGCGGATAATCACCGAAAACCTGGATGCAAGCGCATCGAGTCTCTTACGGTACACCGTATCAGCGAGTGCTGCAACCTCGGTAATTGTTTTTCCTTTAAATCCAAGTGCTTCCAATATCTTCTCTCGTGTTTCATCGCAGACTTTTATGCTGGTGGTGATCTCCTCCTTCTCGCGCAGAAGCTGCTCCAGTGCCGAGGGATCAAGGCTGACAATAACCTCCTTCTCCCGTTGCAAAAGCTCCATCAGCCTGGTGCAAAGCAGGAACTCCTTTTCCAGAATGCCCATTAAATCGTCATACGATTGAGTCAATGATCGCCTCCCGTATCATTTTGCCTGCCACTGCTTCACCTTTTACGTTATAAGTGCCCTCATTGATGGCTTTCTTTACCGCCTCTACACGGTCAGTCCTCACCTCCGGAATAGTGCCGACCTGTGCCTGGAGAGTTTCTATTTCTTTGGCCTTTTCTTTTGCCTTCTCGGATACTGTTACCTGGTCCCTCGGCGCGATCTTTTCGGCTTTTCCACCAGCGACATTTTCTTTGATCTTGTCGGTTTTCTGCAGGCTCGCGCTGACAACATCGACCTTATTGGTGATCTTCATCCTTTCTCCTCCTCGTTTATAGTGTCAGTTCTGTACATATATAATTATATATCGGAGGATTTTCACAAAACATTAACCTATCTCCCTCAAGGGATTCACCGGTATTCCATACTTCCTTATTTCAAAATGCACATGAGGCCCTGTAGCCTTACCCGTAGCGCCCGACAAGGCAATTATGCTTTTTGAGTCAACAACTTCTCCGTTTTTTACATAATTTACGGCATTATGGGCGTACAAGCTACTGAGCCCATCATCGTGTTTTACTATAATACAATTACCGTAACTATTTGAATAACCACTAAAAACAACTGTGCCCGGCGCTGCGGCACTGATCGGTGTCCCTTCGGGAACAGCGATATCCATACCATTATGGTGGCGCAGCTTTCCGTCAAAAGGGTCGTGCCTCAAACCGAATCCCGAAGTGATAAGACCTTTTACAGGAAGCCTCAGCTTTTCACTATTCCATATTGAAGCAGCACTTTCGTTTTGAGCAGATATCTTATTGTTATTTATATCAGAACTTTCATTATGACCTGCTTCCGGCTGATTTTCTACCGAGGGTCGTACCATTGTAGGATTATTCATAAGGTGATCACCTATGCCGATCCCTCTTTCGGCAAGAGATTGTGCAATTTCGGCGGTTATGATGGGAATAAAGGTAGAAACGGTCTTATCCTTGTTGAATGAAGTCTGTTCCATCATAATCTTCAAGAATTCATTTAAGAATATCGTTTCGACCTCTTTTGCTGCTTTACGCAGATCAGAGCTCTCGCCGTTATGATCGTTTCTTCGTATGTTCATTAACTGCTGATTGAGAGGAATAATCGGTTTCACATTATCACCAGATCCGCTTTGAGACTTCCTGCTGCCTTGATGGCCTGCAGTATCGCGACCAGGTCGCGGGGAGCAACACCGAGGGCATTGAGCGCCTTCACCAGCTCACCGATTGTTGCGCCCTTGACTTCGACAAAAGAGGCCTTTTTCTCTTCTGCCGCAACCTCCTTTTTGGGTACAACGATGGTCTCTGCGCTCTCGGGTGCAAAAGAGGGAGGCTGGGAGACCTGAAACTCGGTCTTGATTTCAATAGTGAGACCTCCATGCGCTAGTGCTACCGAGCTGATACTGACATTCTCGCCGACAACAACTGTTCCGGTCCGCTCGTTGACCACCACCCGAGCCGGCAGATCGACATCTACATGAATCGCCTCAACTGCTGCCATGAGCTCCACTACTCTGTCGGCATAGGCATCGGGGACGGTTACCGAAATAACCGACGGTCCCTCAGCCTTGGCAAAATTGCCGCTCAATTGCCCGTTTATCCTATCAGCTACTCTTTTCGCTGTCGTGATATCCTGGGTCATCAGCAGTACGTCGAACCTGTTTCTCAGATTCAACTGCACCGGAACCTCCCGCTCGACAATGGCACCATTGGGAACAGTCCCCACATTGGGGTGGTTCTTAATCGTCTGGGCACCTCCCCCACCCGCCGAAAACCCCCCTATCGAGAGCGGCCCCTGGGCAACAGCATACACGCTGCCGTCCGGTCCCTTAAGTGGGGTCATAAGGAGCGTGCCTCCCTGAAGACTCTTTGCATCACCAATGGATGATACCTGCACGTCTACTTTTGAACCGGGCTTCACCATTGTGGGAAGCTTGGCCGTTACAATTACTGCGGCGATATTCTTTGTCTTTCCTTTTACATCAGCGGGATTGATGCTAATTCCCATTCTGGTGAGCATGTTGGCAAAAGGCTGGAATATGTAGGTGCCGTCCTTGTCACCTGTCCCGTTAAGCCCAACCACAATGCCGTAGCCGATAAGCTCATTCTCCCTGACCCCCGAAAAAGTGGCAATATCCTTTATCCGTTCGGCGTATACATCGGAAGATAAAAGACAGAAGACAGAGGTCAGAAATAGATAAATAGACAAAAGCGCTCTCGCTTTTCTTTTGCTGCGCGGTTTACATCTGCCTTTGGCCATCTTTGTCCTTGTCCTCCCGGCTCTTATCAACTGTTTCCTCACACCTTGCTTCAGAACGGCCAGACCTGATCGAGGAATCTCACCAGCCAGCCCTGGGACTGTTTGTCATCCAGGACGCCATCACCCACAAGGTATATCTGGGCATCGGCGATATTCTGTGATAAAACGGTATTATTGCTCGATATATCATCGGGCCGTATAATACCCCGCAATACAACGATTTCCTTTTCATTATTCACCACCACCTCTTTCCTCGATTCGAGCACCAGATTGGCGTTCGGGAGTACTTCGACGACCTTCGCCGTGATCGTCGCCGTCAGTCTCCCTTCCCTCGTCGTATCGCCTTTTCCCTGGAAATCGGATGATCCGCTCCCCTGGACCCTGGGGGTGAAGGTGTTTGCACCCTTATAGAAATCTTTCAAAGCGAACGCATTATGCAGGTTGAAATCGAGGTTGGCCCCGAAAAGGTTCGTTATGTTGTAGTCATTGTCTTTTGAGTCACGGCTTGCATTGGTGGTCGCTTTTTTCGAAGCAGCGGACCGTTCGGTAATGAGAATGGTCACGAGGTCATTGACCCTCTTCGCCTTTCTGTCCTCATAGAGGGATGCCGCATCTTTCCAGAGCGAACCCTCCGACGAGTATACTGCACGCTCCCTTGTCTCGACATAGGCCGGGGGCATCGGTGCGTTTTTTATTTCACGGGCATCCCTGAGACCCTGTGCGCAGCCCCCGATCATCGTCGCCAGAAAACACAGAAGTATACCTTTCCTTAGTACGGACTTCCGACTTCTGTATTCCGACTTCTGTATCCTCTTTTTCATATTTTCACCTTTACCATCGTAGGGGCAACGAGAATGCCGTATATCTCCTTTTTAGAACTGTCGCACCACACTTTCGCAGTGCCTCCGAGTACCGCATCGTTACGTAATACTCCCTTGGTTGAAATACTTACGTTGTTTCCCTCAACCACAACATCAACTTTTTGTCCTCTCTTGCCCGATGCCGGTGCATTTACGTGGTTGGTCTTCAAGATGATGCCCTGTCCCAGCGAAGCCCGCAATGCTTTTCCCTCGAGCTCATCCTTATTAAGAAGCGCACCTGCAGGGATCCGTGAGCTTTTCTGCTTCACGGTATAAAAATCGTTCTCCGTCAGTATCGTTCCGCTCATGAGCGGCCTGGAAGTAACGAAGACATCAACCGGTACATCATATGCAGTTTCGATGAGCAATGAAGAATCTTTCTCTTCATTGGAGACGGTTATTAAAAAGACCGCCTTATTCCTTCCATTGTACCCGTTCATTACCGCGCTCTTTATTACCGAGGGACCTTTGCGATGAATGATCTCTCCCCCCCTTATAATCCTCAATCCGGTAAGTTCCACCTCATCCGAGATGAGGTGGGATAACTTTTCGTGTAGTATCGTCTCTATCTCACCAAGCAGAGCACTCTTCTCGTCTGCACGGGAAACAGAGGCAAGCAAAAAGAGCATGACAGGAAAGATCATGCCAAGTATCCAGCCCTGCCCTCTCCTGGTTTCCTTGTAAAGTGTCATCGCGTTATCGCTTCAGTGCCGCACTCGTCTGCAGCATCTCATCCGATGCCTGCACCGCACGCGAATTCAGGTCAAAGGCACGCTGGGCGGTTATGAGGTTGGCCAACTCTTCGACGACGTTAACGTTCGAATTCTCAAGGAACCCCTGGCTGAGCGACCCCCTCCCCTCGGTGTCAGGCACTCCAACGGTGGGCTCACCGGAAGCATCGGTGGCGAGGAAAAGATTTTTTCCGATTGCCTGAAGTCCGGCAGGATTGACGAATTTTGCTATCTCGATCTGCCCGATCTCCTGAGGAGTGGTATTTCCCGCCTGGAGCACCGTAACACGTCCGTCAAAGCCTATCGTGATTTTTGTCGTATCCGTAGGAATTGTGATGGAGGGCTCGAGAGGAAAGCCATCGGAATTGACGATCCTGCCGTCCTGGTCCAGTTTAAATGCACCCGCCCTTGTATAGGCGATTGTCCCATCAGGTCTTGTGAGCTGGAAAAAGCCATCGCCCTCGATAACGAGGTCGAGATCATTGCCGGTATTAATAAAATCACCCTGGGTAAAGAGCTTCTGAACCGCCACGGGCCGTACACCGAGCCCCACCTGTATTCCTGAAGGGACTTGAATACCCTCTGCCGACGGGACACCGGGTGCCTTGATCGTCTGATAGAGCAGATCCTGAAAATCGGCCCTGCTCCGTTTGTACCCTACCGTATTGACATTCGCAATATTGTTCGAGATAACATCAACGTTAAGTTGCTGAGCCTGCATCCCTGTTGCTGCGGTAAAGAGCGATCTGATCACAACGACCTCCGTTTATTGCGTTATACGTTCTTAAGTCCGTTGCCCTCGGTGTTTATACTTTTGCTATTTCAGAGACACTTCTCTGTGAAAGCTCATTGAAATTCTGGATCACCTTCTGAGCTGAATCATATTGACGCAAGGCAGTAATGATGCCTACCATCTCCCGCACCGGGTTGACGTTCGACATCTCGGTGCTGCCCTGCACCATATCGCCGCTTGCGATTCCACGCTCAGTGCCGGTAAACAACGATTCTCCTATATGCTGGATATCCACGAGCCGCGCCATTTTGATCTTCCCTGCTGCGTTGCCGTCCACATAGACGGTTCCTTCAGCATTGATGTTGATCTCCCTGCCCTCGATCCTGATCGGCTTGTTGGCGGTATCGAGTACCCTCTGCCCCCTCTCGGTCACAAGGAATCCCTCTTTGCTCTTACTGAAGCTTCCGTTTCTCGTATAAAATATGTTCCCCTTGCCCTCGACAGCGAAAAAGCCTTCACCCCTGATGGCAAGGTCGAGGGGGTTTCCCGTGGTCCTCAGGTTCCCTTCCTTTACATCGATCGAGTATGTTCCGAAATACGTCATCGCCCGGGCATCAGGGTACAACGAATTCCGGTCCTGTGCAACATCCTCCATGAGCGGATAAAGCCGGGAGGAAAAGGTACCCTTCTTGTATCCCGTTGTGCTGGCGTTAGCCAAATTATTGGCAACATTGTCCAATTCTTGACTCCTCAGCACTGCTCCGGTCATTGCAACATATATACCTTTATACATTAATCGCAATCTCCTTTATCGGGCTGTGTAATGAAAAGCAATATCGATGCCACAAAAAGAAAATCCTACATACAAATATCGAAATCCTAAACAAATGAAAAATTCACGAGCGATCGAGCGCTATTACAGCATCGCCTGAATGAAAAATATGCCGTTGTTTAGAAATTGTGACTTAGGACTTAGGATTTGATGTGAAAGATGGTGGGAAAATTTTTCCCGACAGGGAAAATTATACCGTGATATCGACGCCCCCGGGGCCCTTTCCCGGCGGTCGCCCGGGCTGCTTTTTGTTCGCCTTACGGGATCGTTCCTTCTCCTCTTTTGAACGCCGTTCCGTCTTCACGGTACGGCTCTTCGGAAAGACATACGGAGTGCCGATGGCCCTTATGCCCTGGGCACCATAGAGATCTCTTATTCCCTCATCGCTCGCCATGATACGTTGTAATTGCGGTTACTCCATCAACTGGGCCTTCTGCTCGGTATAGGTTTTCTTCAGTTGCTCCTGTAGCGCATTGAAACGATCAGCAGTGATGCCGATATGCTCAAACCCTATTTCTGCGGAAGTGCCGGGAACCCTTAACCCTATGCCCATATTCAGGCACATGGCATCCGCTATCTTGATAATCTGGCAGAGCGGCTCGTAATCGCCGAGTACCTCGGCAGGGAAGGGGTCGGCAGAGTGGTGAAACTCAATCACCACTTCAAGATTTCTGGGAAGCTTCCATTTCCGTGCAACGAGCCCGCCCACATTGCAGTGATTGAACCCGAGCATCTCTTCCTCCGCCTTCAATGCGGGCATGCCCTCCTCATAGACCCTCTCGATAATCAGGCTGTACGAGTCCGGCATGCTGTTGTTGAGAATGATTTTTCCCATATCGTGTATCAACCCCGCGATTTGCGCCTCCTCAGGCGGGACCATCTGTGTTTCGCCGGCAATCAGGCTTGCAGCAATGGAGACGCCAAGACTGTGTTCCCAGTGCCGCTGCTCGAAGAGACCGAACCTGCGGTGAAGATCTTTCATCGAAGCGGCAGCAACAAGAGACCTCATCGAGTTAAACCCGATCATAATGATCGCGTTCGAAACGGTGTCGATGCTTCTTCCTCTTCCATAGTAAGGAGAATTGGCGATCCGCAGCAGCCGGGCGGAGAACGCCTCATCCTTCGAGATGATCTTCTCAAGCTCGTTCACAGATGAAAAATCGTCATTGATGAGCTGGAGCACTTTCGAGGCGATAGGCGGGAGACTCGGAACATCAACGGTCTCCAGAACAATCTTCTCCAACATGTCTTCTCTCATGCCATCACCCCGCTTCCCGTTCATGGTACTGTGGTACACTGCGCAAATCGTGCATCATAACATCCCCCCTCGAAGGCGTTCCTATACCGAATTGACGATTTCTCCGGCAATCTCTTCCAGGTATAATACCTTGTCGGCGAGACCCGCATCGACAACCGCTTTCGGCATGCCGTAGACGACGCAGGTCTCCTCATTCTGGGCGAAGATTCTGCCGCCGCTCTTTTTCAAGGCCGTCAGTCCCTTCAGGCCGTCGTTGCCCATACCCGTCAGAATAACGCCCAATGCCCTGCCCGGGAAAAACTCGGCAACAGAGCTCATAAGCGCATCAACCGAGGGGCGATAGATAAAGTCTTCCTTATTCTCGGAAATGCTGACGACGGTCTCGATACCCTTCACCCTCGTTACTCTCATATGGCCGCGCCCTGGGGCTACCAACGCAAGACCCGGCCTCAGCATTTCGCCCTCCACCGCTTCTTTCACATCAATCTGACTGAGCTGATTGAGCCGTTCCGCAAAGGGGCCCGTGAAATTCGGCGGCATATGCTGTGCAATAACGATGGGGACCGGAAAATTCTTCGGCAATTTGGGGATGATCTCCTGGAGCGCCTTGGGCCCTCCTGTGGAAGTGCCGATGGACACCACCCCGACCCTCCGTTCGCCGGTAGTCCTGACCGGTATCGCGCGAGGCATTTCGAGGGGGGGTGGTGCAGCAAGCGGCCGTGGAACGGGCCGAGCCTTCCTCTTCACGATCCCTTTCCTTCCGATATGCTTTATCTTTTCGATCAGTATCTCCTTAATTTTCACGATATTCACCGAGAGTTCCGAAAGGTTTTTCGGGATGAAATCGACCGCCCCGTGATCCAGAGCATCGAGCGTAGCCTTTGCTCCCTCGGTGGTGATGGAACTCACCATAATGACGGGAAGCGGGTTGGTCTCCATGATATGCTTGAGGGCGGTGATACCGTCCATTCGAGGCATCTCCACATCCATGGTAACCACATCGGGCTTGAGACTTTCTATTTTTTCGATGGCTTCCAGCCCGTCACGAGCCGTACCGATGATCTTGATCTCCGGGTCCGAGGCGAGCATATTGGAGAGCGCATTCCTCATGAATGCAGAATCATCGACAATGAGTATCTTAACCGTCATTTGTTCACCGTTCATCGTTCATCGTTCACCGTCTTTCGCTATGAACGGTGAACAATGAGCTTTTTCACACCTTGAACCAGCTTGCCATTGCATTGAGGTCCCCGGCAAGTCTCGAGAGGTCCTCGGATGCACGCTTTATCTCGTTCACCGAACTGTTCAGCTGCTTCGTTACGATCGAGATGTTTTCCATGTTGTGCGAGACTTCTTCCGAAGCGGACGACTGCTCTTCGGTTGCTGCAGCAATGCGCTGGACCATATCGGCGACCTGCTCCACGTACGCAACAATGTCATCAATCGACTTCAACGTATGATCGACATGATCGATAACCTTCCCGACGGATTCACGTTCCTCTTTCATGAATCTTACCGATCCGTCGACCTCGGTCTGCATGGTATGGACGGTAGTGGCGATATCGTTGGCCGCTACCGTTGTCCTCTCTGCCAGCTGCCGCACGCTGTCGGCGACGACGGCGAATCCCCTCCCCTGCTCACCGGCACGCGCCGCTTCGATTGCGGCATTCAGGGCGAGAAGGTTCGTCTGGTCAGCGATCTCTTTTATCAGGGTAACGATATTGTTGATCTGTTCCGACTTCTGACCCAACGATTCCACCATCGCCGCGGATTCTTTTACCGTCTCGGCAAACTTCGTCAGCTCCTGCATCGTCGTATGCATCGCTTCTTTTCCCTGTATTGCGGTCGTCTTCATCTTTTGAGCAGCCTCCGAGGTCTGGGAGGCGTTTTTTGCCACATCGAGGGTCGTCTGTGACATTTCAGTCATGGCGGTAGCCGATTGCTCGACCTGCATAGCTTGATCCTGGGATCCCTTTTCAAGCGCCGTAGCAGTAGCGGACAGTTCCTCTGAACTGCTCGCGAGGCTCCCTGTCGAGGTCCTGATCTTTCCGACGATCTCCCGCAGATTCGTTACCATCTTCGACATCGAGGATTGTACAGTCCCTATTTCATCGTTGGTATTCGCCGCCATCTCGACGGCGAGATCTCCGCCGGCAACCTCATCGGAAACTTTGATGAGCTGTCCTAAAGGTTTGGCTATGGAGCGGTACACCCAGGCGCCGAAGAGAATCCCGAATACCACAGCACCGATGCTGATGGCGATGATCAATACCATACTGAATCTGACCATCCTGTTGACCGTACCGATCGCTTTTTCCTGCTCTCCCTGGGCAACGGAAACCGTCTGTTTTCCCTTCTCCGCCTGTTTCAGGACGATCTCGCGTAGTGTTCCCATCGCCTGCAGCGCCTTTTCATTCATAATCATCTGATGGCGGATCTTTGCAATGATGCCGTCCTGCGCAAAAAGCAGTCCTCGCACCGAGCTCAGCGCTGCCTGGGCGCTATTGAGTATTTTCAGCTCCTCTTTCGCACTGAGTTTAGCAAGCGCTTTTTCCAGATTCTTTTCGACACCACCGACGAGATCGAATATTCTCTTCAGCTCCGCGCCGGCGGCATCCACCTCTTTGACGGTCGTCAGGGTAAAAAGTTTTGTCGATAACCCTTCGATGGACAGACCGAGGGCGACCAGTTCGGAATTGCTGGTCAACACGGTATTTGCTATATTCGATTGCGTAAAGACCTCTCCCTGCTTTCCTGATTCGACGCCGTACTTCTCGCTGGCGGCGACAACGTCCTGCTCGACAGCAAGCAGCACTGCCGAAAGACGCTCATTTACATCCTTGCTGACGGTCTCATACTGCTTTCTGGCGTCATCGTTGACCGGGGCTGCCTGCCCGGGCTGCAGAGACGGCTGAGACATGAGCGCGGTCTGGGCCTTAACCAATTCCTCAAGCTTCTCACTCAGCGATTTTATATCATTGTAGAGATGCTTCGCATCCTTCAGATACTCATTCTGGAGCGCTTTGCTGATCGCCGCATTGATCTTGCCGCGTCCGATAATGACGGATTTTTTATCCTGGGCCCTCTGCACCTCTATAATGCCGAGCTGAAGGTCTTTTAATGATGCTTTGAGCATTTCGATGCTCCGCAGCCGGGAAGTGATGCCTTTGGTGTCCTCAAGCGAGGTCACGAACGCCGCAGAGCGGCTCAGCTGAAGACCTTTAATTTTGGAGTCGAGATCTTTAAGACGGCTCGATGTATCCTTTAATCGTTGGGTAATCGTTTTATTCGCAGCCACTGCTTCGTCTTCAGCCCTGAGTCTTCCATCGGTGATATCGAACAGCTCACGGGCAATCTTATTTAATTCATCAGCGGCCTCCATCTTTGCGCCGCCTGCAAGCGATTCCAATGCACTCTGTGTATTTCTAACCTCCGCAAGGGATTTTTCCGCCTCTGTGCGGAAGGACCTGTATTCTTCTTTTGTTTTCGCTGCGCCGACTTTGATGAGGTCCGCCGTGGCGCCCTGAATTGCTCTCTGGAATTCTACGGTCCTCATCTGAAAGGGTGTACTCCGCTCGGTGAGGTAGTAGAGCTTGCTTTTGACAAAGCCCATCCCGATGATGCTCGTCACAGCGACTGCTGCTATAACCGTCAGCACAATAACGACATTCAGTGTCAATTTTGTTTTTATCGTCATAGTTCCCCCTCGGCCCCCCCTCTGTTACCGTCCATCCTGACCTTTTTCATAATAACCTCTTCTTTATTCACGGTTAAGAACTTAGGTAAAAGCGGAGCAGAAAGCTCTTCCCCACTTTCTGTAGCTCTCCGCTTTTACCGATGACTCATATACGGCTATTACTGTTTTATATATTTCTGTCCCTCGCCTTTGATGAAATCGATCAACTTCTGAACACTGGCGGACGGCTTCCCTTTTGTCAACAGAATTATCGGCCTCGCTACTTCGGGAGTGCTCGGGGATTTGACCGAAGCATCAACAACCGCCAACGGGCCGATGCCGATGGCCTCGGGGTTGGACGAGACGTTCTGCCTGACATCCTCTGCCGTGGTTGCCTCAAGGACGTCCTTGGCCTGATTTTCTCCGTCCATGATATTCTTTATGAACATGCTATTGGTTCCCGGAATGAGCTTGCCCCATACGATGATAATGGGAGCATCTTTGCCGCCTACTTCCTTCCAGTTGCTTATCTTTCCGGTAAATATACCCTTGAGCTGGTCTTTTGAGAGGTTTGAAACAGGATTGTCTTTATGGATAAGCACTACGATCTTGTCTTTTCCTATCGTCACCTGCTGAAAAGCGCCGGCGTCCTTTACCCCGGCACCCTCTTTCTTCATCAGGGCCATCCAATCGTCGAAGCTGAGACCGGCCGCAGCTGCATCGACAGCCCCTTTCTCCAGGTCCTGCAACGCAATCTTAGGCCCCGAGGCAATGATGTTAAGCTTTATCCCCGTCGCTTTTTCGAAATGATCTTTCACCGGCTTGAGCACGTTTTCGGTCGGCGCCGCACCGGCACCTATCTTGATTTCATCCGCATACGCGCTGAGCGACCACACTAATACAAACAACACAAGGATTCCAACAGTCAGACCGATCTTTCTCATAAATCTCCCTCCTTTTTATATCTTTTGCTAAAAAAGCAGAAAAAAATCCCCCGATTTCCTTCCCTGTTTCACCTCCCTCGCCATATTTCTAGAAGCCGAATTCCTTGAGAAGGTCGTTGACATCCTCCTGGGAGACCTTCTCCGGCGCTTCGGTCATTGATCGGGCGCCGGGTTCGATCTTGACGCCGAAGGTCGCGATCAGCTTGACCAACTCTTCTTCTATATCACCCACAAGGGTAATTACCTTCTTTATCGTCTGTCCTGTCAAATCCTGAAACGACTGGGTCGTTAATATTTCGGTAAGGTCGTCCTCAAGATTCTTTTTGAACTCCTTGAGGTATCCCACAGAATCTTCCGGCTCTTTGATGTTCCTTATATGGTTCGCCAGGTCGTCCATGGTCAGGATATATTTTTCGACAATCCCCATTGTCTTGTTGGCAGCGTCCTCGGTCCTTTCAATAACATACTGGAGCTGGTCGACGGCATTGGGCATTTCGGTAATCGCCATATCCTTGAGTTTCGGGTCCAGGGCCTCTTTGAAGCTCCTGATCGCGTCGTGAAGCTTTCTGGTAACCTTTCCGACCTCCTTGAAGAGGTCGTTCTGGCCTTTTTTCATTATATTCTGGATTGCTGCATCCGCCTTTTCATAATCCTGACTCGTTACGGCGTTCATAAAGGCAACCATGTCGTCGAAGATCGCATAGCGGGGGTCCTGGGCATCCAGGCCTCTCCTCTCAAAAAAATCCTTTGCGTCCATAACCTCTTTGACGAGCATCTCACCGCCCACACCCTCGATCTTTTTTATTACTTCAACCTGATTGCCGTTGTCCTTGACCTCGAATATCTCATCTTCAAAGATGCTCATGTCCTCCATCGGGATAAGCTTCTTGGTATCGAGCAGCACAATAAGGCGGTCATCCACTTTTGCAACACCAGAAACGATCTCCGAGGTATTGAATTCGGTCGGCGGCTCTATCTCGGAGTCCTCTATCGCAATCACACCGGTAATCTCGTCGACAAGGACGCCGAAGGTCATACGACCGCTGGTGATAACGATAACCTTCCCGCCAACGGAATCTCCACCGAGTCCCGCCATCTGTTTGAGGTTGACGATGGGGATGATCCTCCCCCTCAGATTGGTAACCCCCTCAATGTAATCGGGCACCTGCGGCAGCTTCGTCAGCTGCGGAACATTGACGATCTCCTGGACCTTCAGGATGGGAATGGTATATTCGTTATTGTTCATAGTGAAGCCGATATATTGCATGCCTCCTCCTCGTTAAAAGTTACCTAATGACCATCAGTCATCAGCTATCAGTAGTCAGCAAAAAAATGGAAAAGATACTCTGTTATTGCATTCTGCTTTACGCTTTTTATTTACTGACGGCTGAGGGCTGCTAGCTGATGTCAGTCTTCTCATTTCTTATTTCGCCCCTGTGGCAAAGAGCCCCCGTGACAGGATTGCAAGATCGATGATGAGAACAACCCTGCCGTCACCGGTAATGGTCGCCCCGAGAATGCCGCACTCCTCGGACTCGATACCGTTGATCGTCTTAATGACGATCTCTTCCTGGCCGAGGAGTTCATCCACGGCGATACAGAATCGCCGGTCGCCGATCAGTGCTACAAGAACATAGCTGTTATCGTGGTTGTCCGCCTCCTGACGACGCACGCCGAGGACATCGGCAAGGACAAACATCGGAATGACCCTGCCGCGTATCGTCATGACCTTCTGTCCCATCACGTCTTTGATATCGCTCTTTTTGATCCTGAGTGTCTCCTCGATCATCGACTGAGGAAGGGCGTAGGATTCCCTGCCGACCCTCACCATCATGGCCTGGAGTATGGCAAGGGTCAACGGCAGGCTTATCTTGAATGTGCTTCCTATATCTTTCTTCGTGATCACCTCGACATAGCCGTTCAGCTTTGCGACATTGGTCTTGACCACATCCATACCGACGCCGCGGCCGCTCAGTTCGGTCGAAACCTCCTTGGTCGAAAATCCGGGCAGGAAGATGAGATTGACAATAGCGTCATCCGACATCTTCTGCGCCTCTTCCTCGGAAATAAGACCTTTTGAGAGCGCTTTTCTTTTGACCGCCTCGACATTGATCCCTTTTCCGTCATCGGACACTTCGATGACGATCTGCGTCCCTTTCTGATACGCGCTGAGAATGATCCTCCCCTTGCGGGGCTTGCCCTTCTGCTCTCTCTCGTCAGCGGTCTCGATCCCATGATCGATAGAATTCCTGATAATATGTACCAGGGGGTCGCCGATATTTTCGATGACCGTTTTATCCACTTCGGTGTCCTCACCGAACATTTCGAGATCGATATCCTTGCCGAGCGTCCGTGAAAGATCCCGTACCATGCGGGGAAATTTGCCGAAGACCTTCTGGATCGGCTGCATACGCATTTTCATCACCGCGAGCTGCAGATCAGAGGTAACCCTGTCCAGAAAGCCCGTCGTTTCGAGGAGGCTCTCGACAGCGGGGTCGTCCGCATAGCTGAGGTCGAGCTTCGCTGCCAGGTTGAGCAGCCGGTTCCGCGCAAGCACGATCTCTCCCGCAAGGTCCATGACCTTGTCGATCCTTGATACATCGACCCTCAGGTTGGAGACGACTTCGCGCTCCCTGGTAATCTGCTGGACCTGCTCATCCGCAGCTGCTGAAGCGGCAGAGGGTGACGGCTTGGGCTGGGGGTGAGGTTCAGGACGAACATCCTGCTGCGGTTCAGGTTCAGGAACAGTCTCATGCACATGCTCGTGCTCAGGTGGCGAGGCATGGATATCTTCCGTCTCTGCGGCTTTCTCTCCGGCCCCTGCCTCAATCTCAGGCTTACTCTCCCTCTGCTCCTTATTCCCCGCTGCGGATGACACGAGCGCCGCATCAAGCTCTTTCAACAGCGCCGACGTATCTTCTTCGATCCCGTCTTTAAGTTTTATGTGGAATATGAGGAGCCGCAAGGTATCGACACTCTTCAGAATGACATCCATCAGGTTCTGTGAAAGGTCGACTTCGGCATCACGGAGCTTTTTCATGATGCTCTCGGCACGGTGGGCGACGTCGACGATCGGCTGGAATCCTAAAAACCCGGCAGCTCCCTTGAGGGTATGCATGCCGCGAAAGATCTCATTGAGGATATCCTTGTCGTAGCCCTTTGCCTCGAGCTCGACGAACATGGGGTCTATTTTTTCGAGGGTCTCTTCGGCTTCGGTAACGAATTCATTTATTATTTCATCCATCTCGTCAGCCATATCAGCTCCCTGCTTTAAGAGACTTTTTCTTCTCCGCTATCTTCTCAAGTTTTTCTTTAAGAATCTCTGCGGTAAAGGGCTTCACGATATAGTTGTCGACCCCCGCCTTAATCGCCTCGATCACCTTTTCCTTTTCTGCTTCTGCGGTTACCATAAGAAAAGGGACATCCTTGAGCGGCTCGGGTTCTTTCCTGACGTTTCTGAGAAGCTCGATACCCTCCATATTGGGCATATTCCAGTCCGAGACGACAAGGCCGTAACTACCTCCCCGCAATTTGCCGAGCGCCTGGGCTCCGTCTTCGGCTTCATCTATATTTTCAAATCCCAACTGTTTAAGAAGATTTTTTACAATGCGCCTCATCGTCGGGAAATCGTCCACAACGAGCACTTTGAGGGAGAGATTAAACATTGCGGCCACCTCCTGCTATATTCTTTACAATTCGTTGTATACTTTCGTTTATCTGATCCGCATTGGTGGGCTTGACGAGATAGTCATTCACCCCGGCCTCGAGCGCTTTTTTCCGCTCCTCGTCGTCCGCCTCGGTCGTAATCATGACGATGGGGGTTTCCTTCCATGTCGGGTCGTTCCGTAACGTTTTCGTCAATTCGATACCGTCCATATAGGGCATGTTCATATCGGTTAAAATAAGGGCGATGGTCTCGGTAGCCAGCTTCTCCATGGCATCCAGCCCGTTCTCCGCAGTGACCACCTCATATCCCTTTCCCTTGAGATAGAGACTGAGCAGTTTCCGTGTCGTCCTATCATCATCAACAATTAATAGCCTCATAGTTGCGCTCCTCGCTCCGTCTTTGAATGTCTATACTTTCTGATACACGATCACTTTATTAATGACGACCGGTCTGAAGGCCCTCGTAATATTGTGGAGACTCTCAGAGGTGCCGATGAACAGATAGCCGTTCGGCCGCAGCGCATCGTAGAGCAGCGACACGGCCCGCTGCTTTGCCTTGTCATCAAAATAGATGAGCACATTCCTGCAAAAAATAACGTCCATTCCCCGCATCGTCTTCATGTCTTTTTCATCGATGAGATTGATTTTCATGAATTTCACTGCCGCCTTGACGGTGGACGAGAGGGCATACTGCTGGTTCGAATTGGTGAAGTATTTCTTCAAGTACGGCTCGGGGACATTCCGCACTGCATAGGAGCCGTACACGCCTGCCTTCGCAGACTGCAGCACGTTCTCGCTCAGGTCCGAAGCGTATATCTCCTTTTTGAACCCGATGAGCTCAGGCTTCTCGAGGAGCAGCATCGCAATCGTAAACGGTTCCTCGCCGGTGGACGAGGCGGCCGACCATATCTTCACCTCCCGCCGCCCGTTCTTGCCGTTTTCGTCGATAACACGCTTCATCAGTTCTCCGCTGAAGACATCGAATTGCTGCGGCTCCCTGAAAAAAAAGGTTTCATTGGTAGTAATAAGGTCGTACAGCTTGATCAGTTCCTCTTTGTCCGTATCATACTTGAGGTTATAGAGGTAGTCCTCATATCCCTTGAGGTTCTTGTCCTGAATCCGTTTGCTCAGGCGGTTCTCGAGGAAATACTTTTTGTTGTCCGGGATAAAGATACCACACTTCTCGTAAATGAAATCCCTGGTCTGCTTGAAGACGTCGTCGGTAATCGGCAAGGTCATAGGGAGCTCAGCGCCTCCCTGACCTTTTCCCGCACATCGGGGTTGTGGTGCTGCTCGTGAGCCGAAAGCACTTCGAAGGCCTCTCCCCCTCCGATCTCGACCAGTACATCAATGGCGGACATCACGGCAGGGATAAAGGAATCGTGCAACATAGGGCTTATGCGTCTGACCGCTTCCTCTTTATCACAGGAGAAGGCGATCGCTTTAATGGCATAGAACCGGACCCATGGATCATCATCATGGAGCGTTTCGAACAGCTCCGGCGAGCAATACCGCGCCTTGCCGAGCCCGACGACCGCCGCCTTCCGGATATCAGGGTCCTGATCACCAAGAAACCGGACGAGCCGTGAAAGCGCCTTGTCGGTACCAATATGGCCGAGACTGTAGATGGAGGCGATCTTAATTTTTTTATTGGGGTCTTCGGCGAGTTTGAGGAGGATGTCGGCATCACGCACCATTTTGGCGACAATTTCACGTATATTGTCGCTGTACCTCGAGACATCGTTTAAAAAAGCCCGGGCGTTGATCTTGAGCAATGCTTCAACGATTTTTTCAATGACATCGTAGTAGCGCTCCAGGGCAAGCAATTCCACCAGCGGTTCAAATGCGTCTTTTGCCTGTATATTGCCGAGCGCCTCAATGGCCGAGCGCCGTACATGGGCATCGACATCACGCTGTGACGCCTCGAGCAGCGGTTCGACCGATTCGGATGCGCCGATTGATCCGAGTGCGTTGGTAGACGCCCTCCGCAGATCCCTCCGCATGTCATTCAGGTAGTTGACGAGATGAGGCACCGATTTCCGGCTCCTCGTCTCACCAAGGACCTCGATGGCAAAGGATTTTCCGCGGTATTTGATATCGGAAGACTCCAGTAGCTCGAGAAGGGCATCTTCCGATTCGATCGCTTTGACGGCATCTTTCAGGATCATGAGCCGCTCTTCGTTTTCAGGTAACGAGGGATCGAGCGCCCCTGCGATATCGACGATAAGGGGAACAGCCGCCTTGCTGTTGAGAGTGACCAGCCCTTTGAGGGCTATTTCCTTCTCCTCCCAATCCCCTTCACGGAGCATCGTGACAAGGTGCTCCGAAAGGTCAGCCATTTCAGGGGTAATGCCGATCTGGAGGAGGCTCTTGATAACGGCATTCCTTTCCTCTCCGGTCGTTTTGGGGAGATAGGTCCGTAATATGTCGATCGCCTTCTCGGTCCCCAGCCTGCCGAGCGTCTCGATGACCGCAAGACGGACCGCCTCGGAGACTGCAGTGCGTACCGTCTCGGACGATCCCGAGAGGAGGCCTGCAATCTGCTCTATGGCATTCTCCGCCTGGAGCTGGCCGAGTGCCTCAAGGGCCGAAAAGCAGACCCACTCATCGTCATTCAGCGCATGGATCAGTTCCGGGATCGCCTCGCGGTGCTCCAGCTCGCTCAGGGCCTTCACCGCAGCCGCCCGCACATTTGCGTTGACGTCTTTAAGGTAGGGAATGATTTCCGAGGGATCGGCACCGTCTTTGATCTCACCGAGCAGGTCTATGGCAAATTTTCGTATATCGGGGTCCTTGTCTTTCAGCAGCGGGTAAAGGAGAGGAACCGTAGCACTCCCCAGCTCCCTGAGAATAATCAATGCGGTATTCCTGAGCAGCGACCCTTCCCGTAAGAGCGGCAGGACCATGTACGCCGTCGTTTCGCCGCCGATGCGAATGAGCGCCCTCATGGCCGCGTCCTGCACGCCGGCGTTCTCATCATTGAGCGCCTTAACGAGCGGATAGACCGCCCGCTCATCGGAATCAGCAAGCTCTTCAGCGGCTTCTCTGCGCAGTGAGGGGTCGTTGTCGGTGAGCTTCTGAATCAATTTCTGTATGTTTTTAGCCACTTACAAGCCTCCTGCTCTCATATGGCATTATCATTTCCGGTAGTGGACAAATAAAAATAGAGATAGCGTGCGACGTTATCCATGTGATATACGTCACAGCGGCTATATACTGTATCGAAGGATTTCTTATTTTCTGAAGTCTTCCATTTTTCCTTTTAATCTCATGAGTGCTTTACCGTGCAGCTGACAGACCCGGGACTCGCTGATATCCATGACTTTCCCTATTTCCTTCATGGTAAGCTCCTCATAATAGTAGAGGGTGACCACCAGACGCTCGTTTTCCGGAAGGGCGTCGATGGACGCGCCGAGGGCATGTTTCAGCTCCTTAAGGTTCAACTCCTCAAGAATATCGCAGTCGTCTTCCTTGGAGATGCATTCGAGGATATCGAGCGATTCTCCATCGCTGCTCATGCCCAGGTCTTCCAGGTTTACCATATTCATCGTATTTGCAATGGAGAGCGTCTTATAGAGCTCATCGAGGGTTATGTCCAATGCCGCGGCGACCTCCTCATCGGAGGCGACCCGGTTCAACTCCCGCTCCAGCTTCGCGTAGGTGTTGCGCACCTCCTCGAGCTTTTTCCGCGCGTCCTTTGAAGCCCATTGCATGGAACGGATCTCGTCGATGATCGCGCCCCGTATCCTGAAGTCAGCAAACGTGCTGAGGCTGGTCTTCAGTGAGGCATCGTACCGGTCGATCGCCTCCAGCAGCCCGACAATGCCTGCCGAAACAAGATCCTCCGTGCTCAGCTCCGGCGGCAGGCAAAAACCGTACTTGGAGGCGTAATATTTTATCCTCGGCAGGAACTGCTCGATGATCTTCTCCCTCTGCTTTTCGGTGACCTTCGCGGTCTTTTTCTTTGTCGCCATCTGCACATCACCTCTTTTATAAGCCACTGCCTTGACGCTGCATCGTTCTGCACGCACACTCATGGTTTTCATCGTACCCTCAACGCCTTTCTCAAGAAGAATTGTACATTCCCCTTAACGTCGTTAAGGGGGTTGTCCAGCACCTTTTTCCCGATGGCAGCAAGCTTTTTGGTAAACGTACTGTTCGGGTACATTGCAATATATCCCTTTTGTGCAATGATGGCGTCCTTGACATGCTGATCATAGGGCAGATAGCCGAGGTAATCAATGGAGAGATTGAGGAACTTATCCGCTACGATGGCCAGTTTCCTGAAGGTATCAAATGCCTCTTTTTCGGACCGCGCCGTATTCACCAGCACTCTGAAGTGCTTCTCTCCGAAGTCCCTGGAGAGCACCTTGATCAGGGCGTAGGCATCCGCAATGGAGGTAGGCTCAGGTGTAACAATGACGACCGTCTCCTGGGCTGCGCTGCAGAAGAAGAGGACATTGTCCGAGATACCTGCTCCGGTGTCGATGAGGAAGACATCAAAGGGCGTATCGAAATGGTCCAGCTCTGCGACGAGTTTCAGACGCTTTTCCTCGCTCAACCCGGTCAATTCCCGTATGCCCGAGCTTGCCGGCAGAATCATGATCCCCAGCGGGCCATTGACGATGATATCTTTGATCTTCTTCTCGCCGAACAGTACATGCTTCAGATTATATTTCGGGGCGATCCCGAAGAGCACATCGATATTGCTCAATCCGAGATCCGCGTCGAGGACGAGCACTTTCTTGTTGAGGCTTGCGTAGAAGAGCGCGAGATTGGCGACAAAGTTGGTCTTACCGACACCACCCTTACCGCTCGAAACAGCAACAATACGTGGTCCTTTCGTGTTCATTAGATACCTCCAATGATCAGGCCTGCAAGAAAGTCTGATGACGGTACGCGTATATCATCGGGTACACCAGGTCCTGTCGTTATGAATGAGAGCGGTCTGCTCGTAAGAAGCGAAAGATTGTAGAGACTGCCGTACTGCGTCGCCATATCAACTTTGGTAAAACCGATGGAATCGATCGTATCGCTCTGGCAGCTCTGCCATGATTTTATGGCTGATGATGCGCTCATGGAGGCATCGATGAGGAAGCATTTTTTTAAGGGGAACCCCGTACTGAAGATTTCCTTGATGTTATTCAGCATCCCGCTGTACTGGTAGCCTGGCGTGTCGATGAGCAGCGGCCCACGTTGCATCTCTTTGTAGATCACTTTCGGCAGGTCGCTTATTTTTCGGATGATCTTCAACGGGCACCGGAGTTGCTGCGAGAGCTCTTTCATCGAAGCCACCGCTCCGATCCTGTTGGCATCGAGGGAGATGAGATTGACCTGTTTTCGTTTTGCTGCAAACATATGCGCAATTTTCGATATGGACGTCGTCTTTCCCACGCCGGGAGGGCCGAAAAAGATGATCCCCCGCTCCTCGGCAGGCAGGAGCCCTTGTATCTTTACATCCTGTTTTATTACATTCTTGAGGCTGTCGAGAGAATCCTGCGAGCGTTCAAGCAGAATGACGGCAAACTGCGAATCGACACCCTGTTTCATAAGGAGGTTGAAGAGTCCCTTTTTGTCCCTGCCGACCCTGAGGGAGGGAACGATGGGCCGCAGCGTATCCTTGAGAAAACAGACCTCGTCCCGTATTCCGCGAATCTCTTTCAGGATGTCCGAAAGACCGGGCTGCGAGCTTGCAGGGAGCACGTGCGGCGCGGACGCCGTATCACCTGCCTCGTCGATAGCGGCGGTGACTTCCACGGCATCCTTATTGAGGACGCCGAAAGGTCCGGTCTTGAGCGATCTGCTCGAAAGAATGATAGCGTCGGACCCGAGTTCCTTCTTTACCGCTTCGAGCGCTTCTTTAAAGCTCCTGCCGACAAATTTCTTAATTTTCATACTGTCTTCCTCCCTGTACAAGGTACACCATATCGCTATTCCATCCTCAGCGTCCCGATGGAATACACTTTCGTGTTCGGAGCCACCTCACTGTGAGAGACCACCATAATGCTGTTCGAAACCCGTTCCGCCAGCCGCTTTAAAAACCTCCGTACCGACGGGGAGCAGAGCAGCACCGGCTGATAGCCTTTGAGCATTCCCTCTTCAAAGCTCTTCTTGATGCTCTCGCTGATCCTGTCCGATGTAGCAGGATCAAGGGCAAGGTACGATCCCTGTGCAGTCGTCTGGACCGCCTCGATGATCAACCGTTCCAGTTTCGGATCGACGACAATGACCGTGAGCGCGCCGTCGGCACCCTGCAATTGCTTGGTGATACTCCGGGCGAGCGCCTGCCGCACATACTCGGTAAGGAGCTCAGGGTCCTTGGTAAAGCCCGCATATTCCGACAGCGTCTCGAGGATCGTCTGGAGATCCCTTATGGAGATCCTCTCTCTCAGGAGGTTCTGAAGCGTCCGCTGCACCCCGCTAAGATTCAGAACACCGGGAATGAGGTCTTCGACAACCTTAGGATGCGTCTTTGCAAGATTATCGATCAGCTTTTGTACATCCTGCTTGCCCAGCAGCTCATGGGAGTAGTTCTTTATCACCTCCGTCAGGTGCGTGGTGATCACGGAGGGGACATCGACGACAGTGTACCCGGCAAGCTGCGCCCGCTCCATGTCACGCTCTTCGATCCAGACCGCCTGGAGGCCGAATGCCGGGTCCTTGGTAGGTATCCCTTCGAGCATCTCCTTTTCCGTGCCCGGCGAAATGGCGAGATACTTATTCAGCATCACCTCAGCCGATGCGACCTCCACGCCTTTGATGAGGATCGAATATCCCGAGGGCTTGAGCGAAAGGTTGTCCTTGATATGCACCGGAGGAACAATAAAGCCCATTTCGGTAACCATCTGTTTGCGAATAGCCTTGATCCTGGACAGCAGCGGCCCCCCTTCCTCAACAAGTGAAATGAGCCCGTAACCGATCTCGAGCGAGAGCGGATCAATCGGCAGATAGGACTCCAGGCTCTCCGGCTGTTTCAGCTCTTCAACTGCCGGCGCAGGCGCGGCCGCCTCTTCTTTCGGGGCCTTGCCTATGAAGTAGGCGCCGGTGCCGGTGATGGTGGCGAGCATGAGGAAGGGGACATGGGGGAGACCGGGAATGATGCCGAAAAACGCCAGAATTCCGGCAGCCGTGCCGAGGGCCTTGGGACTCGCAAAGAGCTGCTTCACGACATCGGAACCAAGATTGCTCTCCGAAGCCGCCCGGGTCACGATAATACCCGCTGCGGTCGAAGTAATCAGCGCAGGTATCTGTGCAACGAGCCCCTCACCGATGGTGAGAATGGTATAAGTGGTGGCGGCATCTGCAACGGCCATTCCTTTCTGCAGCACGCCGATGAAAAAACCGCCGACAATGTTGATCACCATAATAATGATTGCGGCGATAGCGTCGCCCCGGACGAACTTGCTCGCTCCGTCCATGGCGCCGTAAAAATCCGCCTCCCTGCTTATCTCCTGCCGTCGTTTTCGTGCCTCTGCATCATCGATCAGTCCGGCGTTAAGGTCGGCATCAATGCTCATCTGTTTGCCCGGCATTGCATCGAGCGTGAACCGTGCGGAGACCTCGGCAACCCTGCCCGCACCTTTGGTGATGACGACGAAATTGATGATGATCAGGATAAAGAAGATGATGAAGCCGACGACGAAGTTGCCTCCGACCACAAACTCTCCGAAGGATTTAATCACCTTTCCGGCTGCCTCGACGCCGAGGTCTCCTTTCATCAAAATGAGCCTCGTCGAGGCGATATTCAGCGAGAGCCTGAGGAGCGTCGAGATGAGGAGGATCGAAGGGAACACCGAGAAGTCGAGGGGCCTCTTCGCATACGCCGAGACAAGAAGAATGACGATGGAAAGGGTGATGCTGAAAGAAAGAAAGAGATCGAGCAGCAATGACGGCATGGGGATGATCATCAGCCCGAGGATGACAACGATTCCCACCGCCAGCATCACGTCACTCTGTCTGAGCAATCTTTCCAGCATACGCTAGCTCCTCCTTCCCTTCAGGCGGTAGACGTTGGCGAGTATGGTCGCAAGGGCCTTGTAAAAAGCCTCGGGGATCTCCTGCCCGATCTTCAGCTTGAACAGCGACCTCGCGAGCGGTTTATCCTCGAAAACAGGGACGCCGTGCGCTTTCGCCACCTCTTTTATCTTTTCAGCGACCAGGTTGGCGCCTTTTGCAACGACCGTCGGCGCACCCATTTTTGCCGCATCGTATTTCAGGGCCACGGCAAAATGAGTGGGGTTGGTGATCACCACGTCCGACTTCGGAACCTCCTGCATCATCCGTTTGCGGGCCATTTCCCTCTGGAGGCTCTTGATGCGCGCCTTGACCCGTGGATCACCCTCCACTTCCTTATGCTCCTCTTTTACCTCCTGCTTGGTCATGCGCAAATTACGCTCGAACTGCCATCTCTGATACGCATAGTCGGCGACGGCAAAAATGCTGAGCACCGCTGCCGAAATGAGGAGGAGCTTCTTTACCTGTACATAGGAAAAACCGGCGATGGATGCGATATCCATATCCACCAGCGCCGGGAGATTGACGACCTCTTTTTTAAGGAGGAGGTAGAGGATGACACCGAGTATGATCACCTTCAGAAATCCCTTGAGCGCCTCGACGACGGTGTTCAGCTTGAAAAACCTCTTGATGCCTTCAATCGGATTGATCTTCGACAGGTCAGGGCTGAGCGGCTGTGCGGTTACCAGAAAGCCCGTCTGCAGAAAATGCACGGCAGCAACAATGACAAGAACGGTGCCGAAGAGGGGCGCCATCATCATACCGATCTGAAAGGAATCGTTCTTGAATATCTCGACGAAGGATGCGTCACTCAGATGGATATCGAACCCCCGTTTCAGTGATGCTCTCAAATAGGTAAGCAGAGTCGTAAACATAAAGCCGCCGAAGGAAAGATAGGCGAATACCACCCAGAGCGGCATAAGGCCGATAAGGTCGCGGCTTCGGGGTACATCGCCCTTTTCCCTCGCCTTTTGGCGCCGTCGTGGTGTCGCTTGTTCTGTCCGTTCGTCAAACTCTTCCGGCATATTACCTCGTAAACAGCATGATCGAATCTTTTACATGCAAAAAGGCCTTGGAAATCACCATTAAGGTCAACGGAAGCGAAAGTGCCATAAAAACAATTCCAAGAGTAATAAACAGGGGGAACCCTATAAAAAAGATATTTGCCTGCGGAAGCGCCCGCGACAGGAACCCCAGTGCCAGATTGGCCAGCACCTGCACCAGCATCACCGGTGCAGCGATCTTGAAGGCCAGAGGAAATAGAAAGGAATTCAACTTGATGATGGCGTTAAAAATGCCGTTGTAGTGAATCGTCGTGATATCAAAGCTGCGCACGACCCCTTCAATGAAGTAATAATGCATATCGAGGATAAAGAAGAGCCCCATCGCTACGATGGTATAAAAGAGGCTCAGCGGTCCCAGCACCTCGCCGAACTGGGGATTGAAAATCGCTGCAACGCCCAGCCCCATCTCGATGCTCATCCATTGTGCCGCCATCTCAATCGCACCGAGGATAATCCGTGCAGCCAACCCCATCGCAGAACCGACAATAAAGGCCTCAAAGACCGCCCTCACCGGATTTTCGACACGCACCGTAACGACCGGCAGGAGCAGGAGCGTCAGCGCCAGGGCGAGCGATCCTCTCACAAGAATCGGCGTGCTTCTCCCCCCGATGAACGGGATGAAAGCGAGCATCGTCGCAACCCTTATAAAGACGGGGATGAGCTTCTCGGAGTAGATGTTTATCAGATTATAGAGTTCCATATTAACTTCGTCTCAGCGTCAGGCGTCGCGCGTCGGCAGCCGACTTAAAAATGAATGCTGCGCCTTTTGACGCTCGAATCTCGACGATTTGTGCATGACGCACGTTTCACCTCACGTAGAGCGGTATGTTTTCAAAAATACTGCGGGTAAACGTCACCAGCACGCGCACCATCCAGGGCAGCGCAACCAGCAGGGTAAGAAAGACCGCCACGATTTTCGGGACAAAGGTCATGGTCATCTCCTGAAGCTGCGTCACCGCCTGGAAGATACTTATCAGGATACCGACAACAAGGCTGACTAGCAGTACGGGCCCGCCCACCAGCAGAATGGTCTCAAACGTCTGTTTGGATATCTGGCCCAGGAGCTCGACGGTCATCTGAACCCTCCCACGAGTGAGCCGATCAGCAGCTCCCACCCGTCGACGAGCACAAAGAGCAGCAGCTTGAACGGCATGGAAACCATTACCGGCGGAAGCATCATCATCCCCATCGAAAGTAAAACACTCGCCACAACCATATCGATAACGAGAAAGGGAAGAAAAATAAGAAAGCCGATCTCAAAGGCCTTTTTGAGCTCGCCGATCGCAAAGGCAGGGATCACCACCCTCATCGGCAGATCCATCGGTGTAGCAGGCCGCTCAGACTTCGACATCTTCAGGAAAAGTGCGAGATCCTTCTCCTTCGTCTGCTTCAGCATGAACTCTTTCAGGGGGACCCCTGCCCTGTTCAGGGCATCCTCTGCATTGATCTCCTTTTTGGTGTACGGCACATAGGCATCAGCATATATCTTATCGATAACCGGCGACATGATAAAGAAGGTAATGAACAGCGAAAGCCCGATCACCACCTGTGTCGGCGGCACCTGCGGCGTACCGAGCGCCTGACGCAGAAAGGAAAGGACAATCACAATACGGGTAAAGGAAGTCACCATCACGAGAAGGGATGGCAGGATCGAGAGCAGTGTAAGGAAGAGGAGCACCTCCATGGGAGTGCTCAAACCGAAAAGCCCGCCTCCGGGTGCTGCAGGCGGCGCAGGCGCTGCCTGCGCAACAACAGGAGCCAGGAGCCAGAACCCGGTAGCCAGAATAATACCGATAAGCCCGAAAAATCCCTTTTTGATATAATCTTTTATTCTCATTCCTGGTCTCACCCCTGGCTCCTGCCCCCTGGTTTCCGACTCCTGTTTTAACGCCTCATAAACGTCAGAGGCATTGAGCTTGCTCAGGAGCGATATGTTTTCATCAGCAACACCGACGACCAGGAACTCTTTTAACACCTTTACAATCGCGATCCCCTTTTTCGGCCCGAAGGGCTGGTAATGAAAAATCTCAATCATCCCTTTCTGGGGCATTACCTTCTGCTTGAGAAACCGCAGGACAAGGTAGAGCCCGCCGAGGACAATCAATAAGGCAACCGCAACTTTCATCAACTCAAAACCCAATCACAATCCTCCGTAAACTACCCTAATTGTCTCACCCGTTCGGTCGGGCTGATGATATCCGTCAGCCTGATGCCGAACTTCTCATTGACCACGACGACCTCGCCCCTGCCGATGAGCTTGTGGTTCACATAGACCTCCATCGGCTCACCGGCAAGCTTATCCAGAGCAATGACCGAACCTTGCCCGAGCTGCAACAATTCCTGCACGAGGATCTTCGTACTGCCGATCACCACCGTCAGCTCGAGCGGCACATCGAGGATGAAATTGATGTCCCGCTGGACGGACGGGGCAGGTTGGACATCACCCTTGAGCTCCTGCATCTCAACGTCCTTCACGTCATCTGCCATTACGATCTCCCTTCTTTAGTAAAGCCTTGTAGTACCCTTGTTATCTTAATCGCCTTCGCCCCTCGGTGCACGCCGAATCTCGCCTTGAATTTCGGAGCCCCCTCCACGCGGACCATAAGGTCCTCATCCACCCTCGTCGAGAGAACGAGGATATCTCCCGCCTTCATCTTGAGCACATCCTCCACGGTAACGCTCGTCCTGCCGAGCTCTCCGGTCAATACAACGGGGATATCCTTCAACCCTTCCTTCATGCGTTCGAGCCATTTGATATCGAGTTCATCCCTGTCGGCAGAGAAGGCGCTGTACAGCTTCTCTTTGATCGGCTCGACGGAACCGTAGGGAATGCAAAGAAACGCCTTACACTGCTTCCCCTCGATCTCGAGCACGAACTCGACCTTTATGACCACGTCGACCGGAGTGACGATGGTGACGAACTGCGGGTTCATTTCAGAGCGGACATACGTGGGCTTGATGGGATACACCGGCTTCCAGGCCTCCTCCATATCGTCAAAGAACATCATGACGACCTTGTGGATGATCTTCTGCTCGATCGGCGTAAACTCCCTGCCCTCGGGTTTGTAGTATCCCTTCCCGGTCCCGCCGAAGAAGTATTCGATGAGACTGAAGATCATGGGTGCATCGAATACCAGCAGGCCGAACCCCCTGAGCGGCTCCATCTTGAAGATGTTGATGCTCGAGGGGAAGGGAATACCTCTCATGAAGTCATAGAACTTCGTGATATTCACGTTGACATTGGTCACATCCACCATGTGCCGGATCGCAGCCGAAAGAGAGAGACGGAAGTTACGGGCAAGACGCTCGTTGGCGATATCGAGCGACGGCATCCTGCCCCTGACGATCTTTTCCTGCCCCGTGAAGTCATAGGCCTTTACGCCCGACGTATCCTCGAGCTTCTCCGTCTCTATTTCGCCTTCGGCGATTCCCTTCAGTAGCGCATCGACTTCATCTTGCGAAAGGATATCTTCCATCTACACCTCACCTACTGCATGACAAATTCCGTAAGGTATGCATTCTTTACCGAATTGTCTCCCAGAATCTGGTTCACCATGATATTGACTTCGTCCTTGAGCTGCAGCTTTCCTTCAGGAGACATGAGCGTCTCGGAGGTCTTGCTCGTCAGCAGGGTGATGATTGCATCCCTCAACTGGGGAGTCTTCACCTTTGCCTTCTCCATGACCGCGGGACCGACAAGCTCGAGCTGCATCGAAACCTTGAGAAACTTGTTGCCGCTCTGGTCGCTGAGGTTCACCACAAAAGGATCGAGGGCGAACATCACCCCCTCCTCTTTCTTCGCCTCCTCCTTTTTCTGCTTCTCGCCGCCGGACTTCGTCACAAAAAAGAAGGCGCCGGTGCCGCCGGCAAGCACCGCAACGGCAATGATGACAATGAGGATCAGGTTTTTACTCTTTTTCTTTTTGGGCTCTTTTGCTTCCTCTTCATTCAGCTGTTCCTCTTTGGGTTCGTCCACCATATAAAAACCTCCGTATAGCGTTATAGCGTAATGCGTTATAGCGTGAGATCCTTATGGAACAAAATAAGAAGAGAACCTCGTACACAATAACGACCAACGCTATAACGCTCTACGCATTTAGCACAGATTGTGCCAAGGATTAAGTAGTTGAACTTTATGAAGGATTTTAATAAAAGGTCAAGAAAATGACGGTTAGACCGGGCTACGCCCGGTCTAACCGTCAAAGAGTCAACTGCTTATATATACTACTGTGTGCTTCAAGCTATCAGCTTACGCTCTATTACCGCTTTACATTCCCCAATTCGGTCAGCAATTCATCGGCAGCACTGATCACCTTTGTATTCGCCTGGAAACCTCTCTGCATGGCGATCATCTTGACGAACTCGTCCGCCAGGTCGACATTGCTTGCTTCAAGCGAGTTGGCGAATATCCTGCCTCTACCGGAGGTGCCTGCGGTGCCGACGATGGGCACGCCCGAGCCGTTCGATTCGGTAAAGAGGTTTCTTCCGGACTTGGTAAGCTCCGTCGGTGCGATAAACCGCGCGAGTGCGACATCGGCAACCTTCTGTGTCTGACCATTGGTAAACACACCGGTCATGGCGCCGTTCTGGTTAACGATCAGGCTCTGCAGACTGCCTGCCGTGTAACCATCCTGGCTCTGGAAGAGGACCGAATTCGGCGTACCGAACTGTGTCGTACCATCGAGACCACTGCCGCCTGCACTCAACGAAGTACCGAAATTAAAATTTATTACCTGGCTTTGTGTTACACCGCCTGAAAAATCAAAATCGCTGAACCCCTGCGTATCGTCAACAAGTTTACCGGTTGTATCAAACTCAAGCCTGCCATGAGCGGCAACATAGTTGCTTCCGCCGGTAGCATCGGAACCAGGAACAACCGCATACCAGTCCCATCTGTTTCCTGTACCGCCTCCGGTTACGGGCATACTTTCACCTGTCTTCCTGAAGTATATAGTAATCAGATGGCTATTACCCAGCGAGTCGTAGGTTGTAATAGATGTTGAGAAATGTGAATACGTTGTAGGGAATGCAGGATCGAAGCCGGTCGCGCTTGTGTTATTACTGGTGATATTACTGCCAGCAGGTGCTGCAATAACGCTCGCAGTAGAAGCAAATCCACCGACTTGCTCAAAAGTTGTCAATGGGTCTTCCCAATGGATCGTCATACCAGCGGCACCTGTTACATTGGTAAAGGTAAATGTATTATCGGCATTATAGGTGACGGTAAGGTCACCGGCTGCAAGCCCGAGAGCAGCAGATATTCGGGTATCCAGCTCAGTTGCCACCTGTGCCCCGGTATATTCCCCAGGGGCTCCGGGGAATAGAGTAATTGCCGGCAGAGCATTAATGATAATTGAATTGTTAGTACCATCTATATAGAACTTCTCAGTGGAACTATTTACATGCATGACGTTTGTGCCCGAACTCAGATTTGCGGATACGGTAATGTTCGATGTATCATTCGCCGGGCTGTTCAGTGATGATACGTTGATGGTGCCGAGCACGCCGCCCGACTGTGTCAGATAGCCCTGTAACTTCAATCCTTCCGGATTGACGATATCGCCGTTCTTATCGAGCTTGAACTGGCCTGCCCTGGTGTAGAACTGGGCGCCGTTCTGATCTCTCACGATAAAGAAACCGTCGCCTTCTATAGCGAGGTCGAGGGGGTTGCTCGTCGTCTCGAGGGTGCCCTGGGTAAAGTTGGTCTGCACTGCCTGGAGCGCTGCGCCTCTGCCGATCTGGAAAGACGAACCGCCGCCCAGTGATGAGCTCAGGATATCGCCGAAGGCTGCACGTGATCCTTTGAATCCGGTAGTATTGGTGTTGGCGATGTTGTCGCCGACGACCGACAACCCCGTACCATTGATATTAAGACCGCTGACACCTGTAAAAAGTGCTGTTGATAATCCCATGCTATCCTCCTTTTTGCTCTCTCAACAGAATATTATTTCTTACTCTATCATCACTTCATATGCTGCATTAAATCTCGGTGAGCTTGACCAGCATCTCATTGGTCGTCCGCATGGTCGTTGCATTGGCTTGGAACGCCCGCTGTAGCGCAATCATGTTCACGAACTCAGACGCGAGGTCAACATTGCTCATTTCGAGGGATTGGGAGAAAACCCTCACCTCTTCCCCCGGACCTATGATCGCCTCCCGCCAGTCACCGGACCCGGCGGTCTGCGCATAGAGATTCTCTCCCTTCTTTTCAAGCTCCTGCGGTGCGTTAAACTTTGCGATGACCAACTGGGCCATCGCCCTTTCCTGCGCATTTGAATAGAGACCATAGAGCACTCCGTCCTGGCCCATCCTGAAATCAGTTAGCCCTCCCGCCGTATAACCATCCGATTGCTGAAACGCGACAGAGTGTGGAGCCCCGTACTGGGTTGAATTATTGAGGTCGAGGGTAACCGTTGCGGCAGGCGCGTTCCACGCAGGGTCCCACGTCAGATTGATCGGTGCCAGGGTCTGCGTCAGAAGCTGCCCGTCGTTGCCGGTAACGGGGTCGATGCCGAACGTGATGCCTCCGAGGAACTGGTACTGAAAATTGGGAGTATGCGGGCCGCTCGCAGGCGGTTTTGCACTGTCCCATACCGCATAAACGTCCCATGCGTAATTGGCGGTCTTCACAAAATGTATGTCGACGGTATGGGGCGAATTGACCAGCACCTGATTGGTGATGGGGTCACGGGCAAAATAACCGTCGAAGACAGTAATCGAAGTGCTGTAGTTGTACGAGCCCGGCGCCGGACCTCTCAAAGGAGTGAACAGCGCAGCCCAATCGAGCGCAGGGCTCCCGCCGTCGCCCACAGGGTCGGGCACCGCATCGGCTGCATTGAGATTCACCCGGAGACTGGCCGTCGTAGTGGCCCGGGGCGGCATTATGGTCTCATTATTGGCATCTCTCGGTATTTGCAGGTCCGTCAGCGTTGGCAGGATATTCCCTGCAGCATCCGCCATATAACCACGGAGCCGTAATCCATCAGGGTTGACGAAGTAGCTCTCTTCATTCAACGAAAACATGCCCGCCCTCGTGAAATATTCCGCATCGCTCACTGCATCCCTCACGACAAAGAACCCGCTGCCCTCGATAGCAAAATCAAAGGGGTTGGTCGAGGGGGCAATGGTACCTTGTATGAATTGCGTATCGACTGTTTTGAAATCAACGCCGCCCCCGACCTGAGAAGAGGCATCGTCTTTAAGTGCGGTAGTAAAAATATCCCCGAAGAGAGAGCGGCTCCCCTTGAACCCCACGGTGTTGAGATTGGCGATGTTATTGCCGAGGACCGACAGGCCGGTGCCGCATGCGTTGAGACCGCTGACGCTGGTGTAAAATCCTGATGACAGGCCCATGCTCTCTCTCCTCTTCTATAATAAATAGGGATTCTTGATTTCTTTGATATGGCTGTAGTCCACTACTTTCGTGAGCAGCACCGGATTTCCCTTCCCATCCAGCACGACCTGTCCTTTCTCATTCTTTTCGTATTCATACACCATATTCCCTTCATTATCGAATACGATATTGCCGTCCTTATCCGTCTGGACGACGGCGATGGAAAGGTGTGTCCCTTTATCATCCATGCTCACTTCGGTTACCATACCGGTGTTGTTATATTCATCGGACACGACCTTGCCGATCATGCCGACTGCAGCCGCCTGCTCGGTGCTCCTGGCAGTGGCGCGGGACTGCTCCAGACTGCTGAATGTCGCGAGCTGGGCAATGAATTCGGTGTCTTTCATGGGATTGAGGGGATCCTGGTTTTTGAGCTGGGCAATAAGGAGCATGAGGAAATCCTCTTTCTCCATGCTGTCGTTTTTCTTTGCAGCAACCTGTGTATCATTGGAAACCCCGTATTTGGAATCGTTATAGATCGGCACTGAATTTGTTACTGACATGAGGCCCTCCTCTTTTCGTTACAGCGTTGTGCTTTACACAAAATAGTCGAAGAACTGACTTGCCGGTTCTTTCTGTTTCTTCTGTTGCTGCTGCTGATATTCATCCTGCTGCCTGCCGCCGTCAGAATAGTGCTCCTCCCGCAGATCGACAAAAAACTCCCCTGCCCTTATGCCAGATTCCTCGATGGACGCCTTTATCTGGGGCACGGCGAGCGAAAACATGTCCTTCACGGCATTTGAATCGACCTTGATATCAGCGGTGAGAATGCCGTTGTTCATTTTCAGCATTATCTGGATATCGCCGAGATCAGGAGGGGAGAGTTTCAGGATCAGATGTTTCTCCCCGGCCTGCAGTGTTTTCATGATCGGCTCGCTCACCTCAGTGAGCCTGCTTACATGGACGACCTCTTTGGCCGGAACGCTGTGCTTCGCATAAGCGCTGTGATGGACTGATGTGGCTGCAGCAAGCTGTGTTTCAGACCCTTCAGATGACGTCCGGCCATCACCACGGCTGTCCGGTTCTGCACTGGAAGTCTTCACCACCTCTCCGGCAGCATCGGTCGTTACAGTCGCAGGTGGCGGCACAATATCTATGTTCCTGGAATTTGAAGAAATGACCTGCACGTTCATCGAGGCATCATTCTTCACCGGCCCATTGCTGGAAACGGAGATGCTATTTTTATTCGCAGGTGCAGTATCACTACCTGGGAGCACCTTCTTGCTTTCTATCGGCGCATTCTCACGGGCCCGCTGAGGCAGAGATGGCGTATCAGGTGTTTCACCAGTGACCGGCACTGCGGTTTCGGTATCGGTCTTGCCTATGGAAGGCGCGCTCCCCTCAGCTGCGACCGGTATGCTGTCCGTCGCGACTTCAGCGTCAGCGGAACCGGTCTTGAACATCGCCTTGACATGAACCGAGGTATCGCCGTGGACGTGGATCTTTACCTTCTCCTTCACATCCTCTGCTTTGGCCATATAGGTTATTGCAGCGTTTCCATTATGGAGGGAGACGTTCAGCTTGAACGTGTCACCTTCAGAATGTTGGATACCCTGGGATTGCAGCTCGACAATGACCGGATGGGCCACTGCCGCCTGGAGCTGGGACATCATCTGCTGAAGCATATCGAGCGTGCTCTCGGCAGTTCCTGTCTCCTCGCCCTCGCCGTCAAAAAGTGTCTGAAGCAGCTCATCGAGCGTGATGGTCGTACCATCTCCATTCATCACACCACCATTTTTAAGGCTCTCAAAGCCTTTATTGAGCCCCGAGACGACTGCCTGCAGGATATCGGAGAAGCTTTCTTCCGATGCGCCGACCTCCCGGTCTCCTTTGAGCGAAGCGTCGATGGCCGTGCTCCCGCCCTTTACGCTGCCTGCAGCAAGCTGCATCATCACATTGTCGAGCATGTATTCCTCCGGACGACATTGGTACGGTGCTTTAAGCAATAGGCATGCCAAACAACAGCAGTAGTCAGAAGCCAGGAATCAGTAGCCAGGAGAAGAAGAAAATACAAAATAAGGTGCTTTCTTGCAGTGGTACGTACAAATTGTGGCGATCCGCTTTCTTATTTTGCCTTTTGGCTACTGCATTCTGACTACTTGCTACTAGTTTTGGTGGGGAAGATTTTTCCTAGGGGGAAGTTTTTGCCCGGGGAATGGTTCCTTTTGAAAGGATCCTCTTTGAGAGCGTGGCCGCCTTTTCGTTCTCCATCTGCGCAAGGATCTTGCCCGCGGTCTTCGGCTTTAATGAGCCCAGTATGGTAACGGCGGTCTCGTCATCGAGCCTTTCGAGCTTGCGCGCAGCCTCATCAGAGGGCATCGCCTCGTACATCTTTGCGAGTTTCTGCAGCTTCTCTTCATTCTTGACATCCAGCGCTTTCTGCGCCTCGTCGATCTCCTTCTTCAATTTCCTGTATTTCTCCATCTCGCGCTGAATGTCCGCCTTGAGGATGTTCAGTCGCTCTTCTTCAATGGATCGTAATGACTGCTGTTTCGCTGCAGGGGATGGTTGTTTTTGTTGCTGGGCGGAATTTGCCGAAGAAGAAGCAAAGAGCAAAAAGTAAAAGGTAAAGATAAGGAAAGATCCTTTTTTGACCTTTGAAGTGCAATTTTTCATTTTTCTCTTTGCTTTTTGATCTCTAGGCTCTGTGCCTGTTATGTCCGTTGACGGCGTGCTCATCCGTTCCGATCTGCTCCTTTCGCCTGAGCTCTTTCTCCACGAGGTGTTTTTGCTTTTCATCAAGCCGCTCAAATATCTTTTTGTCTTTTGAGGCATCGGCAAGGTGTCTTCGTGCTGCCTCGACTTCACGCTCTTTATCTGCAAGGATGCTCTTCTGCCTCTGTATGGTGCTCAGCAGGTGCTCAAGATGCTCATTGAGCCGCTTTATTTCATCGATATTGATCAGTTCATCAGCACCACCAAAACGAGTGCTGAGCGATTGGTACTGCTCTTCCAGCTTATGCAATTTCGCCTCTTCCGTCGCAAGCTCTCTCAGGAGGAGCGCAAACCTGTTCTTTGCTTCATCCTCTTTCCACCGCTTCAGGTTCAAAAGGCTCTCAACAGGGCTTCTCACGCGGTCCCCTCAAAGAGTTGATAGAGATGCTTCAATCCCTGCTCGAAGGTCACCCTTTCGGTGATGCCCTGCTTCAGAAACGCCTTTATTCTGTCCATCATTCTGATTGCATAATCGAGCTTCGGATTGGTCCCCTCTTTATAGGCGCCGATGGTAATCACATCCTCGTATCGCTTGTAGAGCGCCATAATGTCCGTCACCCTCTCAACGTGCGCCTTGTGGTTGGCGTCGGTGATGTCCTTCATCAACCTGCTGATGCTTTGGAGGATATCGATAGCCGGGTAATGGTTGTGGTTCGCCAGGTCCCGGGAAAGCACGATGTGTCCGTCAAGAATTGACCTGACCGCATCAGCAATAGGCTCGTTCATATCGTCGCCCTCGACAAGGACGGTATAGAGCCCGGTGATCGTCCCCTCGCCGTCGCTGGTGCCGGCGCGCTCGAGCAGTTTGGGCAGGAGATTGAAGACCGAAGGCGGATATCCCTTGGTAGTGGGAGGTTCCCCTGCCGCCAGTCCGATCTCCCTCTGCGCCATGGCAAAGCGGGTGACGGAATCCATCATGAAGAGCACGTTTTTTCCCGCAGCCCTGAAATATTCGGCAATGGCTGTTGCGACAAAGGCACCTCTGATGCGGATGAGCGGCGACGTATCGGAGGTGGCGACGACAATGACCGACCGACTGAGTCCTTCTTCGCCGAGATCCTTTTCAATAAATTCCCGTACCTCCCTGCCGCGCTCGCCGATGAGGGCGATCACATTGACGTCGGCGGCGGTGTGACGCGCAATCATACCGAGCAGCACGCTTTTCCCGACGCCGCTTCCCGCCATAATGCCGACTCTCTGTCCCTTGCCGCAGGTGAGCATGGTATTGATCGACCGGATGCCGAGATCGAGCGGTGCCGCTATCCGCCGCCGCAACAGTGGATTGATCGGTTCGTTATAGACAGGAAAGAGCTGGCCGCTCACCGGTCCCTTGTCGTCCATGGGGCTTCCCATCCCATCGAGCACTCTTCCCAAGAGCCCGTCTCCAACCCGGATATACCGCTGTCGTCCTTTTGCGATGATGCGTGATCCGGGGCCGATGCCCATAATCTCGCCCAAGGGCATCAGAAGGATTTTATCTTCCTTGAATCCGATAACCTCGGCCTCGACGAAATGCCGCTCCGAAACATCGGTTGAGCCGTTGGCGGAGATATTCGACTGGATCTGGCAGACGTCGCCGATATTGGCATTCGGCCCGAGGCCTTCAATAACAATACCAACGCCCTTGTTGACTCTCCCGTAGACCTTGATGGGATCAGCGTCCCGTAGTAAGCCTTTACACCTCTCGATGAGTTGCGGTGTCGATGACATCCTGGACTTCCTTCAGTTGCTCTTCGATCCGGGCATCTATCTCGCCGGTCTCGGTCTCGATATAGCACCCTCCCGGAAAGATGGTTGCCAGCGGCTCTATGGAGATATCTTTAATGCCTGACTGTCCCTTGAGCATATCAAGGTGCGAGATCATGATCTCGTAATCGAGCGGATTCACCTTGATGACCACATGCTCTTCCCTTTCGCCGACCCTCTTCATCGCATCACGGGCGACGCCGAGGATGAGCTCCCTGTCAAGCTCTACTTCCTTGTGGATGACCTTCTTTGCGATATCCAGAGCGAGCTCGATGAGCTGCGGCATCAGCTCTTCGGCTCTTTTCTCTCTGAAATGCTCGAGGGCCGTGATGATTTCTCCAAGCCGCTGCATCCGTTCGGCGATCTCCTGCAGCCCCTGCTGCAATCCCTTCTCGTACCCTGCGGTGTACCCTTTCTCATAGCCCGCGTGCTCCTGCTCCTTTATGCGCGCCTGCAGCTCTGCTTCGCGCACCCGCTGCAGCTCCTCCGGCGACATCTCCTGCTGCGGCGGGACGACCTCCGGTTCCCGCACAGGCGTGTCTCCTGCAAGGTCCTCATCGAACCGGACCATGGTATAGGGCTGGATGATATCGTGCTTGGTACTAAATAATGACTTCCTCTCCACCTTTCCCTCCGATAACAATCTTGCCCTCTTCCTCGAGTCTCCGCGCCACTCTCACAATATTCATCTGCGCCTTTTCGACATCGGAGACCTTCACCGCACCTTTCGATTCCATCTCTTCCTTCAGTATCTGCACCGCCCTCTGCGACATATTCTTGTAGATCTTCGCCTTGAGCTCGTCGCCCGCCATTTTGAGTGCAAGCGCAAGATCGTCAGTCGTAATCTCCTTGAGCACCATCTGAATGCCGCGGTCGTCGATATTGACCAGGTCGTCGAAGGTGAACATGAGCTTCCGTATCTCGTCGGCGAGGATCTGGTCTTTCTCTTCGATGTTCTTGAGGATGAGGTCCTCGGTCGCGCGGTCGAGCTGGTTGAGGATCTCCGCCACGGTCCTGATACCGCCGATCTTCCTGCCCCTCGTATAGCTCTGGAGCTGCGACTGGAGCACGTCTTCGAGTTCACCCAATATTGACGGTGATATCTGATCGAGGCTTGCAATCCTCAATGAAACATCTATTTTTATATGTTCGGGAAGCTTTGCAAGCACTTCAGCAGCCTGTGAGGGTTCAAGATAGGCGACGATAATGGCAATCGTCTGGGGGTGCTCACGGGCGAGCATGTTGGCGATCGCGCCAGAATCGAGCCATCTCAGGATGTCGAAGGCGCTCGCACCGCTCTCGATCTTGTCCATCAACTTCTTTGCGTGCTCTTCGCCAAAGGCCTTCACCAGTATCTTTTTGATATAATCCTCGTCAACGGAGAGCATTGCGGAGCCCACCTTGTCGGAGAAATCGTTCAGGAGCGCTTCCGCCATTTCCGGAGAGAGCTTGACCCGCGCCATCATGGGGACGACCCTCGCCAGCTCCAGAGGATCGAGGTGCTTGAATACCTGTGTTGCGGCTTCCTCGCCGACTACGGAAAGGAACGCCGCCACTTTTTCGACACCGGTGAGCTTTTTCATAGGCCTATTCCGACAACCACTCCTTTACGATCATGGCAGCCTTGCGCGGGTCTTTCTTGACCACCTCGACGATCCGCTCCCGCATAATCTCCTGCTGCGTCGTTTCTGGTTCGGTAAGCGCAGGCACTGCCGGCACTGCCTCACCGGCAGGCAGCTGCGGCGGTCCAGCAGGGGCTTTCAGCATCTCGAGCAGCGGCTTCACCACAAAGAGAATGAGCACCGCGATGACCGCGATGGGCACAAGGTATTTGAGCAATGTAATCACGATTTTCAGATAGTCGGGCTTGCCCGCGGGGAGTTCCTCAGCGGCCGCTTCAAACGGCATGTTCTGGACGATCACCTGATCCCCCCGTTCCCGGCTGAAGCCTACCGAGGCCTTGACGATTTCCTCGTATTTCTTTATCTCCTCTTCGCTCCTCGGCTGGTAGACCGTCTTGTTCTTTTCCTTCCTGTAGGTGCCGTCGACGAGGACAGCGACCGATATGCTCTTGATCTCGCCGCGCGGCAGGGATATCTTGCTCACGCTCCTGCTCACTTCATAATTGATATTTTCCGACTGCTTCTGTGATGACGAGGGTGCTCCGGACGAGGCGGCGGGCTGTTGTCCCGGCTGGTTTGAGAGCACGCCGGGGATGCCGCCGTTGACCGCACCGGTAGACTTCTCCTGGTTTCGCTGCTCCGTCTTTACCACGACCGAGTCCGGATCGAATTTCTCCTCCGTCTTTTCCACCTGCGAAAAATCTATCTTCGTCGCAACCCTGACGATCGCCTTTCCCTTGCCGACGATGCCCTCGAGCATGCTCTGCAGCCTGCCCTCGTACTCTTTGTCGACCGCCTTCTGGTAACTCAGCTGTCGCGCATCGGCGATCATGTCACCGTCCATCGGCTTCGAAAGCAAATTTCCCATGTTGTCGATCACCGTGACGTTCTGGGGAGACATTCCTTCGACACTGCTCGCGACGAGATGCACAATACCGCCGATCTGTCCCTGGCTGAGCACCCTTCCCGGCTTCAACTTCAGCACCACCGAAGCGGTCGGCCGCTCTTCCTTTTCAGAAAAGAGCGTGCGTTCGGGGATAGCGATATGGACACGGGATTGCTCCACCTCGGAGAGCTGTCTGATGGTCCTTGTCAGCTCGCCCTGGAGCGCCCTGATATAATTCAAGCGTTGTACGAATTCGGTGACACCGATCTGCGTCTTATCGAATATCTCGAACCCGACGCCGCCGCCCTGGGGAATCCCCTGCGCAGCGAGATCGAGCCTGAGCTCATAGACCCTGGCACTCGGGACATAGATGACATTTCCCTCGACCTTATAGGGAACTTTCATCTCCCGCAATTTAGTAATCACCTGCCCGGCATCTTCCTGGGAGAGGTTGCTGTAGAGGACCTGGTAGTCGACCCTCTGGCTCCAGAGCATGATGCCGGTCATCACCGCAATACTCAGGGCGATGAGCGAGGCAAGGGCTATCTTCTTTTTAAGAGGCCAGGCCTTTATCTGGTCAATCACTTCGCTGATGGTCATTCTTTCCTCAAAAAAACGTTATAGCATCATGCGTCGTGCGTTATGCGTCGAGCGCAAAAACAACTGTTGTATCTTCTGACGCTCGGCGCTTGACGCGTGCCTCATGATGCTTTATACCTGCATTCTCATAATCTCCTCGTAGGCGGTGAGGAGCTTGTTTCTTACCTGGAGCAGCGTCTGCATGGAGATATCCGCCTTCTCCATGGCGACGACAACGGTATGGATGTCCTTGACCTCGCCCTTGGCAAAATCCTCTATCGCCTTTTCCGCATCGTTCTGCACTGCAGAGACTTCGCGCATCGCATCGTTGATCGCCGCCTCAAAAGAGGCGGAGCTCTTTTGCGTGTTCATCGACGGCTCAGGAAGTCCCTGCCCGATATCGCCGATATTTTTTATCTCGCTCATGGATTCCCCTCCTTAAAAGCGTTATAGCGTCGCCTGGCTCTTGATGCTTGACTCTCGACGCTTTACACTTTGGTAATGTCCAATGTTTTTATAAACATCTCTTTGTACGTGTTGATCATCGTCAGGTTCGCCTCATAGGCGCGGGCGGCAGCCGTGAGGTTTACCATCTCCTCGATGGTGTTGATGTTCGGATAGCTGACATACCCGTCAGCGTTGGCGTCGGGATGCCCCGGATCGTACACTGTTTTGAACGGCCTCTGGTCCTCGACAATCCTGGGGATATCGACGCCGGTCGAAGTCTCGTCATAGAGATACGACGCAAAGACGACGTCCTTCCTCCGGTACGGCCCTCCCGCGGGGGTGCTGGTGGAGTTAATATTCGCGATATTCGAAGCGATAACGTTCATCCGCATCTTCTGCGCTTCGAGGGCGGTTGCGCTTACCTTCAGCGGCATAAAGAGCTCTCTCATTATCTGCCTCCCTTGATCACATCTTTGAGCATTCTGATTTTCATACTCATCAACTGCGTCGCCGTCGTGTAGGTCAGGGAATTTTCAGCCACCTTCGCCATCTCGATGTCGAGATTGACGGTATTGCCGTCCCTGTTCGGCATGGTCGTCACGGTCTCGTAGACTTCGTAGCCTGACGGCGCAGCGCCGCTCAATACCCTGTCCAGCTCTTTCTGGAAGGAAATATCCTTCGCCTTATACCCCGGGGTATCGGCATTGGCGATGTTGGAAGCAAGAACTTTTTGCCTAGCAGCGGCAATATCGAGCATACGCTCGAGGATTTTCATTGTAGAATCAGGCATAAGCTCCTCCTGAATATGGTTTTATATAATATATATGCAAATTCTGTTCCTGTCCTGGCGCCTTTCACGTCCTACTGGCCGTCGTCGGCTATATTATACTCTTTTATCTTGTTTCGTATAGTCCGTACACTGACGCCGAGCAGCTCGGCTGCACGGGTCCTGTTGTTGTTCGTTTTTTTCAGGGTCTCGATGATCAGCTCTTTCTCCATATCGCGAATCGTTCCGGTCCTTGACGATCCCGCTGCAGCCTTCGCGGCAGCGGGACCTTCGGTAGGTGGCAGCAGGAGCTCTGACCTGGATATGACCGCTATCCGGTAGATGAAATTCTCGAGCTCACGGACATTCCCCTCCCATTCCCTGCCCAGAAGGTAGTCCCTCAATTCAGCCGAGAGCTGGAAGGCCTTGCTCATCTTCCTCGACAGCCTTCGCACAAAGAATTCAGCCAGGGGGACAATGTCCTCCCTCCGCTCTCTGAGCGAGGGGAGCTTGAGGGGGAAGACATTCAGACGGTAGTAGAGGTCTTCCCTGAACTTTCCCTCCTTCACCTGGGAAAAGAGGTCCCTGTTCGTCGTTGCAATGATCCTCACATCCACCGGGATGGGAGCGCGGCCGCCGATACGGTCGATCTCCCGTTCCTGTATCGCCCTGAGGAGCTTTGCCTGCAGTGGATACGCCATCTCGCTGATCTCATCGAGGAGGATCGTCCCTTTATTGGCAAGCTCGAATTTTCCCATCCTCCGGTCAACAGCGCCGGTAAAGGCGCCCTTCTCATGCCCGAAGAGCTCGGATTCGAGGAGGTGTTCGGATATGGCGGCGCAATTAATCGCAATGAACGGTTTGTCCGCCCTGAGGCTGTGATGGTGGATAAACCGGGCGATCACTTCCTTGCCGGTGCCGCTCTCGCCCGAGAGGAGGACTGTGATATCGCTTCTGGCGATCTCCCTCGCCACGGACATGAGGTGCGCCATCACCGGAGATTCCGCAACGATATCCTCTTCCCCGGCAGGCAGGAGGCGGTCGATCACCCGCTGCAGGGCATCGAAGGAAAATGGTTTCATAATGTAGTCAGTAGCCCCGAGCTTCATGGCGTCGACTGCGTTCTCGACGGTCCCGTAACCGGTAATCACGATGACCGGCACGAAGATGCCCCGCTTGCGCACCTCCTGGAGGAACTCGATGCCATTCATCTTCGGCATTTTCATGTCGGTGATGATGAGCGCAAAGTCGGCAATATTGAGCTCTGCAAGCGCATCAGCCGGGTTGTGAAATACCGTGGGCTCAAACCCGCAGCGTTTGAGCGACTCCTTCAGCGCCAGCGCCATATCGACTTCGTCATCAATAACCAGAACCGATTTCATAATCTTTTAAGAATCCAGAAGCCAGAATAACAGCACATTAAATCTATTATTCTGACTTGTGACTTGTGACTTCTGACTTCTGTTGTTCCTCCTTTGGCAGTTTAATCCTGAACTCCGTTCCCTTTCCCGCTTCGCTCGCAACATCGATCGTGCCTTTATGGGCGGCAATGATCCCGGCAGTGATCGAGAGACCGAGACCGGTGCCGCGGTCCTTGGTCGAAAAGAAGGGCTCAAAGATGCGCGACCTCGTTGCCTCTTCCATCCCCGTTCCGTTGTCGGCAATGACAATTTCTATTCCTGCAAAGGGAGCATCGGTGCTGTCGATAGTGACCGCGATCCTTCCGCCGTCGGGCATTGCCTGCACGGCATTCAAAAATATATTGATCATCGCTTGCCTGACAAGCCCCTTGTCGATGCAGAGCCGATACTGGTCCGCGGCGGTGACGGCAACGGTTATCTTGCCTGCGGAAAAGAGTTCTTTGAATTCGTCGATGATCTCCTCGATCACCTCGTTGATAACGCATGGCTCCGTTTTCGGCGTTATGCCCCGCGAAAATTTAAGCATGTTGTCCAGTGTATTGACCAGTGAGCGCACTGAATTCGATATCCTGTTCGCGTAGTCGCCGTGCGCCGTCCCCCCGAGGTCATTGGCGAGGAGGCTCGCGAACAACTCGATGCTCCCGAGAGGGTTGCGTATCTCGTGGGCGATCTTCAGCACCAGTTCACCCATCGCGGAAAGCCGCGCGTTCCTCGCGTTTTCGGACTCGAGCTGCTTCAGTCTCGTGATATCCTTGAAGATGAGCACATGACCAGTCGAGCCGCCTGTCCTGTCCCGTACCTCCGAACGGGAGAGGAGGGCATAAAAGGGCTTCGCCCGCTCCGGGACAATGATCTCATCACTGATCGTTGCATGCAGGGACCGGCCACCGACCATTTCTTCAGCCTTGACCTGAAGGAGCTGCTCCACCGTGCTGTTCACGAGCCGGATCACGCCGTCCTTATCGAAAAAAACCACCCCCACATCGATGCTGTCGAGGATACTGTTGAGCAGCTGCTTCTTGTGGTCTACCTCTTCGGTCAGCAGCTTTACCCTGTCCTCGAGGGTGCGGTAGTACTGCGTCAGCGTAGCCGAGGCGGAATTGAAGCTTTCTATCGCTTTATTCAGAAGCTCTATATCAGCCATTACGGCTCCCCTTCACCGGCAACGATCTTTGCCGCTTCGCCGACGATGCCGCCCGAAGCCGCAGCCTTTTTCAGGAGCTCGCGATCGCCGGTGAGTTTGCCATACTGGTAGTAGATCCACTGGATCGTTCCCGGATCGCTCAGATCAGAAGCGAGTGCCCGCTTGTAGTACTGTTGCGCCTTTCCATGGTCACCGCCGAGATAGAGGAGGTCGGCAGCCTTTACCATAGCGAGTGCATCCCCTTTTTCAGACGCAGAGAGATAGTACTTCAGGGCGCCTTTGCGGTCCCCGGTCGTTGCGTAGAGCTCGGCAAGCGCGGCGCTCACCCGGTGGTCTTTTGTGTGCTGCACCGCCTTTTCAAGCACAGCGACCGCCTGCCCGTAATCACCCTCCCGCTTCAGCACTTCCGACAAGAGATAGGAGGAGCGTACGAAGTAGCGGCTGTCCAGCACCAGAGGAGTGAGCAGCCGCTTTGCCTCACTGTACTTGCCGTCATTGATGAGCAGTTCGGCATGGTACAGCGCGGCATCGCCCCTGGCAAGTCCCCGTTCCGCCTTCCTGAGAAGCATAAAGCCCTCCAGCTTTCTACCGTTGGCGATCAAATAACGGGCAGCTTCGACAATAAAGGGGCTGTCCTGGTCGAGGTGTCCGGAATATCTGGTGAAGTATTCGACCTCTTTCGGGTTCTTCGCTGCAAGGGCCGTGCTCAATCTCTTTTCTATTTCCGCTGCCTTTACTTTTTTATCATGGAGCAATGTCAGGTAGCGGAGGGCATTTCCCCTGTCTCCTTTGCGGTCGTACAGCCTGACGAGGTTCATCTTGAAATCGTCCGCCTGCTCATAGGGAAGGATTTCAAGGTTCAGGCGCAGCGCTTCATCGACATTTCCGTACACCTCGTACACTTTTGCCATGAGCCGGGTCGCCCTGCGCTTTTCCACGTTCGAAACAGGGTTGCTCATTATGCTTTTGCAGAGGCGCTCCGCTTCGGCAAACCGTGATGCGTTGTAGAGGACAATCGCCTTGTCTGGCCTGAGGTCCTCGTCCTTGAGCGTCGGTTCGAGAATTTTATTCATCAGGGCGAGCGCCTCTCGATGCTGCCCCTTTCTGCTGTGGACCATTGCCCTGACCATCAGGGCGCGCGGGTTGGTCTCCGCCGCTCTCTTTGATACCTTCGCGATGAGCGATTCGGCGCCTGCGGTGTCATCACGCCGCAGCGCCACCTCTGCCGTGCCGATGATCGCTTCATCGGAACGCGAAGCGCCGATCTTTTCGAAAGAGCGCTGCGCTTCATCAATTTTCTGCGTATAGAGCGCAATATAGCCCAGAGCGAGATACACCTCGTCGATCGATCCTGACTGCGGATACATTGAGAGAAAGCGCTGGGCATTCAGCCGCGCCTCTTGATACCGCTTCAGCCGGTAGGCGCTCTTGACCACGCCGATAAGCGCCCGCTCCGAAAGGGGGCCTTTCTTCTCATCAAGAAATACCTCCCGGTAAAGCTTATGGGCCTCGAAGTAATTTCTTGCCCTGAAATAACTGTCGGCACCCTTGAGCTTGTGTTCCTGCGCGGCAACCGGCAACGTACAGACCAGCGTTACCACAAGAACCACGATGCCCGAGGAGAGCTTTTGTTTTATACAACGTGATGCACTGTCCATATATGTATCCTTATCGGATATTGAAAGAAATGTGCCAGCCGCACAGACCTGTCGACCATGGTCCGTTGCCCACCGTTAGCCGCTGTAGTATATACAAAATTTCTTGTTCGCTGGGAATAATGAACAATGAACCATGAGCCATCTTAGTCAATTATCTGACGAAAATAAACTCTAAGGCTTTTCAAGGCATGTTAATTTTATGACATTATGTAAGCCGTCAACAATCAACTGTCAACATATGTTTTCTTATAAATATCGTTTCTCTTTTGCCTTTGCTGATTGCTGATTGCTGATTGCTATAAGCTCAGTCGTTTCATTTTCTCTATAAGAGTGGTGCGATTGATATTGAGGTACTTGGCAGCCTGGCTCTTGACGCCGTTATGGAGCTCAAGGGCATGGAGGATAAGACGCTTTTCATATTCTTCGAGCGCAGCATTGAGATCGATGCCGCCGACGAACGGATTAATGTCCTCATTACCCATATCGGGCAGCTCGGGGATGCGCTTCCCGGTCATCCGTTCGGGAAGGTCGTAAGGAGTGATTACATCGTTTTCCTTGAGCACGAGAAGCCGCTCGATCGTATTCTCGAGCTCCCTGACGTTCCCCGGCCACGCATAAGTCGTAAGGATCTTCATCGCCTCATCGGAGATCGTCACCGGCGGGCGTCCGAAACGCTTTGCATGTTTCTCGATAAAGAAACTGCAGAGGAGCGGAATATCCTCGACCCGTTCCCTGAGCGGAGGTATCTCGATGGGAATCACATTGAGCCGGTAGTAGAGATCCTCTCTGAACCTTCCGTCCCGCACCGCATCTTCGAGGTTTTTATTCGTCGCTGCGATGATCCTGACATCGACGTTGACCGTTTTCGTCCCGCCGATCCGTTCGAAGGAGCGCTCCTGCAGCACCCTGAGGAGCTTCACCTGAAGTATGGTCGGCATTTCGCCGATCTCATCGAGGAAGATCGTCCCGCCGTCGGCGAGCTCGAAGCGTCCGATTCTCGTCGCGATGGCGCTGGTGAAGGCGCCCTTCTCGTGTCCGAACAATTCAGATTCGAGAAGCTCCGTCGGAATCGCGCCGCAGTTGACCGGGATAAAAGGTTTGTCCGCCCTGTTGCTGTTTTGATGGACTGCTTTTGCGATGAGCTCTTTGCCGGTACCGCTCTCTCCTAAAATAAGCACCGTGCTCTGGCAGTTGGAAACTTTTGCGGTGAGTTCATAAATAGTCTTGATGGCCTGGGAAGTGCCGATAATTTGAAGGTTGCCATTATGAAATGAAGCACCGTTCGTATTTTCCACGTCATAAATATGACACAGAGAAAATTAAAAGGTCAACAGTTTTTTTTGGGTGTGTTGTTGTATTGACATATGGGGAGGTAACCACTACAATATCCCTGAAAAAAATGGATGTCCTTTATTCTCGGGTCATCTTTATTTATAACGACGAAACAGGAACCGCGGTCCCGGACGCCTGATCGGAGGATCACATGAAATATATGTATGCTATCGTACTCGTGGTGGTGCTTTCGGCACTGCTTTTCATCTATCAACTCACTGCCCAGCGCCCTTCCACGGAGAAAGCAGTGCTGATCATCAACGACCGGGTCATTACCGCCGATGAATACCGTGAGGCCTTTGCTGCAAAGCCTCCCTATATCGACGGAACGGACGAATTCATCAATGAATGGATCACGAAAGAGCTGCTGATCCAGGAAGCGGAACGGCGGGGTATCAGCAAAGAGGAATCATTCAGGAGGTCGGTGCAGAATTTCTATGAGCAATCGCTGATCAAGCTCCTGATGGACAGGACCTTTGCGTCGCTCCCTATTGCCGTCAGCGATGATGAAATCAAGCGGTATCAGGAGCTGGCGAACGCAACGCTGCGGCTCACCATCCTCACCAGCGACAGCGAAGAGGCGGCGAAGCGAGGCTCTTTTGTAAAGGAAGAGATCACCACTGTGCAGTTCAATGATCTCTCACGGCAGATGCTCTCGCTGGTACTCTCCCTCAAGGAGGGAGAGCAGACCGGCCCGGTGCACCTCAACCGCACGGTGACGGTGATCAGGCTCGATCGTGTTGAGAGGAAAGGAGACGCCGCTCCGGTCCCCAGCGAGGCGGAAGCGAGGGCCCTGCTGACGGAGCTGAAGAAAGAGCGGCTCATCACCGAATGGATGGAGGGCCTCAAAAAAAGAGCAACCATTAAAATTTTACTACAGAACGAGCGCAGGGGGTAATCATGCAGGATGCGCAGGGGAGCCGTAAAAGAAGAAATTACTTCATCAATAAGGAGCTGCAGGGGAAGTACACGTTTTATTTCTTCCTGATGGTCACGCTCGGAAGCATCGCCTTCACAATGATATTCAGCCTTCTCGCAGCGGACACCATGACCATCGTGTACAAGGACCACAGTCTCCATCTGGGAAAGACGCCGTCGGTGCTCCTCAGGGAGATACTGAGGGCGCACTGGATATTCATCATCATCGGCGGGATCGCCGTTTCGATCATCTCTGTTTTCCTCACCCACCGCTTCGCCGGTCCCATCTACCGCTTCGAACGGTCGCTCGATGAAATGATACGGGGCAACCTGAATTTCGAAATCAGGCTGCGCAAGCATGATTCCGGAAAGGAACTGGCGTCCCTGATGAACCGGTTCATCGCCATTCTCGCCTCGCATATAGCACACATGCGCCAGACCTCCGACGCACTGCGCGATACGCTTACGGCGCTTGCCGCGTCCCCTGCCGGCGGCACGGAAAGCGGGGAACTGCTCGGACGCGCCTTGGAGCTGAATTCCCGCTTGCAGACGACACTCCGCAGCTACACCATAAAGGGGGATACCGGTCTCCCTTCACCGATGAAGAAAAAGACCACCGATAGCAGTGATACGGCGCAGGTGCTCAACAGGACCAGGGCGTTCAGTACCAAGCTGAAGGACGCCATCAACAGAGACGAGCTGCTGCAACTGACGGATATCATTCATCATCACCTCTCGCACTTCTCTCCCATGCTCCCTGAAGAGAGCAGGAAAATACTCAATGAGACACTCAATGTGATCGAGCAGACAAAAGTCATCGATACACGCCTCAACGAACTGCTCAGCAGCTATACCTCGAACACTGCATAAGCGGTATGCGCGCCGGCATGACAAAGTTCATGGTCACCGTTGCTCTGGTGACGGCGCTCGTCTCCGCCTCATACGGCGCAGAGATCGAGACGAGATACGCGACGCTCGTCTATGCGCAGGAGGACCTGCTCAAGACATTCAACAAGGAAGTCCGCCTCGGCGGCCTCTCCTATCTTGTGAGAAACCGGACGAGCATCACAGTCGCCGATGAGGTGAAAAATAAAGTGGACGCGATCATCGAGAAGGTGCAATCGGTCCTCGCCATGTTTCCCAAGATGCCGAGGTTCAAGATCGTCCTGCTCTCTTCAACCAGTGATGTAGCGAAAGTCTACAAAGCCCTCTATCTGAAAAACGCCGACTACATCGCCTTCTACTCCCCTCGGGAAAAGACTGTCTACGTCTCGGTGGACGACGCCAGTCTCCATGTCTTCGCCCATGAACTGGCGCATGTCGTCATCGACCACTATTTCGGCATTGCTCCCCCTACGCATATCCACGAAGTCCTTGCACAATACGTAGAGGCACATTTAGAGGACTGAATCATCGGAGAAATAAATTTACCTTTATCTGTTCAGAAATCTTCAGCGTGCTTTGTCGATAAAGCGTTTCGGTCCATATATATCTCTTTCGTATGATACCACCGACTCCGGTGAGTAAAATGGGGGATGTTCAGGCGCTACATTATAGAACAGCATAGAGGCATGTCGAAAAGCTTCGATAAACCATTGCAAGGGCCTCGTACAAGAGGCCCTTGCAATGAAACAATAATATTATTGAGTTACCGTCACCGTTACCGTGTTGACCGATATGAATCCCGTGATGGAGGCCGTGACCGTCGAAGATCCCCCATCCATAGGATCGAACGCCACTCCTCCTGCCGCCACCGTTGTCGGCGAGTTGGACTGCCCCACACCGATCGTCACCGTCGCACTCTGCCCTGCTCCGCTGTTCGTCACCAGCCGCCCCACCACATCGTTGCTGTTGGTAAACGTCACTGTCACCGGATTGCCTCCCACCCTGATCTCCTGATAATCGTATATCACAGTGTTGTTCGAACTCGGTATCCCTATGTACGCATAAAACTCATCATTCGGCGATAAGGACGTTGTGCTCGTGTTCAACCCTGCAATCTGCACCGCAGGCTGTACCACATTCACCGTATGGCTGTTGCTCCCAAAGCCCTGCGCCGATACCGTGATGGTCGTGTTCTGCCCCGCCGCTCCTTCCATTCCCTGAATATAGTAGCTCACCGCAGTACTGCCACTCGCTACAGGAATGTCGATATACGTGCTGCCAGGTGTGCTCGCATTCGGCGCTACCAGTGCCACCGCGGGATTGTTGCTCTGCACCCGTACTGTTACCCCGCCGTGGTCCGTTGCCCCAAGGAGTGCATAATAGACCCCGTCCTGAAGCCCCGCTCCCACCGTCACCGTCCCAGGTACAGAGATGTTCGCCGGGGGATTCACCCCGACATTGGCGCTGTCGGAAGCTATATTTGAACCACTCGCCGTTACTGTTGTAGTACACGGCAAGGCAGCCGAACCGCCATAGCTCAGCTGCGCGTAGTACTGACCATGCCGGCCGGAATCGTAACAGTTGCTGGAACCGATACGCAGTCAGGATTTGCTGCCGTAAGCGCAACAGTTACCCCTGGAGCTGGCGCTACAATATCAGTACCATTGCTTTGAAGCTTAATAGTGATGTTCGGTGTCGAGAGATTATTGGTAAAAGTAACCGAGGACTCGACAATATTTAAACTTGCACTCGTAGTAACCTGCGAGTGGTCCGATGCATAGCTGGAGTGGCTGGCGGTTATCGCTGCTGTACCGGGAAACACACCGCGTATTGTTCCATTAGCTGATATTTTTCCTGCCGGTATGGTGATAGTCGGCGTCACCACCTCTATGATCGATGGATCACTGCTTACCAGGGTAATGGTCACCCCGTCTGCTGGTGCAGGATTGGGAGCAATGCTCACCGGAAATTCCGTCGTCAGCCCCAGTGGCACATTGAGTGTTGTGGCAACGCTGATGAGGTTTACCGTGACCTCGACAGTAAGCGCGCCCTCAGCGTAATCAGGTGTGTTGGCCCTGACAATAACATTCCCTCCGCTAATACCATTCACTGTTATCTGTCCGGTAGTTTCTCCCTCGGGAATAAAGATTGAAGATGGAGGCCCTACTGTAAGCGTTCCGTTATTATCGCTCATTACGGTAACCGTACGGCCTCCGGCTGGCGCCGCAGGGTTGAGTGTAACCCTCAGTGTAGCCGAACGTCCCACTCCCACCATGGTGGTATTAAAAAGTGAGAGGTTGATAACGCCGGGATTTGTCGTAATGGTCATGGTATCCGGCACACTATTGACTGTCCCATCGTTTACGATAAGCTGGCCGACATAGGTGCCTGCCTTATCTGCTGTAAAGTTGGGGATGCTGCTGTCGAATCTGATAGTACTGCAACGCTATCGGCGGGCTTATGGATAATCGACCAGTTGTAGGTCAATGGATCGTCATCGACATCGCTCGACCCGCTGCCGTCGAGCTGCACCGTACTGCCGAACATGACTGTCTGGTCAGGCCCTGCATCGGCGACAGGGGCCGAGTTCAATATATTTATGGTTACTGTATCCGGGGCGCTACTAGGTTGTGTTTGCAAACTCTATTTCAGCCATAGGAATATGGCAGCGATGATCCACAGTGCCTTATAGCTGTCTGCTCTTTTATCATATCGAGTAGCCAGTCCTCTGAAGTGCTTATAGAGATTCA
>JBFMCP010000016.1:0-67034 GCA_040754455.1 Nitrospirota bacterium
CAGTTATGCCATGAGAATAAACTTGAGACACCGGAGTGGGCAAAGAAGCTCTCTTTAAAGGAGCCGCATTTTTATGGTGGCTCCAAATTAAAGATGATCTTATTAAAGGAGTCTCCTGTTGCTTTCAGGAAAAGGAATCTTTTTGTTTCGTCAAGCGTTATGTTGAGAGTTTAATGCTATCAAAAGCAGACATTGAGAAATATCTTGAAGCTTTAAATGACGAACTCCGCAAAAAGGAAGCCATCGGTGAGCTTTATATGGTTGGCGGAGCGGTAATGTGTCTTGTATTTAACGCCAGGGAGTCCACAAAAGATATTGACGCGATCTTCGCTCCCAAGGACATCATTAATGAATGCGCTTCCATTGTGGCGTCCGACTACAATTTGAGCAATGATTGGCTCAACGATGCAGTTAAAGGCTTTGCGTCAGATAAGGGAAGCTTTGATAGCTATGTTGAGTATAGCAATTTAAGAGTGTTTACGGCCATCCCTGAATATTTATTGCGTATTCCGGTGAAATCGAACCCTTGGTCCGAGCATCCCGTACCCCTGCTGAAGGCATAGCGAAGCTGGACGTTAGTATCTTGCTGCTGCTGTTCGGATTGCGTCAATTTCGTTTTCGTTTTTCTCATCGACTCTCCCTTCAGCGCAAGCTTGTGTGCATTATGCACAATCCTGTCCAGGATGGCATCGGCAAGCGTCGGCTCTCCGATGAGGTCATGCCATTTTGATACTGGATATTGACTGGTGATGATCGTCGATTTCAGCCCGTGCCGATCCTCCATCACCTCAAGGAAGCCCCTCCTTTCTTCGTCAGTCAATGCTGTCAGTCCCCAGTCATCAATGATAAGCAGATCAGTCTTTGCCCATCGATTAAGCAGTTTGATGTAGCTGCCATCACCGCGTGCAATGGTCAGCTCTCTGAGGAGCCGGGGGCTTCGGTAGGACAGTGCGGTATAGCCCTCCCTGCATGCCTTGTTTGCGAATGCTTCGGCGATATAGGACTTGCCGATGCCTGTGGGGCCGGTGATGACGATGTTGTGATGATTTCTGCCCCACTGGCAGGTGGCCAACGAGAGGATAAGGGATTTGTCCAATCCACGGGGATGCCGATAGTCGATATCCTCAACCGTGGCGTTTTGTCTGAGCCGCGCCGCCTTCAGTCTGGTGTGCAGCTTTCTGTTCTCCCTGGCCGTCCACCTCGATGTGATAGTCGATGTTCACCGTGGTCCTCTTCCATTCCGCGTACTCGTACCGGGTGGCGGGCAGTGGTTTAAGGGAGGGCTTCTCAATGCTCTCAAAGAGTTCCTTCCGTGTGGTGGCGAGTCTCCTGAAGGGACGCCCGTTCAGACGTTCGAGGAGTTCCCTGATCTTTGCGTTCAGTTCGGCCAGGCTGAAGAAGGTGTGATGTCGCAAGGCAGCCAGTATCCATCGGGTCACCAGCAGGACCCCGGCTTCCACCTTTGCCTTGTCTCTGGGCTTTCTGACTCGTGCGGGGATGCAAACAGTGCCGTAATGCTGACAGAGATCACGGTAGGTGGGATTCAAGTCCGGCTCATACCGGCAAGGCTTCGTGACTCCTGACTTGAGATTGTCCGGAATGATGAGAGCCGTGATCCCCTGAAAGTACTCAAAGGCTCTGACATGTGCGCCGATCCACGACGGCAGATCCTGCGATGAAACCGCCTCGGCATAGGTGTAATTGCTCGCCCCCAGTACCGCAACGAAAACTTCCGCATCCGTAACTTCCCCAGTTGTGGAGTCGACTATCGGGATCGTATGGCCGGCAAAGTCCACGAACATCTTCTCGCCAGCCTTGTGCTCCTGCCGCAAAGTGACATCGACCGTCTTTTCCCATCGCCGATACCGCTCACAGAACTGGCTGTACTGATAGCCCTCAGGATACTTCTCCTTGTACTCAAGCCACAGCAACTGCAGGGTGACGCCCTTTTTGCGCAAATCACAGTGCAGTTCCTCCATGGGCGGCAGGGGACGCACTGCCGCTTTCGGCGATGGCTCCGCTGGAAAGAGCAGCGCTTCAATTGCGGCATCGTCAAGGTCGGCGGGCAGGGGCCAACTGATCAGCGCTTTCTTCGCTCTCCTGACGTATTCAACAACGGTGCTCGGTGACACCGAACATGCCCGTGCTATCTGTTTTTTGCCAAGCTTCAGTTCATAGTACAGCCTTAGAATTTCACGTATCTTCCGCATGGATACCTTCTTGTTGGCCATTGTTCCTCCTACAGTCTTTTCCTGCTAGGAACAATGGCATAGTGTATCCAGCTTCGGGTATGCTCTCAGTCCGCTCTTTTGCTAAAAAGCGTTCGGCTTAGGCGCCGAATGGGGGTTCGGAATGCTCCGGAATCAGGGTTCGGTTTGCTCCGGAATGGAGGTTCGATTAAGGCCGGTGCACGCAGAGAGGCCGAGTCGCAGATGCAGAGGTTCGAGCAGCGCTGGCTCCGGCAGTATCCCCACGTCGTAAAATCCTGGTGGGCGAACTGGGACCCTCTCACGACCTTCTTCCGCTACCCGGTGGAGATCCGGAAGGTCATGTACACCACCAACATCATCGAAAGCGTTAACAGCAAGTTCAGGAAGGTCACAGATGCCCGCCGGGTCTTCCCCTCGGACGAGGCGGTGCTGAAGTCCCTCTGCATGGCTGCGCTTGAGCTTGAAAGGAAATGGAGCAAACCTATCAAGGATTGGGCTATAATCTATGCACAGCTCGTCGTCCTCTTCGAAGACAGGCTGTTATGAGGAAACTGATTTACACAGTTGACGAGACAGTCCCACGCTCAACTCCAAAGTTGTCAAAATAGGTGTTCTGTGGGAGAATGTTCTTCCTTTCTACAAGCTCTGAAACCGTCTGGGGCAAAACAGAACGATCCCACGGGAACAGGCAGCCTTCAGCTGCTGCTCAGCGGGAGCTGTCAGATCAAGTCTTGACAAGTACAATGCTGTACAGTCGTTTAGTCGTCCCGCATGATCGCGCCGTTGCCGGCAGAGCTCACGAGTTTGGCGTAGCGCGCAAGATAGCCGTGCCGTATCTTCGGCTTCGGCTGGCGCCATTTGGAGAGGCGATGGGCGATCTCCTCCCCGGGAAGCAGAAGCTCGAGTTTCCTTTTGGGAATATCGATCTGTATCCTGTCCCCGTCCTTTACGATGGCAATAGGTCCACCTTCCATTGCCTCGGGTGATATATGGCCGATGCAGGGGCCGCGGGTGCCGCCGGAAAACCTTCCGTCGGTAATCAAGGCAACGGACTCGCTCAGGCCCATGCCAGCGATCGCCGCCGTAGGGGAAAGCATTTCCCTCATGCCGGGACCCCCCTTCGGTCCCTCATACCTGATGACCACCACATCGCCCGCTTTGATATCGCCGTTGATGATCGCCTTCATGCCCGCTTCTTCAGAGTCAAAGACCCTCGCGGTCCCCTCGAACTTCATCATGCCCTTGCTCACTGCGGTCTGCTTTACGACAGCACCTTCAGGCGCGAGATTCCCCTTCAATACAGCAATCCCGCCTTCTTTGTGATACGCCTTTTCGATAGGCCTTACCACCTCTTCATCCATAATGACGGCGCTTGCAGCGATGTCTTCGATATTCCTCCCTGAAACGGTCAGTGCGGCGTTGAGCATGCCCTTGAGTCTCTTCAAGACCGCAGGAATACCGCCGGCATTGTCCAGGTCTTCCATGTAATAAACCCCGCCGGGAATCATATTGGTGATGTGCGGCGTTGTTCTGCTCAGCTCATCGAAGGTCTCAAGCGGCAGCGCGATCTCCGCCTCATGAGCAATGGCCGGAATGTGCAACGCCGTGTTGGTAGAGCCTCCGAGGGCGAGATCGACCCTGATCGCATTCTCAAAGGCATTCTTTGTCATGATCTTCCTCGGAGTGACGTTTTTCTTTATGAGGTCCACGATTCTTACGCCGCTCTCAAACGCGATCCTCTTTTTCTGCGCGAGCACGGCGGGCGCCGTAGCGCATCCGGGCAAACTCATGCCGAGGGATTCGGTGACACAGGCCATGGTATTGGCGGTATACATGCCCTGGCACGAGCCAGCGCCGGGACAGGCGCACATTTCAAGGGCCTGCAGCTCGTCGTCCTTTATCAGTCCCTTTTTGTACTTTCCTACTGCCTCGAAGGTATCGCTGGTGAGATTCAGCCTTCTGCCTTTATAATGCCCGCCCAGCATGGGTCCTGCGGTGACGACAATACTCGGTATGTTCAACCGTGCTGCGGCCATGAGCATGCCGGGGGTTATCTTATCGCAATTCGTCAGAAGCACGAGACCATCGAGACGGTGCGCCTCCGCAATGGTTTCTACCATATCGGCGATCAGTTCTCGGGATGCCAGGGAATAATGCATTCCCTTATGGCCCATGGCAATGCCGTCACAGATGCCGGGGACGCCGAAAAAGAAGGGATATCCACCCCCGGTATGAACGCCTTTCTCGATGAACCGTTCCAGGTCCCGCATTCCCGTATGTCCGGGAATAATATCGGTAAAACTGGTGGCGACTCCGATGAAGGGTTTGTCCATCTCGCTTTTGGGAATACCCGTAGCATAGAGCAGTGCCCGGTGGGGAACTCTCTCAATCCCTTTTTTGATGGTGGTGCTTCTTATAGCCATAGTACCCCTTTCTCTGCATTCAGCCGGTAGGCTTTGGGGAAGCCTACCGGCTGAAATATTCTGGTGCGATTGATATTGTTAATGTTTTATATGGTCAGGTTCAGGAGTGCACGAGTCTTCTGTAGTCCCGTATCATCTCAGCAATCTTGTCTTTTTTTTGCAGCTTTTCTTTTTTCAATCTATGCATCTCGATTTCTTCGTCAGGTGAAAGGTAATGTTTTTTGTTGTACTCCGCAAGCCTCGTGTCCAGCTCCCTATGCTCCTGGTACACCCTCCTGAACTCCTCGTTCTCCCTCTTCAATGCTTCGACAATCTCTTCATCGCTCATAGCGCAGCCTCCTTGGCATGAGATTATTTACTATTCAATTGTACAATAAAACAGAAGAAATTTTATATCTTCACCTCGGGCTGAGATTCCTGTTATACTGTGAGGACGTCCTCTTATCAACCATACTCCCGCCGTCAATGTCGGCCCTCCGCACCGCCGGTCGCACATCTGTGCATTACGCTTTTATTTCAGACGTTTTTACGACACAACTTCTAATCGCAATGGTCGGGAGTGCACTTAGCGGCTTTTGTCGATGTCGGGTGCGATCTGCGGTTTCTTCAAATCAATAGGTTTTTGCTTAATGCCAATCTCTTCAATAAGACCCTCCCTCGTTCCCTGCATCGGGGCCGGCCCAGGGGCAGGCTGCCTCTTTACCGGCTCTGCAGGCGGGACAAGCTTGACGGCATGTTCCTGATAGGGGGCAGAGGTTGCTTGCGGTACGCTCCTGGGCTGATCTTCGGGAAAGGCAGAGTAATTTTCCTGTCCGCTCTTCGGCGCTTGAGCGGTCTCCTGCGCCTTCGGCTGGAGGAGGATGATGCTGATCCTCCGGTTCCTAGGATCCTTGGGATTATCCTTGATCAACAGCTCCGTATCCGCATAACCGACCACCCGTGCGATCCGCCGGGGATCGATATGATTGGCCTCAAGCTCTTTTCGTGCTGACGAGGCCCGCTGTGTCGAGAGCTCCCAATTAGTGGTCTGTCCTGCCTTCAAGGGAGCAGCATCGGTATGCCCCTCAATGGCGATCCGGTTCGGCAGATCCTTCATGTTCTCGCCTACCAGTTTCAGTATCTCCTTGGCGCGGAGGGTAAGCTCGGTGCTGCCGGGAAGAAACATCGGTCTCCCCTCCATATCGACAAGCTGTATCCTCACGCCCCCCTCAAAGGTGTCGACAATAGCCTGGTCCTTCAACGACTTCAGCTTTTCTTCTATGTCTTTTTTGAGCTGCTCTTTCAGGGCGTCTGCAGAAAGCTCCCGTGCTCCCTTCCCGAAAGCAGAGGAGGAAGACTGGACGTCTCCGCCCGATTGGTCGAATATTTGAGAGGATTCCTGAAGGAATGAGCTCCCCGATTGGGAGTCAGACTGGAAAAGGCTGAATTCCCTGAAATACTGAGCTATTGCCGCCCTTTTCTCAGGCGATACCATAGCGAGGAGCCACATGAGCAGAAAAAAGGCCATCATAGCGGTCACAAAGTCGGCATACGCAACCTTCCAGCTGCCGCCGTGGTGCCCCTCGTGGCCCTTTTTAATCTTCTTGATGATGATTATTTTTGATTTATCGGCCATGATCGTCAAGTGTGAAGCATCGCCTGTCGCGCGTCGGTCTCAGAAAATTCTCTTTCTCCTATCTCACGACGCTTGACGCACAACGCACAGCGCGTGACGCTATTTCTTCAGCTCCCTGAGGGCATCTTCGACCTCAATGAAACTGGGCTTTACATGTGCGGGTATAATTCTACGGGCGAATTCGACGGCGATCTGCGGCGCCGCTCCTCCCACAAAAGAGACCAGCGCCACTTTCAATACATTCAGGTATTCCCGCTCCTCATGGGCTATGTGCTCCATATTTCTTGCCAGAGGCCCCACAAACCCATAGCACATCAGCACACCCATGAAGGTTCCGACCAATGCCGCACCGATGTGATGGCCCAAGACCTCAGGAGGCTCGCTGATCTTGCCCATCGTGATGACAACGCCCAGCACCGCTGCAACAATACCGAGACCCGGCAAGGAGTCCGCCATATTGGTAATGCTCTTCGAGGGAGCGAGCAATTCTTCGTGGTGGGCCTCTAGCTCGCTATCCAGCAGCGCCTCCAGCTCATGGGGCGATATACTGGTCGTCATCACCGTCCTGAGCGTATCGGTGACCAGCGCAACGGCATGGTGGTTTTTGAGGAAGCGAGGATAATTACTGAATATCTTGCTCTCTTCGGGATTGTCGACGTCGGCTTCGATCGAGACGAGTCCTTCTTTCCGTATCTTCGAGAAAATCTCGCTCATAAGCATGAGTATTTCCAGATAATCAGAGGCCTTGTATGCCTTGCCCGCCACAACCCCAAGGACGCTCTTGCTCACCGACTTAATGACTCTCATGGGGGAGGCAATAATGAATCCCCCGATAGCAGCACCAAAAATGATCACCACCTCGGCAGGCTGAAAAAGAACATGGAGATTTCCGTGCTCCATCAGATAGCCGCCGATGACGGTGCCTAGTACGACAAGTGCGCCGATGATCGCAAACATTTTTCAGCTTTCAGCTCTCAGCTCTTAGTCTCCCGTCCGACAACTGACCACTAAGAGCCGATAACTGTTTTTACCCCCTCTTGTCTCTGAGTATCTCCCGCTGCCGCTTAAAAACGAACTTGACGATCTGATCTCTTACCTCTTCATCGATCGCAATGAACTTTGTTCCCGTGTAATAGCTCTCGGGCCTCTTCTCGATCTTTACCACTTCACCGTAGAGATAAAGCGCCACCGGCGGCATCACCGGCAGGATCAGCTTCATTTCCAGCACGTCACCCTGATGATACTTTTCCCTCGATCCAAAACCTATTCCAGCGCCGCTGATATTGACCTGCGCGAAGGGGAGCGATCCGAATCCTTCTCTTTGAAAGGTCAGGATGTTGATAACGGCGTCGAGCTTCGCATTGAGCATTCGCATCCAATCGCCGAGGAGCTTATCCGGCAGGTCGGGCAGTGCCTTGGTCTCCGCAAGCACCGACGCTCCCGACATCTTCGCCCGTATGTCTTTCCGCTCCTCCAGCGGGAGAAGACGCACCTCGAAGGGAATGCGGGCATCCACGCGAGAAAATTCTCTCATCTGTATATAGCGCTCGTTCTCCATATCCATTGTCGTTAACGTCCTTTCATTGCGCCTGCTGGGTGGCTATCACCATTTCGACGCGGCGGTTTTTGGCCTTGCCTTCATCGGTGTCGTTGCTCGCAACGGGACGGTATTCGGCGTATCCCGCGATGGAGAATTTGTCGGGGTCGATGCCCTGTCCGATAAAGTAATGGACCATGCTCGCCGCCCGAGCCGTCGAGAGCTCCCAGTTGGAGGCATACTTCCCCCCCGACAGGGGCACGTTATCGGTATGGCCCTCTATGGTGATGCGCCCCGGCGCCGTCTTGACGAATTTCGAGAGGTTCTCGAGCACGCCCGCCGACTCGGGCTTTATCTCCGCAGAGCCCGACGGAAACAGTACGGCATCGGAGAAGGTGACGACCACACCGCGCGGCTCGCTCTTTACCGAAACGCCGGATGCATTGCTCACCAACTTCTTGACTTCATCGATGAGTGCCTTATTCTGCTCCGGAGCAACATGGATAGGATCGTCGATGACCTTAAATGTCTGTTTCAACGACCCCGAGAACTTTTCCATCTTCGCCTTGTCCATGGATGAGAGCGCATAGAGTGCGGCAAAGAAGGTGAACAGCAGGGTGATGAAATCCGCATACGAGATCAGCCACCGCTCATGGTTATCGTGAATCTCGCCGCTCTTGCGCCGTCCCCTCATGGTGCCCGCTCCTCTTCTTACTCCTCTTTCTCGTGCTCGGCCAGAAACGCATTCAGGCGGGCTTTCAGAAAGTACGGATTCACTCCGCTCTCGATGCCGAGGACTCCCTCGACGATCAGTTCCCGTATGAATACCTCCTCTTTGAGCCGGTTCATTATTTTTTTCCCTATGGGGAGAAAGAGGAGATTAGCGGAACCGACGCCGTAGATCGTTGCAACGAATGCCACGGCGATACCCCCGCCGATTTTGGAAGGATCAGAGACATTCCTCATCACCTGGATCAACCCTAGCACCGCACCGAGGATGCCGACGGTCGGCGCATACCCTCCTGCCGACTCGTAGACCCGCGATGCCTTTTTCAACGACTCCTCATACGTCGTAATTTCCTGATAGAGTATCTCCTTGATCATCGCGGGGGTCATGCCGTCGATGACGAGGTTCAACCCTTTTCTCAGAAAGTCATTTTCAATATTTTTGACCTGGGACTCGAGCGCAATCAGCCCCATCTTTCTCGCTTTCACGAGAATGCCGAGAATATCCTCGATGACTTCGGTCGATGCGTATGATTTTTTGCCGAATGCAAAGCCGATCGCCTTCAGGGCATTGATGATATCATGCGTCGAGAAGCTGAGCAGCGTGGCGCCGAGCGTCCCGCCGAATACAATGATTGCTGCAGCACCCTGGACAAGGTGTGCGGTATTGCCCCCCTCGATGATATTCCCTCCGACGACGGCACCGATACCGAGGAGGAGCCCGATAAATGCCGCTATGTCCATAGGTGACTTTTGTCCTTTCGGAAGAGTGATAAGCGTCGGCTCATTATATACTATTTATCGGCAAAAAATACGTCTTATAAAATAAGAGCAGCAGGTTTTTCTGCTGCTCTCCGCATGCTCGACAAATGAACGACCTATACGGTATTCCTAATACTCACCCAGCCCTCTCGAAGCGGCTTAAGCAAACCCGCTATATGTTCCATTTTTTCAGCATCATTGTCGGCGTTTGCCAAAACAAGCTCCCTCATCATATAGACATAAAGATCCTGGAGGTTCCTGGCGACGTCCCCACCCTTTTCGAGATCGAGGGCGTTATGAAGCTCCTCTATTATCGCCATCGTCTTGTCGATATATTTGATCTTTGTCTCAATCTCTTTCTTTGTGGTGGCGGTAATGGCCTTATCAAGGAACTCTATGGCGCCGTCGTACAGCATGATGACAAGTTCTACAGGGTTGTATGTCGTCTTAACTTTTGTTTGCGTATATGCATTGTGGGCATATGCAGCATTAAGCATTATTTACCTCCGAAAGCCTTGTTGATTTGCGATAGCTGCTGGGCCAGAGAGTTGCTCACGCCGTTAAGCTGATTCAATACCCGATCGAGGTTGATATATTTTTTGCGCAGCGCCGACTCTACGGTCTGGAGCCTTCTCGTGAGATTTTCCTCGCTTCTCTGGACATTCTTTATGCTGTCCTGATAGCCGCTGGTCCTCGCGGGGATGCCGGTATTGATGTAAACATTCAGAGCTGACTCGAACGCAACCGCCATTTGGTTCACAGTTGTAACGACATTCGTTTCGTTGCTCGTCATAGCGCTATCGAGAGCAGTTGTATCGAGGGCTAAAACACCATCTTTGTCATGGGTTAATCCGAATGAACTAAGGGTGGTATTGTTGTAGAGAGTTGTCGTTACCGTCCGCATGGTATTCTGCAGGGTCGATACGAGAGCGTCTCCCATCAGAATACCCCTTTGGGCGGCATTACCCCTCAAGTCTTTTACAGTAGCCATTGCCTTGTTGTAGGATGACACAAAAGAGTTCAACTTGTTTTTTAAGCTGCTCTGGTCCTTTGATACGGTAAGGACGATATTAGCAGCATTAGCACCTCCATAGTTTGCATCTCCCTTAATCAGCGTCAGGGTAACACCATCAATCACATCAGTGATGGTATTGTTTGATTTTGTAACTTCCAGATTATTCACACTCAGTATTGCATCAATTGCCGACTGGGTTTCGGTCATATTGGAGTAGCCACTGGTGACGACATGGCTGGAATCAAAGGTCGCATTCGTTGCCAGACTGGAGAGGCCTACTGTGTCTCTCTCTCCACCGGCCGCCTCCTCATAAGTGCCGTCGAGGTCCTCATCCACCAGCAGCTTTATGGTATTCGCCGCGCCGGTTGAGCTCGATGTAAGCGTAAGATTGTAAGTACCATCTACTGCATCATCGCCTGAAAGAGATATACCTGATGCGATACTCCTATCCACGGGAGAAAAACCCAGAATTTGCTCTGACGTCGTATTAGCATCACTCCATTTAATATTTACCGTTGCCGCTCCGGTACTGTTCGTAATAGTAAATTTATTCGTTGCGGTTGTATTGTAATCCACAGTAAATGTATTCGTACCGCCCGAAGCCGAATCCAATGCCGCCTTGATCTTTGTCGCAAGCTCAGCTCCCGTCCAGGTTCCTTCTTCTATGGTTGCCGTTTTATCAAGTCCGCCATCATTAAAAACAATAGCCTTATTGCTCGCATTGATAACGAATTTATCCGACTCCTTTACAACCGAGGCGGTAACCCCTGCGCCGGCGTTGTTGATCGCGTCTTTTATGCCGGAAAGGGTATTGTTGTCGCCGTTTATCAAAATCTCCTTTTCGGCGCCGGTGCCGACTTGTATCTTTATCCTCTGTGTACCATAGGACGATAGATCGGCGACCTTGCCGCTCTGTGAACCGAAACGGATTGAATGCATGCTCTGGGCGGAAGCGATTTGTTTAACCTTTACATTATAGGTGCCCAGATTTGCAGTTGATGTCGCCGTAGCGGTAAAATAGGTCGAATCGGAAAGCGAAACCGATCTGCCGAAGAGATCCGAACCTTTCAGTGCAGTTACTGCATCCCTGAGGCTTTTTGCGCTGCTCAACAATGCGCCATATGCGCTGATCTTAGCCTGAAAGTCCGCTTGCTTCTGTTTGAGCTTGAGTAACGGCTGCCTCTCGATCTCCATCAGCTGATTCACGATAGCCATTGTATCGAGCCCTGACGTCCCCGAGCTTATCGGATTGGTTGCCATAACTATAGCGCTCCTTGGTGAAATCTATATAAAAGCCTACACTTTTTTACTGTAGATGCTCTCCCTCATCTCATCGAGTTTCTTTACCATCTCCATATATTCCTCGGGCGGGATCTGCCGTACCATCTCTCCCTTATCATCGAGTAGTTGTATGACGACGTTTTTGTCTTCATCGATCGCGAAAATAGCTTTGAGGTTGACCGGATTATTCTGCGTCTCCCGGATTTTTTCCGCCTGTTCCCGTTTTTCAGCGTGCTCCTGCTGCAATATCCTCTGTATGTCCACAATAGTCGGGGGAGATTTGGCTTCAGCCCGGCGTTTGCCGGCGCCCTGCCCGTTACCGCTTGAAGGCTGTCCTCGTACAGCAAGCTGATCTGCATTTTGTACTATGGGATCAATTTTCATGGCGCTCACCTTTTATACTCTCTCGGTTCTACAGCGATTCCCTCCCTTTTTTACCGGGCGGCCTTGCGGCCGCCCTTTCTACTGTTCGCCTTGATCCGAACCCGGTACTAACGGCCCAGAAGTGCCAGAACCTGCTGCGGCAGCGTATTCGCCTGGCCGAGCACCGAGATACCGGCCTGCTGCATTATCATTGCCTTGGTCAGGTTTGCTGTTTCAACCGAGAAGTCCGCATCCATGATCCGAGAACGGGCTGCGGTGATGTTTTCACGGACGTTATCAAGGTTGGCAATCGTCGAAACCAGCCTGTTCTGCGTTGCACCGAGCTTTGCTTTCTCGGAGGTTATCGTATCCAGGGCCTTCTTGACCGCAAGGATCGTCACATTGGCACCGCCGACGTCGGTAACGGTCACTGCGTTCACCGAGTTCGCCGTAAGTGTCGTGCTCGTTGCACTGGAGGCATAGCCCAGTGCCTTCGCCGTATCTCCGCTGTCGAAGGATACCGAGGTATCGGTGAGATCGTCGTTCAGTATCACCCTTCCGTTCTGTCCGGCATCGACCGATGAGGTGGTGAAAGCGTGGGTACCGACGCCGCTTGCACCCGTGGCGCTCGTATTGATCGATACGCTGATACCCGCTCCACTGGTGTTGGCAAGGACGATCCTGCCGGCGGTATCAACCGCAACAGCGGTAACACCGGTCTCCGCCGACTTCGCGTTGATGGCGCTGATGACATTAGAGGCCAGGTCGGCAACGGTAGTTGCATTTGTAATGTCGCCGATTGTTACGCCATTCACCGTCAAATAGCCGGAGGCGATGGTGGTAACATTGGTTGCCCCTACAGCGAGCGCAGCACTGCTGACCAGTGCATTGCCATAAGAGAATGCAGTCACGCCGGTCTGTGATGAATACTGGTTGATCCGGTTGATGACGGTGACGCTGTTGTTCTGGATATCGGACTGCGCAATCGCCGCACCTAGAGATATCCCCTCCAATGTTGCGGAACCGGCGATGCCTGCAGTAGCGGTATAGACAAGGAAAGCGCTTGAAGCGATATTGGTAGCGTTCAGGCCGTTAGAGAAGTTCGTAGAAACACCCATCGTTGTGGGCGACACATTGGAGGTCGAAATATTGATGACTTCATTGACATCGACTCCCACTTGCACATTGATGCTCTTTGCCTGGTTCAGGAACTGCTCGCCGTTGTACTTGGTCTGGGCGACAATCCGGTTCAGCTCGGCGACGAGCTGACGGACTTCCTGGTTCATAGAGTTTCTGTCACCAGAGGTGTTGTAGCTCGCAGACTGGTTGGCAAGCTCATAGATTCTCTGGAGGGCATTGATCATCTCGTCCATGGCGCCTTCAGCGGTCTGCGCAAAAGAAACACCGTCATTGGCGTTTCTCATCGCAACAGAAAGTCCGTTCACCTGCGTGGTCATTCTTGTCGCAATGGCGAGGCCGGCGGCGTCGTCCTTTGCAGAGTTGATCCTCAATGTGGATGACAGCCGCTGCATTGCTGTTGCAAGGGGTGTTTCGCTTTTCCTCAGGTTTCTCTGAGCATTAAGAGCAAAAAGGTTGGTGTTAATTGAAAGAGCCATTTTTTTTCCTCCTTGAAAAGAATCGCGATAAATGTCGGGCATCCTGCCCTGTTGAGCATTACAGGTAATGTGACGCTTTGGGGGGAACTGCTGCCGACCTCACCTCCTTTTTCCCTTGTTCACAAATACCCCCTTTGCTCTGTCTTCTTTATCGGGAAGGCTTTGGAAAACTTTAATGGCCAGAGACATTTTCGGGAGGCAGAATATGTCTTTGTTTTAATTTGACTTTTCAGCATACAGCAGATCTGCGGCAATTCACACCCAAGAAAAAAAATTATAACAACTAGACCTTTAACAAGTCCCCTGCGAAAGTCAGATAATCATCATCTTTGGGCAATTTGCCGCACCATTTGGCAAAGAACCTTATCCTTCCCTTCCATTCATCTTCCGAAGACTGCTGAGAGCCAAATGTCTCTTTATAAACAACTCCCAGACACTCCGGCAGGTATTCGATTGTATATCCCCTCCCCTTAGCCGCAAGGCATATATCAGCCTCAATCAGGTGATCGGCGATGCCCTCATCAAATCCGCCGATGGCCTCAAAAATCTTCCTGTGCATGCCAATCAATCCTCCGCCAACACACTCTGGAGTACTACTGACTGCTGACCGTCGGCTGCCGGCTGCTTCTTTTATCATGTACGGATTAAAATTAAAATCGAATCCCATGCCGAGGCAATACGGTGTCATATCGGGGTTTTTCAACGGGATCCCTGCTACGCCAGTCTTCATGACGTCGAGCAAGCCTGCACCTTTGAAATAAACAATGCCCGGTTTTATAAAAATTAAGTATTCGCCTGTTGATGCCTCTGCACCTTTATTATAGAGAGAGGATAAATTATCTCCTGCGGCGTGCACCATCCGCACATCGCCTGACATTCCGGAGAGCATCTCGCTCATGCCTTCGTCATTCACTACCATGACAACTTCCCAATCAGGGTATTTTGCATGCTGTGAAAGGGAGGTGAGTGTCGCCAACAGTGCCTCTTGGTCGCTGCCGGATGGAATAACGAAGCTCACCCTGTCGGAAACATAGTGTGTTGTGCGTTGAGCATCGTGCGTTGTGCGCCTGGCCTTTGGCATTCGACCTTTGACTTTAAGTATATAGCTCATCACCTCCAATGCCCTGTCAACAGCCCTCCCGTCGAGCTTGTAGAACGACCTTCGTAAATATTCATCGATGGTGTTCCGGAGAGAATCGGGGACGCCGTGCTCCATCGTATGGAACAGATGCTCCCAGTTGCCCAGAGGAAAAACCGATTGCGCAATGCCCAACGCCACATAATGATCGTTTTGCTCATGCAGGGTGGGAATAGCAAACAACGGCTTACCAAAGGCAACAGCCTCGATGCCGAGTGTCGTCTTGCCCAAGACGACACAATAATCAGCGATCGCAAGGACTTTATAGGGATCATAGGTATACAGCATAACGGCATGGGGAGCAACCTCTTTGATCATAGCCTCTATCGCCTGGTAAGAACTATAGAGAACATTCGGGTGCCATTTTAAAACACACGTCAGATCGGGTCTGTTCAATCCCTCAAGCAGTGCGTTCCATGGTTCTCTGTTATCAACTGCTCCCCACTCCGCGTCGATGAGAAAGGATACGACCTTCTTATCAGTTTCGATGCCGAGTTCCTTTTTGATCGCCACGACCCTCTCCGGCGTGGCGTATGCTTTCAGCGCCTCATCGATATGGGTGTTACCGATGATGACGATCTTATCCGGTGAACTCCTCCACTTGACGAGCATGTCCCTCGTTGTCTCACCCCACAAAAGGTTTGCCGTCGAATACTCGGTATGGCAGGTAAACGCAAGGAGATCGGCGTAGTACTCACCCTCTTGGAGGGTGACATAGGGTATCCCGTATTTCATCGACAGGTGCCCCACCTGTTTGCCCCAGGGGTTCATTTCATGGAGCGCACAAAACATATCGGGACGCTCCCTGATGATCATCTGTTCAAGACAGAAGTATTCTTCGATGTTCCTCGTCAGAGACCGGTGTTGCTCAAAGAGCGACCAGTGGCGGAAGCCGTCCCAGGAAAAGCAGATCTTCATCCATTCATCAAGCAGGATTTTTGTTGCGCGTACGGTTTTGGTCCGTGTTGATCGGTCAGCGTACTCGGTAAGGAACCGGAACCGGTATCCCTTGTTCAGGAGGTCCCTCTCGAAAGGGTAATCGGTCACGGTGGTAAAGAGGAGCACTTCTGCCCCCTCCGCCCGTGCACGATCCATAATCGGCAGCAGAAACCTGCTATGGTGCGCCATGCCGATAAAGCATGCCAGTTTCTTGTTCTTTAGTCGCACGGATGCCGTCTCCTTGTGAAAATCGTCGCTACGATATCACAGAGCGAGGTGAGCGACGTTTTTCTTCGGTAACAACTCATCAGGGCATCTTCCAATGCCGTTGGCTCATCAATAACCACCACTCCATCACGTGATGCCGTTCGCTCATACAAGGGGTTATAGACAATAGAACACCTCCTATAGGAAGCAGCAAATCTGAGCGGCGTAATGTATGAGGGAGAAATAACAACATCCGATGTCATGATAATGCGGGCCATGATCTCGGGCTCCAGCACATACGCCCGCCCCTTTATCCTTTTGATAACCTCCGCGTACATGTCATTGATGATATCATCCTCGCTGAGCTCTTTCACTGTATATCCCCGTTTTACGAGAAAGAGGAGCTTCTTCATGTTCATCGGCGCAATAGTAGAGAGGATGTTTCTCACGACAGCTCTGAAACGAGGATGGTTGATAACCGTAATGCAGAGCTCGTCTCTGTCGGTTTCAATGCCACTGTTCAACATGAGGTTGCGGTAGGTATCTTCAATAGTAGAGAGACAGTATGCATCTTTCTCGTCGGTAACGAGAAATATCCGCTCATCGGCAACGCCCCATGTCCGCAGATAGTCCCGTTCATGCTCCTCTTTGACAACCATATAGTTCATCGATTTTGCAAAGAGAGGAGGCGTATGCACTGCGGGGTATATCTGAAGCCCTACCAGCGGGATCGCCTTTTCGCGGGCGAGCAGACAGATTGCGGAATAAAACACACTGCACTCGGGGAGCGGCGAATCCTCCTCTGAGAGCAGGGGCATCACGATGAGCCGATAGGGAGTGATATCGATATCATGATAGGCATGCGCGTCGATATGCCCCCAGAAATCGTCAAAAGCAGCGAGCTTATATATCCTCATATCTGTTTCCGGGATGAACAAATGGTGCGTTTGTTTAATAAACGTCTTCAGCAGATCATCCCTGAACGAATAGGGGATAAGCAGCTTCCGTGCCTTGACGAGGTGCACACTGATCCCCCCCACATCCCTGCTGAATGCCTCGGCCTTTGCAGCAACCTCATCGGAATGGGTCAGGACATCAACTGCATTCCCTGCTCTTGCAAGCACTTGAGCAACATTAAGCAGCCTGCCCTGAGTAGCCTGCAGCTCTTTTTCGCCAATGGGGAAGAGTATGCGTCGCATAAGCCAATTCTAGTGCGTCTTGTCGACAGCAAGCATATGTTCGTATGCCTTCTTTAAGAGTTCGTTTTCCGACGTCGTGCAAAGCTTTTCCACTACTGTCCTGAAAGGCTCACGGTCGCGGATACGCTCATACGCCATAGGCAGCAACCGTTGCAGGACCTCGAGCACCGCGGCCTGGTTGGTATAGTCGTAGTCGTAGTAAACATTTCCCTCCGTCGAGCATGCGAGCAGGTATTTGACGAACTCAGCAAACATTTCTTCATAGTGCGCGCCGTCCATGGCGATCAGTGCATTCAAGAACAGAAGATCGGCATGTCCGGCATTCAATCCGAGGCCCTCCCCGATATAACGACGTGCCGTTTCATAATCCTTCTCCTCGATGGCAAAACGTGCTGCAAGGGCGAGTATCTTTAGATAAACAGGGTTGTCCGCGCTCTTTTCTTCTTGGGGGACCTGGGGGAGCGCCCTTGCAATCGAATCCTTTGCAAGGTCGTTCTGTCCGATTTTGAGGTAGGAAATAGCGGAATTGAAATTTGCTACATACGGTTTCTCTGACATGGCATTCCTTTCTTTTGTATCGATCGGCGTGTATCAACGTGCATGGTACGATGCGTTCACGAGACTATCATGTCCCATTGCAACGGCGTCCCTTTTTTTAGCTCCCTTCTCGCCGTCTTTCCAAGGACAGCTCGCAAATACTTAGGGGGGAGCCCATATCCAGGCCTTATGGACCTGACATTTTCTTCCGTAAAAACTTCTCCGGCTCTCAGATCATCAACTACAAACAGAGAGCGCGAAAACTCCCTGCTCCTCTTCACACGCTCGGAAAGCGCATAGCTTTTATCTCCAAGCGCCCGCTCCACTTCGCGAACCGCCCTGACCATTGTTTTGAACTCCTCAGGCTCAAGGGAAAACGGCGCATCAGGCCCACCGAGTTTTCTGTCTAAGATAAAATGCTTTTCTATTATCCTTGCGCCGAGTGCGACAGACGCTATGGGGACAGAAATGCCTAATGTATGGTCTGATAAGCCGACAACAGTTCCAAACCTCTCTGCCATATCAGGAATTGTCATTAAATTAATCTCTTCCAAAGGCGCAGGATATGCTGACGTGCATTTTAAAAGGACTATCTGGGTATTACCCATTTCTTTGCATGCGGCAACAGCTTCCTTAACATCATCAAGCGTTGCTATCCCCGTAGAAATAATAACAGGCTTTCCCTTTGATGCTATATATTCAATTAAGGGGATATCCGTTATCTCAAACGAAGCGACTTTATATACAGGGACATTCATCTGTTCAAGAAAATCAACGGCTGTTTTGTCGAACGGAGAAGAAAAGCATACAAGCCCCACATCCTCCGCTATCTCCTTCAGTTTCGGCTGCCATTCCCAGGGCGTGTATGCCTCCCGATAGAGTTGATACAGCGTCTTACCATCCCACATCGTCCCCTGCGTAATCTGAAAATATTCATTTGCCACATCTATCGTTATCGTATCAGGGGTATAAGTCTGTAACTTTACGGCATCGGCACCTGATCTTTTAATGGCCTTGATAGTCTCTATCGCCACGTCAAGCTTCTGCTGGTGGTTGGCTGATAACTCTGCGATTATGAATACGGGGTAGCCGTTCCCGATCTTTCGATCTGCAATAGTGACTTCCATACAATAATTTCCTATCTTTTTCTTTGAGAGTAGTCCATAAGTTTCCTTCTGCCGCACAACCAATTCTCCCCGTGCATACCCCCCTCCATGAGGGCACGGCATACACGAGATTCCTTACTTCTTTTTGAATAAAAACATAATTTCTGGCGAATAGCCTTCGATCGGATTCACACCTTTCTTTATCAGTTCTACGGCTAATCTATTTATAGGAGCATTATAATCCGGTTCACCTTCGGACAAGTAGGCGTTGAACACCCTTGATATGAAATAATATAAACTTCCAAAATCTATTTTCTCCGCTACACAGAACCGTTCGCTCATCTTCTCAAGGATATCAAGCGATAAATATTCATTAAAAAATTTTACCTTTATCTCCTCAAGATTCAACTGCCTCCGAATTTCGTTTATCCTTTGAAGAGGCTCTATGAAACACTCTATCATTAAATAGGAGCCTCCGTTTTTTAAAAGGGAATAAATGTTATCCAATGCTCTGAATTTGGCATCTCCTTTCAAGTTTATGAGCAATCTTTTTGTTAAGATCTTATCGAACTTTTGAGTAATGATCCCTGATAGGTTCATGAGTGTAGCATCAATATTTAAAAAATGGACGTTTTGCAGCTGCAGATCCCTCTTGTGGGCACCAGCGACTTCAATCATATTTTTCGAAAAATCCAGTCCGTAAAAAACCGTATTTTTTTTCTGTAAGGCCATGCTTAAAATTGTTCTTCCATTGCCGCATCCCAGATCGCAGATGATTTCGTTATCGCCGATAAATTTATCCAATAGAAAGGACTCTAACTCTTCCTCCATCGGGTCAAAGTTAACGGCCTTGACATCCGTTTTAAATTTTTCCGCCTGATTTTCCCAAAATTCTTTTGTCATATCAAAAGCACCTTTTAAAAATCACTATTCCTCTCCGCACCGCTCTCCATCGTGACATCCACTCCGTCAGCAGATGATCCATGCATTTCCAGCCAAACTGCTGTCATAAAAATGCTCATGAGATCCCCCTTGCCCTTCAAACAGTTGAATTCTGAAACAGCGATTATCTTTTAAGGATATTACTTGCACATCAAACCGTTACACATATCGACAATTTTCTGCACAATCCTTCGTGCACCCTGACCATCAACAACACAGCGTCCTCTCGTCGAAATCGTCCTCCGTATCATCCCGTCTCTCAATAATTCTAAACTGTTTTTAACATTTTCCAACACCTCTTTATCCCCCCACCAACCTGCGTATTCGATACTCCCCGCCTGCTGCCACCCCCTGACGTTATTCACCTGATTATCAGCAACCGCTATTGCTATGGTCGGCACGCCAACTCGTGCGAGTTCAGCCAGTGTCTGTCCGCCGCCGGATAGTGCGATGTCAGATGCACACATCACTGTTTTCATCTCTTCTGCATCGGGGAAGTATACCAGCTCGACACGGTCATTCTGCAGATGTTCTATTTCCCCGCGGTTCCGGAATCCGCTGCCTATCACTACCGTTTTGAGCGCTTCCGGATACTGTTCGTTGAGAAGCCGTAAAACCTTCGGCGTCATATTTCTCCTATCGTCACCGCCAAAGGTTATCAAAATGCGCTCGATGTGCTGCCCGACAGCCTTTTCGGGGAGATCCCAGAACTCCTTCCTGAGCGGAATGTATTTGCTGCCCAGTAAATAGGTAGTCTCTCTCCGCTCCGGGTATCTCAATTCATCAGCATTTATTGAGCCGTTCAAAACGATGCCTTTGGGATAATCAAGTCTTTTATAATCATCCAGATAGACGGCAACTTTCGCCAGCTCGGACACCTTGCAGTAAAGGTCGGCATCGGCCATATAGGAATCGACGATCACGGCATCGGCCCCTCTGAAGAGAGCATACACTTCCTCCCGGTGTGTCAGCCAGTCTTTAAAGCGGAGACTGCCACATGGTTGCAGTCGCTTGATGCACTCATCCCCATTGACGATGAATTCCGGCACGATCCCCTGCTCCCCGAACGCCTGACACAGGGAGGTGCATCGCGTTATGTGACCGAGCCCTCTCTCGATGCCGCCCTCAGTGAGTATGTAGAGCCTCATAGGTCTGTGTAAATGCCTTCCTTGCTCAGCAGGGAAAGGACAAAGACATTGCCGAGGGTAATATTCTTAAACGACTTCTCATCGTGATTGATGGCAATGGCCGACAGTTCAATATACGATCCGGTTGATAGAAATATATCTTTGTACCTCAGCTTATACGTATAGACCTCTCTGTCTTCTATATGGTGATATCGTCGCTTAACAGGGAAGGGAGTCTGGAAGTCTCCAATGACCAGCTTCCCCCCTGCTCGCAAGGATCTATCGATATTCGAGGCACTTAGAAGCAGATTCTTCCTGTCAATCCAGTGGAATACGCTCTGAACAATCACAATGTCGAACATCTCGTCAAAGTCGATATCCTTGAGCGCCCGCGGATAAAAATGCATATAGGGGAATCTCGTCTTTCCGTCTTCCACTGCCTTTTTCGAAGGCTCGACGGCATGGACCTCACAGCCGTATTTTTCATAGATGCGGGCAAGCCGGTAGCCGTTCGCCGCCCCGACCTCGAGTACTTTGACATCGGGGGAAAGTATGCCGTACAGCTCCAAAAGGAAAATGACATAATCATCGTGAGGCGTGAGCAGCCCGCTATTTCGTTCGAACCACCTGTCGCCTTCGTAGCACTCAAAGATCTCGTCCTGTTCCATTCCCTATACTCTCCTGAAGACAGGCTCCAACAGGCTGCCCTCAATCAGATCATCAAGCATATCGTAGGCAAGGCCGTAGTTAAGAATATCCATAACCTCGCTGTACACACGCAGCGTATTTTTTATGACAGCGTCGGTATGGGGGAGCGCCACATTGTGCCCCGCGGTAAAGAGGACTCCACGCTTCGCGCACTCTTGCTGAAAAAGCGTCTTCATTTTTAGGCCCTGGCGCTCTTCGCCCCTGAACCCCAAGACCATCCGCACAGGATAGCCATCGATCGACAACATACGGTCGAGCCCTTTCTCGTCAATAAGCTGTCTGATGCCTCTCTTGAGGGTCTCCCCCTGCTTCCAGAGATATTTCGTGATCCTCCTCGCGCTCATGTACCGAATGGTCGCGAGGGCAGCGGCCAAGGAGCCGGTCTCACCGCCAAAGGTGAATGAAAAAAATATTTCATCAAAAAGCCTCATCAGCTCTGTCCTGCCGACAATCGCCGATATCGGCATGCCGTTCCCCATCGCCTTTCCGAAACATGCAATATCGGGGATGACGCCGAAAAACTTCTGGGCTCCACCCATGGAAAATCTGAAACCGGTGACAACCTCGTCAAAAACAAGCAGTGATCCATTAGTACGTGTCAGTTCCTTCACCTTATTCAAGAAATCATTCTCGGGAGGCTCGAGGCTGACAGGCTCCATAATCACGCAGGCTATCTTGTTTTTGTAGTGCTCAAACAATGTTTCCAAACTTGCCACATTGTTATACTGGAACGTCAGTGTCAGCTTTTTCACATCTTCCGGAATCCCTTTGCTCCTCGTTGTCGTCGCGATATACCAGTCCTGCCACCCATGGTAGCCGCAGCATGCTATATAATCCCTTCCCGTATATGCCCTTGCCAGCCTTACTGCCGCCGATGTTACGTCAGACCCGTTCTTTCCGAATCTCACCATCTCGGCACACGGAATCATTCGCGTCAGCAGTTCGGCAAGCTCGTATTCGAGATAATGGGGAAGTGTATACGCACTTCCTTTCCTCATGTGTCTGTACGTATCTTTCGTTACAGGCTCAAATCCATATCCCAGAATACACGCACCGAGCCCCATGGTGTAATCAATGAACGTATTCCCATCGAGGTCGGTAAGGTTGCAGCCTTTGCCTTCTTTGACGAAAAGAGGAGCTGCCCCCACGCTGAACTGGAGGTATGACTTGCTGAAGGTCTGAGAGCAATTGGGTATCAGCCGCTTCACCTTCTCGAAGTGGGCGATGGTCTTTTTGAGCACAAGCGGCTTTCCTTTGAGACCTCTGATAAACTCCCTATCCTCGCGCAGTGACTTCTGGTACCCCTCATTCGGAGTGATGTGACTTGTTCTCTCCATGATTTGTGGTTCTTTTTTTAAAAGATTCACCACGTCTCTATAAGTGAAATCGTCAGTGCCCAATCTACCCAGAAGGTAATTAAGGACCTCTGCGTCCACTTCGTAGTCGAGGCTCAGATGGACTGATGAGAGGTCCTCATCACCATAGGGAAGCGTTACAACGGTAAAACGCTTCGATTTTCTTATATACGGGGTCACATGCTCTCGTTCCGACGGCAGTTTTGCCCGCATAGCCGCATCGAGGATCGCTCTGCCGCTCATCACCTCGACATCAAACCCATCGATCATATTCGAAAAGGAAAGATAGTCGGCGCGCAGCTCATGAAACCGCACGAGGGCCTCGTTCACTACACAGCCATCGGTGAGAACACAATCTCCGGTGATCCTTACAACCGTGTCCAAGCGATAGGTGCGCACTGCCTTGGCGTACCGCTCAAGCACATCGTCGACGTCTCCCCTGACCACCTTCCACTTTTTTGCTCGAGCGATCGCGGCGAGTGTGTCATCGCTCTTACGGTTCGATGTCGCCAGAATTTTATAATCAACTTCGATCCGGTTGCACCTGTCGAGAACCCACTCAATCGCCGTCTTTCCCTGAAGGACACAGAGCATCTTCTGTGGATACCTTGTCGAACCGTTCCTGGCCTGCACAATAACCGCGCTCTTCATGCACACACCTTCCATCGATAAGGTAAAATGATATCCTCATCATGTATTTCAAGATCATACAAAGCGGTGCTCACACATGTAAACTTTTGACGATGAGTATCCGAAAAACATTCCGTGTTACTGACAAAATGATCTCTGCCGTCGACGCCCAGAATGATGCCGTCTAGGCATTCCTTCTCAGCGACAAACAAAAGGGCTAAACACTCCCGGCTGAGGTGGTGTTCTTTTGAAAGTTGTGCAATTTTCCGGACGTTCTCCCTCACCTTTACAAAATTACCCTCAAGCCCGTCCGCATCCAAAAAAAACAACCCCTGCAAAAAAACCGATCTCGCAAACAAGATAGCCCCATCATCCTTGAGCTCTCGCAGCAAATCACCCTTGAGAAACCTCTGATCGAAGAGATTCAAGGGAAATTCGAGAGCAAAATTGCCGTTGATTGCCGTCCTTATTCTTTCTGCTTCAGATGGATGATATACCGAGACGCCGTAGTGCCCGATCACGCCGTCCCTGCTGAGCGATTGAAGTACCGGGAGTATCGTCTGTCCGTAGCGTTCATAGGTCTCGAAGGAATGTACAAGCAGCACATCGAGGAATGAGATGTTCATATTCTTTAATGAATCGAAAATCTCCTCCTCGACGTCCCGTGCACTCTTGTACTCCCTGTGCGGAAGCTTATCGATCACCTTGAATGTCTTCCCATAGCGCGCAAAGAAGTCTCCGACGACCTGTTCAGCGTCACCGTATGCCTTTGCCGTATCCACTCCCCACACCCCGTGGGCGCGAGCACACTCGAGGATACTGAGCGCCTCGCCCCTGTCCAATTTCTTGTGGCGGGCAATCCCGTAGGGCAATCCGAAATTTGCAGTACCGACGATCAGTTTATACATCATAGCGCTTCGAACACCTCACCGAGACGATCGATCACGTGTTCTACGTCACTGCTACTCATAGAAGGGTAGAGCGGGATGCTTATTTCGCTTTGATAAAAATCCTCCGCTGAAGGACATGTGCCCTTCCTATAGCCGAGTTCCTTGTAGTATGGCTGCACATAGACAGGGATATAGTGTACCTGGACCCCTAGCCCCCTCTGTCGCAGCAACGTGAAGACCTCCTGTTTTTTCTCGCGGCATTTGCCCCGCAGTCGTAGAGGATAAAGGTGATAGGACGAAAATGCATATGCCCGCTCGGGAGGGAGATCAAAGTGAGGATTACCCCTGAACGACTCATGATAACGCCCTGCAATACCTCTTCGCTTTTCGACAAAGGCGTCGAGCTTATTGAGTTGTGAAGTTCCGAGCGCAGCCTGAAAGTCAGTCATGCGATAGTTATACCCCGGGAACCGCATCTCATAATACCATGCACCATCGGGAGGGGTCGTGCAATGCTCTCTCGTGATGCCGTGCGTCCTGAACTGCCTCAGCTTTTTATACAGTTCATTGTTGTTAGTGAGCACTGCGCCACCCTCCCCTGTCGTAATGTGCTTAACTGGATGAAAGCTGAATATTGTCATATCGGAATAGGTACATCTACCGATAGGTTCTCCTTGGTAGCGTGCTCCCATTGCATGGCACGCATCCTCAATCACCATGAGTTTACGGCTTCGGGCAATAGTATGAATTTTTTCCATATCTGCCGGATGCCCCGCATAGTGCACAGGGACTATCAATTTCGTTCTGGATGTTACCGCGGAATCGATGAGTTCAGTATTTATATTTGCGGTATCCGGCTCAACGTCTACAAAAACAGGCCGTGCTCCAACATAGAGTGCGGCATTTGCAGTGGCGACAAAGGTTATAGGCGAAGTAATTACCTCGTCACCATGCCCGATACCCGCGACACTATATGCTGCGTGCAGGGCTGCAGTGCCCGAAGAAAAGACAACAGCATACCGCGCTCCTGCATATGCCGCCAATGCTGACTCGAAGGCGTCTACAGCAGGTCCCTGTGTCAAGTAGTCTGACTTAAGGATCGAGACCACCGCCGCAATATCATCATCATCTATGCACTGCCTGCTATAGGGAATCATGCAACCGTTATTCGACAGTGCTGGCTTTCCCGGCAATTGTTTGTCATTACCGATGCTCATCGTACCGCGCGGCGATCGATCGGAACGTTCCCGATGATCTTTTTAATTTCGGCGACGGTGAGCCACCGATCATTCCTGTCGCTGCTGTAAATAAATCCCTCTCGGACCTTTTTTGATTTTTTGGAATTGATTTCTCTGCCCGAGGCAGAGGAATAGATGACAAAATGATCTCCTCGATCGTACGTATGCCGCGCTTCGTCCTCGGAAATCAGCGTCTCGTGCAGTTTTTCTCCGGGCCTGATACCGATGATATCTATTTTACACTTCGGGCCTATTGCCTCACATATATCCATTATTTTTGCCGAAGGGATACGGGGAATAAATATCTCTCCGCCTTTCATTAATCTGAGTCCTTTAAGTACCAGCCCCACCCCTTCGTCGAGGGTTATCCAGAAACGCGTCATTCGTTTATCGGTAACAGTTAGTGTTCCCTTTTCCTTCTGCTTGAGGAACAGGGGGATGACGCTTCCCCTGCTCCCCACGACATTGCCGTATCTCACCACGCTGAAGCGCGTCGCGTGCGTTCCTGCATAGGCATTGGCAGCAATAAACAGTTTCTCCATGCAGAGCTTGGTCGCACCGTACAAGTTGGCAGGCCCAACAGCTTTATCGGTACTCAGAACGATGATCTTTTTTACCCCCTTGTCGATTGCCGCATTGATAATGTTCTGGGCACCAATAATGTTGGTCTGTACTGCCTCGAAAGGGTTATATTCCAGTGCCGGCACCTGCTTGAGCGCCGCGGCATGGACAACAACATCGACGCCCTCAAACGCACGGTAAAGCCGCTCCTTATCCCTGATATCACCAAGAAAGTATCTCATCGACGGATATCTCCGCTCACTGAAAATCTGCTGCATCTCAAACTGCTTCAGCTCATCCCTGCTGAAAACAATAAGCTTCGAGGGTTTGTAGCGCTTCAATACATTATCGATAAATTTCTTTCCGAACGACCCGGTACCACCGGTCACCAGCACTACTTTTCCATCAAGCATACCGATCTCCTCAATTACAGATGACGCCCTATTATTCTTTCAGGATACGGTATGAAGCAATTATTGTACCCACATAAAGAATTGATCTAAGGACCTGATAATACGAGATACTTTAAAGCTTCGCGTATCCCTTTTTTCCCATTCCCGCTGACACCCGGCAAAAGTTTCCCTGTCATAATTTTGACTAATTACATTATCGGACTATGTGGAAGGTAGCTTTAAAAAATGGACAAAACAGCTTTAGAAGAGCGAGTGCTGCCGGGGTGACTGGTGCGCCAAAAGCTTCAGCAACTCATCATAGGAAATGATTTTAATCTTGAGCGACCGGGCCTTTTCCAGCTTTGAGCCGGGCTCCTCACCGGCCACAAGATAGCTGGTGTTCTTCGAAACTGAAGAGGCAACATGTCCACCGTGCCGTTCGATCAGGTCTTCGATCTCTTTTCTCGGCTTCGGGAGGGTACCGGTAATGACAAAGGTAAGCCCTTCGAAGGGGCCCTTCTTTTTCTTCTCACCCTCGAAATCAGGGTTGTCAATGACAAGGCCGAGCTTTTTAAGCTCCTTAAGCGTCTTTATGTTCTTTTCGTTGTTAAAGAAGTCGGAAACGGAATGAGCGATCGTTGCGCCGATCTGCTTGATCTCCATGATCCTCTCGGGTGCTATATGGTACAAATCCTCGATGTTTTTAAAATGTTTTGCGAGGAGTCGTGCGGCATACTCTCCGACGTGAACGATACCGAGGGCATAGAGGAATCTGCTCAGGGTCGTATGCTTGCTCTCCTCGATGGCGTCGATAAGGTTCTGCGCGGATTTTTCGGCAAAGCGGGGGAGTTTGACGATATCCTCCTTCTTCAGCTTATACATATCGGTGAACGATCGCACCAGTCCCTCGTTATAGAAGAGCTCGACATTCTTTTCACCAAGGCCTTCGATGTCCATAGCGGGCCGGGAGGCGAAGTGCTTTATACGCTCCTGTGTCTGCGCGGGACAGTCCAGTGAGACGCATCTGATTGCCACTTCACCCTCCTCGCGCACGAGTCTGGAGCCGCAGGCAGGGCATTTTTCAGGAGGAGGGAAATGCCGCTCCCTGCTGGTGCGTTTTTCCTTCAGTGCCATGACAACATAAGGGATGACGTCGCCCGCACGCTCGACAATAACGGTATCGCCGACGCGTATGTCCTTCCGCTCTATCTCATCCCAGTTGTGCAGGGTCGAGCGTGCAACGGTGACACCACCGATCCGCACCGGCTCCATCACTGCTATGGGCGTTATCACGCCTGTTCTTCCCACGCTGGGGACGATCTCTCTGATCTTCGTTGTCCCCTGATGCGCAGGAAATTTATAGGCGATGGCCCACCGGGGCTCTCTCGTCTTTGCACCCAAGGCACGCTGGAGCGCGAAATCGTTCACCTTCACGACCGCGCCGTCCGCCTCAAAGGGAAATTCGCGCCGCTTCTCCTCGATCTCTTTGATTACTTCGATGACGTTATCAATCCCCTTTACAAGCTTTACCATAGCGGGGACGGGGAAGCGCGCCCGCTCCAGCCACGTGATAAGCTCCCATTGGCTCTTTAGTTCAATCCCCTTGACCGCACCGACGCCGTAACAGGCAAGGAAAAGCTTGCGCGCAGCGGTTATCGAAGGGTCGAGCTGGCGTACCGAGCCTGCAGCCGCATTCCTCGGATTGGCGAAGAGTGGCTTTTCCTCCTGCACTCGCTCTTTATTGATCGCCTCGAACTCATCGATGTTCATATAGACCTCACCGCGGACATCGATCTTTTCCGGTATCTCCGCTGTCCCGTCGATCTTCAGCGGCACGGCCTTTATGGTCCTTATATTTTGGGTGATGTCCTCTCCTTCGTAGCCGTCGCCCCGGGTCGAAGCCCTGTCGAAAAGACCGTTACGGTAGGTCAGCTCAACGGCGAGGCCGTCGTATTTCGGCTCTACCGTGTATTCTATTTCCCGCTCGGAGCCCAGGAGCCGCTTGACCCTCTTGTCGAACTCCCGCACTTCATCGTGGGAGAAGGCGTTATCCAGCGAGAGCATCGGCTCGTCGTGCTTGACCTTCCCGAACTTCGCGAGGGGAGCGGCACCGACGCGGCGGGTCGGCGAATCAGGGAGGATATAGTGGTACTGCTCTTCGAGCTCCTTCAGCCTTCGATAAAGCCGGTCGTACTCCGCGTCGGATATGACAGGCGCATCGAGCACATAGTAACGGTAGGAGTGATAATTGAGCTCCTTGACCAGCTTTTCAATCTCGTGCTTGATCTCTTTCGGAATCGTCTCAGCCATAACTTTCTTAAAATCCCAAATTCGAATATCTAAACTCTAAACAAAAGCAAATTCTAAGGAATTCTTTCCATCCGCTTAGAATTTCGTGCTTCGAATTTCGAATCTTATATCCTTTGCTCTATTGTTTCGACAAGAAACCTCAATGCTTCGAGAGATGCCTTCTCTTTGATCTCTGCCCTGCTCCCTGAAAGCTGCAACCTTCTGGAAAGGGTCGCTCCCTCCCTGCATACAGCAATATAAACAAGCCCCTTCTCCTTGTTCTCCAAAACATCGGGGCCGAGATTTCCGGTGGTTGCAAGCGCATACTCTGTCCGGGCGATTACCCTCGCTCGTTGTGCCATCGCCTGCGCCGTTTCCTCACTGACGACGCCGTATGCGGAAAGCACAACAGGGGGCACTCCGAGTACTCTCTCCTTTATTTCAGTCGCATAGGTGACAAACCCTGCCTTAAAGAACAAGCTTGCGCCCGGAAGGGCGGTAATATAATGGCTGACGAGTCCGCCGGTGCATGACTCTGCAACCGCAAGCGTCAGGCCCCTTTGTTTACAGTGCGCATGCAATGCTCCGACGACCTCTAATATTGCTTGTTCCATGTGTAGCAATCAGGTGCTGCAAGGGTTCATTCAGAAAGCCGCTGTATTATTATAGTATGCCCACAACTATACTACAAGGAAGCGCTCAGCTAACGGCTGAGCGTTTCCTTGCTTTTCAACGTTTGACAAGGAGAGGGAAATGCGATACCCTTGAAATGAGGAAGAAAGTTATCTTCCGTTTGCCTGCACAATTCACGTACCCTTCATACGCACGGCCAAAGGGAGGGCATATGGCAACGATCGTCACATTGACAATGAACCCGGCCCTCGACAAGAGCACCGCCGTTGACCGGGTGGTAGCGGAAAGGAAGTTGCGCTGCAGTGAGCCGCACACTGAGCCCGGCGGTGGCGGTGTAAATGTTTCACGTGCATTGCACCGGCTCGGCGGCAATTCCGCAGCCATCTACCCTGCAGGCGGACCAGCCGGGGAGCGACTGCAGCTGCTGTTGAAGGAGGAAGGTATTACCTATTTTACTGTTCCTGTTAAAGGTGAAACCCGTGAGAATCTGATCGTCTTCGAGGAGACCAGCACCCAACAGTACCGTTTCGGAATGCCCGGACCGGTGCTTTCCGATGACGAGTGGCAAAGGTGTATTGCCCGGATCTCGTCGTTCAGCCCTGTTCCGGACTATATTGTCGCCAGCGGCAGTCTGCCGCGCGGCGTGCCCCCGGATTTTTACGCCGAAGTAGCACGAACCGCAAAGGTACTCGGAAGCAAGATGGTTCTCGACGCACCGGCAGATGCCCTTTGCCCGGCTGTTGAGGAAGGGGTCTTCATGATCAAGCCCAATCTCCATGAGCTCGAGGAGATCACCGGACAGAAGATCAGTAGCGCCTCCGAACAGGAGGATGCCGCGCGCGAAATACTACGTAAAGGTACCTGCAGCATTATAGTGCTCTCTCTCGGTGCGGAAGGGGCGCTGCTGGTGACCGGTGAAACGAGTGAACGCATCCGGGCACCCGCAGTGCCGGTAAGGAGCAAAGTCGGCGCAGGAGACAGCATGGTGGCCGGCATCGTGCTCAGCCTTGCGATGGGGCGTTCACTGCACGATGCCGTCGTTTACGGCGTCGCTGCCGGTGCTGCGGCAGTCATGACTTCCGGTACCGAGCTCTGTCGCCGTGAGGATACAGAACGGTTGTTCGAGAGCATGTTGGAACGTGAGCATGCTCTCGCCTGAAGCACTGCAGCAACTTCCACATTCGACCGCACTCGCTGAGAGGGCCGCTCGTGGCTGATCAACCAGAAAAAAAAGCTGGTCAGGAGGACAAGCTCAAAAGTCCGCTCTCGCGTTTTATCCTCGTATTCATTTCTGCCATACTCTTTGCCTATGTCCTCTTCTTTACAATGAAAATCCCCGGGATACCTCATCAGTATTCTCTCAGCTACAGCCAGTTCATCGAGCAGCTCAATAACGGAAACATTAAATCAGTGACCATCAAGGACCTCCAGCTGCAGGGAGAACTCATAAACAAGGTAAATGTTACCCCTGTCGGAGAGCAGCAGAGCGTAGCGGTACAGTACTTTCAGACCTTCCTCCCCGTATTCCAGGGCGAACAGCTGTTGACCAGACTGGAGGAGAAAAACGTAGCGGTGACCGTGAAACCTTCTGAGCGCTCCTCTCTCCTCTGGCAGATACTGCTGGGCATCCTGCCGTGGGTCCTCATCATAGGCATATGGGTCATGATCATGCGTCGCACCCAGCAGGTACAGGGAGGCGCCGGCGGACTCTTCAGCTTCGGTGCAAGCAAGGCGAAACTGTATGATGTCAAAAAGCCGAGTGTCACCTTCAAGGACGTGGCAGGAATGGACAATGTGAAGCAGGAGCTGAAAGAAACCATCGAGTTTCTCAAAGAGCCCACACGGTTCAAGGTGTTCGGCGCCAAGGTCCCCAAAGGGGTCCTTCTGGTGGGCCCCCCGGGCACCGGAAAGACGCTCCTCGCACGTGCGACCGCCGGCGAGGCAGGAGTGCCCTTCTACAGCATCAGCGCTTCGGAATTCATCGAGATGTTTGTGGGTGTCGGCGCCTCCAGGGTGAGAGATATGTTCCAAAAGGCGAAGGCCGCCCAGCCCAGCATCATCTTCATCGATGAGATTGACGCAGTGGGGCGCACGAGAGGCGCGGGGCTCGGTGGCGGGCACGATGAGCGGGAGCAGACACTCAACCAGCTCCTGAGCGAAATGGACGGATTTACACCCCATGAGGAGGTGATCGTCATGGCCGCAACCAACAGGCCCGACGTGCTCGATCCCGCATTGCTGCGGCCCGGAAGGTTCGACCGCCACATCGTCATCGACCGTCCGGGGTGGAAGGAGCGCAAGGCGATCCTCGAGGTCCATACGAGAAACAAGCGCCTTGCCGATGATGTCAATCTTGAGGTCATCGCGCGGGGGACACCCGGCATGACCGGTGCCGACCTCGAGAACCTCGCCAATGAGGCTGCACTTATTGCAATCCGCAAGAGGAAAGACAAGATATATATGGAAGATTTCGAAGAAGCCAGGGATATCATCCTTATGGGCGCCGTAAAGGAGGAGCCCATGAGCGATCTGGAGAAAAAGATAACGGCCTACCATGAGGCAGGGCATGCCCTCGTCGCACTCGAGCTCCCGAATACCGATCCGATCCACAAGGTCAGCATTATTCCGAGGGGAATGGCGATGGGAGTGACCCAGCTCCTGCCCGAAGAGGACCGGCACTACTATCCCCAGTCCTATCTCATCAACAAGCTCTCCGTCGCCCTTGCAGGGAGGGTAGCGGAACGGCTTGTCTTTAATGACCTGAGCACCGGCGCGCAGAACGACCTGAAAGAGGCGACCGCGCTTGCTGAAAAAATGGTGGCGCAATGGGGGATGAGCGACAAGATCGGGCCGGTAAACATGGGAAGGGGCGAGGAGCATCCTTTCCTCGGAAGAGAGCTCGCCCAGCCGAAGCGCTACAGCGAGGAAATGGCGTGGCTCATGGATCAGGAGATACGGAGAATACTGCATGAAGCCGAAACCAAAGCAGTGGAGGTCCTGCAGCATAATCGCTACCCCCTTGAGCAACTGGCAGAGGCGCTGATCAGGGAGGAGGTGCTCGACCGCGAGAGTATCGACCGCATCATCAAAGAGGCAAAAGAAAGAGCGCCGCAGCAATGGGAGCCGGTCGCCAGCAGATAGCAACAGGAGTCAGAATTCAGGAGCCAGGAGTAAGAAGCAAAAAGGCAGAGGACAAAAATCAGAAAACACAGGAAAGAAGAGAAAACCCAGGCTGAAAAGAGGCACTTTCGGCTTTTTAGCTTCAAGGTTCTTTCTTTTTTCTGTTCTCTACATTCTATTTTATTTTTCTATTCTGGATTCTAAATTCTGACTCCTGGCTTCTGGTAGTATAAAGATATGGACAGGCTCTACAATATCCTCGCACAGTCACTCAAAGCAGTACGTGCGTTCAAATTGAGGACGCTCTTTTGCCTGGTCAGCGTCGCGCTCGGCATCGCTTCCATTACGATCATCGTCGCCGCAACCGAAGGCGCCTACAAAAAGGCTCTGGAGATCGTTGCCCGCTTTGGTCCTGACTCCTTGCTCGTCTTCGGCGGCAGCGAGGAGGCGCGTGCAACCGGCCAGCGGCCAAAGACCCTGACCCTTGAGGATATTGAGGCCGTAAAGCAAACGTTCCAGACTTCCTATGTAGCGATCCCCATGGTTTCGGAAAGAGACGTTACTGTTGCATACAAAGAGAGGAAGTACCAGACCCAGGTCATCGGCTCGACCAGCGATTACAGCTACGCCTGGACCTGGCCGGTCATACAGGGGTCGGACTTTACCGAAGAGGATGTCAGGGGGTTGAGGAACAAGGGGTTGATCGGGCAATATCTCCTAAAGGAGCTGTTCGGTGATGAGGACCCGGTAGGCAAATATATTCTCGTTAAGGGGATCCCCGTACAGATCGTCGGTGTGCTCTCGGAGCGGGGCACCGCTGCTGCGGGGCAGAACCTTGATGACCGCATCGTCATGCCCATCGGTACGGTCATGAGAAAGATACAGAACGAAACACGGTACATCTCCGCATTCAGAATACGGTTCATTGATCAGGAAAACCTTCCTGCTCATATCGAAGAACTCAGGTCTTTCCTGAGACAGCGCCACCGGATACCTCAAGGCGAACCAGATGACTTTACCATCGTCTCACCGAAAGAGATCGTCAGGTTTCTCGTCGCCCTCACCGGCTCCCTGGTGAGCTTTCTCGGCGTCGTCGGCATCATATCGCTCGTCGTCGCCGGTTTTGTCCTCGCTAATCTCTTTCTCCTCTCCGTCAGAGAGCGTACCTCGGAGATCGGCATCAGAAGGGCAGCAGGAGCAAAACGGCGGGATATCCTCATCCAGTTCCTCGGCGAAGCGGTAATCATTACCACCATGGGCGGCCTCTTCGGATTCCTGCTCGGTGTTCTTTCATCACGGTTGCTGATGCATCTCGCGGAATTTCCGATCCACTTCTCCTGGAGAGCCTTTGCCGCAGGGTTGCTCCTTTCCTGGGGCGTGGGGATCGGTTTCGGCCTGCAGCCGGCTCGGAGGGCGGCAAATCTCAAACCGATTGAGGCAATACGCATGTGAAATTCCAAAATCCAAACCCGAAATTCCAAATAATGATGAAACGCGCTCATATCAATCTTAAAATAGCGATGCGCTCATTGTGCAGCTTCAGACTGAGGACCGCTTTGGCAGTCCTCGGCGTCTTTCTGGGGACCTTTTCCTTGATCGTCGTCTCGAACCTTTCAGGGGCCCTCGCAAAAAAGACGGAGCTCGAAGCATCGAGCCTCGGTAAAAACCTGCTCATCGTGCGGAGCGGCGTTGTGCGCAGGGTGGGCTCGGGGGTGCGTCTGCTCAGCGAAGCGACCACGCTCAAGCCGGCGGATGCCGATGCCCTGCGGAGCTCGCTCTTCATCAACGATATCTCGCCCTCGGCCGGTAAGTCCTTTCCTGTGCGGTACCGGCATACCACCCTCACGTCGGTGCTCGTCACCGGTGCAGTACCGAATTACTCTGCAGTCCGGAACTTTCAGGTAAAAGAAGGCAGCTTTATCACCGAACAGGACAACCGGAACCTCAATAAGGTCGCGGTGCTCGGAAGCAGGGTTGCTGAAAAGCTTTTCGGTACCGAAAGCCCCCTGGGCAAACACATACTCATCTTCAGGGTTCCCTGCCAGGTCATCGGCATTATGGAAGAAAAAGGCGTGGACATCGCGGGGATCGACCAGGATAACCAGATATTCATTCCTCTCTCCACCTATTTGCGGCGGTTCGTCAACAAGGATTTCATAAACGCCATTTATGTACAGGCGGTCGACGAGCGGACCCTTCCCTCTGCGAAGTCTGAAATAGAAAACATCCTGCGGAAAAGGCATAAGATCGGCCCCGGACAGAAAGACGATTTCACGGTCATCGATCTAAAAGACGTTATGGCGCTGAAGACGCAGGCCATGTCGATGATTACCGTACTCGGCCGCATCGCGGCAGGCGTCTCCTTCCTTATCGGCGGGCTCGGCATCCTCTCGATCATGATCCTCATTGTCAATGAACGGAGAGTCGAGATCGGCATCAGAAGGGCCGTTGGCTCAAGGAAGCGGGATATCATCCTCCAGTTCCTCATGGAAGCGTCGTTCATCTCCTTCAGTGGAGGAGCGATCGGCGTGGCAGCAGGCTTCTTGGCGAGCATTATTATCTTCCTCGCCTCCGACCTGCCTTTCAGAATATCCCTGCCGGGACTCGTTATAGCCTTCTTCGCTTCAGTCACCGTCGGCGTCCTGGCAGGAATATACCCCTCTAAAAGGGCCATCATGATTCAGCCGATCGATATCATAAAATAAAAGTGAGAAGTATAAAGGCAGCATCGAAGGTAGCGTCGGGTGAATATAAAATAGAAACTCTTACTTCCTCCTTCTTACTTCCTGTTTGTCCTTTATCGTCAGATAGCCCGAAAAAAGGATCATGATCCCGCCGATGACGGTCTTGAACGTGACTGCCTCGCCGAGAAACACCACGCCGAGCATGATCGCGCAGACCGGCTCGAGGTAGCCGAGTATGGCTGCCCTGTTCGAGGTCACCAGCCCCAGCCCTTTGAAATAGAGCACCGGAGCGATAGTAGAGTGGACAATTCCCATTGCGGCAAATATCCAGAAATCGCTCACCGCCACTGTCCCCGTGACACGTACAAAGGGCAGGAGCAGAAGCGCGATCATGCTGTTCTGGAAAAAGGTCATCACCAAGGGATGAAAGTTCTGCGCGAGGACCCTGAAGGTAATGATCAGCACCGCATAGGCGAACCCTGAAAAGAGTCCTGAGAGGATGCCGCCGGTATTCTCGTCACCCGCCCTTACCAGACGTATAAAATCCGGGACCGAAACGCCGAGCATGATCCACAATCCAACGGTCGCCAGCGCTACCGAAACGAGCACCCTTGCCGTCAGTCTCTCGCGTAGGAAAACAGGCGCGAGAAAGGCGACAATGACCGGCGCCGTATAATGGGTCAGCACCGCATTGGCAATGGAGGTCGTTTTATAGGCATAGAAAAACGAAAACGTATTGATCAAACTGATAGGCCCCATAATGAGGAGATAGAAAAAGGCCTTTCCCCTCGGCACCGTCGCCCTGAATTCTTTATTGATGAAGAGCAGCCCGATCAGTACGGTGGAGATGAGATTGGAGGCGAAAATCAGGATCTGCACCGGCATTGATGAGAGCCTGATCGCGATACCGAGCGAACTCCAGAGCACTATGGCTGAAAGAATGTAATACATTAAGAACTATATTAACAGTTACAGTTGCTCTGTTAATATAGAATTTATACTGCAAAGACAGTGCCCCTCCCTGCCGTTGCCTGCTTTTTCAAAAACCACACGCGCACAGTCGGATGCGTCCATCTTAAACTCCTACGTGATACTTACACGCTGCATCTGTTCCAGAATAAACGCCCTCACCTCTTTGTGCGACGGCTTGTCCATCATATACGTTCCATTATCCAGGCCCGGGACAAGGATATCCTCATATCTGCCGCCGCACTCGCAGAGGTACTGCTCATCGTTGAGGGGAACGATCATGCCCTTCGAGCAAGCCGGGCAGCGCAGCACCCGTTTACTGCCTGACCACTTCCCTCTCTTGGCGAGCGGCTTACCGTCCACCTCTATAATATCCATTGCGTAGTCAATGACCGGCGCGTTGCTGATCGAGGTGCCGATGCCGTAGCCGTCCACCACCGGATTGAGCACGGGGACATCCTCTTCCTTGATCCCGCCGCTCACATAGAATTTCACATGCCCGTATCCCCTCATGTTCATCTCCCACCGGCACTCCTCGAGGATACGATAGAAATTCCCCCGCCGCGATCCGGGGGTATCAAACCTTACGGCAAACAACTTCTCGCCGAGCGCCCCGGCGACATTAAGGCATTCGAATTTTTCATCCAGGAACGTATCGATGAGCGCCACACGCTTGAACTTCGGCTCGATGATCTCATCATACGCTTTCGCCGCTTCAACCGTGGAGCCCATGGAGATGATCAGTGCATGCGGCATCGTACCCATCGGGTCTTCGCCGATAATCTGGCCCGATTTCACCACGGCAACTCCGTCGCAGCCGCCGATATACGCGTTCCTTTCTATCATGGGCGCAAGGATCGGATGCATCCTCCTGGCACCGAAACTGATGACCGGCCGCTCACCCGCACGCTTTTTGAACCGTGCCGCTTTTGTCGCGATCCCCGATGCCTGGCAGATCAGACCGAGAATCGCGGTCTCATACACACAGAAGTCCTGGTACCGCCCTTCGATCTCCATGACCGGCTCGTAGGGATAGAAAATGGTCCCCTCCCGCATCACCCTTACCCGTATCGGCAGGTGCTGCATCAGGTAGAGCGCCTCATCCAGCCCTGCAAAGACGGCCCACTCATATCCCTGAGGAAAGCTCTTTGCGATAAATTCGGCACGTACAACGGGATTGATTCCCCTCCCTTTCAGAATCTTCATGGTGCGTTCGAAATAGACATCCGTAATCTTTCCGCTGATGACCTCGTCACTGCCTGCAGTATGAAACATGGCAACACCTCCGGAAGTAGGTATGGGACCGCTTTACTTTTCGATCGAAACGCCGATATGTATATGATATGAAGGAACTGCCCGTGAAGCAACTCAAAAAGGGCGAATTCAAAACACTAGCACATGCCGACGAAATATAAAGAAATTGAAGAGCCCGATGTACCGGTCCCGGTAGAGCACCTGATCGTCGGCACCCGTCTGCCCTGCACCATCTTCTGCATCGACGACGGTACTACCAAGCCGCTCTTCAACAGGGATATGCTCTTCACCGGCATCTCCCTCAATATGCTCAAGGAGAAGAACATTACCGAAGTTTATATCTATATGAAGGATACACCGCTCTTCGAGCAGTATCTCTCGAAAAACAAGACGCTGCGGGAGCCCCGCGACACGGACAGCAGCGCCGCTTTCAAAGAATATGCCTTCTACAAGGAGCAATACCATCAGATCGATAGCACCCTCATCATCCCCGGCACCAAGATACACTTCAGTCTCTCCATGCTGGACAAGTTCAGCTTCACCCCCCTGATCGAGGCATCTCCGGATGCACCAGCGGAAGTGGGTGAGCGCATCGCAACGGTGATGGGCGATATGGTTATCAAGAAATCTGATATTCCCCTCTACTACGAATACCTCAATGCGCTCTGGCAGTACACCGACTCCCTCGATACGGACCGGCAGAAAGTCAAAGCCGTCGCCCTCAAGGAAACGGCGAAGATCATCGTAAAAGACCTCATCGACGATCCGCGGAGCGGAGAGAAGCTGAAAAAGATAGGGCCGGTCGTGAGCGGGATGATCGACTCGATCATGAAGAACAAAGATACGATTTACGATCTGCTTTCGTTGAAAGGCTACGACTACTACACCTACACCCATTCGGTGAATGTGGCGGCGCTCGCGATCAGTCTCGGGATTGCGATCGGCCTGAAGCGCGCAGAGGTCGAGCGACTGGGCATCGGGGCCATGCTCCACGACATCGGCAAAAGCGTCATCTCCCACGAGATACTGCACAAGCAGGGGAAACTGGATGACCGAGAATATCGGATCATCCAGAGCCATGTCATCGAAGGGGAGCGAATCCTCCGGGCCCACAAGGAATTTCCCGAGGAGGCCTTCAGCGCCGTCCTGCAGCACCATGAAAAGCTGTCGGGCAGAGGGTATCCGTTCAGGCTTTCAGGAAAAGAGATCACCCCCTTCGGCAGGATTACGGCCATTGCCGACTGTTACGACGCCCTCACCACCCGGCGGCCCTACAAGCCCGCCCTCACCCCCTTTTACGCCCTCTCCGTTATCGCCAAAGAGACCGGAAACTACGACCCCGATCTCCTGAAGATATTCATCAAGATGCTCGGCAAGATCAAATAGTGATGTTTACAATCGACCATAAACCCAGAATTAACATGATCCGTACTAATAGCAACTATCGCGGTAAAAGAATCCACATAAATCACGATAGTAATATAAACGCTTAGCAGGATTTCCAGAGAGATGCTGACAAAGAGCTCAAGAATCAATATACAATCCGAACTCGACAGGCTCACCCCTCTTGAGGTGGACAAGCTGTTAGAGGGAAGGCGCCTTCCTTTCGATATTGTAATCAAGGATAGGGGCGTAGTGAAGCCTCTTTTCAATAAGGGTATGGTCTTTACCGCGGTGGCAAAGGAGATGCTGAGGGAAAAGGGCATCTCGGAAGTGTTCATCACAATAAAAGATGCGTCCCTCCTCGAGGATTACCTCGCAGAGACCAAGACCCAGAAGACATCCTTTTACGATGACCCTCTTGCCTTCAAGAACTATTCATTCTACAAGGACCAGCACCACCAGATCGACCGCACCTTCCTTATTCCCGGCACCAAGATAACATTCAGCCTCTTCATCCTCAACAAACTCAACTTTTCCCCCCTCGTGCATGCCTCGCCCCTCACGCCCGGGGAAATCAATGAGCTGCTGCTGAACGAAGAGGGAGATATCGTTATAAAAAAATCGGATATTCCGCTATACAACCAATACCTCGAATCCCTCTCCACCTCTGATACGCTCTCGCAGGAGGACCGAACAAAGGCGTTACGTGCCACGGTCCGTGAAAGAGCGAAGATCGTCATAAGAGACATTCTCGAATCTCCGGAAGGTCCCAGGAAACTAAAGGGGCTCGGTGCCAAGGAAAAGGCCAAAATCGTGATGAGAGAACTTCTCAACCACCCCGAACGGGGAGAAAAGATTGAAGAGCTGAAAAAGATTCTGAGCACTATGATCGACAACACACTTCAGGACAGGGACGCTGTGTACGACCTGATCTCTCTGGGAGGCTACGACTACTACACCTACACCCATTCGGTGAATGTGGCGGCGCTCGCGATCAGTCTCGGGATTGCGATCGGCCTGAAGCGCGCAGAGGTCGAGCGACTGGGCATCGGGGCCATGCTCCACGACATCGGCAAAAGCGTCATCTCCCACGAGATACTGCACAAGCAGGGGAAACTGGATGACCGAGAATATCGGATCATCCAGAGCCATGTCATCGAAGGGGAGCGAATCCTCCGGGCCCACAAGGAATTTCCCGAGGAGGCCTTCAGCGCCGTCCTGCAGCACCATGAAAAGCTGTCGGGCAGAGGGTATCCGTTCAGGCTTTCAGGAAAAGAGATCACCCCCTTCGGCAGGATTACGGCCATTGCCGACTGTTACGACGCCCTCACCACCCGGCGGCCCTACAAGCCCGCCCTCACCCCCTTTTACGCCCTCTCCGTTATCGCCAAAGAGACCGGAAACTACGACCCCGATCTCCTGAAGATATTCATCAAGATGCTCGGCAAGATCAAATAATCAGATCTGATGCCCTACAGGCGGGAATGGGTGAATAATATGAGAAATAGGAAGTAACGCCAGCTATAATACCCCTTTCGCGGTGAAGGCATGAAGGGGTGCGAAAAGAAGCTTTATAGCGCTTCCTTATTCTTCCACCAAGACTTCAAACTCTTACTTACAGTTATTTAGTCGAAAAGTGTTGCAAATCTACTCCCCTCTGTACCACACAGTTCTCAAGCAATAAGGCCTTTCAAAACGAGATTATTATAATTTGAGTCAATACAGTATAATCTATTTATACGTCTTATACATCTATAGGACCGGCAGGTTTCAAAATGGATTTATTTGATCAGACACAGGATATCTCGGACGCTCCCCAGCGCAGCACTGCGCCGCTCGCCTTTCGCATGGCCCCACGGACGATCGATGAATATGTCGGCCAGGAGCATATCATCGGACAGGGAAAGCTCCTGCGGAGGGCGATCGAAGCGGACAGGATTACTTCGCTCATTCTCTTCGGTCCTCCCGGTACCGGAAAAACAGCACTCGCCAGAGTCATCGCAGCAAAGACAAAGGCGCACTTCGAATGGCTCAATGCAGCGACCGCGGGACTTGATGATCTCAGGAAGGTAATCCAGTCGGCAAAAATGCGGAGGGCCAACGGCGTGCGCACGATCCTCTTCCTCGATGAGATCCATCGGTTCAACAAGCTCCAGCAGGATGTGCTCCTGCCCGATGTCGAGGAAGGCAATGTGATACTCATCGCCGCAACGGTGGAGAATCCCTTCTTCTACGTCAATGCGGCCCTGCTCTCGAGAAGCCAGGTCTTTGAGCTGAAACCGCTCACCGGAAAAGATATCGAGAAGATACTCTCGAACGCCCTGCAGGACAAAGAGCGCGGGCTCGGGGAGTTCGCCATAACCATCGATACCGATGCTTTATCCCACCTTGCCGCCATGGCTGATGGCGATGCACGGAAAGCGCTCTCCGCCCTCGAGATCGCGGCGCTGACGACGCCGCCTGATGCAAGCGGAACGGTCCATATTACCCGGCAGGTAGCAGAGGAATCCATTCAGAAAAAAGCCGTAGTGTACGACAAGAAGGGAGACCAGCACTACGATACCATTTCGGCCTTTATCAAGAGCATGCGCGGCTCTGACCCCGATGCTTCCGTTTATTATCTCGCGAAGATGCTCTACGCCGGTGAGGATCCGCGGTTTATCGCGCGGCGGATCGTCATATGCGCTTCCGAGGACGTGGGGGATGCCGATCCTACGGCGCTGCTCGTCGCCATTGCAGCGCTGAGGGCCGTGGAATTCGTCGGGATGCCGGAGGCGAGAATACCGCTTGCGCAGGCGACCATCCATATCGCCAACGCCCCGAAGAGCAACGCCTGCTACAAAGCAGTCGAAGCCGCCCTGCACGACGTTGCACAGGAGGAGACCATGCCGGTCCCCGATCATCTGAAAAATGCACCTCACCCCGGGATGAAGGAATTGGGGCGGGGAAAAGGCTACCAATATCCCCATGACTACGGCGGTTCCGTAGAACAAGAATATCTCATCAAGAGGAAGAAGTACTATAACCCTTAACCTCCAACGAGGTGAACTTATGAAACGTACTCTTTATTTCCCGCTTATGCTCATGCTCCTTTCCCTGCTCGTCACCCTGCCGGCAGCGGGCCGTAGCTACCAGCGGATTTTAAGAATAAGCGACGGGAAGGTCATTACCTTTGCACAGATGATCAAGGATATTAAAGAGGCTGATCTCGTATTCGTCGGCGAGAACCATGACAACAAAAGACATCATGAAGCACAGCTGGATGTTATAAAATCGCTGGGGGAGACCGATACGCCTGTCGCCATCGGTCTCGAGATGTTCAGGGCCAACAATCAGCAGACGCTGCATGAGTGGGTCACCGGAAAAGTACCTTTGGATGATTTCCTGAGGACATACTATGACAACTGGAATTTCCCCTGGCCCACCTACAGCGCCATATTTCTTTATGCAAAAGAGCATCGCATCCCCCTGATCGGCCTCAATATCTCCCGCGCAATCACCCAGAAAGTCTCGGAGCACGGCTTTGCATCTCTTTCCCCCGCAGAACGGAGAGAGCTGCCGCCCGATATCTCCTGTGACATCGACGAACAATATATGGACTTTATCCGCAGGGCCTATGAGGCCCATGCCCACGCGCAGAACTCGAAGTCCTTTGTACGCTTCTGCGAGGCCCAGATGCTCTGGGATAAAACCATGGCATGGCATCTCATGGGCTTCCTCAAAGGCAACCCTGACAGGACCGTCGTTGTCCTTGCCGGGACAGGCCATGCATGGAAGCGAGGTATCCCGGAGCAGATCCGGAGACAATCGAACTACAACTACAAGGTAATTCTCCCCCATATCCCCGGCCGCATCGAACAAGGCCGCATCACCTCACATGACGCCGATTATATTCTCCTTGATTAATATGAACGTAAAAGAAGATGGAGAGTTGGGGCACTGTAAAGACATCCGAAACATAAGTACCCATTACTCCAGCCCCCGGTACTCCATTTCTCTTCCCCCCTGCAATCTGTTAAAGGACACCCGCTCGCCATCACCAGCACCCCTGCATCCTCATGACCGGAACAGTTGCGGGAATATTCTACCGCTGAGCTGCCCGTCTTCCATAAGCTAATGATTATCCATACATTTATGTTGACGCCCCCTCTGCATCGTGATAAGTTTGTAGTATGAACCTGCTTCCGAACCGTAAACTTTTCTTCAGCGCCGCTCTTGCACCACCGTCGACTGCAAAGTGCGTAGTCATGGTGTAAAGAAAGGCGCTGCCCGGAGGAACAATGAAGACAGTAAAAGAGACCGTGCTCATTGCTGCCGTAGGGGACCTTCACTACACCAAATCTTCCCAGGGTGCCCTGCAGAAGGTTTTCAGCCAGATCACCGAGAGCGCCGATGTGTTGCTCCTTTGCGGCGACATTACCGATACCGGCCTGCCCGAAGAGGCGCGGGTCCTTGCAAAGGATGTGACGTCGTACATAAAGATCCCGGTCATCGCTGTCCTCGGCAACCATGATCTCGAGAGCGGCAAGAGCACCGAAGTCCATGATATCTTTCAGAATGCGGGTATCACCATTCTCGACGGCACTGCCTGTGAGTTCAACGGTGTCGGCTTTGCCGGCGTCAAAGGGTTTGCCGGAGGTTTCATGCAACGAATGCTGCAGCCCTGGGGCGAAGAGGCCATCAAACATTTTGTTCAGGTATCGATCGACGAGACCCTGAAGCTGGAGTCGGCGCTGGCGAAACTGAGTACCGACCAGCGGATCGTCCTCCTCCATTACTCTCCTGTCCGTGACACTGTTGAGGGGGAGAATCTGGAGATATTCCCTTTCCTCGGCTCCAGCAGAATGGAAGAGCCGCTCAACCATTATCAGGTGACCGCAGCCTTTCACGGCCACGCCCATTCAGGCAGTCCCGAAGGCCGGACCAAAGGCAATATTCCGGTCTACAATGTGGCTATGCCGCTTCTGCACAGGACCTTTCCCGATCAACCGCCCTTCCGCCTGCTCGAGGTGCCGGTAGGACATAAGGTTTCAAATACCTCCCCCGGTCTCTGCCCGAGTGTCTTGTAAGGAGACCTTATGAATACGTGTGGCTCACAGAAAAGCGAACGTACCCCTGAAGCCCGCATGTTTTACTACAATGCGCTCCTCCTGGCGAGTAAGGCGAAAGTACCCTTCCTCGTGGGCGGCGCCTACGCTCTTAAAAGCTACACCGGCATCACCAGGGAAACAAAAGACCTCGATCTGTTTGTATGCCCCCAGAACGTTGAGAGTATGTTAAAGGTCTTTTCCGATGCCGGCTATCAGACCGAGATCACCGCTATCCATTGGCTCGCAAAAGCCTTTTTCGGCGACTATTTCGTCGATTTTATCTTTAACTCGGGGAACGGCTTCAGCATGGTCGATGACGAGTGGTTCAAGTATGCGTCTGATGAAGAAATTCTGGGCATACCGGTCAAGATCTGTCCTGCAGAGGAAATAATTACGCAGAAAGCATTCATTATGGAGCGCGAGCGCTACGATGGCGCCGATATCGCCCATCTCCTCCGCGCACGCGCCGAGAGCCTCGATTGGGAGCGGCTCCTCCGCCGCTTCGGCCCCCACTGGCAGGTGCTCCTCAGCCACCTTATCCTTTTCGGCTTTATCTATCCCTCTGAGCGCAACCGCATTCCGGCATGGGTCATGCGGGAGCTCCTCGACCGGCAGGAGGTGGAGCTGACGAGTCCCCTCCCGGCAGAGCGGATCTGCCAGGGGCCGCTCATTTCAAGGACACAGTATGCGATCGATGTCGAATGCTGGGGCTACAGGGATATCATCGAGCTCATACGTACACTCTGAAACGGCCGTATGCTGCAGCTTCCGCGCTCCCTCCTTCAAAAGCACATATCTGTTATAATTGAATTGAAATCCGCTGCACAGCAGGCAAAGCTCATCTACATATAAATGGACGATAAAGAAAAAATCATATCCGATATCCAGGAGATATCGAAACGGTTCAGGAACATCGTCGTGAGCGGCGAGGAGGGCGTCGGCAAGATCACCAATACCCTCAAGGCGCTTCAGCATGCTTCCAATGTCTACTACGTAGGCAATCCCGTCGATTATATCGGCAAACCGCGGCCCAAGGGCTATGACAAATATATCAATTACATCATGTCCTTAAAGAGCGACATGCGCATCATCGCCAACGAGGACGATATTCTCTCCCTCGACTTCTCTCTCCTGGAAGGCAGTGATGCAACCCTGGTTATCGATGAAATTTATGGCCGGAGCGATGCGCAACTGGTAAAAATACAGGAAATCCTCGACAGCAACTTGCGCAACGTCTTTCTTATCACAGGGTGCCTCAAGAACATCGGCAGAATCGTCCACGGCATCAATGCAGTGCTCATGCTCACCCCTGACGGCGTACTGCTCTTCGATAAAGAATTTGCCGTTAAGGTATGCACCATATTAAGGCCCGAAGCAGTATAGCCGGGCTCATTGCGCCGGGCCCCGAATATTCCACAACGACAGTTCCAGCGTGTTACGTTGCCGATAAGGCTTCCGGGAAACAGTGTGAAAATCAAAGGTTCGCTTCTCTTTTTTTTGAGCTACAATTAGAGTAGATGTAAGGCTCTGATCCACAGTGTTCCACGGTTCCCGTGCCTGAAAATCAGGAGCGGCACTGCAATGGATCATCTCTGTAATGAAGCGCTCTGCGACAAAGCCGCGGAGAGTCGAAGTTGAACAAGGGATAAGAATGGAAAGGGAGACCATCAGACTTCTTCTTATCGAGGATGACCCCGATGACGCCCAGCTGGTACAGAGACTCCTGTCCAGAGCGGGCACCATCTCCTTCGAGATAACCCACGTCTCCAGACTTTCAGAGGGGCTCGACCGGCTTGCTGAAGCCTCCTTTGCAGTCATTCTCCTCGATTTGTGGCTCCCCGACAGCCGTGGATACGATGTACTCCGGGCAGTTCACGAAAAGGCGCCTGAAATGCCGATTATTGTGCTTACCGGTCTTGCCGATGAAGAGGTTGCCGTCAAAGCAGTCCAGATGGGTGCACAGGACTACCTCGTGAAGGGCCAGATGGACGGTAATCTGCTGGTCCGCTCGATACGCTATGCGATAGAGCGCACGAGAGCCGAAGAGGCATTGAGGGAGAGCGAAGAGCGATACCGCGAACTGGTGCAGAACGCCTGCAGCATCATCATTAAAGTCGATACCGAAGGGAACATCACGTTCTTCAATGAATTCGCACAGTCGTTCTATGGATACTCCGAAGACGAAGTCATCGGCAAAAATATCGTACTCACTCTGACGCCCTACTCTGATGTCGCAGGCAAGGACCTCTCGGCAATGCTCAGGATGGTGAAAGAGGCACCCGAGCGCTACCACAAAAGCGAGAGCGAGAGCATGCGCAAGGACGGCGAGCGGGTCTGGATCGTCTGGACCGCCAAGGCCATACGCGACCATTCAGGGACGGTCACCGGCATCCTTGCCGCTGGACAGGACATTACCGATCGCAAGCGGATGGAAGAGGCCATCTGGCACCAGGCATATCATGACATCCTGACCGATCTTCCCAATCGTATGCTCTTCATTGATCACCTGAACCTCGCTCTCACCCAGGCACGACGGCACCGCCATATGATGGCGGTTATGTTTCTCGACCTCGACCGCTTCAAGTCGATCAATGACTCTCTGGGGCATGCCATCGGCGACCAATTGCTTAAGGCAGTCGCCTATCGGCTGAACAATTACCTCCGCGAGGGCGACACGGTCGCCCGTATAGGGGGCGACGAATATACCGTACTGCTGCCGCAGGTCAGCCATGAGGAGGATGTGATGACTATTGCACAGAAAATCATCTCGGCCTTTCAGCACCTCTTTACGGTCAACCATCACGAACTCCACATCACGGCAAGCATCGGCATCAGCCTTTATCCGGGCGATGGGGACGATGTGGATACCCTGCTCAAGAATGCCGACATCGCCATGTACCATGCCAAGGAGCAGGGGAGGAACAACTACCAGTTCTATAATCCTTCCATGAACATCAGGACAATGGAGCGCGTCATCCTCGAGAACAGCCTCCGGCAGACCCTGGAGCGCAAGGAATTGCTGCTGTACTACCAGCCCCAGGTCGATATCGCCACGCGACAGATCGTCTGCGCCGAGGCGCTGCTCCGCTGGAACCATCCTGAGTTGGGGATGCTCAATCCCATGCACTTTATCCCGCTCGCCGAGGAGACCGGTCTCATTATACCCATTGACGAGTGGGTGCTCGAGACCGCCTGTGCGCAGAACAAGAAGTGGCAGGATGCTGGACACGCCCCGCTCTGCGTGACGGTGAACCTCTCGGCGCACCAGTTCCAGCAGCCGAATCTCTCCGAAACCATTTCAGAGGTACTCCGTAGGACGGGCCTCGACCCCCGATGGCTCGAGCTCGAGATCACCGAGAGCACCGCCATGCAGAACATCGACACCACTATCCCCAACCTGACCAAACTTACTGAAATGGGCGTTACCGTCGCCATCGATGATTTCGGCACCGGCTACTCATCGCTCAGTTACCTAAAGAAGCTCCCCATTCAGAAATTAAAGATCGACAAATCGTTCATCAGCGGTCTCACCATCGACCCTGATTATGAAGCCATTGTCAATGCCGTGATCGCAATGGCCCACACGCTGAAGATGCGCGTCATTGCCGAAGGGGTCGAGACAGAAGAACAGCTCTCTTTTCTCCACTCAAGCCATTGTGACGAAATCCAGGGCTTCCTTTTCAGCAGGCCACTGCCCGCGGAAGACTTTGTCGAATTGACTGCCGTATATGGCTGAGCACTTTACTGCATCCGTTCAAAAAGCATAGAATACGTTCATGTTCATGCTCCATCCCCGATTGAAAGAGGATACCGTTGAGGTCACCCGGCTCCGTCTCTCCCTGGTGCTCCTGATGAACGACCGTGCTCTGCCCTGGCTCATACTTGTCCCCGCGCGGAAGGAGCTTCGTGAAATTCACGATCTTGACCGGAATGACCGCCGGGTGCTCATTGAGGAAATTGCTCTCGCCTCCGCCATCATCAAGCGGCTCTATCTGCCTGATAAAATCAATGTCGGCGTGTTGGGGAACCTGGTTCCCCAGCTGCATGTTCATGTCATCGGACGGTTTGCTGCAGACCGTGCCTGGCCTGGGCCCATCTGGGGCACCGGCCCCTCAACTCCTTACACGCCCGAGGAACTGAACCTTCATTGCACAACGATCAGAGAGGCCTTTCAGAAAGGAGCCTAACATGAAACCGTTTGTTTTATTGGCAGCGATCGTATTCGCGTCCCTCTCTGCTGCAGCTGAAACGCCAACCGATACGCGGCTCACCAACCTCCGGAACCGTATTGAGCGGGGCAGAATTACCGGTGAGCTTACGACGAATGAATCGGCGCGGCTCAAAACAAAACTTGATACCCTCAAACACAAAAAGGCGCGCATGGAAAGGGAGGGGATGACCCCGGAGAAAACAAAAGAGCTCGATCGCATGATATTCATGCTCGAGAGGGAGACGGACCGGATGACGCATAATCTGGAACGGAAATAAACACCAGAAGCTGGATATCTTCCCTAAACTACCCTCTACTGACATACCCGAAGGGCATCAGGTAAAATAAAGATCAAAGATCAAAGATTAAAGAGAAAAGAACAAGAATAAGGAACTATTTTTCTCTTTTATTTTTGATTTTGGAATTATGATCCAGGTCAGCAACGTATACAAATCCTACGGACGGCAGGTTATCTTCGACGACATCGGCTTCAGCATCAATGCAGGCGAGCGCGTCGGGCTCGTCGGCCGCAATGGCAGCGGCAAGACCACCCTCTTCCGCCTGATCCTCGGAGAAGAGCGTCCCGACTCCGGGACCATCGGTATCCCGAACGGCTATCGCCTCGGCCACCTCGCACAGCACCTCCACTTCACCGAGACCTCGGTGCTCAGGGAGGGGTGTCTGGGGCTTAGACCCGCAGAGGATGGAAGGGATGAGACATACAAGGTAGAGACAATCCTGACCGGCCTGGGATTCACCGAGGAGGATTTTGCCCGCCACCCCTCTGAGCTCTCCGGCGGTTTCCAGATCCGGCTCAACCTTGCCAAGCTGCTCGTTTCCGAGCCCAACCTCCTCCTGCTGGACGAGCCCACCAACTACCTGGACATCCTTTCGATACGATGGCTCACCCAATTTTTGCGGAACTGGAAGGATGAGCTTATTGTTATCACCCACGATAGAAATTTCATGGACAGTGTGACGACGCACACGATGGGTATCCATCGCTGCAGGATACGCAAGGTTGCGGGACCGACACAGAAACTTTATGACCAAATCCTCCTTGAAGAGGAGGTCTATGAGAAGACCCGCGTCAACGATGAAAAAAAGCGGGCGGAGATCGAACAGTTCATCAACCGTTTCAGGGCCAAGGCGACAAAGGCCCGCGCAGTCCAGTCGAAGATAAAGGCCCTAGGGAAAAGGGAGCGACTCGAAAAGATGTCCGAGCTGCAGAACCTTGATTTCTCTTTCAATGCCGCTCCATTCACCGGAAAGACTCTTCTCGAAACAAACGACTTAACCTTCTCTTTTACCCCCTCATCCCCTCCGCTCATCGCGGGATTGAGCATATCGATTGGAAAAGACGACCGCGTTGCCATTATCGGAAAGAACGGCAAAGGGAAAACAACGCTGCTCAATCTCATGGCCGGAGAGCTCACGCCCCAACAAGGCGTGGTCACCCGTCACCCCCAGCTGAAGCTCGCCTATTTCGGCCAGACCAACATACAGCGCCTCAACCCGAAGAAAACCATAGAGGAAGAGATCCTCGATGTGCTCCCTGAATACAACCGCACCGTCGCCCGCACGATCGCCGGCATCATGATGTTCGACGGCGACAAGGCGCTCAAGAAGGTATCGGTGCTCTCAGGCGGTGAGCGGAGCAGGGTGCTCCTGGGAAAACTGCTCGTCAGTCCCGCGAATCTCCTCATGCTCGACGAGCCGACCAACCACCTCGATATGGAATCCATCGATTCGCTGATCGAGGCGTTGGAGGCCTTTGACGGAGCAGTCGTGATCGTTACCCACAGCGAGCTGATCCTCCACGCCCTCGCCACACGCCTGGTGGTCTTCGACGACAACGGCGTAAGCGTCTTCGAGGGTACCTATCGGGACTTTCTCGACAGGGTCGGATGGAAGAACGAAGAGCTCCGGAATGCCGGTTCCCGACAAAACGGAGATGATCACAACAAGGCTGCCACGAAAAAAGATCTCCGCCGCCTCCGTGCCGAGCTCATCACCGACCGCTCAAAAACATTAGGAGCGCTCCAGAAGAGGATTGCCGAGATCGAGGATACCATCGTGCGGATGGAGAAGCAAATCGAAAGGGACAATACTGCGCTTCTCGATGCCTCTGTCAAAGGAGAAGGAGAATCCATTAAGCTATTGTCCAAATCGCTGCACGAAGCGAAGACCGGCATCGACCGCCTCTTCGATGAGCTCGCACTACTCACCGAAGAGCTGGAAACGAAGACAAAAGAGTTCGATGAAAAGCTGCATGCACTGTGATATAAATCCTAAACAAATTCAAATGCTCAAAACTCAAGACAGATTGGGTCATTTGAATTCACAGTTTTGCCGACTTGTTTAGAATTTCGTATTCAGGATTTGCCTTTTAGCATTTCTCTTTCGAGGAGACGAGATGAGCAACGTTAAAGCGAGCAACACAGCAGCCGGTCAGACCGGGATGAGCACGATACTGACTATTCCCGTCCTCGTATCAGCGCTCGGGTACTTCGTCGATATCTACGATCTCATCCTCTTCAGTATCGTGAGGGTCCCCAGCCTTACAGAGCTGGGACTCCGGGGACAGGCGCTCCTCGACAAAGGCGTTTTCATCCTCAACATGCAAATGGCCGGTATGCTCCTGGGAGGCATCGTCTGGGGCGTCCTCGGTGATAAAAAGGGGCGCTTGAAGATACTCTTCGGCTCCATATTCCTCTACTCCATTGCGAATTTCGCCAACGGGTTTGTCGCTTCCGTCGAGCAGTATGCCCTGCTCCGTTTTATCGCAGGCGTCGGCCTGGCCGGTGAACTGGGAGCAGGGGTTACGCTGGTGGCCGAAATCCTTCCCAAGGAATTCCGCGGTTACGGGACCATGGTTATTGCCGCAGTAGGGGTATCGGGGGCGATTCTTGCGAACACGATCGCAGAGCATTTCGACTGGAGAACAGCCTATTACATCGGAGGAGGCCTCGGTTTCCTGCTGCTCATCCTGAGGATCAGCGTGTATGAGTCGGCTATGTACAAGCAGATAGAAACCATGCATATCAGTAAGGGGAATTTTTTCAGCCTCTTCACGAACCGGGAACGATTCTCCCGTTACCTGCGGTCCATCTGCATAGGAATTCCCATCTGGTTCGTTGTCAGCATCCTCATCACGCTCTCCCCTGAATTTGCGAAGGCGCTCCGGATTGCCACACCGGTTTCAGCAGGTAAAGCCGTCATGTTCTGTTATCTCGGCCTTGTCTTCGGCGATTTTTCGAGCGGTGTACTGAGCCAGTTTCTGAAGAGCCGCAAGAAGGCGGTATGCCTGTTCACCCTGCTCACCGGCGTTTTTGTCATCATCTATTTCTTTCTCCACCAGGCGAGCGCAACGCTGTTTTATAGCATCTGTTTCGCCTTGGGCATCGCTATCGGCTACTGGGCGCTCTTCATTACCATCGCAGCCGAACAGTTCGGCACCAATATACGCGCCACTGTTGCCACGACTGTCCCAAATTTCGTGCGCGGCATGGTCGTCCCCATTACTATGCTTTTCCAGGTCGCAAAGAAACAGTTCGGTATCCTCCAGGGCGGGGCATTAGTGGGAGCGGTCTGCTTCGCCATAGCCCTATACGCTCTCTACCGTTTGGAAGAGACCTTCAAAAAAGACCTGGATTATATCGAAATCTAAGAGAAGACGGCCCCGTCGGTATCACATTTCTGCGTGCAGCACTTGTTTTAGCCGCACCATCTGATACAATACATTCAATAGGCACATCGTTATTCTTCTTAGGGGATATAGTTCATGGGCAAACATCTCGTTTTGGTCGGCGGCGGACATGCGCACCTCACGACCATCCTGAGGCTGGAGGATTATATCAGGCGTGGTCACCGCGTGACCCTCGTCAGCGCCGATGCCTATCATTACTATTCCGGCATGGGACCGGGCATGCTCGCCGGCATCTACCGTCCGCAGGATATTCGCTTTCATATCAAAAAAATGTCCGAGGACCGCGGCGCGGTATTTTTCGAGGACAGGGCAGTGAAGATCGACCCGGCACAGCACGTGCTCCGTCTGCAATCAGGCAAACAGCTTTCCTATGATGTCGTTTCTTTCAATACCGGCAGCGACGTGCCGAAAGAATCCCTGAACGGTTCCGGAGAACGTATCTTTACCGTTAAGCCGATCATCAATTTATTGCGAGCCCGGAAGTATATCCTCGAGCACATAGAGTCCGGACCGCTGAACATTGTGGTTATCGGCGGCGGCCCCGCAGGGGTCGAGGTCGCTGGAAATGCCTGGAGGCTTGTTTATAACCATCACGGCACCGCACGGATCATCCTTATTGCCGGACAGCGCCTTTTTCGCGGACTTCCTGATAAGGTGCGTTCGCTCGCAATGGATTCGCTGAGCAGTCGCAGCATCGAAGTTCTTGAAGATATCCGTGCGACAAAGATCGAACAGGAATCGATCAAACTCTCAAATGGAAGAACCCTCTCTTTTGACATCGCCTTCATTGCTTCCGGTGTCAGGCCTTCTTCTCTATTCAGGGACTCCGGCCTCCCCGCCGGAGAAGATGGCGGCCTGCTCGTCAATGCGAATCTGCAGAGCATAGCTCATCCTGAAATTTTTGGCGGCGGCGACTGCATCAGCCTTGAGGGCCATCACCTCCCAAAGGTCGGTGTCTATGCCGTAAGAGAGAATGAAATCCTCCATCATAATCTTTGTGCTGCCCTCGACGGCGGCACCATGAGGACCTTTGAACCGCAGAAGATCTACCTGCTCATTTTCAATATGGGCAACGGCAAGGGAATATTCTGGAGAAACAACCTCGTCTGGGACGGCAGGACCGCCTTTAGCCTGAAAAATTACATTGATAATAGATTCATGAAAAAGTTCCAGGTTTCCGGGGAACGGGAGGAGGAGTGAATGGGAATTCTCGATTATTTCAAACCGGTATCGTCAATGACCGCTGAGGAGGTCAGGAAATTTCTAAGAGAGAGAAATCCTGATACGTATAATCTCGTCGATGTGCGCCAGCCGCGGGAGTATGAGCGCGGTCATCTTCCCGGTGCTCACCTTATCCCTGTCGGCCAACTGCCGAACCGTCTCAATGAGATCGATCCGAACAAACCTACCGTTGTCTATTGAGGATCGGGGGTACGCAGCCGTGCTGCTGCATCGGTCCTTTCCAATGCGGGGTTCAGAGAGGTATACAGTATGGAAGGAGGCATTCGTGCCTGGGAGGGTCTCAGGGCTGAAGGCATACCCGAGGCCGGCATGATATATTTCGACACGGCGAAAAATCCGGAAGAGCTGATTGCCCTTGCCTGGACGCTCGAAGAGGGCTCACGAAGGTTCTATGCCGAGATATCTGCTCAGATCGAGGACAGCGACACATTGACTCTGTTTAAAAACCTCACCACTGCTGAAGAACATCACAAAACAGCGCTCATCAATCTCTATACCAGCCTTACCGGTAAAGCGCCCGACGCAGGATTTCCCCTTTCGCTCGTTTCGGCAGGAACAACTAATGACTACATGGAAGGCGGTATGCAGGTAAGTGAGGCCGTAGCATGGGCCAGGGCCAAGAACGTGCATGAGATACTTGAGCTCTCCATAGCACTCGAAACCAATGCCTATGACCTCTATCTAAAGATGCGGAGTGCGGCTGGCAATGACCGCTCAAAAAAGGTCTTTACGACACTCTACGAAGAGGAGAAAGAACACCTCGATCGCCTTGCAGAGTTATTGGGGAAAAAATTCTGAGGGAAACGAAGAAGTCAGGAGCCAGAAGAAAAGCATCTGACAAAAATTTTCTTTTGTTCTTTTCTTCCGGATTCCGGTTCCTGGCTCCTGGATTCTGCTTTATTTGAACGTTATCTTCTTCTCTTCCATCTTCGCCTTCAGCAGCTCTCCGAGCGTACTGAGGCTGTTGGAAGACTTCTCTTCCTCTTTGAGTGACTCTTTATACTGCTTGAGCTCATCCTGTTCCGCCTTATCAATGATCCCTTTGCGGCTCAGGAGCACTTTACCCTTTTCCTGGTCGACCTCGAGCACGATCGCCTGCATCTCGGAGCCGGCAGGGAACATGGCATTGTGATCGGCGCCTCTGGCAGTGCCCATTTCGGAATTGGGGATCAGGCCGGAGAGCCCATTGCCGTTCTTAACGAAAATGCCGAAGGGCATCACTTTTTCGACGATCCCGTTGAAGCGGTCGCCGACTGCGGGGAGCTCGATCTTTTTCGGCTCCCGCTTGGGCTGCATTGAAAGTGAAAGCTTTCTGTTCTGCGGATCAACGGCAAGCACATATGCTTCAACCTGCTGGCCGACTTCCACCACCTCTTTGGGATGGTTGATGCGTCTCCCTGCTCCGAGATTCGAGATATGGATCAGTCCGTCGATGCCGGTCTCAACACTGACGAAGGCGCCGAAGGGGGCCAGGCGGACAATAGTGCCGTTGATCCTGCTGCCCTCGGTGTATTTCGCCGCAGCCATGCTCCAGGGATCGGGCTGCAGCGCTTTCAAGCTGAGGGAGACACGATGTGTGTCCCAATCGAGCCCTATAATTTTCGCTGTCACTTCCTGTCCGACTGATACAACATCGCCGGGCTTATCGACTTTCGCCCAGGAAAGTTCGCTCATCGGGATAAGGCCGTCGATGCCACCCAGGTCGACGAAGGCACCGAACTTCTGGAGAGAGCGCACACGCCCTTTCACCTCTGCGCCGACGCTGAGTGTCGCTCTCAACGCGGCACGCTGCTCCTCACGCTGCTGCTCCAGGAGCGCCCGCCTCGATACAACGATATTGCGTCCGTCATTTTTATACTCGATCACCTTGAAGGGGAAGGTCTGTTTCAGGTAAGCGGCGCCCTCCTGCTTGCCGCGCAGGTCAATCTGTGAGAGGGGGCAAAAGCACCGTACGCCTCCAATCGATACCTCGAAGCCGCCTTTCACCTCGGCCTTCACCTCTCCATTTACCGCGAGGCCCGACTCGAAAGCGTCTTTGACAGCATTCAGCTTCTGCGATGAATAACCGTTCTTGAGTATCGTCAAATGCCTGATGCCGTCCTGCACGGAAAGGAAATAGGCTTCGACCTCATCTCCCTCGTTCACCCGGGGAATACCCTGCTCGTCCTTGAACTCGGCGAGATCGATGACGCCGTCGCTCTTGCCGCCGAGATCGACATAGACCGCGTCGCCAGTGATGCCGATAACTTTCGTCCGTACCTTCTGACCAGGACCAAGCCGCATCGCAGGGTTGCCGCTCTTTTCGAGCAGCGCGGCAAAGGTCTCCTCCTGGGCGGCTTCCTCAGGCGCTCCGTTGCTATTTAAAGTTTCATTCGTGATGCTTTCGTCGGGCATAACATTACCTCACAATAAAATTTATGGCGTGACCTCAACTGCACCGGTTACAGACCTTACAGGGGAGGTTGCTTGAATAAAGCGCTAATCTACAGTTTAAAAGATTTACGTGGACAGAGTCAATTTTTATCCATCGTGCGCTTTACCTCATCGCGACAACATAGTATACTTTGAAAATATGGATAAGACGGATAAAAAAGAACAGCGCAAGAAAAATCCCTGCCCTGACTGCACGTTCTGCCAATGCTGCAGCGAGACCCGTTGCAGCATGTGCCGGCCGACGGGGAAGAAGAAAGCGAAAAAGTGCGACACACCGAAGGTCCACAAGCCGCTCTTCAGATCCTATTAGGTCGCAAAAAGAATTTGATTTTACCGTCGATCGGGCATTATGATTAAAGACGGTGTATGCATACAATCCAAACCAACCATAAAAGGGGGAACGCACTACGATGAAAAGAATCGCGGCAGTAGCAGTGGGCGCCGTGCTTATCGCCGGACAGGTGTACGCGGCTGATAAGCTGGAGCTGAAGGAGCAGAAAGACAAGGTCAGCTACAGTATCGGTGTCGACATCGGTACCAATCTAAAGAACGCCGGCATCGATGTCGATCAGGAGACGTTGTCAAAGGGCATCAAGGACGGCCTGAGCGGGAGCACCCCCGTAATGACCAAGGAAGAAATGCAGCAGACCTTGATGGGTCTGCAGAAAGAGATGATCGCCAAGCAGGCTGAGAGGATGAAGACCCTCGCTGAAAAGAACAAAAAGGAGGGTGATGCGTTCCTCGCCGAAAACAAGAGTAAGGAAGGGATAAAAACCCTGCCGAGCGGCCTGCAGTACAAGGTCATCACTGAAGGGACCGGTGCCAAGCCGAAACTGACGGATGTCGTCACGGTACATTATCGCGGTACATTGATCGACGGAACCGAGTTCGATAGCTCCTTCAAGCGCGGACAACCGGCGACCTTCCCGGTAAACGGCGTTATTCCCGGCTGGACCGAGGCCCTCCAGCTCATGCCCGCTGGTTCGAAATGGCAGCTCTTTATCCCGTCCAATCTTGCCTACGGCGAACGCGGCGCAGGGCAGACCATCGGCCCGAATGCAACGCTGATCTTCGATGTCGAGCTGCTTGCCGTCAAAGAGCAGTCGCAGGAGATGAATATGCCTCACGGTCACCCTTCTCTTGGCGAGCCCGCCAAAGAGAAGAGCAAAGAGACGAAGAAGAAGTAAAACAGCCATTCGTAGTTATTTGATGGTTATTGGTAGTTATTATAGGTACGAGGCAGGTGCCCTCAACGCCTCGCTTCACTATAAATAACTATCAATAACCTGACAACAATACAATAATTATGAACGGCTGTAGGTAGCGAACCTACAGGATACGGATGCCGAACTTTTTCAGGCTTTCCGCCAAATCGCTCAACGGCAGCCCGATAACATTGAAGTAGTCACCCTCGATCTTTTTCACAATGAGGGAGCCCAGCCCTTGTATCGCATACGCCCCTGCCTTGTCGAGGGGTTCTCCGGTCTTCACATAGGCGTTGATCTCCTCATCGGTCAGTCTCTTAAACCAGACCTTTGTTGCAACCGCCTTCGATACGTATCCCCCTGTTCCGGTATCGAGAACGGTGTAGCCCGTAATCACCGTGTGCGCCTTGCCGCTCAATGCACGGAGCATCTCCTTCGCCTCGCTTTTGGAACGCGGCTTTCCGAGGACGCTGCGTCCGGCCACCACAATCGTGTCTGCTGCAATGATCACCCCATGACGATACTTCCCGGCAACCGCCTTTGCCTTTTCTCTCGATAAATGCCGTGCAAGCGCAGGGGGCTCCAGCTGCAGGCTCAAATCCTCGGGGTACTCGCTCGGGTCGACAATAAAAGGGATTCCCGTCAAAGCGAGCAATTCCCTCCTGCGGGGAGAGGCGGAGGCGAGGATAAGCGTTTTCATTCCCGGTTAACCTTTCCGTTCAGGCAATAAACGTAACGGACAATTATACCGTATTTCCCGATCAATGAATATCGCACCTTGACAGCCGCCCTTTTTTTTAATACCCTTTGACAACGCCTCCTTGATTCTGGGTAATCAGAGAGGGGTACACTTATTAAGGAGAAAAAATGGACACTATGAAAAAAACGGTTGCAGTACTCGCAGTGTGCTTGTTTCTCGTCGTCGGCCTCATGCCGGGCGGTGCTGCCCTGGCCGACCATCCCACTGCAAAAATCATGGTAAAAGAGAAGGAAGGAATCGGTAGCTATCTTGCTGATAACAAAGGGATGACCCTCTATTATTTCAAAAAAGATTCCCCGGGGAAGAGCGCCTGTACCGGTGCCTGCCTCGAAAAATGGCCGATCTTTTACGCAGAAAAAATTTCAGCCCCGAAGGGTGTCGCTGCAAAGGACTTCGGGACTATTACCAGGGAGGATGGAAAGAAACAAACCACCTACAAAGGATGGCCGCTGTACTATTTCTTCCAGGACAAGAACCCGGGAGATACCAAAGGTCAAGGCGTGAACAATGTCTGGTATGTAATCAATCCGGCCACCTTTACGCCGTAAACGCCAAAATGTGCCGTCACCGATAAGGGAATCCCTGGCGCCCACGCAGAGGCCGCCAGGGATTCCTTGCTTATGCAGCCTTCGGAATCAGCAATCCCTTTGTTTGACTATGGACCAGTGAGGCGTAGTAGCCGTTCATGGACATCAATGTTTCGTGAGTGCCGCTCTCGGCGATCCGTCCATCCTTGAGCACGAGGATCCTGTCGGCCCTGACTACGGTTGAGAGGCGATGGGCAATGATAAAGGTCGTTCGTCCTTCGATCAAACGCTCAAGTGCGTCCTGCACCAGCGCTTCGGATTCCGCATCCAGCGCAGAGGTCGCTTCGTCCAGGATGAGGAGCGGCGGATTCTTGAGCAGCGCCCGTGCAATGTTCACCCTCTGCCGCTCACCTGCTGAAAGACGGCTGCCGCGCTCGCCGACGACGGTATCATAGCCGTCCGGCATGCGCATGATGAAATCATGGGCGTTTGCCGCCTTTGCAGCCTCTTCTATTTCACGCCAGGTGGCACCCGGATTTCCGTAAGCGATATTGTTCCGCACGGTATCATTAAAGAGGAGTGCATCCTGAAACACCACGCCGATCCGGCGGCGCAATGAGCGCTGCTTCAGATTCCTGAGATCCACGCCGTCGATGCGTATGGCGCCTGAAAGCGGATCATACAGCCTCTGGAGAAGGGCCATCATCGTCGTCTTTCCCGCACCGCTGGGGCCGACCAGCGCCACCACCTCGCCCGGCGTGATATGAAGATCGATGTTGTTGAGAATGAGCGTGTCCTTGTTGTAGCCGAAGCTCACCTTATCGAAGACCACCTCCCCCTTTACTGTCCGGACCGGACGTGCATCGGGCATATCGACCATGTGATCGTGCTCATCGAGGATCGAGAAGATGATGTCAAGGGATACCGTCGCCTTGCGCATGGTCTGATAGACACCGGTCAATCCCTGGACAGGACCGAACAATCCTCCCACATATCCCTGAAAAGCGATGAGGGTGCCGATGGTCGCTTCACCACGGTATACCAGATAGCATCCCAGGGCGATCGCCGCGATCCGTGCGAGCATCGCGACCAGGTTTTTGGCCGCCCCTACCTTGGTGTCGGTAGCGACACCGCGGAGTACCACCTCATTGGCGCCATGCACACCGGCCAGAAAGTGCTTCTTTTCCTCTTCTTCAGTGGCAAAGCTTTTTACGGTCAATATCCCTGAAAGCACCTCGTTGAGACGCGAGAAGACTTTCGACCATCGATCGACGAGAATGCGTTCACGCTGTGTCTGCTCCGAAGCTGCCCACATGCCGATGAGAGCGGGGAGCGGTGCAAAAAAGAGCACGACGAGGGAAAGCCGCCACTCGAGACGGAACATCACGATCATGGAGAGAACGAGATACACCACGGCAGGCAGTACATTAAACGCGAGTTCCGACAGCGCCGTGACAAAACCATTCACGCCGCGATCGAGTTTGGTCATGATACTGCCGACGCTCTCTTTGCGGTGGTAGGTCAGCGGGAGGGCGTGGAGCCTGCTGACCGTCGCTTCGAGAAGGCCGTAATTCACACTCAGCCGGACCCGCCACGCGAGCCAGTTCGAGATGCCATGCATCCCTTCCCGGGAAATGCCGAGGACGAGGAGTCCGCCGATACCGATGGCGAGTACCTGCATGGTACCGTTGCCCAGCTTGTCGAACAGATACTTCAACATAAGCGGTTCAATCGCCTCCACGGCAGCCGCGGCAAGCGTCAGACCGAGAATGAAAGGAATCGAGCCTTTATGGGGTTTCACAAAGGCAAGGGCACGTTTCGTTTTACACAACCAACTGTTTTCCGGTTGCGGACTCATGCCCGCACCTCCCCTGGTACGACGGAGAAGCCATCGATGCACTTTAGAGAAGATGAAAAGGGGCGTGACAGAACACGACAGGAATTTGCGCTGTTATAACAGCTCATCATCACCTCCGGAGTACGGCATGTGTTGCTACATTCGACAGAAAAGCCTGTTTCCTTAAAGGGAAGCAGGCCTTCATCCGGAGTGGTGATGGATAACAGCGCTGATTCTTCGGCAGCCCGGCTGTCCGTCAGAGCGGACCCGTGGCTTTGTGTCCTCTGGTCACCCAGAGTTTACCCTTTCGGAAACACGATGCTTTTTGAGCCTGTCAAAGACCTTTACGTTGCATGGATGCGGCAATCAGTGGAGGCACCCCGGAAGCGAAGAGGAAGAGGATTCGTGGTGAATGAGAAAACAGCGGGTGAAACTGCAACGAACGTAAAACCTCTTGTACCTCCATGCAAAATTGTGACTCCTATTATAATTTTTTGCTTTATTATTTTCAACAGAAATTGTCTGTATCCCATTCATCTACTTACCTTTTTTCATTACCCCGCTCCGGATGTCCGCCTTGCTGGACGGCAAGTGTATGCATGGGTAGTATACAAGCGTGTGGTATAATGGTGTATTCCGCAGGCTATTGCGGTACCATTAAAAGGAGTCTTTATGAAAAAGCGTGGCAGAATGATCGGGATTGTTGCAGCAGTACTCTTATTTGTTATGCAAACGGTGTACGCTCAGCCCCAGCAAACGACAGGAGAGCAATCAACAGCGTCGGCGGCAGCTGCACCTAAAACATTATCAGGCAAAGTGGTCGAGACCATGACAAGCGGCAATTATACATACATGCTTCTTGAAAAGAACGGCACACAAACATGGGTAGCAGTTCCCAATATGGAAGTCTCCAAGGGACAGGAAGTCTCCTTGAGGCCAGGGGTTGAAATGGGTGCTTTCGAAAGCAAAACCCTCAAAAAGAAATTCGACAATATCATTTTTTCCGCAGGACCGTCGGACCTGCCGGTCAATGAGCAAAGCATTCTCCATGCAGGAAGTGGAGTAAAGAGTGCAACAGATAAAACGGTAAAGGTGGAAAAGGCTTCAGGGCCGAACGCCTATACGATTTCTGAAATCTTTCAAAACGCCGATAAACTCGACAAACAGCCTGTCGTGATAAAAGGCAAAGTTATCAAAGTTTCAGAAGCCATCATGGGAAAGAACTGGGTCCATCTGAAAGACGGCAGCGGTGATCCCAAGATGAAACTCGTCGTGACCTCAAAGGATCTTCCCAAAGTCGGCGATGTGGTGACTATCAGCGGAACCCTCTATAAGGACAAGGACTTCGGGAGCGGATATAAGTATTCTGTTATTGTAGAAGAAGCGAGCATAACGAAATAATTTGAATGGTCAAGAATGCTCTTGGTGCTCTCCTCCTCTCAAGAGGAGGAGTTTTTCCGTTGACACCTATTAGTATACATTTGTATACTATAACAATAATACTGCAGGCAGTTGCCGTATGACAAAACTTGAATCCATAAAAAAACATGGTGAATCTGCTCAGGGCAGAAAAGAGCTCCTTAGATATCTGAAGGGCAAAACCCTGACGGTTCATCAGGCAGTACTTGCGCGGTGTTATGATTGCATGTCCTACTACGCCGACGGCGTTGCCGACTGCAAGTCTCTCGACTGTCCCCTCTACGAATACATGCCGTATCGTGCCCTCACTCGCAAGAAGGTCAGGTGTGCATCAAAGAAGCCGGTGAACAACGCAATGCAGAAAAAAAGCAGCAACGGCAAGACAAAAAACAGCCGGGCAAGGAGTGCGGCACATGCAGCGGGAGAGAAGCTCCCCGCGAAGGTGAAAAAGATGGCCAAAGAAAGAGGGCCCAAAGTTCCTGCGAAGACTGCCGCACCCTCCAAAAACAAACTCCCCGAAGCCCCTGTTCACCGGAAGCGCAGCGCTCAGGAGAGGTCCTCGAAGAAGAAGTCTCCCCAGCCGCTTCCTTTGTTCTGAGAATTCCTGTTCCTCCCCTCTCTTCACCTGCATTTGCGAATGAGCTGATTGCGCTTCGTTTTATTTTGCCCTACAATTAATTATGAATCTACTATACGGGTCCGGAGTTTCCCATCATGTACGTTGCCCATAAAATGTTTCTTACAAAAGGGGTTGGACAGCATCGGGAGAAGCTGGTCAGCTTTGAGCTTGCCTTAAGAGATGCGAAGCTCGCGCCCTACAATATCGTCCGGGTCTCGAGTATTCTCCCTCCGCACTGCAAGATCGTATCACTCGAAAGGGGGCTCAAGGAGCTGATTCCCGGGCAGATCATCTATACTGTCCTCGCCGACGCAGCGACCAACGAGCACCATCGATTGATCGCTGCTTCCATCGGTGTCGCAATCCCGCGTGACAGGAACAAGGTTGGCTATTTATCTGAGCACCACAGCTTCGGGCAGACTGACAAGGTAACGGGCGATTATGCCGAAGACCTCGCAGCACAGATGCTCGCTACGATCCTCGGAGAAAAGTTCGATATCGACCAGAGCTATGATCAGCGTCTGCACTACTGGAAGCTCAGCAAAAGCATTGTTAAAACGCGCAACATCACTCAGGCGAGCATAGGGAAGAGAAACTTCTGGACGACCGTCATTGCGGCAGCGGTGCTGATCCCGCCGAAGGTCCTATGAGCATCGGTGATCCTTCAGAAGATGCCGAAGGCCGGCTCTTCCGTCACCCCCCTTCCACCCTCTTCCTTCGTCTCGATGAGGAGTGGTCGTCTTTCGATCGTGCAAAGGTAGTGGTGCTTCCGCTTCCGTATGAACATACAACAAGCTACGGTATGGGCACCGTCCATGCGCCGGCTGCAATCCTCGAAGCATCATATTACCTTGAGCTCTATGATGAGGAACTGGATGTCGAGATTTTCAGGCTGTCGGAGGGGGTCGCTACGCTCCCGCCCATGCGGTTCGATGCTGCATGTCGCGATGCGACAGCGGTCGAGGCAATCCGCAACGAGGTGTCCCGTCTTATCGGGCACGGGAAAACAGTCGTCTCGATCGGCGGCGAACACACCATCGCCATTGGCGCGGCGCATGCGCACGCGCAGCACTACCCTGACCTCACCATTCTGCACTTCGATGCACACTCCGATCTGCGGCAGGAGTATGAAGGCAACCGATACAGCCATGGCTGCACCATGGCGCGCATTTACGATTTTCACCACGATATCGTGCAGGTCGGTATCCGCAGCCAGGGTATCGAGGAATCGCTGTTCATCAAGGAAAAGAAGATTACCACCTTCTACGCTATCGATATCAGACAGGGCCGCTACGGCAGCGACCAAACGTCCTGGCATGACGCGATCATCAGGGCCTTGAGGAAAAATGTTTACGTCACCTTTGATTGCGATTTTTTCGATCCCGCGCTGATCCCGACGCTCGGAACACCCGAACCGGGGGGGTTCGGATGGGATGAAACAGTCGCCCTTCTCAGAAGGATCGCCGCGGAACGGAATATCGTGGGGTTTGACGTGAATGAGCTTTTACCTGTCGCCCCGCTCTTCCACCCGCAGTTCATCATCGCAAAGCTCATCTATAAATGGATAGGGTACCTCTTCACCTCCGCTGAAAAACTGCGACGCTGAGATGTGCGCTATGTCGTTCAATTTGTTTGACATCAGAAGGAACTCGCCTTACAATTTAGATAATAGGGATTTTTCCCGATGCGCCGTTCTCTTTGCGCATCTCTTGTAACCGAGAGTCTCGCCGCACCGTGTACAAACTTCGTCCATAACAGCAGTCGTCCTTGCCTGCTTACAGCGGCAGATGCACGATCATTAGATCGCTCTTGGCGCGGCGGCCGGGCATCGGGATTAACCGCATTTTATATTCTTGACCTGATTCTTTGAAAGGGGAACATTCTATGAAGAGAGTCGGAGTACTTTTCGTCGGCGCCCTGGGATATATTGCGACAACGGTCATGACGGGAATATGCGCCCTCAAGAAGGGACTGTCTTCCAGGACCGGCATGGTGACCGATCTTGATCTGTTTTCAGTGCTGGACCTCGCAGCGCCCGAAGATTTTGTTATAGGCGGATGGGACATACGGCCCGGCTCTCCCTACGAAAGCGCCTCCACCTTTTTCAGGAACAACCAGTCGATCGGTCAGGACATACTCTCAGCGGTCGGAGACGATTTAAAGGAGCTTTCATCCGATATCTTCGAGGGGACCGCAAATAACTGCGGCAGCGCCATTGCCCTGCTCTCGGAGAAAGACCAGACCTTGGACTGCATGCCTCTGCGCGATCAGATCACAAAGTTGCGGCAGGACATACAAAGGTTTAAAGCGACACACCACCTCAGCGATGTCGTTGTCCTCAATCTCGCTTCGACGGAGCCTCCCCTCGAGCTGCGGCACTGCCACGAGCATACCGAGGCCTTCGAGGAGTGCGTTGCCGACAACCGTACCGAAGCGGTGCGCGCAAGCACCCTCTATACCTATGCCGCCATTGCCGAAGGCTGCCCCTATATTAACTTCACACCTTCCAATGGAGCGTTATTGCCCGCACTGGTCTCCATGGCCGAGCAGCACGGCGTTCCAGTGATGGGGAATGACGGGAAGACAGGAGAGACCCTTGTCAAATCAGCGCTCGTCCCCCTGTTTCTCTACCGCAACCTTGAGGTGCTCAGCTGGGAGGGCTTCAATATTCTTGGGAATATGGACGGCAGAGTGCTCGAGACCCCCGAAAACAAGGAATCAAAGATACGGACCAAAGATCAGCTTCTGGGCAAGATACTCGGCTACACGCCCCATTCGAGAGTGCATATCAACTACGTCCCTTCTCTCGATGATCAGAAGACCGCCTGGAATTTCGTCCATTTCAAAGGATTCCTGGGAGCGAAAATGTCGTTCCAGTTTATTTGGCAGGGGTATGACTCCATTCTCGCTGCGCCGCTGGTGCTCGACCTGGTACGTCTCGCCGAATACGCGAAGAGGCGTGGAGAAGCAGGACTCATGCCGCACCTCGCGTCCTTTTTCAAGGCACCGATCGGGGTCAATGAGCATCGCCTCTACGAACAGTTCCAGATGCTAGTGCACTATCTCAATCGGTCGTCGGTAGCCGGAAGGCGTTTTGAACAGGACAACAGACCGGCGGCATTGAGTGGAAGCGCGGCAGGAGCTCCGGTAAACTGACGAGCTCCGGGCTGCCTGCTCACTAAGGAGAGGTGACCATGAAGTTATCCTTTAGTACGAATGCCTTTGTTCGGTATTCAGTTTCACGGGCTGTGGAGAAGATCTCCGAGATTGGGTATGAGGGAGTAGAGCTCCTTGCGGATATTCCGCACCTCTATGTCCACTCGATCACCAGCTCCGATATCGATAAATTGCAACTGACGATCAACAGGTCAGGCATTACCGTTGCGAACATAAACGCCAACACGGCACGCGGCTACTACGGGAGGACCTTCTGGGACCCTCTCTTCGAACCTTCGATCGCAAATCCCCAGGAGTCGGTCAGAAAATGGAGGGTCGAGTATACAAAAAAATGCATCGACCTTGCCCAAAGCCTCAACTCTCCCACAATAAGCATTACGCCCGGCCGTATGATCCCCGGCACACCCCCCGAAGCATCCATGGACCTCCTCAAGGAGTCGCTCCGGGACATTCTCGATTATGCTGCGAAAAAAAACATCCGGATAGGCATTGAATACGAGCCGGGCCTGATTATCGAATATTACGAGGAACTCGCTGCACTGCTCGATGCAATGGATTCCCCCTTCCTCGGCGCGAACCTCGATCTCGGCCATAGCCACGTGCTCGGAGAGGACCCCGAACAGGTCATACGCACCCTGGGGGAGAAAATATTTCACATCCACCTTGAGGATATCAAGGCACGGAAGCACTACCACCTCATCCCTGGGACAGGCGATATCGACTTTGATGCGCTTTTCAGTATTCTCGAAAAGTACTCCTATAAGGGATTCGTCACCATTGAGCTCTATACCTACCCCTATCAGGCCGAAGAGGCGGCGCGGAAATCGATGGAGTTCCTGAAGCACCTGCCCTTCTGGACAGCGAAGATGCAATAGCCATGCGCATGATCGAGCCCCACATCCATACCGTCTCCAGAACGACCGACGACTATACAGCAATGGCGATAGCGGGCATTGCGGCCTGCGTTGAGCCTTCCTTTCGATCTTGTGAGGTAAAATGAAGTTCGCTTTCAGCGCCAATGCGTTTCGCAACTACAGCCTTGCGTATACGATAGCGGCGCTCGCCGATGCCGGATACGAGGGCATCGAGATCATGGCTGACATGCCCCACGCCTATCCTCCCTCGCTCACCGGGGCTGACATCCGGGATATCCGATTGCTCCTCGACCGCCGTCACATGGAAATATCCAATATCAATGCATTCATGCTCCATGCAGAGAGCGATACCTACCACCCCTCATGGATCGAGAGAGAGCCCCGTCTGCGCGACAGGCGCGTTGCCTATACCCTCGACTGCATTGATCTTGCCGCACAACTCGGCGCCCCTTCCATATCTATCGAACCGGGAGGTCCGCTTCAGGGGATGTCCTTTGACGAGGGGATAGAGCTCTTTAAAGAAGGGCTTCGTGCCGTGCAGGACAGTGCACAACAGAAAGGGGTTCGCGTCCTGATCGAGCCCGAGCCGGGTCTCCTGATCGAAAACAGTACCCAATTCCTCTCGCTCATCGATGACTTGGACCCTGAGGTCTTCGGCCTGAACTTCGATATCGGTCATTTCTTCTGCGTTGGCGAATCATGCCCTGTGCTCATCTTCACCTTGAGCCGCTACATCGACCACTTTCATCTTGAGGATATTGCCGCATCGAAAGAGCACGTGCGTCTCATGCCCGGCAAAGGGGCGATCGATTTGCCGGAGGTAGTGCATGCCATCAAAAATATCGACTACAGCGGTTTTATCACAGTTGAATTATACACCTATGATGATCGCCCGACAGCGGCCGCACAGGAAGCGCTATATTATCTGGAACACATTGCGGATATAAGGACTACACCGTTCCTAAAAACATGGTCAAATATTCCATGACGTCAGTCAAACAGTGCTCGCTCTGTCTGACAGTAGATACTCGCATAAGCCGACAATAAAACATCTACCCCGCCTGTTACAGTTATACGCGTCT
>JBFMCP010000017.1:0-65922 GCA_040754455.1 Nitrospirota bacterium
TAGTGTTCCATCTCTGCATGGAACACCGGCAGATAGAGCACCGCCAGACGGTATACAAAGATGCCGCCTGCGACGATGCCGACGCTTATAGCGATCTCCATCCAGCTGGGGAAGTAGGATGCCCCATTGCCAACCTGGGTGAAGAAATTGGTATTGAAGCGGTTGAACAACACACCGAAAATCACCAAACTGACACCGGTGAGAACGCCGGGGATCGACTCCCTCACGTTCCTCAGTGCAAGCAGGATCATGGGGAGAACAAAGCCGATGACCAACTCGGCAAGATAGTATTTGCTCACCGTACTGCCATCAAAAAGCAGCGGCAAGGTGCCCCGTGTTGCGAGGTCGGCAATCCTGGCGACAAGATAAACCAGCAGCGCGACCGTGGTGCCTTTGGCAAGTCCTTTGATAATGTCCGTCTCGTACTCTCTCTTGAAGGCCTTGGCGCTCATGATGGATTCAAAGGTGACCATGGCCAGGCCGACACAAATAGCCGAGAGGTAAAAGAGGTATGGCATGTTCGGTGAATACCAGAGCGACGGCACCTTGGAAGCCATGATAAGGAAGAATCCGCCGAGCGACGACTGGTGCAGGAACGACAGCACAATGCCGGCAATGATGAGCGGATAATGAAAAGGCTTGATGAGCTTCAGCGCCCAGCCCAGTTTCAGCCGCTCGAAGACGGCAGGGGCGAACTCCAGAGTAAGCACCGTCGTATAGAGCGAAATGCACATGACGACTTCAAACATCACCGATCGGTACTGCCACATCACGAGAGGATGCCAGAACCTGAGCGGCTGTCCGATATCAACAACGAGGCCGACGATGACCATCAGATACCCGAGGAATGCAGTGAGGATCGCCGGCCGCGCGATCGGACGATATTTCTTCATATTGAAAATGTATACTGCTGCGGTTATGGTGAATCCTCCTGCTGCCAGGGCAACGCCGCTCAGAACGTCAAAGGCGACCCAGAATCCCCAGGGTACGGCGTCGCTCATATTCGTCGAAGCGCCGAGCCCGAACGCAAAGCGATAAAAGGCGGCAAATCCGCCGATACTCATCAGGATCAAGAGGACCAGCGTGCCGAACGAAAAAAGCGGAACCTGTGTTTTATTGGTGTTCATGGATTATCCCTCCTTCTCATTCTTGGATGATGCTGAGCCACCGCCGCTGTTGCCGCGGTTTCGGATATACGCAATGGCCGCCAGAATAGTAATCAGTCCGCCCACTTTCATGGGGATTGTTTTCAGCATCGCCCAGGAGAGCGTCGGCAGTGCAACGTTGGGGATGTTTGTTTTGAAACCGAGCTGTTCAAAAGGAACTCCGGATATATACATCCATGAGGTCCCTCCCGCCTCGTCCTTGCCATAAATGTGATCCACGTATTTGCCGGGATTCTCCTTGATCCGCCGCTCGGCTTCTGCCACAACATCGTCGTAATTGCCGAAGTAAAGCGCCTTCGGCGCACAGGCCTTGACACAGGCAGGTGGCAATCCCTCTTCCTGACGGTCCGAGCAGAAGGTGCACTTCTGTACGATAGGAGAGATCTTTTCCCATTCATATTTCGGCACATTGAAGGGGCAGGCCATCATGCAGTAGCGGCAACCGATACAGCGTTCCGAAATATAGTTGACCGGCCCGTTGGGTTTCTTCTCGAAAGCGCCGACAGGACACGCCGATACGCAGGCCGGGTCTTTGCAGTGCATGCACTGAGTTTTAATGAAGTCCCAGCTGCTGATCATGTTGTCCTTTTCCGTCTCGACGAATTTTACGACGGTATAGGCTTCGGAATTCATATCGACCGGATTGGTGAAGGTGCCGTTCTGCACTGTCTTTTTGACCGAGCGGCCGTTCCAGCTTTTGCATGCGATCTGGCAGCTCCGGCAGCCTATGCATTTGGTAAGATCGACGAGTACGCCTTTTGGTTGTGCAATCGTTGCCATGGTTCCTCCTATGCCTTTGCCTTTTCGATGTTGACCATGAATGCCTTCGATTCAGGGATCATAGTGTTCGCATCACCGATGGTCGGCGTCAGGAGATTCGAGCTGTCACCGCCGCTCCCGTCCTCGGGAAACTGCCACCCGAAATGCCAGGGAAGCCCGACCTGGTGCACGGTGGAACCGGCAACCTTGAAGGGTTTGAACCTCTTCGTCACAACCGCGATCGCCCACACTTCACCGCGCGCGGATTTCACCGTCACCTTGTCGCCGCTCTTGATCCCCTTCTCTCTGGCGAGCTCTTCGCTCATTTCGACAAACTGCTGCGGCATCGCCTCGAGGAGCCAGGGCACATGCCTCGTCATAACACCGGTCTGCCAGTGCTCGGAGACGCGGTAGGTGGTGCCGACATAGGGGAACCGTATATCGCAGGAGAGATAGACGTCCTCCAGGTTTTTTCCGCCTTCGGCAAAGAACATCTTGACTGCAGGGTTGATCCGCTGCTTCGACATGATGTTTTCCTGCAGCGGACACTCGAGCGCCTCATAGTGCTCGGGGAAAGGACCATCGTTGAGTCCGGGGCCGAAGAGCGCACCCATGCCGTCAGCCCGCATGATGAAGGGGTATTTTCCCTTCTCATTATTGTAGGGCGGCGCAGGTCCGTCGGGGACATCTCCTTCCCAGACACCGGGCTTGTTGGTCTTGGGATCCAGCTTGGCCGGGTTCCATGAGAGGAGGGGCCGGTTCGGGTCCCACGGCCTCCCTTCCGGGTCAACAGAAGCCCGATTGTAGATGATCCTTCTGTTGACCGGCCAGCTCCACGCCCATTCGGGATAGAGACCCAGCCCAGTGGGATCGGTCTTCTTCCTCCGGGCCATCATGTTGGTGATCTTGCCGTCCTTCTGGGTGTAGCTCTGGCAATAGATCCAATTGCCCGATGAGGTCGTACCGTCATCCTGCAGATGGACAAAGGTGGCGCAGAGCTCGCCTTTCTTGCCGAGCAGGGCTGGCGGATTCGCCTTCTTATCATAAACATCGTCGAGATAGTAGCCATTGATCTCTTTCGCTATCTCGTGGACATTTACCTCTTTGATCTTGCCGTCTGGTCCTTTGTGGCCGTAATTCCAGGTTAGGTTCACGATCGGAGCAGGATACGTGCCGCCCTTCTCCTGGTAGAGCCTCTTGACCCGGTAGTAGAGCTCATTGATGATCTCGGCATCGGGCTTTGACTGGCCTATAGGCTCGATGGCCTTATAGCGCCACTGCGCCCAGCGGCCGGAGTTGGAGATGCTGCCCTCTTTCTCCACTGACGAGCAGCAAGGGAGCATGAAGACTTCGGTCTGGACCTCCTTGGGATTCATGCCGGGACCTCTCCAGAACGAAGCGGTCTCGTTGTCGAAGAGGTTAACATTGACCATCCACTTCAATTTACTGAGAGCCTTTCTCGTTTTGTTGGCATTAGCCCCCGAGCATGCGGGGTTCTGGCCCCAGGCAAAGAAGCCCTCGAACTTGCCCTTGAGCATCTGGTCGAAGAGCATGAGCCATGAAGCGTTCATGCCCTCGTCGAGCTTCGGCAGCCAGGCATAGCCGAAATCATTCTCCTTCGTCGCATGAGGACCGTAAATTGCCTTCAGGTAGCTGGTGATGTATTTGCCTCTGTTGCCCCACCAGTTGACGCTTTTCGGGTCCTTTGTCGTAGGAGTATGCTTTTCGATATATCCTTTGAGGTTAGCAAGTGACGCCGTTGGTGTAGGGAGATAGCCGGGCAGTATATGGAAAAGAAGACCGTAGTCCGTCGAGCCCTGGACGTTTGATTCGCCTCGCATTGCATTGATGCCGCCACCGGGCATACCGATATTGCCGAGCAGGAGCTGGATGATCGCCATTGCTCTGATGTTCTGGGTGCCGACGGTGTGCTGCGTCCAGCCCATAGCGTAGCATTCGGTGCCGACTCTGTTCGGCTTTCCGGTGGACGCATAGAGTTTATACACCTCAATGAGCTTGTCCTTCGGTGTTCCGGTAATGCTCGAGACTTTATCGAGCGTATAACGGGAGTAGTGCTTCTTCAGGAGCTGGAATACACAGTTTTTGTCCTTAAGGGTCGGATCTTTCTTAGGAATGCCGTTTTCATCCATCTGGAAGGACCAGGCCTTCTTGTCGTATTTCCTGGTCTTCGCGTCATACCCGGAGAAGAGGCCGTCAAGCTCGCCGGGACCTTTGAAATCGGGGTTGACGAGGAATGAGGCATTGGTGTACTTCGCGACATACTCCCTGAAATAGAGATTGTTGTCGAGAATGTACTTGATCATGCCGCCCAAAAAGGCGATGTCCGTTCCCGATCGGAGGGGAGCATAGAGATCGGCTTTCGAGGCGGTCCTGGTGAAGCGTGGATCGACGACGATGAGCTTTGCCCCCCTCTCTTTCGCCTTCAATATCCATTTCATCGATATGGGATGGTTCTCGGCGGGGTTGCTTCCCATAACGAGGATGACATCCGCATTCCGGAGATCGATCCAGTGGTTCGTCATTGCACCGCGACCGAGCGACTCTGCCAGAGCCGCTACTGTAGCGCTGTGTCATATTCGGGCCTGATGTTCTATATAAACGAGCCCCAATGAACGAAGCCATTTCTGCAGGATGTAGCACTCTTCGTTGTCAAGTGCAGCGCTGCCGACATGGGCGATGCCGTCGGTCCTGTTGACGACGAACTCCTTCTCGACCTCGACGTCGACGCCGTCAGGACCCTTCTCTTTCACTTTCGATTTGGAAGTGACTTTGAATGTCCTGTCGCGGGTATCTTTTACCTTCCTAGCGATCTCATCGAGCGCCCAGTCCCACTCGACCTCTTTCCATTTATCAGAGCCCGGCGCGCGGTAGAGCGGTTTGGTGATGCGCTTTTCATTATTAACGAGTTGGTAGAGCGATGAGCCCTTCGAGCAGAGCGCCCCTTCATTAATAGGATGTTCCGGGTCGCCCTCGGTGTTGACCACTCTGCCGTCAACGGTGTGCACTAAGATGCCGCAACCGACCGAGCAATAAGGACAGATAGTAGTGGTCTCCTTTGCGTTCGTGGTTTTCAGCCCCTTGGCGTATGCCATTGCTGGATCGAGATTAACAGCAGCGGTGCCGGCAAAGAGCGATCCGCCTGAGAGCTTGAGGAAATCACGTCTTGATAACCCCATAAGTCCTCCTTTGTTTGGCTAATAAAAAAATACCAGCCTATAATATAGTCAAATCAAAACAGCTTCAAATTTGTTAAAGTCGGTTTACTGTTAATAACAACAAACTGCAATAACTATAAACTATTTTCGACAAATGTTACAATAGGTAACTTTTTGACAGGTGTTTAATCGAAGAGTTAAAAGAAGTGCAATCCGAGCAATAGAATAAGGAAGCCCCGCCAAGAAGTGACGAAGGCTTTATTTTCAATCAGTTATGCAAGTAACCTTTGAGAGCGATGTTCCCTATTTTGATGCTGCTTCCTTGGCAGGGAAGTTTACAACATTGTTAGAATCTTCCTTCTGGACGAGCGAACGGCCTTCGAATGTTGCGCCTTCGGCAATAGAGAGCTTTCTCGAAACGATTTCTCCGTATATCTGGCCTGACTGTTTGATTTCAACGAGCTCTTCGGCCTTGATATTGCCTGACAGTTTGCCACCGATAACGACGTTTTTGGCAATAATATCGCCGTTTACTGTTCCTTTTTCACCAATGACAACCCAGTCGGCAGTAATATTTCCCTCGTATTTACCATCAACTCTGAAGGTGCCTTGTGTAACTATGTCGCCTTTGAATTCCGATTGATGGCCTACCAGTGCCTCGAGCTTTTCACTTTTCTTGCTGAACATTCTTCGCCTCCGCGATATATTTACGGGGATTCACCGCTCTTCCCTTGTGCCATACTTCGTAATGAAGGTGCGGGCCGGTCGAATTCCCGGTAGATCCGACATAGGAAACGACATCACCGCGCTTGACTCTCTGACCCACCTTCACCCCGATCGAGCTGTTGTGGGCGTAAAAAGTAGAGAAACCGTGGCCATGCTCGAGCACCACCAGATTGCCGTTGCCGCCGCTCCATCCGGCAAAGCTGACGACACCGTCAGCCGTCGCATGCACGGGGGTCCCTTTCGGTACCGCAATATCCATGCCTGAATGAAACTCCGAGCCGCCGTAGTGGGGATTCTCCCGGGTGCCGAAATCAGAAGTGAGCCTTCCCTTGAGCGGCCAACCCTTGGGCGTTGCCATATAGATGTCCCGCTCTTCCTTCAAAAACTCCTTGATGGTGCTGACGGAATCGATCGTCTTTCTAATCTGGTCCTTCAATATATCCATGTCCACATTGCCCGCGTCATGGGTCGTCACCTTTGTATCGAAGTTCTCGAGTATCTGCTCCTTGTTTTTAAAGGACACGAGATTCGCAAGCTCCGACTGCGTTTTTTTCAATGTCAGCAGGGTTGATTTGAGCTCCGAGAACTGCGCCGTATAAAAGTTCAGCGTGTGTTTCATTTTGTAGTATTCCATGGTATTGACAGCCATCGAAATGACATAGACCGTGCCGATCATCCAGAGGATTACCGATGCGACAATGCCTATTGAGGGAAGTTTGATATTGATCGTTCTGTTGCTGTCATGGGGAATCATCATTATGGAGACAGGAGTAAAAAGCTTTTTGAAAAGCCTTTTTACCTTATACATAAATTATTTTTTCCACCCCCCCTTTTTCTATCGAGCCAATAGAAACCGCATCGAAACCGTACTGCTTCAATGTCGAGAGAGAAATATCCGCGTCCTGTTCGTCAACCACTATGATATATCCGATTCCCATATTGAATGTCCTGTCCATATCGTTATCGGGGACATGACCCCGCTCTTTAATCATGGTGAATACCGGCGGCACCGGCCAGGAATACCTCTTGACCGTTGCCCGCAGCCCGTCTCTGATGATGCGCGGCAGATTGCCGACGATCCCGCCGCCGGTGATGTGCGCCATACCGTTAACCTGTATGTTTTTTTCACTCAACGCAGTGAATGCCTTAACATAAATTCTCGTCGGCCTGAGCAATTCCTCGCCGAGCGAGCACTTAAATTCGGGAATGTACGCATCGGGGGTAAGCTTCGCCGCCTCGAAGAACACTTTTCTTGCAAGCGAATAGCCATTGCTGTGCAAGCCGCTCGAAGAAATTCCGATGATGCAGTTCCCCTCTTTTATTTTTGATCCGTCAATAATCTTGCTCTTTTCTACCACACCGACTGCAAACCCTGCAAGGTCATATTCACCTTCAGGATAAAAGCCCGGCATTTCAGCTGTCTCTCCGCCGATGAGGGCACAGCCCGACTCCTTGCAGCCATCGGCGATACCCTTAACGACATCCTTTGATTTGTCCGCATTGAGTTTCCCCGTGGCGAAGTAATCGAGGAAGAAAAGCGGCTCAGCGCCGAGGGTGAGAATATCATTGACCGACATGGCTACGAGGTCGATGCCGACCGTGTCGTGCTTGTCCAGCATAAAGGCGATCTTTAATTTCGTCCCGACGCCGTCCGTGCCGCTCACCAGCACCGGCTCTTTATATTTAGTGATATCGAGCTTGAACAGCGCACCGAAAGAGCCGATCTCGGTCATCACTTCGGGGCGAAAGGTCTTTTTGACGAGCGGACCGATAAGACTGACGAAGCGGTCCCCCTCGTCGATATCGACGCCCGCTTTTTTATAGGTCAATTCATCCATGAATTCAATTCCTTTCAGTATAAAAAGTGCGCTATTACGTTACCATAATGGAACAATTAATTCCATATATTAGTTAGCGCTGCGCTTCTCGATATGCAGAGTTTGGTTTCCTACAGGTGTGGTGTGGTCTTTGTCATTACGAGGAGAGAAACGGGATTACAGGGCGAAACTTATCCCGGTCTGTAGTGGGACCCGCAATGACAGGGGCAACGGGTATTTCAGACGATCTTCATGCTGATATCCATCGCCCGCGCGGAGTGGGTGAGCGCGCCAATGGAGATGAGGTCGATGCCGGTTTCGGCGATTGTTCTGAGAGTGTCGAGAGTAACGCCGCCGGAGGCCTCGAGGAGAGCCCTGCCCTTTACGATGCCGGCTGCTTTCATCATATCAGCCGGTGACATGTTGTCGAGCATGATGATGTCGGCGCCTGCGTCGAGCGCTTCATTGAGCTCATCGAAGTTCTTTACCTCAACTTCGATCTTCATGAGGTGGTGTGCTTTCCTAGCGAGGGTGATTGCTTCACGGACGCCGCCGGCTGCGGTGATGTGGTTATCCTTAATGAGAATACCGTCGAAGAGGCCGAAGCGATGATTGGCGCCGCCGCCGATTGTTACGCCGTATTTCTCCATGACGCGCATCCCGGGCGTGGTCTTTCTCGTATCGACGATTCTCACCGGTAGTCCGGCGGCCTTCTCGACATAGGCATGGGTCAATGTAGCGATGCCGGATATTCGTTGGAGGATGTTCAGTGCCAGACGTTCTCCGGCAAGCAGGCTGCGTGCGTTACCGGAAAGCTCGGCAATAACGGTTCCTTCCGTGAGCTTTTCCCCCTCATTATGGAGAACCTTTATTCGTATCGCGGGATCAACAGCGCGGAAGACCTCTTTGACAAAAGGCATACCCGCGAGAATGAGGTCTTCCTTCGCCTTAATAAGCGCTGTTGCTGCTTTGTCTGCGGGAACGGTTAAGAGGGACGTGATGTCACCCTGCCCTATATCTTCAGCCAGGGCAAGGCGTATGATTTCCTGGACCAGAAATGAGTAGTTCAGTTCGCGGTCCATGGCCGGTCGTTATCGCTTTCTGAATATGGAGAAGAGCCCGAATATCCCGCCTGCCACTGCGCCGATGGCGAGGGCTGACTTCCAGTCGAGAAGCGTTGTTACTGAGCCGTTGATGTTCTGGCCGATCATGAGGATCGAAGTACTGTTGTTGGAATTGATCTCCCGTGCCGCCATGACACCGGCAGCGCTCCTGTTCACGACCATCTCGTGAGACGAGACCGCAACAGGGGAGAACGAGAAATTCAGGTTGGTCGTTGTGCCTGCAGCAACAGCGCCGATGCTCTGGTTCAGGGAGAGGTTGGTCCCGCGCATCAGCACCGATGCCCCCTGGGTGACCTCCACCCGTTCGCCGTCGATGCTCAGTGCCCCCACCTGCTGCAGCTCGACATGTCCGCCGTCCACTGCCCTGACCGTGCTCTGTTTTATGTTGACGAATTCCGCTTCGACAAGGTCAAGCTTTTTTTCTTCGATATCCATCGGCTCTTTTTCCATGGGGCCCCCTTAGGTGATGGTTTTCAGCAACGAGAGTGTTTCTTCTATTTTACCCTTTTTGGCGATAAGATCGTCATATTTTGCCTTATCCTTTTCGAGGACCTGTTTTGGCGCATTCCTGAGAAAATCTTCATTCTGTAATTTTTTATTGAGGAACCCCAGGGATTCGTCGATTTTCGCCATCTCCTTCTGGAGCCTGCCGACTTCGGCGCGCACATCGAGCAGTCCTTCGATGGGAATGTAGATCTCCATACCGTCCTGCACCGATACCGCAGAGCCCTTGACGCGCTGCACATCGGTGCCGATAGTAATGTCCTTGGTCCTCGTAAGTTTTTTCAGTACCGCGAGGTTTTGTTTGAGAATCTCCCCGATCTTTTTAGAGTCGACCTTCACATCAGCCCTGATATCGAGCGACGGCGCTATGTTCAGCTCTCCCCTGATGCTCCTGATGCCGTTGACCGCATTCAGCAGGGCCTCCATATCCTTTTCCGCTTCGATAAACCGCGGTAGCTCTTCCGGATAAGAGGTGAGCATGATCGTATGCTCCGGATCGAATATGTTTCTCCATATCTCTTCAGTTGCAAAAGGAACAAAAGGATGGAGCAGCTGAAGGCTCTTTTCAAGGACAAAGAAGAGGCAATTGACCACGAGGTTTTTCTCTTTGGTCGTTTCTTCCTGGTAGAGCACAGACTTGGTGATTTCGAGATACCAATCGCAGAACTCATGCCAGATGAAGTGATAGACGCTGTTCGCCGCATCGTTGAAGCGATAATTCTCGAGGTTCCGGTTCACCTCTTCGACGGTGTACGCCAGCCTGCTCAATATCCATTTGCTGGCGATATCGAGATTCTTTTCCTGACCGTAGACCGGCTCTTTTGTCCAGAACGCTTCGTTCCTGATGATGAACTTCGTCGCATTCCAGAGTTTATTGATGAAGTGGCGGTAGCCTTCGAGACGCTCTTCGGAGAAGCGGATATCCCTGCCCTGTGCGGCAAAAGCGGCAAGGGAGAATCTGAAGGCGTCGGCGCCGTATTTATCGATCATGATGAGGGGATCGACCACATTGCCCTTGGACTTGCTCATCTTCTGCCCTTTTGCATCACGCACGATCGCGTGGATGTAGACATCCCTGAAGGGCACGTCGCCCATGAATTTGATGCCCATCATCATCATGCGTGCTACCCAGAAAAAAAGGATGTCGAATGCGGTGACGAGCACGCTTGTCGGATAAAAGGTCTTCAAATCTTCTGTCATATCCGGCCAACCGAGGGTCGAGAACGGCCACAGGGCCGAGGAGAACCAGGTGTCGAGTACATCAGGGTCGCGGATGATATTCGTACTACCGCAGCCGGGGCAGACCTTCAGCTCCTCTCTCCGGCAGAAGGATTTCACTTCTCGCGGGATGCGTATGACTTTCGAATTCTTTATGATTTCGGCATGGCCCAGCCCTGCGGCGCGCAGCTCTGCGTAGGTGCCGCCGTTTACTGTCCTGCCGTCCTTGAGCGCGACAGGCTTATGGAAGATATGTTCGATTATCGACCCCTGCACGATGCCTTTGTCGTTTTTGCATTCGGGGCAGTACCACACCGGTATCTGGTGTCCCCACCAGATCTGACGCGAAATGCACCAGTCATTGATGTCCCTCATCCATGCATAGTAATTATTTTCCCAAGAGTCAGGAATAATCCTTGTCCTACCCTCCTGGACTGCCTTCACCGCATCTTCGGCGAGGGTCTTTATCTTTACATACCACTGGATGGTGAGAAGCGGCTCGATCACCGTTCTGCAGCGATAACAATGGCCGACCGCATGGGTATGTTTCTTTTCCTCCACCATAAGCCCGAGCTCTTTCAAGTCAGCGATAACCGCTTTCCTCGCGGCAGAGCGGTCCATTCCTTTATATTTCTCTCCCGCCTCGACAGTCATACGGCCGTCTTCGGAAATGACACTGATCGAAGGGAGCTTATGGCGCTTCCCCATTGCCTCATCATTGAAGTCGTGCGCAGGGGTGACCTTCACCGCACCGGTGCCGAAGGCTGCATCGACTGCCGGATCGGCAATAAGAGGAATCTTCCTGCCGGTAAGCGGCAACTCGAGCTCTTTGCCGATGAGCTGCTGATAGCGCTCGTCCTCGGGGTTTACGGCAACAGCGGTGTCGCCGAGCATGGTCTCGGGCCGCGTGGTTGCCACCGTAACTGAGCCGCTGTGGTCTGCAAGGGGGTATTTAATAAAATAGAGCCTGCCCTCGGTCTCCTCATGCTCCACCTCGAGATCGGAGAGCGCCGTATGGCAGCGGGGGCACCAGTTGATGAGGCGGTTGTCCCGGTAAATCAGCCCCTCATCGTAAAGCCTCACAAAGACTTCCTTGACTGCGCGCGACAGCCCCTCGTCGAGGGTGAACCGCTCGCGCGACCAGTCGCAGGAAGCGCCGATCTTTTTGAGCTGGTGGATGATCCTGCCGCCGTATTCAGCCTTCCACGTCCAGACACGCTCGATGAAGGCCTCCCTGCCCAGTTCCTGCCTGCTCACGCCCTCTTTGGAGAGTTCTCTTTCGACCACATTCTGGGTAGCAATACCGGCATGATCGGTACCGGGAATCCAGAGCACCTTGTGGCCTTTCATTCTTCTCCAACGGGTAAGGATATCTTGAATAGTGGCGTTGAGGGCATGACCCATGTGGAGCGAGCCCGTCACGTTGGGAGGCGGGATCACAATACAGAACGGCGATTTCGGTGCCTTGAAATCAGGCTTGAAATAGCCATTCTGCTCCCAGACGGCATACCATCTGTCTTCGATCTCTTCGGGATTATAGTTTTGCTTAATAGCGCTCATATATTTTTTCCGTAACCCATATTATTACATAATTGCCCTGCTTATGAATAGTACCGGAATGGTAAAGGAACCGCCTCGATCAGCATGGCCGGCCAGGATAACAGCGGATTACAGTTCTGCCGTGATCTTTTCTATTTCGCGTTGTATGAGTGTCTCGGCGACTTCGGGAACGATCTTTCCGATAGCGGCATTGATGTCGCGGTGCAGGGAGGCGAAATGTTCGTTCACCAGTTCTCTCGTCACCCGTTCGATAATGCCCGGCGCAATCTCCGAGAGGGTCCGTGCCACCGACTCCTGTATCGCTGCGGAGAGCGACGGCGCTACTTCGCGATTGATCACATCGGCGATCTTCTCATCCACTGACTGTTTCACGACTTCGAGGATATCCTCGCTCGACGGCAGAGCGATTGTTGCCGCTCCCTGCTCGGGCTGGACAGGGTACGGAGCGGCGGTCTCTTCCTTTTCCTCCATAGCCATGGAGAGCTCTTCTGCAAAGTCCTTCGCCGTTTCTGAAAGTGCGACTTTCGACTCGTACTCCTCGTCGGCAGGCTCATCCGCAGCAGCAGTCACCGTCTGCTGCTCCTTCAGTGCCGCATCCCAGTTGATCTCTTCTTCCTGGGCTTGCGGTGCGGGCTGCGCTGCAGCAGCTGCTGCAGCGGACCCGGAAACAGCCATAGGCTCTTCTTCATGTACCACTTCCTCGATCGCGGGTTCTGCCGTTGCCTGCTGCGGCGGAACGGCGCTGATCAACAAGGATTTCACCTTGCTGATCAGCTCCTGCGATTCGAAGGGCTTGATAATGAAGTCGTCCGCACCCACGGCTTTGGCGTATTCCTCATCAAAGGGCTCGAAGGCGCCTGCAAGGAGGATCACCGGGATATGGGCAGTAGCCATATTACTCTTTATCTTTTCGCAGAGCTGATAGCCATTCAGCTTCGGCATCTCGATGTCGGCGAGAATAATGTCCGGAGCAAACGTCTCAATGGCCTGGAGCGCCTGCTCGCCGTCGTTTACCGCTTTGATCTCGAAATGTTCATGAACAAGGACGAGCTCGACCACTTTCTGGATGGTAAGACTGTCATCGGCCAATAAAAGCTTATTTTGCATCCACCCTTCCCCCTTCTGCTGCATGAACGGCATCGCCACAGATTTTAGAGGTACCGCTGCAATTTGTCAAGATTTTTTCTTGCTCCGGTAATCCTCGATCGCCTTCTTCAGCGCATCGGCGCCGAGATTGGAACAGTGCATCTTCTGCGGGGGCAGTCCGCCCAGCTCCTGGGCAACGGCCTCTTTCGATATCTGCAATGCCTCATCGAGTGTCTTGCCCTTCACCATCTCGGTGATCATACTGCTGACGGCAATGGCGGCACCGCAGCCGAAGGTCCTGAACTTCGCGTCCACGATCCGGTCATTCTCCACCTTTATGAAGAGCTGCATCGCGTCACCGCAGGTCGGATTGCCCTCCATGCCGATGCCGTCCGCATCGGGCATTTCACCGACGTTCCGGGGATTCATGAAGTGGTCCATAACTTTTTCTGAGTACATATAAACTCTCCTTTTTCTCTAAAGCATGTTGTCAAAACTAACCACAGCGAAAGAAACAAAGCACCAAATTCGAAATCCTAAACAAACGGCAAGCACGAAATCCTAAGCACGAATTCCTTTGTTTCAGATTTAGAGTTTATCCTCCTCTTAAGGGTTATCCTGTATAACAGGTGTCGCCTTGTGCGCCTTCACCCCAGCCCTTTGCAAAGGGCGACATCTCTCTCAACCGTGTAATCACCGTGGGGAATTCGGCAAGGCAATAATCGATGTCCTCCCAGGTATTTTCTTTTCCGAAACTAAATACGATGGAGCCCTGGGCAAGCGCCGTAGGAACACCAAGGGAGAGCAGTACCGGTGACGACTTGAGCGCCTTCGAAGAGCAGGCCGAGCCGCTTGCAACGAAGATGCCCTTCATGGCGAGCATGAGCAGCATCGCCTCTCCTTCAATGAATTCGACGACAAAGCTTGCGTGGTGCGGCAGACGGTGTTCGGGATGGCCAGTCAGGTAGACGTTCGGTATTTTCAGTATACCCTCTCTCAGTTTGTCCCTCAGCGTGCGACAGTGCTCCATCTTGGCCTGCAGCTCATGCTTCGTAAGCTCAGCCGCCGTGCCCATGCCGACGATCGCCGGGACGTTCTCGGTGCCGGCCCGCCTGCCGCCTTCCTGGATGCCGCCATAGATGAGGGGAACGATCCTCAAGCCCTCCCTGACATACAGCGCCCCTGCGCCTTTAGGTCCATAGAACTGGTGCGCAGCCATGCTCAGCAGATCGACACCGAGCTCTTTTACATCAACAGGAATATTTCCTGTGGTGGCCACGGCATCGGTATGCATGACGATATTTCTCTCTTTCGCAATCGCAGCGATCTCTTTGATCGGCTCGATGCTGCCGATTTCACTGCTTGCGTGGGTGATGGAGATGAGCACCGTCTCTTTATTGATGGAGCTCTTTACCGATTCAGGATCGACAACACCGTGTTTGTCGACCGGAAGGTAGGTGACCACAAAACCGCTCTTCTCGAGGAAGCGCGCTGCGTTGAGAATGGAGTGGTGCTCGACCTTGGAAACAATGATATGTTTGCCTTGGTTCTGCCGCGCAAGGGCTATTCCTCTGAGCGCAAAGTTGTTCGCTTCGGCGCCGCTCGCGGTAAAGACAATCGTAGAGGGTTTCGCATTGACCAGAGCGGCCACCGCGCCCCTCGCCTTTTCTATGGCATCGCGGGCATTCATGCCGAGCGGGTAGACACTGAGCGGATTGCCGAACTCCTCCTTGAAATAGGGCATCATCGCATCAAGCACTTCAGGCCTGAGCGGGTTGGTTGCAACATGATCAAAATAGCATTTCCGCATATCCTCTCCCTGTAGTTAGTTCATCGTTCACGGCCCCTTGTTCATGGTTCACCGTTAACCCTCAGAACGATGAACGGTGAACCATGAACGGATCACTCAATCGGTCAGCTTTCGTACGTAGAATTTATAATAATCCTCATCCTCATCCAGACCGATAAATTCATTGCCGGTCCGCTTGCACCACTGCGGGATGTCCTCGAGTGCGCCGTCATAATCGGTGAGGATCTCGAGTACCTGTCCCTTTTCAAGCCCCTTGATCATCTCGTCGAGCTTGAGGAGATGCATGGGGCACATCATATACACGATATCGGCAGTTACATCCGCTTTTACGCCCTGTACAAATTTCATTGTTTCCTACAGATTATTAAAGTTGATTATTATTGTCAACTATTTCCTCTTTCGCTTGTACACCTCACCCGATACCAGATGCTTGAGGGTGATCGTATTCAAAAAAGCCTCAATCTGCTCGCCCAGCGCCTTCCAGAGCAGATGGGTGACGCACTTGTCGGCCCTGACGCAGCCTTCGCCGGGTTCGAGACAGGAGGTGATCGCCACCGGTCCTTCGAGCTCGTTCAGTATGGCAGCGATGCTGATCTTGTCGGGACTCGCGCTCAGGAGATAGCCGCCGCCCGGACCCTTGATGCTCTTTATGATCCCGGCCTTTCTGAGCTTGTTAAGTATCTGCTCGAGATAGGCGACCGAGACATCCTGCCGTTCCGAGATTTCCTTGATAGTGACCGGCGTATCAGGGAAGCCGCGGGCGATTTCGTACATCGCCCTGACCCCGTACTGCCCTTTCGTCGATAGCTTGAGCATTGTGTATGCTAATAATAACCTACTATTTTTGTCAAGTATTCTCCTGGTGGCGCGGTTGACGACATTTCATGCGGGATATGGGTTTGAAGAAAAGATTAAACACGGGAACCCATATTACGGACGCCAGGGCAGTGCATGGTTTCTGCAGATCCTACTAAGGCGCTTTTGTGCTTCCTACTTCGGCGCCTCAAACTCCTCGTCGGCCTTTTTGCTCTTAAGACGTCTCACCAGATCCTCGTAGGATCGGGAGTTGATGATCTGGTTAAACTGTTTTCTGTAGTTGTTGACGAGACTTACCCCTTCGATGATTACGTCATAGACTTCCCACTGACTGTTCTTTCTAAGGAGCCGGTAATCGATGGGGGTTTCAACACCTTTTCGTATGATCTTTGTTCTGACCACTGCGTAATCGCCCTCGACGCTCTCTCCGGTATAGAGAACCTTTTCATCCGTATAATCTTCGATCTTCTTTATGTATGCCCGTTCGAGGAGGTCGCTGTAGAGCATGACAAACTCCTTTTTTTCCTCGGAGGTCCGTTTTCTCCAGTGGAGTGCGAGAGAGCGCTTCGCCATCTCCTCGAAATCGAAACGCTCGTCGACTATCTTCCGTATCGCAGCCCTCCGCTCCTGTGTCCTTTCAGGCCTTTTCAATTCTTTGTTTCTGAGGATGTTGAGCACCTTGTCGACCGATTGCCTTACCTGATCTGTCGGCTCTCCCGCAGAGGCGCTGGCAGCGAGGAGCAGCGTGAGCACACAGGTACCGAGAAGGATGCGCAGTAATCGCTTCATTTTCATTGTGCCTCCTGTATTAGATCACCGTTCACGCTCATGGTTCATAATGGAAAAATGAAAACATATTGGCAGTCGTGTCTTACCGTTTACTATGAATAGAGAACTATGAACCATGTACTATTTAAACTTTTCCGTAGATATATTTTGATATCAGATCTTCAAAGTCGATGGCCGACTCGGTCTCCCGTATCCTTCCACCGTCGCGGATGATCTGCTCCGATCCGCCGGGGGTGATCTGTATATACTTCTCGCCGATGAGCCCTTTTGTCTTTATCGACGCAATAGAGTCGTCCTGAAGTTTTATACCGGAATTGATCTGGAGTTCGGCAAGAGCCTGGTAATCCTCATCAAGCTTAATGCTTTTCACTCTTCCCACCTCGACCCCTGCGATTTCAACGGTAGAGCCTGCCTTAATGCCGCCCGCCCGTTCGAATTCAGCATACACAGTATATCCTTTGCTCCCTATGACTTCGAGCTTCCCCAGTTTCACCGATATATAGCCAAGGGAAAGGACTCCGATGAGCAGAAAGATGCCTGCAGCCAGCTCAATATCAAACTTCCTCATACCCGTCCTCCGTTCTATCGTTAAGTTTCTATCTCTACCGGTTCTTCTTTGCAGGTCGTAATGAACTGCCGCACGACCGGGTTCTTCGAATGCTTGATCTCTCTCGGCGTCCCCACTTCAACGATCCTTCCTCCGTACAGCATCGCCACTTTATCGGCGACATCGAAGATCTCGGGAATCTCATGGCTGATGATGATGCCGGTGAAGCCGTATTTTTCATGGGTGTTGATAATGAGCCGGTGGATGGAATTCAGGATGATCGGGTCGAGACCGGTCGTCGGTTCATCGAAAAAGATGGTCGTCGGCTCGATGACGAGTGCCCGTGCAAGGGCCACTCTTCGCTTCATGCCGCCGCTGATTTCCGAGGGATACTTTCCCTCGATATTCTTGAGTCCCACGTCCTCCAGTGCGCGCAGTGCCCTCTCCTTGATCTCGCTCTTGGAAAGCTTGGTCTTTTCCCTTAAGGGAAAGGCGACATTCTCGAAGACGGTCATCGAATCGAAGAGCGCGCTCCCCTGGAAGACGACGCCGAAGCGCTCCCTGATCCTGTCGAATTCCGCCTTGCTGATACTGGTGATATCGGCCCCGTCGACCAGTATCTTTCCCTTGTCGGGTTTGAGGAGGCCGATCAGATGCTTCATGAGCACGCTCTTGCCGCCGCCGCTCTCGCCGATGATGGCAATGACCTCCCTGTCGGCAATCGTGAGATTGACGCCTTTCAGGACCTGCTGGTTGTTAAAGCTCTTTTCCAGATCAATAATCTCGATCATCCCTCATCCTTGTTATAGCAGTACCGAACCGATGAAGTAGTCCCAGATCAGAATTAAAATAGACGACATGACCACCGCTTCGGTGGTGGCCTTGCTCACACCCTCTGCACCGTACCCCGTATCGTCGGTATGAAATCCTTTGAAACAGGAGACCCATGCGACGATGACGCCGAAGCTCACCGATTTGTAGATGCCCATACGAACATCGGACATATCGAGGAAGTGCTCCATCTGGGAGAAGTAGGTGCCCGAGCTCATGCCGAGCAGTTTTACCCCTACCAGATAGCCGCCGTAAATACCGACGACGTCGAATATGGCAGAGAGCAGCGGAAAGACGATGATCGCTGCAACGATGTTGGGTACGCTCAGATACCGCAGGGGATTGAGCGCCATCGTGATAAACACATCGATCTGCTCGGAAATCTTCATGATCCCGATCTCGGCAGTCAGCGCTGAACCCGCTCGTCCAGTCACCATGAGCGCTGAAAGGACCGGACCCAACTCGCGGATCAGGCTCAATGCCACAGCCGGTCCGAGCAACGCATCGGAACCGAATTTCCTGAGGGTATAGTAGAGCTGAATGGCAAGGACCATCCCGGTAAACGCCCCGGTCAGGGCGATTACCGGGATGGATTTCGAACCGAAGAAGCGTATCTGCCTCAAGAGCAGATCGAATTTAAACGGCGGTACAAAGATCAAGGAAAAGGACTCGATGAGAAAGATAAACATCTGTCCCATCATCCTGAGTATTCTGATGACCCATGATCCTAATACACGTAGCAATGTTATCATAAACGGTTAGGTGACGTATTCATTACACGTTATCGTCAACGACGGCTTTTTCTTAATACTTATGAAGAGCTTCTTCCGCTGTCATAGAGACCGGGGAAACGGTCGACGTTTGATTTTAGTTGATTTGAAAGACCAAGTCAATTTATTTTGCTGTTTTTGAAGCGATTATGGAATGCAGCCGCTCTTGTCGGCCTTTGGTGACCTGCATTACAGCACAACGACATCACTGATCTCTACAAGACCTTTCTCCACTGCTCCGGAGATCGCGGGGAGCACCTTGTTAATCACCTCTTCCGAATCAATTGCTTCGATCTTGATCGGCAGGGTGGTCGACAATTCGAGCAGCTTCGACGTATGAAACACGCGGTCGCTTCCGTAGCCGGCCACACCTCTGAAGGCGCTCGCCCCTGCAACTTTGTTTCGGTAAAGGATATCCATGACGACCTCGTACACCGGTCTTCCCTCCACGCGATCCGTCTCATCGACATAGATGGAAAGCTTTTTCATTGCTCCTTTTTTCATCTCCGCTCCTATACGGCTTTCGCCAGTACTTCTCCGAGTTTCAGTGCAACAAAGCCCGCGATAACGCTCAAGAGTATATTCAGTGCGGCAATGAACCATTCACCGTCTCGCAGGAGCGCTCCTGTCTCATATTCAAACGTGGAAAAGGTGGTGTAGGCGCCGAGAAAACCGACGGTGAGGAGCAGGCGCCACTGGGGATTGACCAGAAAGCGTTCGTTGAACAGGACCATAAGCAGGCCAATGAGGAAACTCCCGCTCACGTTGATCACAAAGGTGCCGAGGGGAAAGCTTCTCCCCCATCTCTGTCCGATCCAGAGACCGACCGCATATCGGGAGATCGCGCCTAGAAAACCGCCTAATCCTATTATAAGGTAATTATACATGAATACCTGCCGCCCGGCTGTGCGCAGTATTATGAGGCATTATACCGTTGTACATCAAGCTTCAACGCCGCAATCGCTCCGGGATCGTATCCTGCATGGAGAGCCGAAAAAACCGTATTATTGGTCAGAAGCGGATCGAGATCGTCATCGATGATTCCCTGTTCCACGAGATCGTCCCAGCAACCGGTCCCACGGAGGGGAGAGAATTCGGTAAGGTTGATCCTTATGCCGAGGGACTTTAAAAAAGCGACACCTTCCCGCACCTCTTCGAGATACTGGCCGGGGAGACCATACATGAGATACGCCCCCAGTTCTTTCTTCGTGAAGCCCTGTTTCTTAAGCTGCATGACCGCGTGCTTGATGTCCACGGAAGCAACTTTGCCGCCGGTGCTCTTTTGTCGCTCACTGTTTACCGTTTCGAGGCTCAATCGCAGGGTTATGAAGTTGCTTTTCCTCAAGAGCCACGCAAGCTCCTCATCCACATATCGGGCATGAAGGCCGTTAGGAGTATGGAATCTGACATTCAGTCCCTCACCGATAATCAGCCTGAGCACCGGTTTGATATGGCACGCTGCATCAATGAGGAGCGCATCATCGTAAAAGGCATAATCGCGGACGCCGAGTGCATAGAGCGCCCTGACTTCATGGAGCACCTCGGTCGGGGGACGCCTGGAGTAGTGATCGTACAGGAGGTGTGAAGCACAGTAGGAACAGTGAAAGGGGCACCCCGTTGAGGTAAGGAGCGGGGCAAAGGGGTAGCTCCGGTAGAGATCAAGCTCGTAGTAGTGGAGCGGCGCCCGTTTTCTTTTGAGCTTGAAGCCGAATGTCGATAAGGCGAACGTAAGCCCGGCATTGATAGGTCCCTTGAAGATGAAATCGGCTCCGGAGTGCCGCGCTGCATGCTCCGGATAGAGGGTCGGATAGATACCGCCGAGTATGACCGGGACATCACCCAGCATGGCCCGGAGCCGCTCAATGACGCTCTGCACGCCCGGATACCAGTAGCTCATGACCGACGTGATGAGGACAATATCCACGGGCTGGGCGGCCCATACCTGCTCCTGGAACTCCTCATCGCTGATGCCATAGCGTTTGTATAGCCGTGGTATTCCTTTCAGGAGATCGGGTTTTTCGATCGGCTCGGACCTGAACCTCCCGGTTCCGTACTGTCGTGCCTTAAAGGAATCGGTGCAATCGATAAGCATGAGCTCTGCATCGAAAGAGCTCAGAAACTCGGCTACCTTCAAGAGGCCGAGGGGACGCGCCCAGAGGTTGTACGCGGCGAAGTCGCAGATCCAGGGATTGACGAGGAGGATTCGCAGTCTCACCGGCGTTGGTTGTTCACGTCCTTCGATTGTAAGATACTCATGATTAAGGTTATAGTAAAAAACCGGGAGGAAGCAAGAAAAGAGGGACTATCCTTACCGTCTGAATTTTCTGCTTCTGGTGGATTCTTTAATCATGGGATACTACGAATTCAAAATCACCGTGGCCGATGAATCGAGAGACGCCCTTCTGCAGGGTATCTCTGCTATCGGCTGTCTCGGCGTCGTTGAACACGACGGGTCACTTACCGCCTATTTCTCGGATACCATCGGTATCGATGCGATAAGAAAAGGATTGGACGCATTCAGAGGAGTCCTCGCGTCATCCGGCCTGAATTCGGATATTGCCTACGAATATGTCTTCATCTCCGAACGCGACTGGAACGAGTCGTGGAAGAAAAAATTCAAGCCCATCGATGTGGGCGAGCACTTCTCGATCCTGCCGCCATGGGAGGAGAAGGTCGCAGGACGCATCAATCTGATCATCGATCCCGGTATGGCCTTCGGCACCGGGCACCACGAAACCACAAAAACCTGTCTCCTCTACATCGAGCGGTTTTCCCATCGGGTCAGTAAAGAGCGCTTCCTCGACGTCGGTACCGGGACCGGCGTTCTCGCCATAGCCGCCTCATTCCTCGGTTTTGCCTCTGTCCTCGGCGTCGATATCGACCCGCTCGCCATCGATGCTGCACAGAGGAATGCCAGGCACAACAACCTGAAGAATGTGGAGATCAGGGAGGGCAGCATCACCACTGCCGGAGGCACCTATGATTTCATTGCAGCAAATCTCATGTCAGAGATACTCATCAGCATAGCCCCTGAATTAGCCTCCCGACTCACCCCCTCGGGTGTCGCTCTCCTCTCCGGCATGATCGTCGGCCAGGAGGATGAGGTCATTGCCGTTATGGAGAACGCGGGGCTGCGCTACCGGGAAACGTTTATCGACGGCAGGTGGGTGACGGTGATCATGAGCCGTTAACTTCCATCCCTCTTGCATTTTCAATGGGTAAATTGCCCCTCTCCATGGTGCGATTTCACCCAACAAGCTCAGAAATTGACGCAACAGGTCTATTATTTTTAACGAACCCTGTTGAAAAACAACAGGCACCGGAACAAGCCGCTGCAACGCTTTCCTGGCACACGGATTGCTCCTCACTGCAGTGCTAGACTCTTTGGGGCAGTGTGACGAACGCTTTCTGCCGGAGACCCTCAAGAGAAGGTCTGCCGGGAAAGAACTCTCAATGCGAGTGAGCATGTCCAAAGTGCCTCTCAGAGTGATCTTTGAAAAGAGATTATTGCACGACAATGTTCCAGGAAGGACGAGAGGGCAAAAGCCACGAGAGGAGCGGCTATCGACTACCCTGGACAGGGTCATGCATTATTCATGAGGGCCATGCAAAAGGACCGGCGTACATGTGCGATCGCGAGCGATATTACCGGAAGCCTTTTGGATGGCTTTTTTGTTTTGAGCAGGTCAATAAAAAAAACAACGGCGCTCTCCTGTTATAATGAGTTGAAGGCACCAACCTGGACCGGGGGTATCTGTGAGCGAGGCGGAAAAAAAAGAAGAGGGTCGTACTGTTGAGCGGACCATCGATTTCGGCGACAAGCGCTATATTATCAGAAGAACAGATGCGCTCACGACGGTGATCAGGACTGATACGACGACAGGTGATGAACAGGTGATCAGCCGCTGCTGGGGCCTGGGAGATATGGACAACTACGAGTTTGAACCTGCGACGGAAACACTGAGATCAAAGCTTCGTTTTAAGAATAAATAAGCCGCTTTCGGGCGATTATACATTAAACCTGAAATTGATGATGTCCCCGTCTTTAACCTCGTAGGTCTTTCCTTCGAGCCGCAGATGCCCCCTGTCGCGTGCCGCAGCCATAGAACCGTCGGCAATGAAGTCATCATAGCCCACCACCTCTGCTCTGATAAATCCACGTTCTATGTCCGAATGGATCTTGCCTGCCGCTTTCTGGGCATTGGTCCCCCTCGTAATCGTCCATGCCCGCACCTCGTCTTCCCCGCTGGTAAGGAAGGAGATGAGCCCCAGAAGGTCATAGCTCACTTTTATCAATTTGTTCAGGGCCGGCTCTTCAATACCGAGGTCATCGAGAAATGCCCGTGCCTCATCCGGGGAAAGCTGGGCGATCTCCATCTCGATCTTTCCGCAGAGCACCACTACTTTTGTCGTTTCCGCGACGCCCCTTTCGGCAATGAGCGTTTCGACGCGCCGCTGCAGGTCTGCCGCGCGCTCGGTATTCAGCTCTTTCTCACCGAGGTTGATCACGATAACCTCGGGCTTTGTCGAGACGAACTGGAGCGGCTTCATGAGTTTCTGTTCTTCCTCATCAAAGTGCATGTTCCGCAGGGGTATCTCTTTTTCGAGGGCTTCCCTGCATTTCAACAGGAGCTTCTTTTCCGCCTCATTGGGCTTCTTGCCCTTCTTTGCACTTTCCTCCATGCGCTCGAGCCGCTTCTCGACAAACTCGAGATCGCCAAAGACCAGCTCCATCTCGAGCGTCTCGACATCGCGCAGGGGATTCACCTCGTTCATCGGATGAGAGATCGAGGCATCTTCAAAGGCGCGCACGACGTGGACAATAGCATCCACATCCTTGATCAGGTCAAAGACCTTCCTGTTCTGCGCGACATCGCCCTTGGTGAGCCCGATGTAATCGACATATTCGACGGTAGCGTAGGTTATCTTCTTGGGCCGGTAGATTTCGGCAAGCCTGTCGACGCGGTCGTCGGGGACTTTCACCACGCCGTAATTCGGTTCGCCGCTGATCGTAGGATACGTTGTCGTTTCGAGGTTCTGTCCCGTAAGGGCGTTAAAGATAGTGGTCTTGCCTGAATTGGAGAGTCCGATGATCGCGAGCCTCACTGTTCCTCCTTAACAAAAAGCTATCAGTACCCAGCTGTCGGCTCACGGGGAGTCTCCGATCCGATCACGACGGGCCCGCTGTTCTGCTTTTTTGCTGAAAGCCGATGGCTGAAAGCTTGCTTATTCCGGTTTAATCAGGTTTGGAGCGCATTTGATCGCCTCAAAGGCAAACAGGATCCTCTTTTCCCTCTCTGCCCTTTCTGCAGGATAGGGAGTGAACGTGGCATCCTTAAACAAGCGGACCGCCTCATCTTTATCTGGGATCGCATCCATTCCCTCTGCAATGATTTTTCCGTCAATCGCATCCAGCACCCGAGCGTGCTCGCTGTCAGTCACCACCGCATAAGGTATCTGGTAGGGCTCAACGACACGGCAAAAAGCTATGGAATGGCGCTCCCAGGATTCCATCGAGCTCATGACACACTTTATGACGATGCAGCTCCGATCCCCGATCTTGAGGACGAAGTCAGCGGTGACGCAAAAAGAGATATCGGGCAGATCGAGCTTGAACTCCTTGTTCAGTTCCATATCCCCGGCAGCATACCTTTTTCGGGAGAGGAGAAAGTCATAGACTCTCCTCTGAACCTGCGTCAATTGAAGGCCAGCCGCCTGCTCTTCCATCTCTATCTTTTCCCCCAGCAACGCTTTCCGGTGCTCGGGACTCGTCGGAATTTTCCCCAAATGGTAGTACTGTGACATGTCAGCCTCTCAGGTTAGAGATACAAGAAAGGCAGAGGCGTTCCATCAACGCCCCTACCTTCAACGGTTATTGCCTAGCTCTTTACACCCTCTTTGAGCGTAAGCGCATATCTGGGATGCTCAAAAGGATGCATGGTCGGAAACTTTGCAAAGAGCCATCCTTTGAATACGCTCTTGCCGCCTTCGAAGACCTCGACCCGGACTGCTGGGTTGTTGGGATTCACGCTCCCTGAGGTCAGCGTCGTACCATCCATTCTGAAATCAGGGAGGAATTCGCCGACTTTTACCTTGAGATTGGTATTGGGGAGTTCAAAATCAGAGCCGATTTTTACAGTGTACTCATTGCTCTTCTTTGTCGTCTTATCTTCCAGCACCAGCTTTACCTTGCTCCACTTCCCTTTGACATCGTTAGGCACGATGATCTTTTTCTCAACTTTGGGCCCCGCATTTCCATGCGGCGCCATCGGTGCCGGTGCTCCTGCAGGTCCCTGCATCGGTGCCTGCGGCATCACCATGGGCGACTGGGGCATCGGTGCCGTTGGAGTAATCTGTTCTTCTTTTTTCTTACAACCTGTCATAATCATCGATAATGCAAGGCCGGTTACCAGAATCGTAGAAATCCTCTTCATGTATACCTCCGCTGATTGTGGTTATGGCGGAGAGGCAGGGATTCGAACCCTGGGTAGGGTGTTACCCCTACAACCGCTTAGCAGGCGGCTGCCTTCGACCTACTCGGCCACCTCTCCATCAGTTTCAAACTATTATATTATCAACTGGAATGATGAATTGTAAAGTAAAAGAGGCGTGCTTTGCCCGGCCCTGCGGGCCGCCACGTACCATGGATAAAGCAGGAGAAAGGTCAGGTATAATACACAGATGAACCTTCTTGACCACATCAAGAATACACTCCGGAAATACGCCATGCTTTCACACGGGGATATTGTCCTCATCGGCCTTTCAGGGGGGGCCGACTCGGTCTGTCTGCTCGTCGTGCTCGACCGGATCAAAGCCGAATACGGCATCACGCTCAGTGCTGCTTACATCGATCATGGTCTCAGACCGGACGAGACCCCCCGTGAAATTGCGTTCTGCAGCGCACTCTGCAGTGCTTTGGGAGTGCCCTTTTTCACACAGGCGATCGATGTGCCTTCCTATGCCCGGGAAAAAGGCTTGAGCACACAGGAGGCGGCCCGCGAACTGCGCTACCGGGCCCTTGAAACTATCGCCCGCAAGAGGGGCGCAACAAAGATTGCCGTGGGGCATAACGCCGACGACCAGGCGGAGACCATTCTGATGAGGCTCTTCAGGGGATCGGGACCCGCAGGCCTCTCAGGCATTCCCCCGGTCAGAAGGGATATCATCAGACCGCTCATCGAAATCGAGAGGAGCGCAATCGATGACTTTCTCGCCCATTCTTCTCCTGACACAATTCGTCATCTGTCGATGCCCTACGTCATCGATTCATCCAATCTCAAACACTACTATCTGCGCAATAAAATACGCCACGTCCTTATGCCGGTTGTCCGGAGCATCAACCGCGATATCGTCAAGACCCTCTCGAGGACCGCGGACATCTTCAGAGATGAGGAGCGGTATTTCGACCTCCAGGTCACCAAGGCATTGATGCGGCTCATTACCAACAAAACCGATGAACGGATAGAGCTCTTCCTCGCCCCGCTGGAGGCCATGGATACCGTCCTCCTCAGGAGAGTGCTCCGGCGTGCGGTGGACGAGATCAAGGGGCTCCGCGGCATCGGTTTTGTCCATATCGAAGACATCGCCACTTTGGTAAAGAAGGGGATATCGGGAGACCGTATCTATCTGCCGAAAGATCTGCGGGCGATAAAGGGGTATTCCACCCTCCTCCTTACCGTCGAACGTCCCCACCGTCTCAGCACCCACGTGCTCGAACATCCGGGAGAGGTCGTCCTCAAGGAGGCTTCGCTGGTGCTCCGCTGCTCCCTTGTCGATGATAAAGAAATTCTCGATACCTACGGTGACGGGAAACACACTGCCGCCATCGACGCCGATAAAGTGCACTTTCCCCTTGTCATAAGGCCGCGAATACCCGGCGACCATTTCTATCCCTTCGGTTTCGGCAAGAAAAAGAAGCTCCAGGATTATTTCGTCGATGCGAAGGTGCCGAGAGATATGCGGGACGCCGTGCCCCTGCTCGTTGCGGACAATGAGATCGTATGGGTCGTGGGATATCGCCTGGATGAGCGCTACAGGATTGATAAAAATACAACAAGAGTTTTAAAATTTGAAGTACATGCATTACAACGCTAACATGGAGGTAATATGAAATATAAGGCAAAAAACACACTGGTCACGTTCATCATCATCTGCGTTTTGTCAATCGCGCTCGACTTTCTGCCCACATCCTCTGCGCAGGCGGAGATGTCGAACAAAGAGGCGACGGAGGTCTTATCGAGATTCGGTGAGGCACTCGCAAAGGTTGCCGAACGGGTAAAGCCCGCCGTCGTCAACATCTCGACCTCGAGGACGGTCAAGGCACCCCGCCACCCCTTCTTCGATGACCCCGTATTCAGAAAGTTTTTCGGCGACGGCATGCAGAGCCCCCAGCAGCGAAAGGTCTCGAGCCTCGGCTCCGGCGTCATCGCCACCGCCGACGGCTATATTGTCACCAACAACCATGTCATTGACAATGCCGACGATATCCTGGTCAAGCTTTCCGATAACAGGGAGTACAAAGGGAAAGTGGTAGGCCTCGATTCCAAAACCGATATCGCGGTCATCAAGATTGAAGAGAAGAACCTTCCCACTATCCCGTGGGGCAACTCCGACAAGCTGCACGTCGGCGAGATGGTGCTTGCCGTCGGAAACCCTTACAGCCTGAGCCAGACCGTTACCATGGGGATTATCAGCGCCCTCGGAAGATCGGGATTCGGCATTACAGATTATGAGGATTTCATCCAGACCGATGCCGCGATCAATCCGGGTAATTCAGGCGGAGCGCTGATCAACATCAGGGGAGAGGTCATCGGCGTCAATACCGCCATATTCAGCACTACCGGCGGCTACCAGGGCGTCGGCTTTGCCATACCTTCCAACATGGTAAAGAGCGTCATGGACAGCATCATCAGCCAGGGCAAGGTCGTGAGAGGATGGCTCGGCGTGCAGATTCAGCCCCTTACGCCGGCGCTCTCGAAACAGTTCAAATTGAAGGACGAAAAAGGCGTGCTGCTCGTCGATGTGGTCGAGGGAGGGCCTGCTGACAAGGGTGGGCTGAAGAGAGGAGATGTCATCACCGAATACGACGGCAAAAAGATCACCGATCCCTTCCACTTCAAAAACATGGTCGCCGCAACAAAGCCCGGCGCGGTGGTCCAGGTGAGAGTGATACGGAACGGGAGTCCGCTTACGCTGGGAGTGACGATCGGAGAGCTGCCGCTCGAGCCTCAGGTTGCAGCCAACGGTGAGGTGGATAATGCCTTAAAAGGGGTATCGGTACTGGAGCTCACCGATGAAATGCTCCAGAAAATGAATATCACGAAAAAAATCAAAGGCGTCATTATCAACAGCATTGAGGAAGACAGCCCTGCAGCCGGCATCCTTACCAGAGGGGATATCGTTCTCGAAGTCAACAGAACCGCTGTCACCAATGTGAAAGAGTACAAGAGTACCGTTGCCGCCATAGAGAAGGGACAGGACGTTCTGGTGCTGATCGTAAGAGGCGGAATAACGCAGTACATTACCGTCCCTGCACCGGCAGCGAAATAACTAGAGTCCCTCGAGCAGACGAACCATCACCTCGCTGCTCAGGACAAGGCCCTGCAGGGTGAGGCGCAGATACTGCCCATTGAGTTCCAGAAGGCCGTGGCGGATAAGTTCCCCCACGGCCTTGCTGTCTCGTATTCTCGCTGCTCCGTTCAACAGCCGGAGGTCGAGCCCCTCGGTCATTCTCAGTCCGAGGAATATATGCTCTTTGAGCGCATCTTCCACCGAGAGGAGTGTTTCTTCACCCACAGGAATGCTGCTTCTATTGAGCTCTTCAATGTAGCGCTCGGCATTGCTTATGTTGGCGATACGTTTTCCCTCAAAGAAGGAGTGTGCCGCAGCCCCGATGCCGAGATAGTCACCTCGTTTCCAGTAATTCATATTATGTTTGCAGGCCCGCCCCGGCAGTGCAAGGTTCGATATCTCATAATGGAGATACCCGTGCCTCTTAAGAAGCTCGAGCCCCTCATAGTACATTTCGGCGATCTCATCGTCGGAAGGAAGGACGGTCTCATGTCGCCGGATGTGCTCCCAGAGGGGCGTCTCTCTTTCAGGAGTAAGCTCGTAGGTCGAGAGATGTTCCGGAGCGCACGAAAGGGCATGCGTAAGTGTGCGTTTCCATGCCGCAAGGGTCTGTCCAGGGATGCCGTAGATCAGATCAAGGGAAATAGTGTCGAACCCCGCTTTTCGTGCGGCCCGGACTGCATCTACGGCATGTTGGGATGTGTGGCACCTGCCGAGCAGCTTCAGCTCACGATCATCGAGGGATTGCACCCCTATGCTGATCCTGTTGATGCCGGCACTGCGCAGATGAAGAAGCTTCTTTTCAGAGACGGTTCCGGGATTCGCTTCAATGGTAATCTCCGCATCGGGATAAACCGAAAAGACGGCCTCCACTTTCTCGAGTACCACCACCATCTCATCCTCAGGAAGAAGGGTCGGCGTGCCGCCGCCGATATAGATAGTCCTGAGATCTTTCGCCATACCTTCCCTCAGCGCTATCTCTCTGCAAAGGGCCTCGGTGTAAGCGCCTGCGTTTTCCAACGAAAAAGGGATCGAATAAAAGTCGCAATAAACACACTTTTTGATGCAGAAAGGGATATGGATATAGAGCGACGTGATCATCTGTTTTTATCAGAAGTGCATTCCGAGCAACGTACTATGCACAATCATATTTTACATCATTTAGGCCTCTTCCCAGAATTTCCGGACAATGTCAGGGAGGGGTGGGAAAAGGAGCTTTAGCGCGCCTCCTTAGAGAATGCTCTGAATTAAAAAGCAAGCATGTTTGCAAGGTGCGCGGCAACAGGCAGGGTAATAAAGGAGAGGAGCGTTGTAGCCACAATGATAAAGGCTGACAATATGGTATCGAGCTTGAAGCGTGCGGCGACGAGCAGTGATACCACCATAGTAGGCATAGCGCCCTCCATCAGAGATGATGCAAGTGCAGTGTCTTTGAGTCCGAGCACGCCAGCAGCGATAAAAGATATACAGGGCGCGAGCACCAATTTGGTGACCACTGCCGGAGCAATGATGTAGGCATGGCTCACTTTGGGCAGGGTAAGCGTAAGACCGATACTGAATATCATCAAAGGAACGACAAGGGCGCCAAACATATCCAGGAACTTCAGGATAAAAGCGGGAAGTGGAACCGCAAGGACATTCAGCGCCAATCCCAGGGCCAGCCCCCAGAGTGGAGGAAGCGCCGCTACTGTTTTTATGGAATTCCAGAGATCGAACTTCGTCTCCTCACCATACCGCGAAGCGACCAGCGCCCCGATGATCCAGAGCAGCGGCGTCCCCGCAAGCAGATCATAAAAGAGCGCATACTTCGCAGCGCTGTAACCGTAGAGACCGGTAAGGACGGGGATGCCGAGATACGTGAAGTTGCCGAAAGCGGAAGAGAGGATCAGCACTCCCTTCTCAGCTGGCTTTATCTGCATGCGTCTCCCCAGTATTGCATACATTCCCAAAGCCATTACGAGTGAAGCGCCGATGGTGATCCATGCAGTAGCAGGGACGAATATCACCTCGCTGTCAATAGTCGAGCTGTAAATGACCTTTACACAGAGGGCCGGTAGAAAGATGTTGAGCACCAAGCTGTTGATTGCCGGACGGAGCACTGCGCCGTCGAGCCCGCCAACCTTCAACCTTCTGAAGAGAAGTCCTGCAACAATCATCAAGCCGAACGATAGAAGGGTATCGTACATGGAGAATTATATCAAACCTTGCGTATTGGGGAGATATTTTGGAGTTCATGGAAGGTTAGGAGTAGGCAGGAATGGGTGCGGAGAGGAGCTTTATCGCGCCTCCTTAGCTCCCACAAAAGCGTCGCACTCTTGAGAACGCTATTCGTTACGGAGAAGTGCTCCATATCTCTTCCAATAAATCGCGCATTAGAAAGCTCCTTGGAGTACCCGTTCCTGCCTTTAATCTTCGCTTCTATGCATCTCCCCCTTGCATATGTCCTGTATATATCAATCACACAAGATATCATAAAAACCGAGGCGTGTATGACGCCCTAGTTATACAGGATATCCCGTTTCACCTCTTTCAATGTAGAGGTCCCCGTCAGGATCATGGTCTGAATGAGCTCATTTTTCATTTTGTTGAGCAGGAGCGCGACTCCCTCACGGTTGCCGCCGAATGCCCCGACTACCAGCGGCCTGCCTACCAGAACTGCATCTGCGCCGAGCGCAATGAACTTGAGCACATCGGCGCCAGTACGGACACCGCCGTCAGCAAAGATCGTGAGCTTGCCTTTTACCTTCTGAACGATTCCGGAAATCACTTCAGCAGTGCCCGGAGTAAAGTCCATGACACGTCCTCCGTGGTTCGATACGACAATTCCTTTTGCTCCTGCTTCCACTGCCAGCTCAGCTTCCTTCGGTGTCATGATACCTTTGAGAATAAACGGCAATTTCGTAGCCGAGATCACCTCTTTGAGCTGACCGACTGTTTTCGGACTGACCGGCTGGCCTTTCAGTGCCATGGTGATCAGTCCCGCTCCATCGATGTCCATACCGAGCGCCAGAGCACCTGCTGCTTCTGCCTGATGGATACGTTTGATGATTTCTTCCTGGCTCCTCGGTTTGATAATAGCAATGCCCTTACCCTTTTGGGCAGCAATTGCCTGTATCCCGCTTTCATACATTCCTGGTTCTGCACCATCGCCGGTCATACCGACCGTGCCAGCCAGCGTACATCCGGCAATGACCTCATCAATGAACTCCTGCTCCGTCATCTTACCACCCATGTTGTAGCTTACCCCTGTCATGGGAGCGGCAAGCACCGGAAGAGAGAGCCGCTCGCCCCATAGGACGATTGAAGTATCAGGTGATGTTACATTATGAACGGTCTGCATGTTGAAGCGATACTTTGCAAGCGATTCAATATTAGCTCTGAAGCCGCTGCCGGTACCGGCCCCCCCCATGCCGGGCACTTCACCGGAACAGACACGGCCGTCGCACACAGGACAGACCCTGCAGTAGCCTTGAAGCCTTTCTTTCGCATTTTTCTTTACGGTCGCTAAATCCATTGCTATCTCCCCTTATTTTATTGAATGATTTAAGTAACTCGCTTACTGAGTATTCTTTTGTACATACGCCTTAGCCCTCGAACTCCCACGGGCACTGAGGGCACCGTATCCTCACAATGAAACCGATAAACTTTTTCTTCACCATTTCATGCTCAAGAGTGCACCCGCAGTCAAAACATAGAAAAGGTCCCGCCGTTCTTCCCGTCCTGTAGGAGTTCTTGATTTGTGCGACAAGTTGGTAAAGTCTTTTCTCTGGTAGATCAAAATTGCAGCAGCCCATAGTGATTTCATAAAAGAGGAGAGAGTGCCGTACTGCTCATGCGCACCCTCTCCTCTTCCTCTGTACTTTACTCTTCGACTACTTCGAGCACCGGATCGCCGTACTTGTCCAGTACAAGCCGTTTAACCTGCAGCAGCTCGAACCACCGTTTGAAGGCCGCTATGAAAACGATGGCCATGAGCGCCATAATAATGATCGAAAGTATCGCGAGCAGATATTTCTCCTTGGGAAGATAATTGACCGTAACGTTCAGGTATCCCGCATACATGGTGATGAATGACATGGCGAGTCCCGGTATCGCGGTTATCCAGGCATACTTTGCCTTTCCCATGCGAATGAGCATCGTCGTGCAGATGATCAAGGCGCTCGATGCAAGGAGCTGGTTGCTCATGCCGAAGAGCGGCCATATGGTCGAGATATCGCCGGTGTACACAAGATAGCCCCAGGAACCGGTGAAGAGAAAGCTGGTTATGACAATGCCAGGCATCCATCTCTTTTCGAGGAATTTCGGAAAGAGCTTGCCGACCATCTCCTGAAGGAGGAACCTTCCTACTCTCGTGCCGGTATCAACTGCTGTCAGAATAAATACCGCTTCGAACATAATGGCGAAGTGATACCAGTACGACATCAATCCTTTCATAAAGGGAATAGAACCGAAGACATACGCCATACCGACGGCGAGCGAAACAGCACCGCCCGGCCTTCCCTGAATCTTTTCGCCGACTTCAGCGGAGAGCATCGGCAGATTGACTGTTGCCATGCCGAGCTTTTCGAATGCCGCCGGCGGGGTGTTGATGGCAAAGTAGTCTGCAGGAACGAGAACACACGCAGCGATAAGGGCCATAATCGCTACGAAACCTTCAACGAGCATTGCACCGTAGCCGATGAAGAGGATATCCCGCTCATTGCCCACCATTTTAGGCGTTGTTCCGGTACCGATGATAGCATGGAACCCGGACAGCGCGCCGCAGGCGATCGTGATAAAGACAAAAGGAAATACGGCGCCCGGAATAATCGGTCCGCCGCCACTTATGTACTTGGTGAGGGGCGGCATGAGCAGCGTGGGCTGCACAACAAAAATACCAGCCGTCAGCATTATGATGGTTCCGATCTTAAGATAGGTCGAGAGATAGTCCCTCGGGCAGAGCAGCAGCCACACGGGAAGCACCGAGGCAACGAATCCGTAGATCGGAATGATGATCGATATCTGTTTTTTGGAAAGGGAGAATATTGATGCCAGCGCCGGATTTGCTGCAACATACGGACCGACGAGCACTGTCAGAGCGAGCAGCACAACTCCCATGATACTTGCCCCTTTCACGTCGCCGGGCCTTATTTTGTACATATAAACACCCATCATGAATGCAATGGGCATAGTGGAAAAGACGGTAAACGTACCCCAGACACTTTCGAACATGGCGTTCACGACCGCAATCGAAAGTCCTGCAAGCGTAAGGATGAGGATGAAGAGAAAGGCGAATGAAGCAACGTTACCGGTAACCTTCCCGATCTCGCTTTCGGCAATCTTCGAGAGGCTTTGCCCTTTATGCCGCACCGAAGCGAAGAGCACTACCATATCGTGGACCGCACCGGCAATAACAGTGCCGATGATGATCCAGAGCGCACCGGGCAAGAAGCCGAACTGCGCTGCGAGAACCGGACCGAGGAGCGGGCCTGCTGCGGCGATCGCCGCAAAGTGGTGTCCGAAGAGGACATACTTATTGGTTTTGTGGTAGTCATGCCCGTCTGCCATGACAACCGCCGGAGTCGACCTTTCCGATCTCAGGTTCAACACCTTATTGGCGATGAAGAGACCGTAGTACCGGTAGGCGATTGCAAAGACGCATAAGGCGACAAACACCAACGTCAAAGCGTTCATAGATACCCCCTTATACAGATTTTTGTTTAGCATAGATAGATTGTTCGTGCCCTGTAAATGAAAAAACGGTGAATGGTCGTATGTGGTGGATGAATGGTTATAGGGGATCGATGAATGACATGCCGCAGACGGATACTTATTTAATGTAACCAGTGAGTTACAAGCCTAGTAGCATACGAAAAGAACGTAGACGGATAGACATTTTTGAAATGCTCAAGAAGGGGGAACTGAAGCAGGAACAGAACTAAATATTGAAGTATTGCTTCAGATCCTTGACCATGTGACGGCTGACGAGCACCTCGGTCTTTTCCTTATCGCTCATCACCAGTTTGTAGCTGCCGTTGAACCAGGGAATGATCTCGAGCACATGGCCGGCATTGACAAGGAATCTCCTGTGGGTCCTTATGAACCCACAGGAAATGAGTTTTGATTCGAGCTCCTGGAGTGTTGATTTTGTTTTGAATTTTCCCTCCTGTGTCACCACTGCAATCTCTCCTTCCAGGCATTGTGCAAAGAGTATCTTTTCAGGGGGAGTGGGGATAATCCGGTCGCCTTTATAAAGAGGTATTCTCTTCTGAACATCACAGGGCGCTTTCTCCAACTCCTCTTTTTTCAGCACTTCAGGCGCGCAGTGCGCAGGACGTGCCTCGGTAAGGAACTTAGCGGCCTTTGCAACCGACCGCTTGATGCGTTCGAGGGAAAAAGGTTTCAGGACATAATCGAAGGCTTCGGCTTCGAAAGCCTCGAGGGCATATCCCTCAAAGGCTGTTGCAAAAATGACGAGCGGCTTTTCGGGCACCTCGCGGAGAAAGTGCGTCAGTTCGAGCCCGCTGATTCCGGGCATCTGAATATCCATGAATACAATATGCGGTTGCGTCTCCCGGATTCCTTTCAGCCCGAGCGTTCCGTTCGGCGCCTCGCCAACGATCTCTATACCCTCTACTTTCTTGAGGAGATACTTGAGCTCTCTTCTCGCCGGCGCCTCATCGTCAATGATAAATGCTTTCAAAGCCATAACATTAGTGCGGTATGGTAAACGAGACAGTAGTCCCCTTGTCGATCTCGCTTTCAACCAACAAGGTATGCTCTGCCCCATAGAGCGTAGTAAGCCGAGCATTCACATTCTTGAGCGCAATACCGGTCCCGTTCTGATATTCCTTCTTCGGGATTTCCGAAAAGAGCGACGCAATCTGCTCCGGGGGCATTCCCACACCGTTGTCCGCTACAAACACCCGTACAAAACCGTTATCCCGGTATGCTCCGATCGTAATTTCTCCGCCCTCTTCTCTCTGGAGAATACCGTGTTTCAATGCATTCTCGACAAGAGGCTGGAGAATCAACGGCGGAACGTCGCAATCCATCACCCCTCTATCGACCGTGTAGTTCACCTTTATCCGGTCTTCGAACCGCGCCCTCTCCAGCGCTATGTATGCCTTACAGTGCTCGAGCTCTGTCGCAAGCGGAACATTCTTGTTTCCGGGATTGATATTCTTCCTGAAAAAGTTCGCCAGTTTCAACAGCAGGTCGGAGGCGGTCTCAGGATTGGTGCGGGTGTAACTTATGATTGTATTGATCGCATTGAACAAAAAGTGAGGATTGATCTGTGCCTGAAGCGCCCTGATCTCTGCATCGGCAACAAGCTTTCGATGGTGTTCAATCTCGGCAAGCTCGAGCTGGTTCGAAAAGAGATGGGCGAGACCGTTGGCAAGCTCCATGTCCAGTGGACTGATTCCTTCCTCTTTCATACGATACAGCTTGAGAGCGCCGATGGTCTTGTTCCATCGCTTGAGGGGAACGATAATCGCCGAACCGAGCGGGCAGTTCTCATTGCTGCATCCAATTTCGTATCTTGTCATCGGAACGTGAATACTCCCCGAAACAAGGGCATTCCTCGTTGCCGTCGTAAGAATGGGCGACTCTGCATTGTGGTGATCGCTTCCGGCACCTTTATGAGCAAGGATCATTGATGCATCCGCAATAGCAACAGCATCGAGATCGGTCATCTCAAGAATAATCTGGGCAGTTTCCGATGCCGACTGGGAATTAAGCCCGTTGCGCAGAATAGGGAGCGTTCTCAATGCGATTTTCAGTGCAGTTTGCGCCTGGTAGGCGCCCACCCGCTCCTGCTCCTTTGAGACCGACGAGACCAGTTCGATAAAGACCGCAAGTCCGACGGAATTGACGAAGATCATCGGAAAGCCAATCACTTTTACCAGGCTGAGTGCTGCATCGAACGGTTTTGCGAGGAGGAGGATGATCACCATCTGGAGCACTTCGACGACAACTCCTGAAAGGAAAGCGGCGAAAGGATCAAAGGTGTTTTTCTTTATTTTATGGTACAAGAAGCCGCCGGCGAACCCTTCAACGATCGTCGCCACTGCACAGGCAAAGGCGGTGAAGCCTCCAATATCTATGAGGTAGCGATGTCCTCCGGCGATAATACCTGCAAAGAGACCGACGAGCGGTCCTCCGAGGATACCGCCAAGGGCAACGCCCACCACCCTCGAATTGGCGATAGCATTCTGCACGGGAACTCCCATGTAGGTGCCTGCGATGCCGAAAAGACCGAAGAGCACCGAAAGGGAGAGCTTCTCGTAGCGTGTTGCCTTACCGGTGAGGAGCTTCTTGAACGCCTCGAACCGCATAATGAAAATAAAGGCGATAGCGAATACACCCAATCGCTCGAGAAGATGTATAAACAATCCGACCATAGACAATGACTCCTTTATCACATTTATTATGAGTCGTGAAGCCGCTCTCGTGTCAAGCTTTTTTGTTTATCTTTACTCCTCTTTTGGCTATAATTGTTATTGAAATCGCTCCAGGAGGGACGCTATGGAAAAAAAGATATTCTACTTCGAAAAACCGGGAAAGGAGAATACCGAAAGCTGTCTCCGGATTGTCAAGGATGCGATAGCAGCGTTCAACTATAAACACCTCGTCGTAGCCTCTACGTGGGGAGACACAGGACTTCTCTTTGCCGAATCGTTGGGAAACACCGGAACCAATGTTATTGTTGTAACGCATTCCGCCGGCTTCAAAGAGCCGAACACCATCGAAATGTCTCCTGAAACAAGAAAGAAGATAGAATCCCTCGGCGCACGGGTCTACACCGGTACGATGATCACCCATACCCTGGAGACGGCCTTTGCTGCAAAGTTCAACGGCCTCTACCCTACCCTTATTGTCGCCCAGAGTTTGAGGCGGTTCGGTGAGGGGGCGAAAGTCTGCTGCGAGATGGCTATGATGGCGGCCGATGCGGGGCTCATTCCTGAAGGAGAAGAGATTCTGACCGTTGCCGGCACCGGCAGAGGAGCCGATACCGTCCTCGTGATAAAATCTGCGGCATCGAAACGGTTCCTCGATCTGAAGGTGCTCGAGATATTGGCAAAGCCGCGATAGCCATTAGCTCACAGTTTTTGTTTTTTTGCTATGAGCTGCGGAGATATCCCTCGACCATCAGATCCTGCCCTACCCGTTTCACTTTCATGTCGCGGAGGAGGAACGCGTCTTCGAGGCGCTGGAATTCCTTGCCGCCGATAGCGGGTATGGAATCCTTTCCTCCGATAATTTTTGGAGCAATGAAGAAGACGATCTTATCCACAATCCCGTCACGGAGCGCAGCGGCATTGAGCGAGGAGCCGCCCTCGATCAGTACTGACATTACCTGCCGCTCACCGAGCGTACTCATGAGACATGCAAGGTCGACCCGGTCCCCATCGTACTCCATAATCTCGACGCCCCTTTCGATGAGACCTTTCACCTTCCGGTTTCCGGCTTCAGACTTCTGACTTCTGGTTACGATGAGCGTCCGCGGCGGTATGCAGCAGACATTATAGTCGAGCGGCGTCTCGAGGTCCGGATCGATAATGACCCTCAGAGGGTTTTTCACGTTCTGCTGCCCGCTTTTCGCTCTTTCCCCGAGCCGCACCGTAAACTGCGGGTTGTCAGCCAGCACTGTGCCGATGGCCGTCAGCACTGCATCTGACTCGCTTCTCATACGATGGACGATCTTTCTCGCCAGCTCTCCGGTGATCCACTTCGATTGGCCTTCAGGAGTAGCGATTTTGCCGTCGAGGGTCATGGCGACCTTGAGGGTCACAAAGGGGGTACGTGTGGTAATGTACTTCATATATGCCTCGTTCAGCCGCATCGCCTCTTCTCTCAGAATACCGTCTATTACCTGGATGCCGTGGCGCTGCAGCTCTTCGATCCCTTTGCCCGACACCTTGGGATTGGGGTCCTTCATGGCGATAACCACCTTTTTAATGCCAGCGTCGATGATCGCGCCGGTGCACGGCGGCGTGCGCTTTTTGAGATGGCAACAGGGTTCGAGGGTTACATACAGCGTGGCGTTTTTTGCCCGCTCCTGCGCTTTCCGGATCGCGAGGGCTTCGGCGTGGAGCTGGCCGGGTCTCTTGTGGTAGTCTTCGGCAATAATCCTGCCGCTTTTGACGATCACCGCCCCGACCATCGGGTTGGGGCTTGTCATTCCTTTTGCCCTAGCGGCAAGGGTTAAAGCCCTTTTCATGAATGATATGTCTTTATCGGCAACTTTCATGCTGTTTGAATTTCGAAATTTCATTTTAACACAATTTTATTCATCCAAAGGACTTCTCACGCCAAGGACATTTTTCGCAGCCACATGAGTATAAATCATAGTGGTGTGCAGATTCCTGTGTCCGGGCAATTCCTGAATCGTCCTGATGTCATAGCCGCATTATACCGAATCGTCATCGCTCATTCAAGGTAAAAGCTCAATTTTATTAATAGCTACCATGTGCAGTCACCGGTCTTGGACACCTTGACAAGACATCCTCTGTCATCTAGAATCTTTCACAATGCAGTGGAAATATAAAAATAAATGTTAAAAGGAGAATGATAACGAAAAAAATAATTTTAACGGTCATCTTTCTAATGCTTGCGTTTCCGCTGCATGCAAAAGAAGCAGTCATATTCACCGGCATCCCAGAAATAAAAATTAGCGAGGGTGGTGTAACCAGAGCACCTGAGAACTTGAACAAAGAAAAGGCAATCAACTTCAAATGCACAATCACAAAAATTGACGACAAATATTATTGGACACCAAGGGAAAATATCGAATTAATTCCTATTTCCAGTGGGGCGTCCATCACCTATTGGGCGGTTAGCGGCTCAGGATATGTTCGTATCGTTAAACCTGAAATGAAAAAAGAGGTAAAACAACTTGGTGCAGTCGCAGGCGATCCAGAGGACTGAAATCTGTCACATATTACGGACGAATGAAATAGCTGCTTTTAACAAAGTGCTGCACCTGACCGCTATTCCGCTGCGCTTCATAGCGGCTGGTGAGCTTTAGCGTTAAAATCCGTATTCCTTCCATCTCATATCAACGAGCCTTTTAATTTCTTCGGACATGTAGATCTCCGGCGGCCATTCCCTCATCATGCCTTCCTCTCTCGACTTCCTTGTGGCGTCGATGCCCATCTTCGAGCCGTAGCGCGGGAAGTTTGCCGCATGGTCGAGGTCATCGAGCGGGCCTTCGGCGATGACGACGTCGCGGCGCCAATCCGTATTGTTCAGAACGCGCCACGCCGTATAGGAGATATTCTGGACATCCACATCGTCGTCGACGATGATCAGCACCTTGGCGAACATCATCTGCCCTTTGCCCCAGAGGCCGTGGATGATCTTCTTTCCCTGACCGGGATAGCTCTTCCTGATCGATATCAGGGCGCAATTATGGAACACTCCCTCCATGGGAAGATTGATGTCTCTAATCTCCGGGAAGTCGAGTTTCATGAGCGGCAGGAAGATGCGCTCCGTCGCCTTTCCCATATAACAATCTTCCATAGGCGGCTTTCCGACGATGGTTGCGGGATAGATGAGGTCCTTTCTGTGTGTAATACAGGTGACATGGAAGACCGGATAGTAATCGGCAGCGGAGTAGAATCCGGTATGATCACCGAAGGGGCCCTCGATGCGCATTTCTCCAGGCTCAAGGTATCCCTCGATCACAAGCTCGCTGTTCGCAGGGACTTCGATATCCGAAGTGATGCATTTCACCATCTCCACCGGCTCTCTCCGGAGAAATCCGGCGAAGAGCATCTCATCAACGGACTCCGGCAGCGGAGCGCTCGATGCGTAGATCACGGCTGGGTCGCTGCCGACCGCGATCGCCGCAGGCATTCTCTTGTTGAGCGCCTTGTATTTATCGTAGTGGCGCGCACCGTCCTTGTGAATATGCCAGTGCATGCCGGTGGTCACTTTATCATAGATATGGATCCGGTACATGCCGCAGTTCTGGCGGCCGGTCTCGGGATCCCTGGTAAATACCATGGGGAACGTGATGAACCTTCCTTCGTCGGTAGGCTGACCGTCGCCGGGCCAGCATTTCAGTACCGGGAACTTGCTCAGGTCAGGATTGTCTTTTTCGACAACCTCCTGGCAGGGGCCGCTCTTGACGTGTTTGGGCAGATATCTCGAGAACTCGAAGAGCTTCGGCAGCATCGCCAGCTTTTCCATCAAGGTTTTCGGCGGTGCCTGGTGGAGCAGCTCTTCGATGCGGCGGCCGACATCGTCGAGCTCTTTTACTTCGAGGGAAAGGCTCATCCTCTCGAACGAACCGAAAATATTGGTTACCACAGGATACGCCGACCCCTTTACCTTCTCGAAAAAGAGTGCTTTGCCCCCCTCGGGGCTCTTGCACATCCGGTCGGTGATTTCCGATATCTCGAGGATCGGGTCTACTTCTGCTTTTACACGATGGAGAAGCCCTTTTTTCTCAAGGGCGGCGATGAATTCTCTTAAGTCCTTATATGCCATGGCGCTCCTGTATCTTAAGTTGTTGTAATTTTTTATTATATCTACGCCGGAGCGCGAATGGCAAGGGAATGCTGCGGTGCTACGCGATTATGACCCTGTTCCGCCACTCATTTTTTTGCCCGATGGTACCCTTCTTTAAATGTGGAGTCTTACAGAATTTCCAGTGCTGAGAAAAAGTACCCTATCTCGAACGCAGCTGTCTCGGGAGCATCTGAGCCGTGGACGGCATTCCTCTCGACACTCTCGGCAAAGTCCTTTCTTATGGTGCCCGGTGCGGCGTTTGCCGGGTTGGTGGCACCCATGATCTCTCTATTCTTCGAAATGGCCTTTTCACCCTCGAGGACCATAACGACAATAGGACCTTCCGACATGAAGTCGGTGAGGCTGTCGTAAAAGGGTTTATCCTTATGGACGATGTAAAATCCTTTCGCCTGCTCCTTCGAGAGCTTGATCTTTTTCATTGCCGCTATCCGCAGGCCGTTCTTTTCGAACCTGCTGATGATCTCGCCGATAACGTTCTTCTTTACTGCGTCGGGCTTGATAATCGATAATGTCCTTTCCATAAGAGCATCTCCTTTATAAATGTAGTTTCCGGACCAATGAGGCTACTGCAGCCGCCGATGTATCGAAGTCGCTTTTTTCCTGCTCGTTCAGTTTCAGCTCAACGATCTTTTCTATTCCGGACCTGCCCACGATGACGGGGACACCCATATAAATTCCCTTCGCACCGTATTCTCCATTGAGATAGGCGGAACAGGGCATCATCCTCTTCTTGTCGAGGAGAATGGACTCGACCATCTGGTAGGTCGATGCAGCGGGGGCATAATACGCGCTGCCTGTTTTCAACAGAGCAACGATCTCCGCACCGCCGTTCCTTGTCCGGTCGACCAAAGCCTGGACTCTTTCTTCGCTCAGCAACTCGGTAACCGGGACCCCGCGCACAGTGGTAAAGCGCGGCATCGGCACCATCTGGTCACCGTGGCCGCCGCACACCAATGCCTCAACGTCTTCAGATGATACCTTGAGTTCCCATGCTACGAAAGTCCTGAAGCGCGCTGCATCGAGGACGCCGCCCATCCCCATCACTCGCTCCGGTTCGAAGCCGGATACCTTCAGGCTGACATGTGCCATTACATCCATCGGGTTCGTCACCGCTATCATGATAGCCCGGGGAGACAGCCTGGAGGTCTTTTCCGCAACTTCCGCAACAATCTTGGCGTTGGCGCTGAGGAGGTCGTCCCTGCTCATACCGGGTTTGCGTGCAAGCCCTGCTGTTATGACGATAATATCCGATCCCTCAGTGGGTGCGTAGTCGTTCGTTCCGATAATGGAAGACGAGGAGCCCCAGAGAGGACAGGCCTCGGCAAGGTCCAATGCCTTACCCTGGGGAACGCCTTCCACGATATCGTACAGCACGACATCGGCAATACCACCCTGCACAATCATCTGCGCAAGCGATGCGCCGACGTTGCCGGCGCCGATTACCGAAACCTTTTTCTTCATATCCATCTCCCGTTATGAAAATTTTCTCACTTGCGTTGTTAAAATCCGCAAATAGTGAACGGCGCTTTTATGGTGACCCTCAGATGCTCATTCTCTTTTTCTACTGTATATGGACAATTGAAGGTACGGACATAGAGCTCTGTCATCTTCAACTCTTTTTCCTTATTGTCGATGAGCATGGCGACATCCTCATCGACAGCGCAGAGACCTTCAAGTCGTTTTTTCAACAGCTTCAAATGCTCGGGGTGAGACAGGCCGCGCGCATCCACAATCATAGGTGCTCACTGCATTTCAGAGAGGGTTTTCTCCAATGTCTCGACATTCTCAACATTAAAGACCGCTGCAGTTGGTTCTATGCGTTTGATCAATCCTGAGAGGACTTTACCCGGCCCTGTTTCGATGAAACGTGTCACTCCTGATGCAGCAATCGCTTTGATGCAGTCCTCCCAGAGGACCGACCGGCTCAGCTGACTGACAAGGGACAAGCGTATCTCTTCAGCCTTTGCAATAAAACGTGCTTCGGTATTGTTGACGAACGCTGTCTTTGCATCATTGATCGTAATTCCCTTCAGGACCACGTCAAGCGCTTTACCGGCCTCCTCCATCAGGGCACAATGGGAAGGAACGCTCACCGAGAGAGGAAGCGCCCGTTTTGCCCCTGCATCTTTTGCTTTGGCCATAGCCTCTTCAACAGCGGCCTTTTCACCAGAGATGACGATCTGCCCGGGGCAATTATAGTTCGCGACGCCGACGTATCCTGATGAAACGCCTTTACACAGGGTATCAAGCACCTCACGGTCAAGGCCAAGTACGGCTGCCATGAGCCCTTTGCCTTCAGGCACCGCCTCCTGCATGATCTTCCCGCGGATCTCGGTTGCTTTGACCGCATCGTTGAAGGAGATGCTCCCAGCGGCAACAAGCGCCGAGTATTCTCCGAGGCTGTGGCCTGCTACAACAGAAGGGACAACTCCTCTGGATTTCAATACAGTAAAAGCCGCGATGCTCGCTACCAGTAAACAGGGCTGTGTTCTGTAGGTCTTATTAAGCTCCTCAGCAGGGCCGTTGAAGCTCAATGCCGCCACATCGTAACCGAGGACGCGGGAAGCCTCGTCATAGAGCCCCTTGACCTCATCGAAACGATCGTAGAGGTCTTTTCCCATCCCCACCTGCTGCGATCCCTGACCCGGAAAAACGAAGCAGATCTTCATTTGCCCTTTATCTCTTTCAATTTCCTGATCAGGAGCGGCACGACTTCGTTCGCATCGCCGACAATCCCGTAGGTAGCGACAGAGAAGATGGGTGCTTCGGGGTTCTTGTTGATGGCGATGATCACGTCTGACGACTGCATGCCGACGAGATGCTGTACCGCACCCGAGATGCCGCAGGCGATGTAGACTTTGGGGCAGACGGTCCTGCCGGTCTGTCCGACCTGGTGGCTGTAGGGTATCCAGCCCTCGTCCACCGCTGCCCTCGAAGCGCCGACAGCGCCGCCGAGGAGCTCGGCCAGCTCATGGAGCATGGCAAACCCTTTCTCGCCCATTCCCCTGCCGCCCGCGACGATCACTTCGGCATCCTGGAGGTTTACCATGCATTCTGATGTCTCCTTGATCGTCTCCAGGACCTTTGTCCTGCAGGTGAGGTTATCGGCAGCAACTGGGATAATCTCTCCCTTTTTATCAGTATTGTATTCACCCCGCTTCATCACCCTTGGCCGCACGGTCGCGATCTGGGGGCGGTAGTTGGGGCAGAGAATGGTCGCCATGATGTTTCCGCCGAAGGCAGGACGTATCTGGAGCAGATTGCCCGAATCCTTGTCGATTTCAAGGGCGGTGCAGTCGGCGGTGAGCCCTGTCCTCAGCCGGGCAGCTACTCTGGGAATGAAAGAGCGTCCAATAGGGGTCGCACCCGCAAGGACGATCTCGGGTTTGTGGGTCGCGATTAATCGCACGAGCAACTGCGCATAGGGCTCGTCATTGAAGGTATCGAAGGAGGTATCCTTCGCATGATAGACCTTATCAGCACCCCATCTGATGAGCTCCTGCGCCTCATGATCGTCGGCGCCCAGGAGAACGGCGCAGAGCTCGGTCTTCAACTCTTCGGCGAGCTTCCTGCCTGCGCCGAGGAGCTCGTACGCAACGGGGGCTACCTTCCCCTCACGCTGTTCCGCAAAGATCCATACTCCTTTATATGCCGAGAGATCGGCTTTCTGCATATCCCCCCCCTCGAGCACTTCGACAATTGCTCCTTCGGGACAGACGCTCAGGCAGGTCTTGCAGAACTGGCAGTATTCATTGATAAAGGCCTTGCCTCCTTTTATCTCTATTGCGGTGAACGGACACGACTCAATGCATTCCTTGCAGCCGGTGCACCGTTCTGTTTTTACCACTATACGCATTTGAGCCCCCTCAGTTCGTTGATAAGCGCATCGATCTGCTCTTCCACGCTCCCCTGCAGCATTTTCCGGTCGGTCTTTGCCGGGGGCGCAAAGATATTCTTCACCTGGGTGGGAGAGCCCTTCAATCCGACATTCTCTTCCTCGGCGCCGATTGCGGCAAGGTCCATCGTGGTGATGACCGCTTTCTTTGCCGCCATCTTTCCCTTGAGCGAAGGGAGCCGCGGCGTATTGATCTCCTTCACCACGGTCAGTAAAACCGGAAGCGGTGATTCGACCACATCGTAGCCCTCGTCCGTCAGGCGCTGCACCTTGATACGGCCGTCACTCACCTCATCAATCTTGCGCACATACGAGATGTGCGGGATGGTGAGAAACTCGGCCACTTCCGGTCCCACCTGTGCAGTATCGCCATCGATCGCCTGCTTACCGCAGAGAATGATGTCATAACCGATGGTATCGATGGCCTTGTAGAGTGCGTACGACGTCGCCCAGGTATCGGCGCCGGCAAAGGCCCTGTCGGAAATGAGCCTGACCTCGTCGGCGCCCATTGCAATAGCCTCACGGAGCGCTCCTTCCGCCTGGGGAGGGCCCATGGTAATCACCGTCACCTTTCCGCCTGACCTCTCCCGTATCTGGAGCGCTGCCTCGAGGGCATGCAGGTCGTAGGGATTGATGATGCTGGGGACGCCCTCCCTGATGAGCGTGTTGGTCTCGGGATTTATTCTTACTTCAGCGGTATCAGGGACCTGCTTGATACAGACAACAATGTTCACATGTCCTCCTATGTAAAAACAGTGTCAGTGATAAGTGTCAGCAAAAGAAGCAGCGACAATGTCAGTGTCAGACGTTATTTGATTTTTTCTTTTTCTGACACTGACACTAAACACCGGCACTGTTTTCCTGATACTTGTCACTGACACTGATACTGTTTCTCTGACACAGAGATGAACTTGAAATTATACTCTTTAATTCCTTCTTCTTTCAAGTATAACCGTTGCTATAGCGTACCCGCGTTCGTGGGAAAGGGTGACGTGGCAGGCGAGCGCACTTCCGATATATTTTTTCAGCCGGCTGTTGAAATTGATGAAGGGTTTCCCCGTCTCTTTGTTCGCCACTTCGATATCATGAAACGGCACCGCCTTGCCCAGTGCTTTGATAAAGGCCTCTTTGGCGGCAAAACGTGCAGCGAGCGAAGGGATGGGATCTTTTCTTCTGTAGCAATAGGCAATCTCGTGGTCGGTAAATATTTTATGCAGCAGCCGGTCGCCCCAGCGCTGCACCGCATGCCGCAATCTTTCAATGTCTATGATATCGGTTCCTATGCCGTAAATCATGGAGCGACCTGTTCGTGACAGTATCACTTAACGCTGTTGATGAGCTCCTTCATTTCCCGCACCGCCCGCTCGATGCCGACGAGCACTGCTCTGGAGATGATGCTGTGTCCTATGTAAAGCCCTCTCAGTTCTTCAATGGCAGCGATATTTTTCACATTAAAGTAGTTCAATCCGTGCCCGGCATTGGCGAGCAGGCCCTGCCTATCCGCCATCTTGACCGCTTCGATCACCCGGTGCAGCTCATCTTCCTGTTTCTTCCCCCTCGCATTCGCATAGAGCCCTGTGTGGATCTCGACCATATCCGCTTCGACCTCTTTTGCGATATCCACATCAATGATATGGGGATTGATGAAGAGACTCACCGGTATGTTGGCATGGTGTATCTTCTCAATGATCTCCTTGAGGTGCTCCTTCTGCCCCACCATATCGAGCCCGCCTTCGGTGGTAAGCTCCTGCCGCTTTTCCGGAACAATGGTAATCATATCCGGCCGCACTTCGAGGGCGATATGCACCATTTCGTCCGTAGCCGCCATCTCGAGGTTCAACTCGCACTGCACCACATCGCGCAGGACCTCCAGGTCGCGGTCATGAATATGCCGCCGGTCCTCCCTGAGATGCACCGTAATGCCGTCGGCACCGCCCAGAATTGCAAGAGTTGCCGCCATCACCGGATCGGGCTCAAAGGTCTTCCTCGCCTCACGCACCGTCGCCACATGATCAACATTGACCCCAAGTATCATACCGACCTCCTCGTAGGCAAAAGTATAGAATAATAATCCCAAGTATTCCTTTATTGCAATGGCCGCGTGATCGAGACGGCGGGGAAGATAGTCTTCCCACCCATATGTTTTACCGGGCCAGATCCTGCAATTCGCAGGAACCGGTGCGGCCCTCACGCCTGCTTTGCCAAAGCTCAGCACCGGGCGTTTCATATGATATAAGGGAGTGATTATTTTCTTGAAGAGAAAAAGCCATCAATCCGTATCCGAAAACTTGGCGAGCGTCCCTCTCCTAGCGCCATAGCGAAAGATGGTGATCCCCTTCGCTCCCTTATCGTACGCCAGGAGATAGGCCCGCGCCACATCCTCCTTTTTCGCCTTATGGGGCATATTGATGGTCTTCGAGACTGCGTTATCGGTATACTCCTGAAAGGCCACCTGCATTTCGATGTGGTCTTCATAGTGAATCTCCAGAGCGGTCTTGAAGAGCTTTTTGATATCGGCAGGCACCTCGTTTATTCCCGCAAGGGTTCCCTTCGCTTTCACTTTATCCAGCAGCTCATCCGAATAAAATCCGCGCTCTTTGGCAAAGGCGACGAAATATTTATTCACCTCATGCAGCTCGGTATCGAGGACGAACCGCCGGTAGGCGAGCGAGAAATAAGGCTCGATACCGCTCGAACAATCGGCAATGGTCGAGATCGTCCCGGTGGGCGCAACCGTCGTCGTTGTAGCGTTCCTGAGCTTCGGCATGCCCGGTGCATCGTAGATCGAGCCTTTGAAATTGGGGAAGACGCCGCGCCGTTCCGCGAGCTCAGCCGAGGCTTCGCGCGCTTTGTCCCTGACGAATTTCATGACCTGTCGTGCCAGCGCGAACGCCTTCTTATGATTGTAGGGAATGCCCAGGAGGACGAGCATATCGGCCCATCCCATAACGCCGAGACCGATCTTCCGGTTGCCCTTATGCATCCGCTCGATATCGGGCAGCGGATAACGATTTGCGTCGATAGTGTTGTCGAGAAACCGTACTGCGGTCTTTATGTCGCTGCCGAAAGCGTCGTAATCGATCCGCCCTTCCCCCACGTACTTGGAGAGGTTCATTGACCCCAAAACGCATGCCTCATACGGCAGGAGCGGCTGCTCGCCGCAGGGATTGGTGCTCTCGAACTGCCCGATGTGAGGCGTCGGGTTCGCCCTGTTGATTCTGTCGATGAAGACCAGGCCGGGATCGCCTGTTTCCCACGCGCTCTGCACAATCTCATCAAAGACCTCGCGGGCCTTGAGTTTTCCGACCACCACACCCGAACGCGGGTTGATCAGGTCATATTCACCGTCCCTTTTAAGGGCGTCCATGAACGCATCGGTCACCGAGACGGAGATATTGAAATTCGTCAGCTCCCTGCTGTCCCTCTTGATCTTGATGAACTCCATGATATCGGGGTGGTCGATCCTCAGGATGCCCATGTTGGCGCCGCGCCGCGCACCGCCCTGCTTGATCACATCGGTGGCGGTGTTGTAGATTTTTATGAACGAGACCGGGCCGCTCGCAATGCCGCCTGTAGAGCGCACGATATCCGCCCGGGGCCGCAGGTGCGAAAAAGAAAAGCCCGTACCCCCGCCGCTCTGCAGGATCATTGCCGCGTTCTTCAGCGTATCGAAAATGCTCACCATCGAATCTTCGACCGGCAGAACAAAGCAGGCGGCAAGCTGTCCCGCAGGCTTCCCCGCATTCATGAGCGTGGGTGAATTGGGCAGGAACCTGAAGGAGGTCATCAGACGATAAAATTGCTGTTCCCAATACAGCACATCATCCTGATAGAGCGCTTCGGCGCCAGCAATAGTGTGCGCAACGCGCCCGAACAGCGCCTCAGGGGTTTCAATGACCTTTCCCTGCTCATCTTTGAGGAGATAACGGGCGGTCAGAACTTTCAGTGCATTTTCTGAGAGTTCCATAGGTGAATTATACTATACTATCCGATGGATTTCATGAAGCTCATCGAGCGGTATTACACGCCCGGCACAAAGGCGCACCACTTTCTCGTCCATCACAGCAGGCTCGTTGCACAAAAGGCATTACAGGTCGCCGGGCGTATCGCTAATCTGAAGCCCGATCTGCAGTTTATCGAAGAAGCGGCACTGCTCCACGATATCGGCATATTCATGACCGCTGCACCGGAGATCGGCTGCTTCGGAGAGCACCCCTACATTGCACACGGCGTCCTGGGGAGGGAACTGCTCGATCGTGAGGGACTGCCGCTCCATGCCCTCGTCTGCGAGCGGCATGTCGGCGCCGGTCTGACCCTGTCCGAGATCGAAGAGAACAACCTTCCCCTTCCCCGACGCGACATGCTGCCCCTTACTCTCGAAGAAAAGATCATCTGCTTTGCCGACAAGTTTTATTCAAAGCATGAAGAGCGGCTTACCAGGGAAAAGCCCGTCGAAGAAGTGCGCGCCATGCTCGCGCGTTATGGGACGGGACAAGCGAAGCGGTTTGAGGAGTGGCTGGAGCTTTTTAAAGAAACATAGACGGAAATAGCACAAGTATACCATTGATGGAATTCGGCCACGAATGCTGTTAGACTTAAGTATAGGCGTATTCTTTAACTCTGAGCTCCACCAAACGGTTTCACCCTCATGGTCCGGTGAAAAGGACGACAGCGGAGAGTTCATCTCTTCGGGAGACAGCACCGTGTGCGCAGAACTATACGATCCGAAAAAGATTAAGGTGGGTGACCTCGACTTTGCAACATTGTTCGAGCCCCGGATCGAAGAGGGCCGCATCTTTTTCAATAGAAGAAGAGCCGTCATCATGGACGTTGCAGCGCTGGGAGCTCTACGGCAGCAATTGATCGATATGCTGGGAGAGGAGCTGGCGATGGGGGCCCTCTCCCGATTCGGCTATGCCCACGGCTGCAGTGATGCGATGATGCTGGGCGAAAGCTTTTCCTGGGAGACCGAAACCGATTGGCTTGCAGCCGGACCGTCTCTCCACACCCTCGAAGGCATCGTCCATGTTACCCCGCAGAAAATAGAGTTCGACCGCGCTTCCGGCCATTTCCATATGTACGGCGTTTGGCTCAATTCGTACGAGGCCGAGGTCCACCTCACACTCCGCGGTAAGAGTGATCACCCGGTCTGCTGGACGCTTACCGGGTACGCGTCCGGGTACGCGAGCAGTTTCTTCGGGCGCGAGCTGTTGGCGATCGAGACCGAATGTGCCGGCAAAGGAGATCCGCACTGCCGATGGGAAATCCGTCCTGTTGCCGGGTGGGGCCCTGAGGCCGAGCCGTATCTGAAGACCCTCAAGGCGGTGGATGTGCTGAACCAGCTCCAGCAGGCTCAACTGGTAGGTGCGCGCTTCCGCGATATGGCACTCAGCAGCGCTGATTGGGTCTGGGAGACGGATGCTGCAGGCCAGTACACCTATTGCTCCGGAGAGGTGAGGAGTGTTCTCGGATACGATCCCGGACAATTGATAGGCAAAAGCCTCTTTGATTTCATGCCGTCTGACGAGGCAGCCCGCGTCAAGCGCATCTTCGATGCGAGCGTCGTGAACAAGAAGCCGATCGTCGATCTGGAGCAACGCGTCCTTGCACAAGACAGACGGGAAGTTGTGCTGCTGATCAACGGCCTTCCCGTGATCGACCGTGAGAATCGTACGACGGCTCTGCGTGGAATAGCAAAAGATATCACCCAGCGCAAACAGATTGAGCAGTCTCTGCAGGAGAGCCGGAGACGGGCAGCCTTCCTTGCAGACCTACTCGAACGCTCCTCCCAGCCTTTTGCCGTCGGGTATGCAGACGGGAGACTGGAACTGGTCAATGCCGCCTTCTCACAGCTCACCGGATACGGCAAGGAGGAATTGATGACCATCGACTGGGCCCGGACGCTTACTCCTCCGGAATGGAGGGCTATCGAGCAGGAGAAGCTGGAGGAATTGACCCGTACCGGGCAGCCGGTACGCTACGAGAAAGAGTATATCCGGAAGGACGGCTCCCGCGTGCCGGTAGAGCTTTTTACACACCTCATCAGGGATGAGCGGGGTCAAACACGACATTACTATTCTTTTGTCACGGATATTACTGAACGCAAGAGGGCCGAAAATTCCCTTAAAGAGAGCGAGGAGCGGCTGCGGCTCTTCATCGAGCACGCTCCGGCAGCCCTGGCCATGTTCGATCGAGAAATGCGCTATTTGAGCGCAAGCCGCCGCTGGATGAGCGACTACGGCCTCGACGATCGCGACCTGCGCGGGCTGTCACACTACGACGTCTTCCCTGAGATACCCGAGCGCTGGAAGGCGGTCCACCGTCGAGCACTCGCAGGCGAGGTAATACGGTCCGATGCAGACCGCTTCGAGCGGGCCGACGGCTCGGTGCAGTGGCTCCGGTGGGAAGTGCGGCCGTGGTATCACGCGACGGGCGATGTGGGGGGGATTGTGATCTTCAGCGAGGACATCACCGAGAGGAAGCTTGCAGAGGAGACATCACGGGAAAAAGAGTTCCTGCTCTCCGAATCCCAGCGGATAGCCAACATCGGCAGCTGGAGCTACGATGTGGTGACAGGGCATGCACAATGGACACCCGAGACGTACCGCATCTTTGGCGTTTCCCCCGACACCTTTGCCCTCTCGCTCGAATCATTGCTCAGCCTGATCCATCCCGAAGACAAAACAGCCATGCAGGAATGGATTCGCGCCGCCTTGTCGGGCGAAGGGCCGGGAGATCTTGAGTTTCGCATTATCCGGCCTGACGGGAGTATCCGTTTTCTCAGCGGCAGAGGCGGTATGCACTACGACGTCGAGAACAGGCCGGTCCGCCTGATGGGTACCGTGCAGGACATCACCGAGCGCAAAAAAGCGGAAGAGACCATCAGGTATCAGGCGTATCATGACCTGTTGACCGGCCTGCCCAATAGGGCACAGCTTATGCTGGCATTGCGCCACGAGACAGCAGAGGCAGAGCATCACCGCAAACTGTTCGCCGTGCTCCACCTGGATATCGACCGGTTCAGGGCGATCAACGAATCCCTGGGCCACGCCGTCGGCGATAAGGTCATTCTTGCCGTCAGCGAGCGATTGCAGTCGCTTGTTCGGAAGAACGACACGCTTGCACGCGTCGGGAGCGATGAATTCATCATCCTGCTTGCATCCCTTGACCGCGCTGAAGATGCTGCACTCATTACACAGACCATTGTCACAGCTATGAGGAGGCCTTTCAGGATTGACGAGCGGGAACTCTATGCAACGGCGAGTATCGGCATCAGCATGTATCCGGAAGACGGCAGGGATACCGATATGCTGCTCAAAAACGCCGACATTGCCGTCTCGCATGCAAAGGAGCTCGGGAGAAATACCTATCAGTTTTTCAACCCTGCCCTCAACAGAAGGACGGTCGAACGGTTGCTCCTCGAAAACAACCTGCGCCAGACTGTTGAACACAATGAATTGGTCCCCTACTACCAGCCGCAGGTGAATATCAGAACAGGCGAGATCATTGCAATCGAGGCGCTGGTGAGGTGGCGACACAGCGCCCTCGGCATCATCGGACCCGCTGAGTTCATTCCGGTGGCTGAGGAAATCGGTTTTATTTCTTTCATAGATGAATGGATGTTGAGAACGGCCTGTGCCCAGACCAGGGCCTGGCAGAAGGCCGGGCTCCCCCCGTTCAGGGTGACGGTGAATCTTTCCACGCAACAATTTCAGAAACCGACCCTCGTCCACATGATAAAAGACATCCTCAACGAAACCGGGCTGGAAGCACGGTATCTGGAGATCGAGATTACCGAGAGCACGGCCATGCGCGACATCGACCTTGCGGTTCCGAACCTTAAAGGTCTTCACGAAATCGGCGTTGCGCTCTCCATCGACGATTTCGGCACCGGCTATTCGTCGCTGAGTTACCTCAAGAGATTCCCGCTCTACAAGCTCAAGATAGACCAGTCATTCATACGGGATGTACCGAAAGATCCGGATGACCAGGCGATTGTCAGAGCAGTGATTGCCATGGGGCATAATCTCCAGTTGCGGGTCATTGCCGAAGGGGTGGAGACCGAGGACCAGTTGTCGTTTCTTAAAGCGAACCGTTGCGACGAAATACAGGGCTATTTGTTCAGCGAGCCGCTGCCCCCCGAAAAACTCGAGGAATTCATCGAATCACGCACGTGAGAAAGCAGAGCCTGTTGAAATCATCACACTCCCGATATACGATAAGGACATGCCGTAATTGTTTCCGCATAAGGAGGAGAAACAGCGACTACGTTGAGTTGCACCCTGACGAATCAGACCCTTCCCGCCACAGGGGGTGCCGGTTCCACCACTGTGCCGAGCAGCAGCTCCCGGATATGCTGTGCGTTCTTCTTTGATTCTTCGGCCTCTTTCTCCCACTCGGTGTATGACCTGAGGCGGCCTCGTCGACGACTGTCGTCGGCCAGGCGTTTGAGCATGTTCGCCCGTTCCTCAAGGGTGCGTACTGCGGCCCAGAGGGCACGCTCCAGGGATTCGTTCTGCGAGGCGAGCAGGGTGCGTATGGTAAAGGCGTGGCCGGTATTGCAGCGATAGCGTTGAATAGGGTCGTTCTTCACTTCCCAGAGCCCGCCGCCGCAATCGGGGCAGACAAAGGGCGCCTTGTCGCCCATCTGCTCTATGATGCTGATATCGCTCAAAGCGCTTTCGGCAATCTGCGTTTCTTTGAAAACGTCATCGGGAATATGCATGTTTGTTTCCGTTCTCAACGGTTCTCTGACGATTCGATTGAGCAAGGGGCCCATTTGGACGGCGGGCAGTACGTAGTCAACCTTGACATTCTCTATCGCATTCCTCGGCATGTCGGGATATGAGGCATCGGCGGGGTCCTGTACGCAGGTGATGCCGCCGCACCGCTTTACCGTATAGAGTCCTGCGGTGCCGTCATCGAGCATGCCCGAAAGGACGACGCCGATCATATGTGAATCGTGAGAGGCTGCTGCCGAACGGAAGAGCGGGTCGATGGCGGGTCTGGCAAGGTTTTCGCGGGGCCCCCGCGTGAGCAGCACATGGCCGTCCTTAACGATCAGATGGAAGTCGGCCGGTGCGATATAGACAGTGCCGTTGCGGAACTGCTCCCCGTTTTCAGCATATTTCGCTTTAAGGCTGCCTGCGCGGCTGAAGATTTGGTCGAGAACCCCGTGCGACCCCGGCCCGACATGCAGCACGACAAAGAGGGGCGCCGGTATGTCCGGCGGAAGCGTGCTGATTATCTTTGAGACAGCCTCGATCCCTCCTGCGGAAGCACCAAGGGCTATAATCCTTTGTGGTACCATAGTATTCCTCCTATGGTTGGGGCTCTCAATTAAAGTATAGGGCAAAAACAAGAAAAAGGATAGTTTCGTATCCACGTTCCACGTTAACGGCAAAGAAAAAGGCTGTTATATTCTTCTTTTGAACTCGGGACTTGAAACCTACTTGTAGAGCTCGATTACTTTCTCCAATTCTTCCACGGGGAGCGGTTCGGAGATGAGAAAGCCCTGCATCTCGTCGCAGTCGACGGACTGCAGGAAGGCGAGCTGCTCTTCGGTCTCGACGCCTTCGGCGATCACGTTCATTTTCATGCTGTGCGCCATAGCGACAATGGCGGTGATGATGGCCTTGTCATCGGGGCTGGAGGCGATGTCTCTGATAAAGGATTTGTCGATCTTGAGCGACTGCAGCGGCAGGCGTTTGAGGTAGCTCAGCGATGAATAGCCGGTGCCAAAGTCATCGATGGAGCACTTGACGCCCATACGGGCGAGCCTTGTGAGGTTGGAAAAGGTAATGTCCATATTCTTCATGGCAGTGCTTTCGGTGACTTCGAGGAGGAGATAGCGGGGTTCAAGCCCGGTATCATGCAGCGCATGTTCGACCATTTCGACCAGGTTGGATTGCTGGAACTGACGGGCCGAGAGGTTGACGGTGACGCAGAGCGAAGGGTGGCCTGCCTCCTGCAGCCGTTTGTTCTGCTCGCAGGCAGTGCGCAGGACCCACTCGTCCAGGGACACAATGAACCCCGTCTCTTCCGCAAGGGGGAGGAACTGCATCGGGTTGAGCAGTCCCAGCTCAGGATGTCGCCAGCGCACCAGCGCCTCGGTGCAGATGATCTGCCTTGTCCGGATATCGATCTGCGGCTGGTAATAGACGACCAGCTCTCCGCGCTGGAGCGTCTGGCGGAGGCTGTTTTCGAGAATCATACGTTCAAGGGTCCTGACATTCATAGCGGAGTCATAGAAGGCATAGTTGTTCCTGCCGAATTCCTTGATGTGATAGAGGGCGATATCGGCGTTCTTGAGCAGCGTCTCCATATGCTCGCCGTCATTGGGATAGAGACTGATGCCGATGCTCATCGTCACATGGAGCTCATGGTCGTTGACGGCGAACGGTTTTTTGAACTGCTCCATAATTTTCTGAGCGATCTTCGCGGCATCCTCGGCATGTGAGATCGAAGGGAGCAGGATCGTGAATTCATCGCCGCCGATGCGGGCGACAATATCGGACTCGCGCACACAGCGCCTGAGCATCTCCGCCACGGCCTGCAGCAGCTTGTCGCCGAAGGTGTGTCCCATGGTATCGTTGATGACCTTGAAACGGTCGAGGTCGAGAAACATCACTGCCAATATCTTTTTGTTCCGGTGCGCCTGATTCAGGGCACTGATGAGGAGATCCGTAAAGAGCATCCGGTTCGGCAGGCCGGTGAGTGCGTCATGGTACGCCTGGTGTCTGATCGTCTCTTCCATTCTTATGTGCTCGGTGATGTCCGATATCATGGCGACGATGAAGTCGGGCCTTCCGCGCTCGTCATAGACGAACGAAACAATCAGATCGCCCCAGATCGTCGAACCGTCTTTCCTCAGATAGCGTTTCTGCATGCGGAAGCCCCCGCGCCGCTCTTCGAGGGTGCGTTTGAAAAGGAGCGCGTTTTCGGGTTCATCGTCGGGGTGGGTGACCACAGCGGCATGCCTGCCGATGAGCTCTTCTTTCGCATAGCCGAGCATTTTGTGGAACATCGGGTTGCAATCCACGATCCGGCGCTCGGTATCGGCGATGACGATGCCGACCGCGACATTGTCGAAGATGGAGCGGAAGCGCTTCTCGCTCCGTTGCAGCGCCAGCTCGGCATGTTTCTTCTCGCTGATGTCGATGACCGCCGTCCTTATGTGGTGTGCGGCTCTCTCGCCGTCTTCAGCGATAATGCTCTCGAACCGGGCGTAAAAATCGGCAGCGCCATACTTTTTGAGCCTTGCCTCACAGGTCTGCCGGCTCTGCCGGATGAGGGTATCTTCGAGGTGTTTGAAAAAAATCCTGTGATCATGCCTGTCGATGAAATCGAAGATCCTCTTTCCCGTCAGCGTACGCTTGGGCCTGTTCAGCATAATGCCGATCGTATGGTTGGCTTCAAGAATGTAGCCGTCACGGTCGAGGCTGAGATAGCCGATGGGAGCGAAATCGTAGAGGTCGCTGTATTTGCGGCGTGATTCCTCCAGCTCGTGCTGCGCCCTGCGCAGCTCCTCGTTCTGTATCTCAAGCTCGATCTGGTGCGTGCCGAGTTCGTGGACGAGGCGGTCCATGTCTTCCTTCGAGAGCTCGTGCAAACGGGCGTCCTGCTGCTCGAGCCTCTTTTCGGCCTGCTGCCGTAAGTCGTCCATCTCTGTCTCTTCCGGCTTTCGTTTTCGCATAGCTTAAATAACCACAGAGTCACCGAGGCACGGAGAGAGATTAAAATTTCAGCTCTCCGTGTCTCTGCAGTTTATCATTTATCCGTTACATCCCCTATCGACAGCAGTATCGTCCGGGTCTTTTCGATCCTCCGGCCATTGAGCAGCATCGTTCGTCGGCCTGTTTCCGGGAAGTCGTACTCCACCTCGAAATTCTCGAACCGTGAGTCCATGGGCAGAATGTCCTCAAGGAGCCTTTTCAGCTCCGGGATATCCCACTGCCGGTTGCCGATCTCGTAGATGGGTCTCCCTTCGGTCTCTCCGGGAGTAACCCTGAAGGTGTCGTAAAAGGACTTGTTCGCCGATATCACCCGGAGCCCGGAGTCAAGAGCGATGAGCGGTTCGCGCACAGTATCGATGATGCCCTTCATGAGGGCGATCGTATCTTCGAGCTCTTGCACCTTCTTCTGTTCCGTTATCTCGATGAACGTGATCACTACGCCCTCGATAATATTGTTGGTGGTCCGGTAGGGCATGATACGCGCCAGGTACCAGAGCCCTTTATGGTGTTTGACGATCTTCTCCCTCGTCGTCAGTGTCTTGAGCACCGCTTCCGCGTCATCGCAGAGCTCCGGGTAGTCCAGTTTTGTGACGATGTCGGCCATAGGACATCCGATATCGGACTGGATGAGGTTGATGACCTCGGTGGTCGAAGGGGTGAAACGTTTGATGCGCAGGTCAGTATCGAGGAAGATCGTAGCGATCTGGGTGGATGCCAGTAGGTTATTCATGTCGTTGTTGACCTGTGCCAGCTCGTCCATTTTATGCTGCAGCTCGGAATTGACGGTCATCAATTCCTCGTTGGTGGATTGCAGTTCCTCCTTCGAGGTCTCGAGCTCCTCATTTGTGCTTTGGAGCTCCTCATTGGATGATTGCAACTCCTCATTGGTCGCCTGCAACTCCTCATTGGAGGTTTCGAGCTCTTCGATCGTGGTCTGAAGGTGTTCTTTGGTGGACTTGAGCTCGAATTCGAGGTCGGCGATCCGCTTGTTCATCTTCTCCTCGGGAAGAGAGGCTCCTTCGGCCTTCTCAGTCTTGGGAGTGACGACATCCCTGAAGACCACCATCATCAGGCCCCGCAAGCTTTCAGGCTCCTTTATATATTTGACGTCGAGGTTGATCATCTGGAAATCGCCGTTGGTCTTGACATTCAGTCCCTCCACGGCGATGTCCCTTGACTGTTTGAATGCCTGGCGCAGGGCGGTCCGCAGCTCGAGCCGCAAGCCCTCGCGCGCCATCTCGAAAATATTCAGGGTCGCCTTTCCTGCAGCAGGTTCCAGGTACTTACCGGTCCTGCCGTGGATATAGAGGATGTCGCCATTGCGGTCCACAATGACGCTGGGCGGCGTATAATATTCGAGAAGAACATTGCAAGTTATATCGCCGATACTGACCTCACGGGGTTCCTTTTCCACGGCCGGACGTTCCCGCCGCGCAGCTTCATACCGGCCGGCAGGCCGCAGATCGAAGGGCATGAGCGCAGGGATCTCGGTCTTCCGCGCCTTGTAGATCTTCCATTTCTTATCGACGACTGAAAAGAGGTCGCTGGTGTCGCCGATGGATTCGGACGAGCCCAAAAAGAGGATGCCGTCGGGGTTCAGGGCGTAGCGGAAGAGGGGGAGCACCTTTCGCTGAAGTTCGGCGCTCAGGTAGATGAGGAGGTTCCTGCAGCTGATCATGTCGAGCTTGGAGAAGGGCGGGTCCTTGATGACATTCTGCACGGCAAAGACGATGGACTCCCTGATCTCTTCCTTGACCTTATAGGTGTTGTCCTTCTTGACAAAGAAGTTCGCCAGCCGTTCGGGTGAGACATCGACCGAAATGTTCGACGAATAAACGCCGGCCCGTGCGACCTCGAGGGCGCCGCTGTCGATGTCGGTGGCGAAGATTTGAAGCTTGTAGCTGCCCTTCAAATCCTGCATATATTCATTGAAGATGATGGCGAGGGAATAGGCCTCTTCACCGGTCGAGCAGCCGGGGACCCATAGACGCACCGGGTGACCGTGGGGTCTGTTCTGAAAGATGATCGGCAGGCCCTTTGTCTTGAGCGCCTCATACGCTTCGGGGTCCCTGAAAAAGTTGGTCACCCGTATCAGGAGCTCTTTGAAGAGTATTTCGACCTCGTCCGGATGGTTGCGGAGAAAAGCAAGGTAGTCCGCAATCTCGCTGATCTGGAGCACCGCCATACGGCGCTCGATCCTGCGCATGACAGTGTTGTACTTGTATTGAGAGAAATCGTGGCCGGTCTGAGACCGGATGGTGACGAATATCTTCTGGAGGACATCGAGCGGCTTGACCTTGATCTCTTTCGGCGGCAGGGGCGGCTTGACTAGCGCACTCTTTGCATAGCGCAACAACTGTTCGGGCATTTTTTCTGCCGGAAGCACGTAATCGACCAGACCTGTGGCTATGGCGCTCCGCGGCATGCCGTCGTAGCGGGCGGTCTTGATGTCCTAGACCATCACGAGGCCGCCTGCGCCCTTGATCTCCTTCAACCCCAGCGTGCCCTCGGTGCCGGTGCCGGAGAGGATGATGCAAATCGCCCGTTCCCCTTGATCGGCAGCGAGAGAGCGAAAAAAGAAATCGATGGGGTGGCGCATTCCCCGTCGCTCGGCAGGCTTCATCAGGTGGAGCGTCCTGTTAAGAATAGACATATCTTTGTCGGGAGGAATAATGTAGATGCTGTCCGGTTTGACCTGCATCCCGTCTTTGGCCTCGAATATCTCCATTTTGGTGTAGCGTCGCAGTAGTTCGCTCATGATGCTCTTGTGCTCAGGGGAGAGATGGGGAACGAGCACAAAGGCCATGCCGCTGTCCGGGGGCATATGGGAGAAGAACTGCTCGAAGGCCTCCAGACCTCCTGCCGAAGCGCCGATACCGACGATAAAGAAACCGCCCTTCTCGATCTTAGGTGACAGGTCTGCTTTTTCAGGCTCTTCGGGCATAACGACTTCCACCTCTTTCGCCGGGATCTCTTCCATTGGCTGTTCGATAGGCTTTCCGGGCGGTACCGCGGCAGGTGCAGGTGCGGTCTCCCCAGCATCTTTATTCTGATCGTTCTTCTTTACATCCTTCTTCTTTGCCATAGACGCTCTCCCGTATGCGTTATGCTTCAAGCCCGTTGATCGAGACTCTCCCTGTTTCGCCTCGGATGAAGGTGTTGATGTGAAAGCCAAATATATAATTATACAACTTCTATATATCATATTATAGCGTGATTCCTTTGTACCATTTCGCGGGCTTGTTGCTCATTATTAACCAGGCGATGAAACAGTGCATCTGTCATTGCGGCGTGCCTGCCCTTGAAGGTGGTCATCAGGGGACCGGCGGATGGCGATACTGCCTCTACTGGTATTTATGAAACGGCTTCAGGTAATTTATAAAGAAATACCCGGTACCGTCCACCGGCAGGGAAAGCGAAATGATCCGGAAATTATTAGTGGCTACGTTCTTTTCCTTTTTGATAGTGGGCTGTTCAGGCAGCGAGACCGTCAGCAAGCCTGACCGCACTGTTTTCGATGACCGCCATATGAAGAACGTCACCCTGCTTACCTTCGAGGGTGACAACGGCGAGGCCTACTTTAGCTGGGACAGCCGGAAGCTCATCTTCCAGTCAAACCGCGAGGGGTATGCCTGCGACAAAATCTGGACCATGAATATCGACGGCTCTGATAAAAAAATGGTTAGCCCCGGTCATGGCGCCCATACCTGCTCGTTCTTCTTTCCCGACGGCAAGCAGATTATCTTTGCCTCCACCAGCCATCTTCCCGGCGACTGCCCGTCGAAACCGCAGATGCCCGGCGGCTATGTCTGGCCGCTCTATCCCTACGATATATTCACCGCCAATAAGGATGGTTCTGATCTCAAAAAGATAACGGACAATCCTCAATATGACGCCGAGCCGATCGTTTCATCCGATGGCAAACAGATTGTCTTCGGCTCACAGAGAGAGGGCGACTTTGATATCTATGTAATGAACGCCGATGGCTCGAATGTCCGGCGACTGACTGACCGCGTCGGCTATGACGGCGGGCCGTGGTTCTCGCCGGACGGTAAAAAGATCGTCTGGCGCGCCTGGTATCCTGACACCGAAGAGGAGGAGGCGATATGGCGGGACTGCATGGAAAAGGACTACATCCTCCCCTTCCCCCTCGATATCTGGGTCATGGATGCCGACGGTTCGAACAAAAAGAGGCTGACGAATAACGGCGCCACCAACTGGGCGCCGTCGTGGCATCCCGACGGGAAAAGGATCATCTTTTCGAGCAATATGGACGACTGGCACGAGGATATCAAGAAATTCGGCCACAATTTCGAGCTCTATATCATCAATGCCGACGGCACTGGTCTCGAAAGGATCACCTACAACAATGTCTTCGACAGCTTCCCCATGTTCTCGCCAGATGGGAAAAAGCTGGTCTTCGGCTCGAACAGAAACCCCAAGAAGCCCAGGGCCACGGATATTTTTATCGCTGACTGGGTGGAGTAAATCGGACCACAGAGGATGATAATGAAAGGTCGTTTATTTCCTCTCCTTGTTATATTGTTGTTCACCACAGCATTTTCTACACCAACGCATGCAAAAGACCGTACATTGCTCCATCACGATCTCAAGGTTACGTTATATCCCGCAGAACATCGCCTTGTAGCAGAGGATTCCATCACCCTTCCTGATCATTACCCCTCCGACGTTCATTTCCTGCTCCATAAAGGACTTAATCCTACTTCACCGACACAGGGAGTACGCATCATCAGAGAGCATGAGAAGAAGGGAGCAGTTCCGATCGAGTCCTTCAAGGTGACGCTTGCGCCGGGGGCCAAACGTTTAGTAATCAGGTATGCAGGAACCGTTCATCATCCGCTCATGTCGCACGGCAAGGAGTACGCCCGCGGGTTCAGGGATACTCCAGGCATCATCTCTGATGAAGGCGTTTACCTGGGAGGCAGCTCCTTCTGGTACCCGGTCATCAATGAAGGGTTCATCACTTTTCATCTCGATGTTGCCCTCCCCCCTGGGTGGGATGCCGTGAGCCAGGGTGCGCGGACGCTCCACAGCAAAGAGAAGGGCTCAGTCTCTGTCCGATGGGAGTCGCCGGAACCGCAGGAGGAGATATACCTAGTAGCAGCGCGCTTCAGCGAATATACGCAGACAACAGGCAGAATTCCGGCAATGGTCTTTCTCCGCACTCCGGACAGGGATCTGGCGAATAAATATCTTGAAGCAACCGCCCGCTATATCGCCATGTATGAGAAGCTCATCGGCCCTTACCCCTATGCCAAATTCGCCCTCATCGAAAACTTCTGGGAGACCGGGTTCGGCATGCCCTCGTTCACCCTCCTCGGGCCGAAGATCATCCGCTTTCCCTTTATCATTACCTCCTCCTATCCCCATGAGATACTCCACACCTGGTGGGGCAACAGCGTCTTTCCCGATTACCGGAAAGGGAACTGGTCAGAGGGCCTCACCGCCTATCTTTCCGATCACCTCATCAAGGAGCAGCAGGGCAACGGCGTCGAGTACCGTCAGACAACGCTCCAGAAATATGCCGACTATGTCCTAAACGAGCGCGATTTTCCGCTCACCGGATTCCGCTCACGCCACAGCTCTTCTTCCGAAGCAGTGGGGTACGGGAAGTCGCTTATGCTCTTCCACATGCTCCGTCGTGAGCTGGGTGATGCAACGTTTGCCAAAGGGCTCCAGGACTTCTACCGTGAACAGAAGTTTAAGATCGCTTCATTCGATGATCTGCAAAAGAGCTTCGAAAGAGTCTCCGAAAAGAACCTCGGCAAAGAGTTCGACCAATGGCTGACCCGCACCGGTGCTCCAAAGCTGAAGCTTGTCAAAGCTGATGCCCAAGCGAAAGGAAATGAGTATCTGCTCTCAATCCGTGTTGAGCAGACCCAGAAGGGTGATGTTTATCGCCTGCACATACCTCTTGCAGTTACTATGGAGGGACAGGACCGTGCCTATCAGACCGTCGTAAGGATGGATAGAAAGCAGCTCGACATCACTCTTTCCCTGCCCTCACGCCCTCTACGGATCGATGTGGACCCTGAGTTCGACATCTTCCGCAGGCTCGATATTGATGAGATACCTCCGGCCATAACCCAGGCCCTCGGCGCAAAGAGTATACTGGTAATTCTACCGTCGTCAGCACCGGCACCGCTGCTCGAGGCATACCGGGATCTTGCAAAAGCTCTGGCTGGTTCAGGTCCGGACACCTCGGAAGTGAAGCTTGACAAGGAAATCAAAAACCTCCCTTCTGATCGAGCCATTGCAATCCTCGGATGGGAAAACCGCTTTGCCGACAAAGCGATAACCTCCCTTTCGCGCTACGGGGTCATACGTCACCAGAAAGGGATCCGCATCGAAAAAACCGATATCCTCTTCGACAACCACGCTGTTGTGCTCGCTTCGAGAAATCCGGGAAACAAAAATGCGGCGATGCTCTTTATTGCTTCCGACCGCGCGGATGCGCTTCCGGGGCTCGGCAGAAAGCTCCCCCACTATCATAAATACAGTTATCTCGGCTTCGAAGGTGACGAGCCGGCAAATATCGCGAAAGGCAGGTGGCCGGTGCTCGATTCGCCCATGACACTTTTCCTTCCCGATAGAAAGGGCGTCCGCACAAAAGCAGAGATGGGTAAACTCGCCGCCCGTGCGCCACTTGCCGTCCCGCCCCCGGTCTTTTTCGGTGAACGGATGAAGGAGACGGTCAGGCTCCTTTCGGGAGATGATTTGAAGGGGCGCGGCTTCGGCACCGCAGAGCTCGACCGCGCTGCCGAATACATTGCCGACCAATTCAAGGAGGCCAGTCTCGTTCCCGGCGGCGACACGGAAGGGAGCTATATACAGCAATGGCAGGAGAGGGGCAGCGATCCTGAACAGAATGTGACGCTGAAAAACATTATTGGTATCATTCCTGGGAAGAGGACCGAATTTTCAGGCCGGAGCGTCGTTATCGCAGCACACTACGACCACCTCGGTCTGGGCTGGCCTGATGCACGAGAAGGGAATAAAGGCAAGGTACATCCCGGCGCTGACGATAACGCCAGCGGGGTTGCGGTGCTTATTGAGCTCGCCAGGGTGCTCGGTAAAGCCCTTACTCCCGATCGCAGTGTCATTTTTGTCGCCTTTTCCGGCGAAGAAGCGGGGAGAAGGGGATCGAAATATTATGTAGCCAATCAGAAGCGCTATCCCGCAGGGCAGATTGTCGGGATGGTGAATCTCGATACTGTAGGCCGGCTCGGCAAGGGAAAGCTCCTGGTCCTCGGAGTGAACTCTGCAAAAGAGTGGATCCATATCTTCAGGGGAGCCGGGTTCGTCACTGGTGTCGAGATCGAGGCGGTGTCCGAGCGTATCGATGCGAGCGACCAGGTGAGCTTCGAAGAAGCAGGCGTTCCCGCGGTGCAGCTCTCTTCCGGGCCGCACCTCGATTACCACCGGCCTACCGATACCGCAGATAAAATCGACATCGAGGGGCTGGTAAAAGTCGCCACAGTGGCAAAAGAGGTGATCGAGTACCTCTCTAGCCGCACTGAACCGATGACGGCAACACCCGCCGCAGGGAAGGATGCTGATGCAGCTCCCAAAAAGGAGCGGAAAATTTCTCTCGGCACCATACCAGACTTCGCTTTCAGCGGCAAGGGATGTCGTCTCACCGGCGTTGTGCCGGGCTCTCCTGCCGAAATCTGCGGATTGAAAGAAGGTGATGTCATTACAAAAATAAATTCCCGCGAAATCACCGGTCTGAGAGACCTTTCCGACACGCTCAAATCCCTCACTCCCGGCAGCCGCATCTCGGTCACCTTTATACGGGACGGCAATGAAACGGTGGTTGAGGCAGAGGTCGTTGCGCGCTAAAATTGAATCAGGACACAGGTGAGTGAGCATTGTACGTTATGAATCAGAAAATCAACCGTACTATTCCTTTTCATGAAAGTTATCCCTGCGCCTATTTCAGTGACGGACGGACCACATCGGTCGAATGCATCATTGCCGACGCAGAGCAGGCGCGCAGCTTTCATATCTATCTTGCGCAGGGCTACCGGCGTGTCGGAAATGTGTTTTACCGCAATGTATGCGAGCGCTGCGCAGCCTGTCGCCCTCTCCGTGTCGTGATCGACCGGTTTACCCTCAGTAAGAGCCAGAAACGGACTATGCGGAGAAACAGGGATATCCGTATCGAAGTCACGTCTCCCTCCCTCTCTGCGGAAAAGGTTGCGCTCTATGAGCGATATCTCAACTCCAAGCATGCCGAACGGGAGAAGAATCCGATCCGGAATCTCGAGCATCTGCTCGCTCTTCACTATGGATATCCCCGCATCATGGAAATGGATTATTATGACGGCGACCGCCTCATTGCCGTCGGTATTGTCGATGAGGCTATTGATGCACTCTCGTCGAACTATTTCTACTACGATACGGACTATCTCGAAAGGAGACCAGGTGTTTTCAGCGCTATTAACGAAATACTCTTCGCTCACGAGCTCGGCAAGAGATACTACTACATCGGTTTTTATATCGAAGAAACCGAAAAGATGTCCTATAAAAAATTCTTCCGACCCAATCAGGTGCTTGAGAACGGTGAATGGCAGGAATTTATAGAATAGTAAATAGCCGAGGGAATGCCGCCGACGACGTCGCGACGAGCATGGAACATCACAACTCCTTACCCAGCAAGCGGGTCCTCACCCAGCCATTCGGGATGCCGCTGTGTGCCGTCGAAGCGCGTGCTGGTTTTGTATAGCTCGTACTTGCCTTCCAAGGCGACGTATCTGGTGTGCTTCAGAAGGCTTGTGGCCTCGGCCTGCGTGAGCGGCTTGAAAGTGCAGACGGCTTCGAGGGCCTGGTCGAGGATCTTCTGACTGTCGATGCCGGTGATCTGCACAGCGATGGGCAGATTCAGGCAGTAGTGCAGCGCCTCAATGGGCTTAACGGTGTTGCTGTAGAGGATGTAGGGGTGGCCGAAGACCTTCATGCCGAGTGGCGCGATACCTTCGTGATTAAGCACGGGCAGCACTTCGCGCTCGAAGCTGCGGTAGCTGTCCTTAAGAGCCTTGCCCATGCTGACTTGGCTCGCGCCTTCGTTGTAGTCCCAGCAGTTGTCCATGAATGTGATGCCGCAGTCGATGGCCCGGCGGATGAGCTGAATCGACTCGTGCTCGGAAATAGAAGGCTGGCCGATGTGCCAGCCACCCAGGCCGATGACGGAGACGCGTTCGCCTGTGCGGCCGAGGGTGCGGTAGATCATTCCATCATCACTGCTTTCCGCCAAAAGGCTATTTGAACCTGTCAGCAATACCCCTGCGCTAAGGAGTGCAGATTGCTGGATAAATTCTCTTCTCGTGTAATTCTTTTCTTGATTGTTGTTTTGCCGGGAGTGTCCGCCTAACTGTGTAAGTTAGAATTTCTAACCAAACACAGGAGGTGGACTAGGGGGAAGAAAAAGGCTTCCCGGCCAGAGGAAGTAAGGGCCCGCATCAAGCAACTCGTTCAGCTCCC
>JBFMCP010000018.1:0-62009 GCA_040754455.1 Nitrospirota bacterium
CTTGTGCCTTACCATGATAATGTCCTCTCCTGCCATACTGTTTCCCTCCATTACTTTGCAGTATGACATCCCTCCTATAGGACATTTCTATTTTGGTCATATAGGACATTATCATTTTGGCGTGACACTACAAGGAATAGTTTTCCGGAGAAACGGTACACGGATAACCCGGCACGTGAGAGCAAAAGAGAGGAAAAAGGAGAAGCATCTCCCCCTGCGTGTTCCCTAACGCTTCAGGAAATTCCCGCCGTTTTCCTCCCGCACTTTGGCGAGCATTTCATCGAAGTAAGGACGGTCGCGGAGGCTCATGAATTCTTCGGGAAAGGTGACGACCTTGAGGAGTGCTATCTTCGCTTTCGGGTCTGAATTTTTGAGCGCAAAGGCGAACCTGCTGCCGTCGGTGAGACGGGTATTGTTCATGAACGGCGTATCGTAGTAGGAGACCTCGAACTCGATGGGCTTGAAGTCGAAGCTCTCGGCCGGCGTCGCCCCCTGTGCAGGGCTCACCCGCAGGAACACCTCTGATTCTCCTACCCTGAGGAGCTCGACATTGAAGTGGTAGTCGCGCTGCCGCCCCTTGACGCTGAAGGCGCCCGTAGCAGTGCAGTCGTCCAGCTGCTCCCTGCAGAGCATCAGTTCGGCAGGCTTGTGGTCCGGCTTGGTCAACATGTTGACCTGCCGGTCCGCTACCTCCCGTGCAATATGCTGGAGTCTCCTCCTGCTCTCCCCCGTGAGTTTTTTGTCGAGGTCCTCGAAGAGCGGCTTGGCATCGAAGAACTCCTGGAAATTGAGAGTCAGCAGATGGAGATACATGATCTGCTTCTCGGGATCGGTGGCGACCTCCTTGCCGAAGTAGGAGGTGATAAGCGCATTGAACATGCGTTCCCTGAGAGCGCTGTCCGACTGCTCCCGCTGGCTCATGATCTGCACGTAGAGCTGGCTCTGGCGGTTCTTCTCTTCATTGTAGTTGAGCACCACAGGTATGGCGATACCGGCGATGAGCGCACTTGCCGCGGTGACGATCTTGGTGATGAGCTCGATCAGGTCTTTTTTCTCTTCGTTCATCATACCCCCGTGCTATTTGAGGTCGATGTTCTTTTCGGTGCTCTGCGGAAAGACATACACCGGCACCTGGCGGGTGCTCCGGTCACGGAGCTGTATGACCAGCGTGTATTTGCCCGGTTCGATATCGCGCAGGGAGTAGTAGCCGCGCAGATTGGTCTTTGTCTGCAGGTCCTCTCTGCCGTCTTTCAAAGTGACCACGGTATTGGGGAGCGGCTGTCCCTTGAGCCTGACCGTGCCGAAAAGGTCGGAGGCCTCAGCAATCGCTGCTGCGGATACGAAACAGCACAGAAGCAGGCCGGTCCAGAAGCGTCTTTTCATGGTGATCCTCCTCATGGGAAGTAGTGATATGAGCCGTATCTCTTCCTCTAATTATTTCAAAAAATCGATCGACTGGAAAGAGGAAAACGGACCAGACTACGGAGAGGCAGAGATAGAATACCCGTTTGAGAAAGGCATGTATGTTCCCATCGGGTGTAAAGCGTGCCGAAACCTCTGTCGATTCGGTTTACAGATGCAGAGCTCCTGCCCGCAGCCGGCCTCTGTATTTCCTCGGGTTTGCCGCAGCGCACCTGCTGGCATGATTATTTCAGGAGTGTGGTTATCTACTTTACGCAAAGGAGGGATTTCCATGAGACCATCACGGGTCGTTGTCGTATTCTCTTTTGTCGTCATGATACTTTCGATTGCGGTGACTTCATCGACGGTCCTGGCTGCTGCCTTCAGCCGGAACGAGGTGCATATCGACTGGTCGAGCCTGCGGATAACCACTGATCCCGGCGTGAGTATCAGTTTAACCAACAATTTCGATAACCTGAATTGGGCGATTAGAGCAAGCATCTACAATGTAATCCCCGGCTGGCAGGACGCAATCGCCCAATCCTATTTTGAGGCGACCGGCGGCGGTTCTGCCTATGGCATTGCATCAACCAACGCCTCCGGCATGCATCTGTTCACCGCGGCTGAGACCCACGGCCCCGGAGATATGTTCAGCTATGCCATGGCGTACCGTGGTGCGGAATTCAGAGTGTCCGGAACAGGAACCGTAGGTATTTCGATCGATTACCACTTTATTTCCGATTCGGCCGTCACCCCGGGAAGCCCCACTGATCACGCGAGCGGGATAACTTGGGCGGATTTATTTATGGGAGGAAACTATACAGAAGCCTTGCATGGTTCCGGCACGTTGAGCATGAACGCATTCTATAGCGACGGCGATACCGACATCATACGCATAGGCTCCTACGCCGATTCAACCGCTGCAACACTCGGTCCGCTCCCTACTCCCGAGCCTCCAACGCTCATACTCCTCGGCGCAGGATTGGCAGGGGTCTCAGCGTTCAGGAAAAAATTCACCCGCCGTATCCATTGAAAGACGCCCCTATCGCTGCAGTTACTTAAAATCCAGAGGCTTTCAGGGAGAGAGGCAAGAAGATGGAGATTTGGACGCTTATGCAGTATTATAGTAGTGTTGATTTTGAGTATGGCAGGAGATCCATGACTGAAAGGAACATCCAGGAGGTATTCCAGGCGCATTCCGGAGAGCTAATGGCCCTCCCGGGCGTGATCGGCACCGCCGTCGGCCATGATAAAGACAAGCCCTGCATCAAGGTGTTTACCCGCAAAAGCACCGCGGCGCTTGAAAAAAAGATGCCTTCGGAGCTCGAAGGATACCCCGTGGTGCTCGAAGTGATCGCGGAGATCAAGACGCGGTAGATGCCGCTCTTATTCCGTGATTCGATAGAAGGCTGCAAAATGGTTAAGCCACCTGAAAAAATCTTTTCAGAAACTCTGGATATACGATTTCCGGACCAATAAAGACTTCGCGTCGAAAACCAATCCTCTCAAACGAGAGGATTTAGACGAGTTTGTTAAATGCTACAACCCCGAAAATCGCCACAACAGAAAGCCCACATGGTCCGAAAAGAAACCTGATGGCCGCTGGAGAGCTTTCGATTACGAGGAATTGATCAACCGCGATAAAGCAAGCCTCGATATCTTCTGGCTCAAAGACGAAAGCCTCGAGGATTCCGAAACCCTCCCCGATCACGACGTCATCGCCCGCGAGATCGTTGAAGACCTGGAAGCTGCGTTGGAGCAGTTTAAGCTCATTGTCGAGGATTTAGGAGAAGAAACGTGATCATACAGCAAGGCTCGGGGTTTGAATCTTGAATTTATATTCCAGCAAAGCATCTTATTAGAAGAAATCTGTAATTGTCTTAATCTTTGCACGTGGGGGAAGGGGAACAAGGGAGACCGGCGTACCGCATTACTTCCCTGATCTTTTCCCGTATGATCGGCGTGTAGCAGTGCCCTCTGCAGTTCGCGCAGGTCGCCTTGTTCTGAACTGCTCGAAAAATCCGCGGGTGGCGCAGATCGCGGATGAGGACGAGGCTGACAAATCCCCGCTTGACTTCCCCTGCCGTTTTCCCTAATCTGTAAGCAAATGCGCATTGACCAATATTCATTCGGGAAGATCGTCATCGAACGGAAAATCTATACGAAGGATGTGATCATCCTCCCTGATCGTGTATTTTCGCCCTGGTGGAGAAAGGAAGGGCATCTGCTCCGGCTGGAAGATCTCGACGAGGTGCTCAGGGAAAAGCCCGAGGTCCTCGTCATCGGCACCGGATATTCCGGCGTTATGGAAGTGCCGCAGGACCTCGTCCAGGAACTCGCCATCGAGGGCATCCGGGTGGTGGTGAAAAAAACCCCTGAAGCAGTGGGTATCTTCAACATCCTGAATATCCCGAAAAAGGCTGCTGCACTCCATCTCACCTGCTAGGAAATTTCACTGAAAATGTTGTAAAATGGTGGTTGCCTTTTGCGGAGTAATGCCTGCCCTCTTTCCCCACTCAATGTAGTGATAAGGGTGCAAATCCCCTTGGCAACACCGGCCCTTTTTCGATCGGAAGACATCACGTAACTATAGGAGTCAGTCATGTCGTTAAGTATCGGCATCGTCGGCCTCCCGAATGTCGGGAAATCGTCCCTTTTTAATACACTCACCAAGGCGCAAACCGTTGCGGCGGCGAATTACCCGTTCTGCACCATAGAGCCGAACAAAGCAGTGTTGCCGTTCCCGACAAGCGCCTCGCTCAGTAGTCCCTCGAGAGTCGGCATGCTGCGCACCGAGGCAAAGAGTACGTCGTCTGCAATGGCGATGTGATGCATTTTCTTTTCAATGTGTAGATGGCGTTGACAGAGGACAAGAGGCAGTGGCGGATGCATGGAGAGCGTCCGGCAGAATAAGAAGAGGGCGTCAGGTGTTATAATAGAGGATGGAGAAACGAATGAAGAGCATAACCGATTGTTCCATAACCACCTATAACAGGTACCGGCGCCTTGAGCAGCTTCAGGACCCCGAAAACCGGGAAGCGTATCTCGAAGCAGTTGCCGCCGCTGTCGAGACCGTCACTAATGCGCAGGGGCGTGCCCTTACCGCAGCCGAGATCAGGGACATTGAAGAGAATGTCAATGTCATGGATGACGGCATTTTAACCGGGGAGCTGGAGTTCGACCTTCTGGCGGAACATGTCAGGAAAGGCCTGCCGTTCACTGAGGCCGCTCTCCTGGCGCGCGAGGATGCGAGGACCATCCGCGCGGAGATGTTCGACGAGAGCCTGAACTGACAAACAGCGTTGTCATGGCAGCACGCAAAGGTGACGGCATCTGATTCCCAAGGAGGATCGTATGGCGGGTAAAGAAAAACATGAACATCATCACGACCACCACGCTCCTGTCGTCTCTCAGCCGGTTGTGGATATGGAAGTGTCCCCTGCGGAGTTAAAGGCGTGTACAAGCTCTTCAGCCAGGTGAAGCACGAAGGCAAGGTCCAGCTCTTCGAATTCCTCGTAAAGGTACGCTAGGTCACGCCACATTTACCCGCATATGCGGTCTCCCTGCTGTGATGCGTTTGCCCCCCTAGTTGACAACACCAAAAGGCCTGATAGAATTAATATATAAATCACAAAAGGAGAGGATCAGATGCCGAAAGGAACAGTGAAGTGGTTCAATGAGTCAAAGGGGTACGGCTTCATCGCCAGCGAAGACGGACAGGATGTATTCGTGCACCATTCGGAGATACAGGGTAACGGGTTCAAGTCCCTGTCCGAGGGGGACAAAGTCACCTTTGATGTCGAGAAAGGCCCCAAAGGCCCCAAAGCGGTAAGAGTATCGAAAGTGAAGTAGTGCGGGACCAGGCAGCATACCCCTGTTGATTTATTACAGTCTATCAAAATAGCACCTCTACTCACCGATAATCAGATCTTCACTTGGACTTCCGAGCCGTCCGGGGCGCCCCGCGTGCCCGGCTGCTCGGGAATTTCCTGATTTCCTGGCTGCGAGGGCATGACCGAATCGATGACTGCGTCTTTAAGTATACAGGAGTCCTCGATGCCCTGGTCGCATTCCCCCTGCAGCATGGGAAGATCGGTCGAGAGCTCGCCGGAGAGCGGCGGCAGGTTTACGGCAGCACGCATCTCATTCAGCTGATCGATGGTAAATACCTCGGCAGTTGCGTTGTTATTCCAGCCCGGCAGCGGCACGATAACCGCTACGCTTATGATAAAAGCCATTCCCGACAGGAGACGGTTCTTTTTTTTCATAGTGCTCTCCTTGCATGCGTAACCTGCATACTTCACCTCTCCCGGCCCGGGAGGGGCAGGCACCCTTTGTGTACTAGCTGGATTAGGGTTTACTTAAACGATAGCATGTCGGTGCAAGAATGCAAGAAGGAGGGGAGCAACAAATCTCGTCCGATTATTCCTTAGGCGTTTTTTTCTGCGCCTGGCGGTCGGTGTGCTGTTTCGTCCGGCCATCCCTCCGGGAATGTTTCCTCTTCTCTCCGCGGGGACGGTCCCCTGACCGCTTCCCTCCCGGATGCCTCGAAGAAGGCGCAAGGTGCCGCTTTCCATGGGCAGGCGCCTCGGGCCTTTTGTAGTCCGCTACGACGAGGTGATCTTCCACAGGAACGACGGGGATCTTCTCTTTGATGTACTTCTCTATATCTTCGAGGGCGTACACATAATCCTCGTCGGCAAAGCTGATGGCCTTGCCTTCAGCCCCTGCCCTGGCAGTCCTGCCGATGCGGTGGACGTAATCTTCGCTGTCCTGCGGCAGATCATAGTTGATCACCAGGGTGACGCCCTCGATGTGGAGCCCGCGGCTGGCAACATCCGATGCCACGAGCACAGGAAGCCGCCCGGTCTTGAAGCGCTCAAGGATGTCGAGACGCCGCTTCTGAGGGATGTCGCCGGTAATGGCGGCTGCTTTTATGCCGTTCGCATTGAGCAAACGCTCGACCCGCTCTGCCGTGCTCTTCATATTGACGAAGATGAGGGTGCGGCCGGCGTGCTCGCGGCGCAGAATGCCGAGCAGCAGGCCCGGCTTTTCCGCTTTCCCCACATGGTAGAGCTCCTGAGTAATCCTCTCGACGGTCATCTGCTCGGGGGTGACCGAGACCTTTTCCGAAAGATTCATGAATTCATAGCAGAGCTCCATGACGCGGTAGGAGAGCGTAGCGGAAAAGAGCATGGATTGCCGTTTGTTATAGGGCGCCATCCTCCGCAAGAGGAAGCGAAGGTCTTTGATGAAGCCCATGTCGAACATGCGGTCCGCCTCGTCGATCACGAGGAACTCGGTCTTTTTGAGGCTGTAGACATTCTGCTTCAGGTAATCGATGAGCCGACCCGGCGTGCCAATGACGACGTCGGCGCCTTCCCTGAGGGCGGCGCGCTGCTTGTTATAATCCACGCCGCCGAAGACAGGAATGATATTGAAGCCGGTGAACCGGCCGAGGAGGAGCGCTTCAGCATGAATCTGCGCCACCAACTCCCGCGTCGGCGCAATGATGAGCGCGCGCGGCGAAGGGCCCGGCTGCGGCCGGGGCTGCATGAGCATGCGCGAGAAGAGTGCGATGAGAAAGGCAGCGGTCTTTCCGGTGCCGGTCTGCGCCTGGGCAGCGATGTCCTTGCCCTGCAGTGCATCGGGAAGCGTTGCTGCCTGCACAGGTGTGCATTCCGTAAACCCGGCGGCCTTGATCCCTTTGAGCACGGCTTCGGGAATATTCAATTCATCGAACAGCATATACTACTATAACTTATATCCGCTTATTTAGGGAGAGAACAATGCAGGAAGACAAGACCTCTCCCGAGAGATCACACTGCGGTAAATCCCTCATAGCCCTGCGTAAAGGTTCGGACATGCTTTTTTCTGAACTCTTCGAGCTCCCAGGGCTCTCCGGTCAGCAGATAGGTGTAGACGTCTTTGATCGCATACACGAAGGCTTCATGCTCAGTGCCGCTGCTGTCGAAGACCCTCACTTTTGTGCGCTGATAGCAGTCTCCTTCGAACCGGTCGAGCCGCTCCAGCGACTGCGCATCGACACCGAAATAGATCTTGCCTCCTACGTACGAGCCCGGCCAGAACTCGATGCCGGGATAGACAGATCCTTTGAGCTTGGAACGGATGTAGTTGCGCAGCACAGCCGGCGCCGAAGGGAATGATTTTCCGGTCACGCGCTCCATGATCTCATCGATCATCAACGTGCCATAGACGAAAATCTTATACATACACCGCCTGCCCGATTACGGCTTCGTCAGTTTTAACTTCCCGTCGATCGCCCTGCAGAGCTCTGCCACACGGACACCGAGCTTGTGGGCATCGCTCTTCGATTCATCGGTGGGGGCGCCGACACAGGCGACGCCGTAGTGGCCCGAGGCGCTCATGGGGTCACCGACAATGATCATGCCGTAGATGAGCATGCACTGGAGTATGGACATGATCGTCGTCTCCTTGCCGCCGGTGTGGTGGCCGCCGGTGGCAAAGGCGGCGCCGACCTTGTTCTCCATCCGGCGCCTGGTGCCGATGAACTCATCGAAGACCCTCTTGAGGTCCGCCGCCATCACGCCGAAGTAGACGGGTGAGCCTGCGATGACACCCGCGGCGTCGAGAAAGTCCTCTTTCGTCACTTCCTGCGTAGACCTCAGCACTGCCTTCACTCCTGCTGCTTCGACTCCCTCCGCCACTGCCTCTGCGAGCTTTCTGGTGGAACCACCCTTTGTGTAGTACAGCACGAGAACCTGCATGTCAGACCTCCTTGCGCTTGCTACTCTACATGATAGCATAAGAGATACGATTCAGAGAGTGATGCGCCACGGAGAGGAACCCTTATTTTTTATTGGTTCCCTTCTTTCTCTTCTTTCTTTTAAGCTCTGCCTTGTGCTCCGGCAGTTTCGACCAGAGACACTGTCTACCAAAATCCTCGATGCCCGAGTAGTCCCTGCAGATATTCGGACGCTTCTTGTAAATCTTGCACCCTTTGGTGGTCAGGTTCGGGCAGGGAAAATCGGTGAGAATGAGCAGGAGGAGCTTGCCAGACCGGTACACGTCGAAACCACGTTGCTGATAGAAGTTGACGAGGTCTTTTTTCGGGGCCTCATACGTCTCGGGATCGATAAAGATGCCCACTGAATTGCAGCACTTGCGGCAGCTGATGCACAGCTGCTGTTTTGTCGGAAGCTCTTCCATTTTCATAGCCCTATATTATATACGAACCGTCGCGCAGAAGCGAAGAAAAAAACGGTATGACATACCGTGCTGTGCTTTTTTACAAGTGTAGTGCCGATACTACATAGAGTCAAATCCGGCATTCCTGAAGAAACAAAAGGCAGGCTATCCCGGCTGTTTCCTGATCCGTACCGTAGTAGCGTGCGCTTCGAGCCCCTCTTTATCGGCAATCGTCTCGACGGTGTCGGCAAGCTGCAGGAAACCCTTTCTGCTGAAATGAAGAAGGCTCGTCCTCTTGATGAAGTCATACGTGCCGAGCGGTGAAGAGAACCGGGCCGTGCCGCCGGTAGGGAGCGTATGGTTCGGACCTGCCGAATAATCGCCCAGGGGCTCGGGGGTCCAGGGCCCGAGGAAGGCTGCGCCTGCGTTCTTTATGCTCTCCACATCCCTCTCGGGATGCCGTGTCATTATCTCGAGATGCTCCGGCGCGATCTCATTGGCGAGATCGATTGCCGCAGCAATGGACTTCGTCAAGATCACCGCCCCGAAATTCTTGAGCGACTTATCCGCGATCTCTTTTCTCGAGAGCAATGCAAGCTGTCGTTCCAATTCCCGGACCACCTCGTCAATAAGTCCCCGGGAGTCGGTGATCAGGATGCTCGATGCCAGTTCGTCATGCTCGGCCTGGCTCAGCATATCAGCGGCAATGAAAGCGGGAGGAGCGGTTTCGTCGGCAATAATCAATATTTCGCTCGGCCCCGCGATCATGTCGATATCGACCTCTCCGAAGACCATCTTTTTCGCCATCGCTACAAAAATATTGCCCGGACCAACGATCTTGTCGACCCTTTTTATCATCTTTGTCCCATAGGCCATCGCCGCAACCGCCTGTGCGCCGCCGATGCGGTAGACCTCCTTAACATTAAGAAGGTCGATCGCTGCCATGACATAAGGATTTATCTCCCCGCGCGGGGTAGGAACACAGAGGGCGATTTCGTTTACTCCCGCAACCTGTGCCGGGATGACGTTCATCAATACCGTTGAAGGATACGATGCTTTGCCGCCGGGCACATAGACGCCCGCGCGTCCGATCGGCCGGATGAGCTGACCGAGAAGCGCGCCCTCCTTTTTAATCGACCAGGAACGCTCTTTCTGTCGCTCATGGAACTCCCATATCCTCTTCGCGGAAAGCTCCAGAGCCTTTACCGTCGCCCTGTCGGCTTTCCCTGCATGCTTTTTTATCTCAGCCGTGCTGAGTTTCAGGGGAAGCCTGTGCTGATCAAAACGGCAGGTGTACTCCTTCACCGCTGCGTCGCCCTTTTCCCTTACGTCGGCGAGCACGGTCTTTACGGTATGTTCTATATCGGAACTGACCCCCGCCGCTCTCTTGCCGAGCACTTCCAGAAAGGAGGCGATCTCTTTTTTGTTCCGGAGGATTCTCATCCCGCTATTATAGCACCACCACTTTATTTTTCCCCTCTCCTTTTGCCTGATAAAGCGCTTTATCGGCGATCTTCAGGAGATCATCCACATCATAGATGTTTTCAGTCAGCGAGGATACGCCGATGCTTATCGTAAGAGAAGATTTCTCCGGGCCTGCGCTGAATTCGTGCGTCTTGATTTTTTTCCTGAGCCGCTCAGCCATGACCGCCGCTTCCTGTTTTTTCGTATGGGGCATGATGACCACAAATTCCTCGCCGCCATAGCGGCCGACCACATCGGACTTCCTCCGCTCCCGTTCAAGGACCGTTGCCAGCTGTCTGAGCACCTCATCGCCGGCAGGGTGCCCGTAGGTATCGTTAATTTTTTTGAAATCATCTATATCGATAATCATGAGCGAGAGGTCGCGGCCGTACCGCTTACTCTCATGGAATTCCTCCGTGACCCGCTGCGTTATATAGCGTCGGTTGTGCAGGCCGGTCAGAGGGTCGGTAATCGAGAGCATCCTGAGCTGCTCCCTGAAGTCCTTTTCCGGAGTCATATCGACAACATCGAGGATTTCGCCGATAAGCGCACCCTTTTCGTCCATGACATTCCTGCGGTAGATATGGAGGAGCTTCCCGTTGTGCTCCAGCTCCACGGGTTCGGTGTAATACTTCTCTTGTGCCTTTTTATACACATCGCACTTCAGCAGAAAGTTGAGCCTGTCGGCAGGGTCGGTTATACCGCTGCATATGATGCAGGCCGACTCCATGAACCAGCAGAGACAGTCCCTTCTGCCGAACATGGGACATTCCTCTCTGGCGCACTGCTTTATCTCCCAGCACGCTTCCTTCTCAAAGGGCTTCAGGAACACCGTTCGTATCAGGGTGTCCTCGGGAAGCTCGCAAATGTTCTTGCCGAGCTGCACAATCTCCTTGCCGAGGAGGCTCTCGAGCGTCACGTTGATCTTTTCAATAACACCCTTGCCATTGATAAAGATCACGCCATTTACGACACTCTGGATCAATGCTTCGGAGATCGTCTTTTCACGAACGAGCCGGCGGTCGGCATCTCTCTTCTCTTCCCGTAACCTTTGCTCTTCAATAGCTTTTTTTACGGCATAGGGCACTTTAGCAAGAAACGATACTTCCCGGCTCTTCCTGATCACGTCAAAGGCGCCCTTTTTAAAAAATGCCCCTACGTCCTCCTCTTCAAAGGCGACCATGACAATCACCGGTATTTCGAGATGATGCTCTTTGATGTAGCTCAGCAATTTATAGCTGTTGATTCTCGGCGGGTAGTGTTCCGTAAAGACGACACCGCCATGATCGACCTTTGAAAGGAGCAGCAGGGCCTCTGCATAGGAACCTGCGAGGTCAGCCTCGAATCCCTCCTTTTTAAGACGGTCTCCTATCTGTACTGCCTGTTCTTCATTGCGCCAGACGATTAAAACTTTATTCTTGGAAAGCATAGGTGTTACTAATTTACCATAAAAGGTGCTTCGGTCACACAACAATGAATTTCTGGTGAAATTTAAAAAAGGTTATAAGGCACAAAAAAAGGGCGGGGATTCTCCCCGCCCTTTCGGTTGATTCAGTCTTTTCTGTTGTATTACAGTTTCCCTTTGATCAGATCGTCAACAACAGAAGGATCGGCAAGGGTCGATGTGTCGCCGAGGCTGTCAAGCTCGTTATGAGCAATCTTCCTCAGGATTCTTCTCATGATCTTACCGCTTCTCGTTTTGGGCAGTCCCGGTGCGAACTGTAGCTTGTCGGGCGAGGCGATCGGGCCGATCACGGTCCTGACATGGCCGACGAGTATCTTCTTCAGCTCCTCTGAGGGCTGGTACCCCTCTTTCAGCGTAACAAAAACATAGATACCTTCACCCTTAACCTCGTGGGGATAGCCGACAACCGCTGCCTCTGCCACTGCCTCGTGGCTGACGAGCGCTGACTCGACTTCTGCAGTACCGAGCCTGTGGCCGGAGACATTGATGACATCATCGATTCTTCCCATGAGCCAGAAGTCGCCGTCCTCATCAACGCGCGCCCCGTCTCCGGTGAAGTACTTGCCCGGATAGAGCGAGAAGTAGACTTCCTTCATTCTCTTGTTCTCGGGATCGCCGTAGGTGCCCCTCAGCATGCCGGGCCATGGCTTCTCGATCACGAGCCTGCCACCCTCGTTCACTCCTGCAGGGCTTCCGTCATCTTTGAGCACCTTCGGGACAACGCCGAAGAAGGGCCTGTTCGCCGAGCCGGGCTTCAGGGTCATGGCACCCGGCAGCGGCGTGATCATGAATCCGCCGGTCTCGGTCTGCCACCAGGTATCGACAATCGGAAGCTTCTCCTTGCCGACATTCTTGTAGTACCACATCCATGCCTCGGGATTGATCGGCTCGCCGACCGTGCCGAGCACCTTCAGCGAGGAGAGATCCTGCTTTTTCACCCACTGCTCGCCTTCTCTCATAAGCGCCCTGATCGCGGTCGGTGCGGTATAGAAAATATTTACTTTGTGCTTGTCGCAGATGTCCCAGAACCTGCCCGGGTTCGGATAGGTCGGAACGCCCTCAAACATAAGGCTGGTCGCGCCGTTGCTCAGAGGACCGTACACAATGTAGCTGTGGCCGGTGACCCAGCCGATGTCGGCAGTGCAGAAGTGGATATCTTCTTCGTGATAGTCGAACGCGTATTTGAACGTCATGTTGGTGTAGAGCAGGTAGCCGCCGGTGGTGTGGAGCACGCCCTTGGGCTTTCCGGTGGATCCTGAGGTGTAGAGAATGAAGAGCGGGTCCTCGGCATCCATCTGCTCGGGTGCGCAGTAGTTTGAGATATCAGCTGCATTCATTTCCTCATGCCACCATAAATCTCTCTTGGGCTCCATGTCGACGCCGTCGACCCTCTTGACAACGATCACCTTCTCAACAGTAGGGCACTCCTGAAGCGCGGCGTCGGCGTTTGCCTTAAGCGGAACGCTTCTGCCGCCTCTGACGCCCTTGTCAGCGGTGATCAGGAGTTTGGCCTGGCAGTCCTGTATCCTGTCTCTCAATGCCTGGGAGCTGAAACCGCCGAAGACAATGCTGTGGATCGCGCCGATCCTCGAGCATGCGAGCATCGAGATGGCGAGCTCGGGGATCATCGGCAGGTAGATGGTCACCCGGTCACCCTTTTTGACACCGTGCTTCTTGAGCACATTGGCGAACCTGTTTACTTCATATGAAAGCTGCTGGTATGTAAAGGTTTTATAGCTGCCGTCATCCGCCTCCCAGATAATAGCCGCTTTATTCCTGACCGGGGTATTCAGATGTCTGTCGAGACAGTTGTAGGATACGTTGATCTTGCCGCCCTGGAACCATTTTATTTCGGGTTTTTCGAAGTTCCATTCAAGGACTTTGTCCCATTTTTTGAACCAGGTGAGCTGTTTCTCAGCAAATTCGCCCCAGAAGCCGTCAGGATCTTCTACTGATCTCTTATAAAGCTTCTCGTACTCGGCAAAGCTCTTGATATGAGCCTTTGCGCTGAATTCCTTGGAGGGAGGAAAGGTTCTTTTTTCCTCCATAAGTACTTCAATCTTCTTCCCTTCTGTTGCCATTACGAGCATCCTCCTTATCCATTTTTTAAATGACGGTTCGGAGGTGTAAGTAAAGTGTTACTTTTTTACACCTCCGAACCTTTAATTTAACGATTAAACGTTGTCCTGTACAATTAATTTTAATTATATTACCGATAAATTCAACTTATTCAGCGCCGATGCCGACATAGGTTCGCAGCTTTTCCTCCTCGAACATCTCTTCGGCCCTCTTTTCCCTCCCCATGAGCGAGAAGAGAATGCCGACCAGGAACGCAGCGCCCATTGAGAAAACAGCGGGGTTCTTGAGCTTAAACGGCGCCTTCGGCATCTGGGCCTTTGCCTCTTTGAGCTGGGCATCGGCCTGGGCCTTCTCCGCAGCTATGGCTGCGTCGACATTCTGGCCGGCTGCTTTCAGCTGCTCGAGCTCGGCTATCTTTGCCTTTGAGCCGTCTTCAATGGCCTTGATCTGCTTCTCTACTGCAGCCTTCTCGTCCTTATGAAAGATATCAACCCAGACGGTCGGGCTGATAACAATGAGGCCGACAGCCAATGCAAGGCCGGTATAGATGCTTGCTACCGCTCCCTTTGTGGTGAACTTCTTCCAGATGATCGAGAGCAGGAGCGCAGGGAAGTTAGCGCTGCAGGCGATGGCGAAAGCGAGACCGACCATGAAGGCAACGTTCTGTCCTTTGAAGAGAATACCGAGGAGGATTGCTGCGATACCGAGACCGACGGTCGCGATCTTTGCGACTCTCACCTCTTCCTTCTCGTTCGACTCACCGCGCCTGATAACGCCGACATACAGGTCATGAGAGAGTGCGGATGCGCCGGCAAGGGTCAGGCCCGAAACAACAGCGAGGATGGTAGCGAAAGCGACGGCTGATAAGAAGCCCAGGAAGAGGTTGCCGCCCAGCGCCTCGGCGAGGAGCGGGGCTGCCATGTTGCCACCCTTGTCGACACCCATGATAATCTTCTGCCCGACGAGCACTGCAGCGCCGAACCCGATGGTAACGGTAAGGATGTAGAAATAGCCGATAAAACCGGTGGCATAGAATACTGACTTTCTTGCTTCACGGGCATCGGGAACAGTGTAGAAACGCATGAGAATATGCGGAAGTCCTGCGGTACCGAACATGAGGGCCAACCCGAGTGAGAAGGCGTCGACGGGATCTGTTACCAGGCCGCCGGGCTCCAGGAATTTTGCACTGTATAATTTTTCAGCCTGGCCGAAGAGCTCGCCGTAGCTGAAGCCGAACTGCGCCAGGGTCATTAACACAAGGAGCGTTGCACCGCCGAGCAGCAGCACCGCTTTGATGATCTGGACCCAAGTCGTAGCGATCATACCGCCGAAGAGCACGTAGGCGATCATCAGCGCGCCGACCACGACGATGGCAATCTCATAGGGCAAACCAAACATCAACTTGATGAGCGTTCCCGCTCCGACCATCTGTGCGATGAGATAGAAAAGGACGGTGATCAGCGAGCCGGCTGCCGCAGCCGCTCTGATAGGCCGCTGATTCAAGCGGTACGCTACAACGTCGGCAAAAGTGTATTTGCCGAGGTTCCTCAGCGGCTCCGATATCAGGAACATGATGATCGGCCAGCCGACGAGCCACCCTACCGAGTAGATAAGGCCGTCATAACCTTTCGTCGAAACGAGACCGGCGATACCCAGGAACGATGCCGCACTCATATAGTCGCCGGCGAGGGCGAGGCCGTTCTGGAAGCCGGTGATGCTCCTGCCTGCTGCATAAAACTCTTTCGTGGTCCTCGTTCTCTTTGCCGCCCAGTAGGTAATACCCAGGGTGCTGAGAACGAAGATGAAGAAGAACATTATCGCAAGGGGATTTGTCTGTCCAATAATGGTCTGTTGCATGCCTAACCTCCTACCTTCTCTTTAACTTTTTTGACCAGCATGTCATATTTGTTGTTTGCCCACCAGATGTAGATCCCGGTAAAAATCCATGAGAAGATAATCGTGCCGACCGCTATGGGAATCCCTATTGTGGTTGCCTTGCCCTCCGAGAGCTTTGACGCGAGAAAGGGCTTGTTAAAGGCGATCAATGCGATGAACCCGAAATAAAGGACGAGCTCCAGGATCGTAAGCACTATGGAGATCGCGTTCTTCTTGCTGGACAGTTCCTTGAAGTCCCTGTCCTCGAGAATTTCGTGTGCCGTCTTTTTACTCATACTCACTTCCTCCTTCCACCCTTACGGCCCAACGGCCGTCTTTGTTTGTTGTGTTGCCCACTGCCCGTGGCAGTGGCTAAAAATACATCATCATTCCGCCTGCCCTGAACCTATCACCTCCTTTTAAAGGACATCCTATCCTGAGAAGATCCCCTATCTCCTGGATCCCCGACTGGAGCAGGAGCGGGATAAATCGTTGAAAGACCTGCGCCGTAAGAAAGGCATCCATCATCGCGTTGTGCCCCCTGCTGACCGGAATGCCGAGGTGCCGCGCCAGTCCGTAGAGGCTGTAATCACGGAGTGGCGTCGCAAAGATTTTGTGGTTGTGCACCCGTTTGCTCAATGCCTGGTAGAGGGCCAGGGTATCGAGCAGTCCGTTTTTTAACTCGGCGCCGGATCTCTTCTTCATCTCCCTGTTGATAAAGCTGAGATCGATGGCGAGGCAATGGCCGACGATGATATCGGTGCCGCAGAATTCGAGGAACTCCGAAAGCACGGTATCGATATCGGGCTTCAGCTCCACCTCCGACGGCATGATCTGGTGAATGACGATGCTCTGCGCCGTGAGCTCTGTCTCGGGATTGATGAGCCGGTAAAAGGAGCTGCCGAGGTCGATCCTGCCGCCAACCATCCGTACGGCACCGAAGGAGACAATGGAGTCTTTCCTCTCATCCAGGCCGGTGAGCTCGGTATCAATGACAACGTACCGTGCCTCGTTGAGAGGGAGGCGCTTGTTGACCCCGGTTGTCCTGTTTCTGTTAAATCCCAGCACGCTCGTCATGCTCCTCACCAGATTAATGCCTTATACCGCTCTACGATAAGGTCCTGTATAGTTGATATGAGATGAAATGCATCCTTGATCGTCCTCTTTTCGAGGTTGCTCAGCCTGTGCGGGTTGATGAAGTTGTCGATCTCCTGGCCTGCCTCGAGCTGCTCTACCTGGTGGTGGATCCTGAGCAGCATGATGAAGTCAAAGGCGTGCTCCAGCTCGTCGGCATATTCCTTCGCAATCGTATGCTTATCCTGCAGCGCCTCGATCCGCTCGAGCGTCGAGGTCTCCTTTATCCCACGCTCAAGGGCGAAGAGCCGCACAATATCCACGATAGGCGCGATGCCCTTGATCTTCAGATTCAGCTCGTCCTTGTGTTCACCGCTCTTTTCGACCACGAACGATTTGAGAAACCCTATGGGCGGCCTGTTTTTCACTATCATATTGGCGAGGAAGCCGAGAAAAACCTTCTGCCCTTCGAGAGTATCGTTAAGGTATTCCCTGAGCGCATCGGCAAGGGTGAAATCGCCGTAGACCGGCCTGAAGTCGAAGAAGATGAGCGACTTCAGCACCGCGTCGGATGTCGGCGTCGCGATCCAGCTCGAGAAGTATTTCTTCCAGCTCCGCAGCGGCTGGCACCACTGGGGGTTGTTCGCCATATACCCTGCGGGACAGGGAGGGAAGCCGCACATGAGCAGACTCTCTTTCACAAAGAGCGTGAAGGATGAAAAGTAGTCCCGTATCTCCGCTTCCCTGCCCTGCGCATCGAGGTCGGCGTAGATAATCGCGTTGTCCTGGTCAGTCCTGAAGGTCTGCTCCTTGCGGCCTTCGCTGCCGAAGACGATCCAGCAAAACGGCACCGGCGGCTGGCCGAATTTCCTTTCCGCGATTTCGAGCACCTTTCTCACCAGCCGGTCATTCAGCTCGGTGATGATCTTGGTGATATTGCTCGCCCGGGCACCCTCTTTCAGGAGAAAGCCGATGATGTGGTTTATCTTCTTCGAAACCGGGACCAGTCCCTCGACGGTCTGCTGGCTCTCGATGTCTTTTGCAAAGGAAAGGGGCGATTTCCCCTGGAGCAGCATCAGATCGTGGTTGGTGAGCACGCCTTTCAGCTCGCCGTCCCTGATAACGAGGACATGGTGGATATTGTATTTGAGCATCTTGAGCACCGCCTCGAAACAGTAGTCCCGTGCATCGACCCTGACGAGCGGCAGCGTCATGACATTCTTTATTGAATCCCGGATATCCCTCCCCTGGGCAACGACCTTCTCCCGCAGATCTCTGTCGGTGAGAATGCCTATGGGAAGGTTTCTCGAATCGACCACGACCAAAGAGCTGATGCCGTGCTTCGACATGACCTGGGCCGACTCCTGAATGGTCGCCGAGTCGGTGACCGTAATCACGTCCTTGGTCGCGATCTCTCCTGCCTGCGTCGTGAAAAGAATATGATCGCTGCTGCCGTAGAACAGGCTTTTATTCCGGATCTCGCGGTAGGTCTTGTCCATGTATTTCAGAAAATGGGACTGGAGAAAATATTCGGTAAACGAAGGGTTCGAATCGATGAGCGCAAAGAGCTCCTTTTTTTTCAGGAGATAGCACAGCGTGTCCTCGACAGCGACGATCGTCGTCTTCTGGGTTCCTCCCATAAGGGATACCAGTCCGAAGGTCTCTCCTTCGCCACGGTAATCGATGACCACATCCTCACCGCTGTCGGAGCGGATGGAGATCTTCACTCCTCCCTTCTTTATGATTCTGAGAGAATCGCTCGCCGGGCCGTTCTGCTTCAGGATAACGGTATCCTTAGGATAGAATTCTATTGAAAGGCTGCCCGCCACCGCCTTCAGATCTTCCTCCTCAAGAAATTGAAAAGGAGGGATATTTCTCAGAAATGTATAAACATCTTCTAACAGCATTATCCTTACCTCCAGGTACTGAAAGAAAGCAAATACAATACCAGAGTCAAGGAAAGGGGATATTTAGTTTAAATTTCAGCAGATTAGTTGAAAACTAGAGGAGAAAAACGATCTCGTTGCCTGTAACGAAAAGTAATGTTTTATTTGGGATGTTACGGGAGGTAACCTTTTAGCGCTTGTTTATAAGCTCATAGCCGATGGTTTTTGATTTTAGTTTTTTACCGTGAGCAAAAAGATATCAGCCTCTATTCAGCCCCCAGCGCTTCCTCTTCTCCCATAGGGACTTTCTGGTAATACCGAGCATTTCGGCGAGCTGCTGCTCGGTGTAATGTTTCTGATAGCGCTGGATAAAGGCCTTGGTATAATCCTCTATGGAGAGTTTCTCTTCGAAGGATTCCTCGGTGAACGAGCTCTCGGCCTTGACCCCCTCGGGCAGGTTTTCGGGGCGGATGACGCCATTCTCGGCGATGAGCACGGCACGTTCGACAACGTTCTGCAGCTCCCGAACATTGCCGGGCCAGCGATATGCCTTGAGGAGATTGAGAGCCTCGTTATCGATCTCTTTTACTCCCTTGCCGAGCTCATTCGAGTACTTCTGGATCAGATAGCGCACCAGAAGCTCGATATCCTCTTTCCGCTCCCTGAGGGGCGGCAGCTTGAGGGTAATCACATTGATCCGGTAGAAGAGGTCTTCCCTGAAGGTGCCTTCCCGCACCGCGCTTTCGAGATTCCTGTTCGTGGCACAGATAAACCGCAGGTCGACCTTGACGCTCTGGTTCCCGCCCACAGGCCTGATCTGATGGTCCTCGAGCACTCTGAGCAGCTTCGCCTGGAGCGGAACACCCAGGTCGCCGATTTCATCGAGAAAGACCGTGCCGCCGTCGGCCTCTTCGAAGAGCCCTTTCTTCAGCATGATCGCTCCGGTAAAGGCGCCCTTTACATGGCCGAAGAGCTCCGACTCGAGCAGATTTTCGGGAATGGCGCTGCAGTTGATCGGAATAAAGGGCTTTGCGGCCCTGCTGCTGTTGAAGTGGATCGCCCGGGCGATAAGCTCCTTGCCGGTGCCGGTCTCTCCTAGCAGGAGCACGTTGCTCCGCGCGTCGGCGATCTTTTTTACTTCGGCAATGACCTTCTTGATCGCGGGGCTCTCGCCGATTATGTTGCTGAAATCGTACTCTTTCTCGATCTGCTTTTTGAGGAGGACGTTCTCCCGCTGGAGTGCATTCTGGTTGAGGGCGTTCCGTACGATCTGCTTGATCTCCTCATGGATGATCGGTTTCACAACATAATCGTAGGCGCCGGCACGCAAGGCCTCGACTGCGGTCTCGAGCGAGGCATAGGCGGTCATGATAATTACCGCCTGCGCAGGGTTCTTCTCCTTCACCCGCTTCAGAAACTCGATGCCGTTCATCCGGGGTAGGATGATGTCGGAGATGATCAGGTCGTAGATGTTCTCATCAACTCCCTTGAGCGCCGCTTCAGCGCTGCCTGCGGTGTCCACGATGTACCCCTCCCGCGAGAATACCCTTTTCAGGGATTCGCAGAGGGTCACTTCATCCTCAACGATAAGCAGTCTTTCGGCCATTCCAACCTCTATCTTTTTAACGTAGGTACCTGCACCGGGCTCCGCGGTTCATCAGCGAACCGTCCAGGTATTATAGTGTATTTTAATCGATTCTTGGGCTCTTGTAATAACCTTGAATGTCTCTTCAAGCACTTTTCTCTCGAGACCGCTTAATTTCCCCGGATCAATGTAGTTGTCCGGCGTCCCGCCGTTGTGCATCTGCCCGAACTGGTGGCGCAGTCTGAGAGCCATGAGAAACTCAAAGGCCTGCTCCAGTTCATTGCAGAGTTCTGCAACAGCACAGCGGGTGTCCCGCAGCTCCCTCAGCCGGGTCAGCGTCGAGGTGGCAGGGACTCCACGCTCGAGCGCAAAAAGCCTTGCCGTATCGACAATATAGCTCAGCCCGTTTGTTTTAATGTCAATGGTGTTCTTGTGAGCACCGCTCTTCTCGACGACAAGCGTTTTCCAGAAGCTGAGCGGCGGTCTGCTCTGGGATATCTTCCCTGCCATATGCGCAAAGAACAAAGGCCGGCTTTTCAGTATGGTGCCGAGATACGCCCTCAAGCGCTCCGCCAATGTGATATCGCCGTAGACCGGCCTGAAGTCAAAGAAGATGAGCGAAGAGAGGACCGCCTCGGGTGTCGGCGCCGTGATCCATTCCGAAAAGTACCTCCTCCAGACACTTAATGGCTGCTGCCACCGCGGATTGCTCGCCATGTATCCGGCAGGGCAGGGCGCAAATCCGCACTTTACCAGGGCCTCGTTTATGTAGTGGGCAAACCGCGCAAAGTATGCCTTCACCTCCTCCGCACCGGCTTGAGGGTCATCGTAGATGATGGCATTGTCCTGGTCGGTCCTGAACGTCTGCTCCTTTCTCCCTTCGCTGCCGAAAGCGATCCAGCAAAAGGGGACAGGGGGCCTTCCGAACTTCCGCTCGGCGATTTCGAGCACTTTTCTCACCAGTCGATCATTGATTTCGGTAATTATTCTGGTGATAGTGCTTGCCTTTGCCTCTTCCTGCACGAGTACGGTTATCGTCTTGTCTATTCTCCTCGATACGGGAATGAGCCCCTCGATGGATTTCTGCAGTTCTATCTCGCGTACGATCGCAAGGGGCGATGCACCCTGCATCAGCATAAGGTCATGGCTGGTGATCATTCCGCGTATATCTCCCCTGTCGATCACGAGCAGGTGGTGTATGTTGTAGCGGATCATCTTGAGGAGCGCCTCGAAGCAAAAATCCCGGGCCTCAGATTTGATCAGCGTAGCGCTCATGATCGCGCTCACTGCCTCGCCGACATCCCTGCCTTTTGCCACTACCTTGTTCCTGAGGTCTTTGTCGGTGACGATCCCTGCCGGGAAATTATCTTCATCAAGGAGGACGAGCGAGCTCACGTTATGCCGGAACATCATTTCGGCGGCTTCCCTTATCGGAATGTTCTGCGGTGCGGTGACGATCTCTTTCGAGATGAGATCGTCGAGAGCGACCGTGAACAGCAGCTTGTCCCCGCCGCCGCAGAGCAGATTTCTGTCCTGTATCTCTCGATACACGGTATTGATGAAATGCTTGACGAAATAGTTCAGGTAAAATGCGGAGAATGCCGCATTGGTCGCGATGAGGTTGAGGACCGTCTTTTTATCGATGAGATAGCATGTCGTATCCTCGGCTGCAACGACCGTGCCTCTGGATATATCGCCGCTTACCAGAGAGAGGAGCCCGAAGGAATCGCCTGCGCCCAGATGCTCGATAAAGATATCCTCGCCCTCGCCGGTCCGGATGATGACTTTCACTCCTCCCTTCCGGATGATGCTCAACGCATCAACTGCGGGTCCTCCCTGACGGAGAATGATATGCTCTTTGGGATGGAATTCTATCGAAACGGCGCCTGCTACTGCGGTGAGGGTCGTGTCATCAAGCAGGGTAAAAGGAGGAGTGTTTCTGAAAAACTCAACGATCTCTTCAACGATCATGTAATCATATCAGGGCATGGCGTCCGCAGCCGGACCGAACCTGTCCCTCTGTAGCAGTTCCTGTGGATCAACTGCTTCCCTTTGAAAGGGCCTTCCTCACCGTCCGTTTCATTTCATCGTGCATGAGGGGCTTTATGATGAAATCGCACGCGCCAGCCTTGAGTGACTCGACTGCTGTCTCGAGCGAGGCATATGCCGTCATAATGATCACTTTCTGTTCAGGGTTTTGTTCCTTGTATCGGGATAATAATTCAATGCCGCTGATGCCGGGAAGAATGATGTCGGTGATGATGAGATCGTAGCTACTCTCCTTGAGGAGTTCAAGGGCGGCTTCGGCGCTGCCGGCGATATCGACCTCGTATCCCTCTCTGGTGAACACTCTCCTCAAAGATTCACAGAGAGTATCTTCATCCTCGACGATGAGTAGCCGCTCAGTCATGGTGCTCCAGAGGAAGGTGTATCACAAACGTCGTCCCCTCGCCTTTTTTGCTCTTTACGGTAATGGTGCCGTTATGTTCCTTAATTATACCATAGCATATACTGAGGCCTAAGCCCGTTCCTTTCCCCAGGGGCTTGGTGGTGAAGAAGGGGTCGAAGATCCTGTCCATGACCGCTTCATCGATGCCGGCGCCGGTATCGCTGAAGACGATCTCCACACCGTTGCCGGCCCTTCGTATCGCGATCGACAGGTTCCCGCCCTCAGGCATTGCATCGAGGGCATTGAGCAGGAGATTCAAAAAGACCTGCTGTATCTGGTCGGGATTGAGCGTCAGCGGCTGGACATCTTCAATATCAGCAGAGAATTGAATTTTCTTGAACCGCTTGTCATACTTCACCAGATTAACGGTGCGGTCGAGGATTTCAGTAATGTTGCTTGTCTTCTTTTCCGTCGATGAAATTCGTGCAAAGTCCCCGAGGCTCCGCACAATCCGTGCAATCCTCTCGATATTGCTGTTGATGGTCTTCAATGCCTCGCCGGTGAATGCAATATCCTCTCCGTTATCCAGCCGCAATGTCCTCAGCTCCTGAACCAGCGATGAAATCGAGGCAAGGGGATTGCCGATTTCGTGAGAGATGCCGGCAGTCAGCTTGCCGATGCTTGCAAGTTTTGTTGCCTGCAGCAGCTGCTCCTCCATTTTCTTCTTCTCGGTGATATCTTCGAGAACGACAACATACCCGCCGGACGGGTCCTTGAAGGGGCTGATGTTGATCTTGAGCGTCCGCTGCGCCGGCGTTTGGAAGACCGTCTCGTGCTGCTCGCTCTGCAGTAAGATGCTGCCCGGTATCCAGGGAAGCAGGATGATAATGGATTGGCTGTATGCCTCGGCCTTTTTGACGCCTGTGATGCTCTCCATCCCTCTGTTCCAGTAGTTCACCCTGAGTAGTGTGTCGATCGTCGCGATGCCGATCGGCACGCTCTCTATAATATTTTCGCTGAACTCCTTGAGATAGGAGAGCTCCCTGTTCGCTGCCGCCAGCTCCTGGCGCGAATATCTGAGGCTCTCGGTAATGTTCTTGATCGCCCCCGAAAGCTCGCCTCGCTCCTTTTCGGTGAGCACCAGCTTGTTCTCAAAGATAATGGCGGCCATCGAAGAGCCTATGGCGCCGGCAAGGACCTTCTCGGCCTCATGCCGCAGCTCAAAGAGCTCCTGGGGAGTCAGCTCATCCCTCTTTTTCCTCTTTCTTATAAGAAAGCTCTCGATCGCCTCCCGTGCCTCTACCCTTCCGAGACATTGGGTAAGGACCTCTTCGATATCCTTGGCGCTATACGAGCTGCCGAGAGAGAGTTCCCTTACCTTCTCGTACGATTCCACAAATATGAGTGACTGGATCTCCTCTTCTTTGGATTGTTTGGTGAATACGGAGAACCCTGCGTAGAGGAGGAGATTGACCGACATGCTCCAGAAGAGGGAATTTCCCCACTTGCCGAGGCTCTTCACCCCGAACAGACTGTTGGGATTGCACAGCTCGGAGCTTGTCAGATGTGCAACGAAGCCGATATTTTTTATGATGTCTGCTTCGATCAGCGTCGGCATAATGAGCGTATAAAACCAGACCGCAAAGCCGCCGATAAGTCCTGCTATCGCTCCCTTCTTATTGCCCTTTTTCCAGTAAAGCCCCAGAAAGAACGACGGGGCAAAGAGCGTCACTGCCTCGAATGACCTCAGGCCCATATCCACAAGGCTGTAATATTCACCCACCGAGGTGGTGAAGGAATAGCCGAGAAAGATGACCATCAGAATCACCAACCGCTTTATATTGAGTACCACCGCTGGAAAGCGGGGGGCATCGTGGAAATTGATAATGGCCGGCATAACAATGTTGTTCATCACCATGGTGCTCAGGGCCAGCGATTCTACGATGACCATCCCCGTTGCCGCTGAAAATCCGCCGATGAAAGCGAGAAGAGAAAGGTAGTGCGCCCCGTTGTTCAACGGTATGGTCAACACAAAGTAATCGGCACTCTTTTCGCCGAGCAGGAGTCCGCCGAAGGCTATCGGCAGTACGAAAATGTTGATTAGAAAGAGGTACAGCGGAAAAAGCCAGGCTGCCTTGGTGATATGGGACTCATCATAATTCTCGACCACCGTCATCTGGAACTGGCGCGGCAGGAACATGATCGCCATCATCGAGAGGATGAGGAGCGCAAGCCACTCGGAATAACTGGTGCCGGTGCCAGTGCCGAGAAAGAGGAGTACCGAGTGCTCCGAATCCTTGATCCTGCCGACGATATCGCCGAGCCCGTCAAAAAGGCCGAAGGTGACGAAAAGACCGACTGCGAGAAAGGCGATGAGCTTGACGATCGATTCGAAGGCAATAGCAAAAACGAGTCCGCCGTGGCGTTCCGATGAGTCGAGCCGACGCGCACCGAAGATGATGGCGAAGATGCCGAGAATAACAGTGATGACGACCCCGACCGCAGCGCTCCCTCCGGGCTCCCCGGAAATGATCGCAAAGGTATGGATGATCGCCTTCATCTGCAGGCCGAGATAGGGGGCGATTCCCACCACTGCCACAATGGTCACCAGAGCCGAAAGGAGCAGCGACTTGCCGTACCGTGCACCGATGAAGTCGGAAATGGTGGTGATCCTGTGTGTCTTTGCAGTCCGTACTATTTTCTTCAGCACGACAAACCAGAGTGCCGCCATGATAGTCGGTCCCAGATAGGTAGTAAGAAAAGACAACCCGGATGTCGCCGCTTTGCCGACGCTCCCGTAGAAGGTCCAGGAGGTACAATAGACAGCAAGCGACAACGAATAGATGTAGGGATTGTTGACAATGCTCCTGCCCTTCCGCTCTTTCCGTTCGGCATGGTATGCCACAGCAAAGAGGAGAAGAAGATAGCAGAGGACGACAACGAGGAGATTATACGAAGTAAGCACTACTTGATTTCAGGACGGGAAGTGCGGGGGGCCGGGGATTGAGCCCCCTTCCCTTCCGGACTTCCCTGTCTCTGATGGTTATTCTGTTTATAAGCAACAACGGCAATGAAGACGATGAAGAGCAGCCAGAACGAAAAGAGATAGCCCGCCTCCTCGGTATGGAAAATCTCCAAAAGGGGCCAGTTGAGCCCCAGGAGCCCGATGATAAAGAGAAATATCCAGAGTTCGGCGTTACCTCTCAATCTTCCACTACTCTTCCGACGCTCACGATCCTGTCTTCAGGGTCCAGGTCCATGAGTTTGACGCCCTGCGTGTTTCTTCCCAGCACCGATATATTGCGTGCCAGTATCCGTATCAGTTTTCCGCCGTTGGTGATCAGCACGACTTCATCTTCGTCCTTCACCTGGATAAGGCCGACCGCCTTGCCACCCTTTTCGACGACCTTGATCGAGATGACGCCTTTGCCGCCACGGCCATGCACCGGGTATTCCTCGATCTTCGTTCTCTTGCCGAGGCCCTTCTCCGTTACCGTAAGGAGCGTTACGTTCTCTCCTTCAATGACATTGGCGGAAACGACCTCGTCGTTCTTCGAGAGCCGTATGCCGATCACGCCCCGTGCAGTCCTGCCGACTGCCCTGACATCTTCTTCGTTGAACCGTGCCGCGAGGCCGCTCTTCGTGCCGATGATGATATCGTTGTTGCCGGAAGTCCGCTTTACCGCAATCAGCTCGTCGCCCGGATCGAGCGATACGGCGATGATGCCCTTCGACCTCGGATTGCTGTACTCTTCGAGCTTGGTCTTTTTTACGATACCCGCCTTGGTGAACATCACCAGGTAGCCTTCTTTGAAGTCCTTGACATTGATCGCTGTGGTGATCCGTTCGCCCTCCGAGAGGGGCAGGAGGTTGACCATGGCCTTGCCCTTTGCCGAGCGGCCCGCCTCGGGGATCTGGTAGATCTTCAGCCAGTAGAGCCTGCCCATGTTGCTGAAGAAGAGCATGTAATCATGGGTAGAGCCGATAAAGAGCTGCTCGACATAATCCTCTTCTCTCGTCTCCATGCCGGTGAGCCCTTTGCCACCGCGGCGCTGGCTCCGGTAGATCGAGAGCGGGTTTCTCTTGATATAGCCGTTGTGGGAGACGGTGATCACCATCTCCTCTTCGGTGATGAGGTCCTCGATGGTAAGATCCGCCGTTGCTGCAACGATCTCAGTCCTCCGCTCGTCGGCGTATTTTTCCTTGATCTCTTGAAGTTCTTTCTTGATGATCTTCGAGACAAGTGCCTCGCTGCCGAGAATGGCCTTCAACCGCTCGATCTCTTTCAACGTATCTTCGTATTCCTTGATGATCTTGTCGCGCTCGAGGCCGGTCAGTCTCTGGAGCTTCATATCCAGAATGGCCTGTGCCTGAATTGCCGAAAGCGGATACTTGGTCATCAAGCCGGTCTTCGCTTCATCCGGCGTCTTTGAGTTCCTGATCAGGCTGATGATCGCATCAAGGTGATCGAGGGCGATCTTGAGTCCCTCCAGGATATGGGCTTTTTCTTCAGCCTTCCTCAGCTCGAACCGTGTCCTGCGCAGGACCACGTCTCTCCGGTGCTGCAGGAAGTAGCTGAGCATCCGTTTCAAGGTAAGGATATGCGGCTGGCCGCCCACGAGGGCAAGCATAATCACGCCGAAGGTGGACTCCATTGCCGTATGTTTGTAGAGGTTGTTCAGGATGACTTGGCCGACCTCTCCGCGCTTTACTTCGAGCACCACTCTGATGCCGTCGCGGTCGGATTCGTCGCGGATGTCTGAAATACCCTCTATCTTTTTCTCGCGGACCAGCTCAGCGATCTTTTCGATGAGCCGCGCCTTGTTGACCTGGTAGGGCAGCTCGGTGATGATGATGCTCTCGTGTCCCTTCGCATCCCGCTCGATAAGGGCCTTTGCCCTCACCTTGATCATGCCTCTGCCGTGGGTATAGGCATTCACAATGCCCTCAGTGCCGTGAATGATAGCGCCTGTCGGGAAGTCAGGGCCTTTGATCGATTGCATCAGATCGGTAACCGTCACCTCGGGATTATCGAGGAGCATGATCAGGCCGTCGACGACCTCGCCGAGATTGTGTGGAGGAATGTTGGTCGCCATACCGACCGCGATTCCTGCCGAGCCATTGATGAGGAGATTGGGAATCCTCGTCGGCAGCACGACCGGCTCTTCGGTCGTCTCGTCGAAATTAGGGGTGAAGTCGACCGTCTCTTTATCGATATCGGCAAGCAGCTCCTCGGCGATCTTTGCCAGCCGCGCTTCGGTATACCGGTAGGCTGCTGCAGGGTCGCCGTCGATAGAGCCGAAGTTGCCCTGTCCGTCGACCAGCATGTAGCGCATATTGAAATCCTGCGCCAGACGGACCATGGCGTCATAGACTGCGGAGTCGCCGTGCGGATGGTACTTTTTCAGGACCTCGCCGACCACACCGGCGCTTTTTGAATACTTTTTTGAAGGGAGGAGTCCTTCTCTGAACATAGCATAAAGGATTCTCCTCTGGACCGGCTTGAGCCCGTCCCGTACCTCAGGCAGCGCCCTCCCAATGATAACGCTCATGGCGTAATCGAGGTAGCTTACCTTCATCTCTTCTTCTATACTAATAGATGCTTTCGCTGCTGCGGACATGCATTAACCTCTCTTTTCGCTGAATTGTTTTATTTTAACATACTTTCATAGAGTTATGCCCGATTTCAGTCCCCAAGTTCAGGGGAGATGTTCACTTTTCAACACGTTGTTTTTAGGCGGTTTCTCACCACTGCTTTCTTCAACAAACCATTGCACCTTCAACAAAGGCGATAGTGAAGTTTTTACCGTGCTTGAGCAATGTCTCAAATAACCTTATGGGTTACTAAGTCAAAGTTTGTTCTTTAGCTCACATAATTCATAAATTTAGCCTTGGAGAGGACAGGATATAGTGCTGAAGCGGCTTCGACAGCCCGAGCGAAGCCCCAATCATATGGTAGATGAGAGGGGCCCCGGAAAGTCGGAGACTTTTCGGGGCAATAGAGCGGGCTGTCTTCCTCGGAGGCAAACTGGATGTTTGCCGAGAATGAGCAGAAGCACGGGGTCCTGTCCTCTCCTGCACAGTCAATGAATAAATGTGTTAGAAAAACCTATGCAGACTGATAGCTTATAAAACTTTCTCGGAACAGCTCTCCTTTTCATACTATGGTTATGTACAAAACATCCCTTTCTATCTGAGTTATAATTCTTTATATGGACATTATCGCCGCCAAAGGCCTGGTAAAGGAATACGGCTCCTTCCGGGCTGTTGACAATATAGATTTTGCAATTTCCAAAGGTGAGTGCTTCGGATTTCTCGGCCCGAACGGCGCCGGCAAAACCACGGTCATGCGCATCATCCATTGCTTCATGCCGCCGACTGCCGGCAAAGTAAAAGTTTTTGATATGGATGTGACCGAAAAGCCGAGTGAAATAAAGGCCTGCATCGGCGTCATGCCGCAGGAGGTCAATCTCGATCCCGATCTTGGGGTTCTCGAAAACCTGATCGTCTATGCCCGCTATTTCGATATCCCGAAGAAGGTCTCCGTCCCCCTTGCCTGGGAGCTGCTCGATTTCGTCGAATTGCGGGAGAAATCTTCGGCAAAGATCGAGAGCCTCTCTGGAGGTATGAAGCACCGGCTGCTCCTCGCCCGCTCGCTGGTGAACAGCCCCGATCTGCTGGTGCTCGACGAGCCGACCACCGGCCTTGACCCGCACAGCAGGCGGGCGGTGTGGGACAAGCTCAATCAGTTAAAAGCAAAAGGAACAACCCTGCTTCTGACAACACATTATATGGAGGAAGCGGAACGCCTCTGTGATAGGGTCGCGATCATGGATACGGGAAAGATCGTCACCATCGACTCGCCGCAGCACCTCATAAACATACATGGCGGCAACCTTGAAGAAGTTTATTTGAAGATCACCGGGAGGAGCCTTGCGGATTAAACGGGCGTTCAGAGTTTGGCAACGCCACTTTTCAGTGTATACAAAGCTCTACAAATCGAGCTTTGCCCTGAACTTTGCCGAGCCGATCCTCTATCTCACCGCTATGGGCTTCGGCCTCGGCGCCTTCGTCACCGAGATCAGGGGAATGCCGTATATCAATTACATAGCCCCCGGCATCATCGCCTCCTCATCCATGTTCGCCGCCATCTATGAATGTACGTACGGAACGTTCGTCAGGATGGCCTTCCAGAAGACCTTCGATGCCATTCTCGCAACGCCGGTCGGTATCGACGACCTTGTCGCCGGTGAAATGATGTGGGGCGCAACCAAAAGTATTCTCTACGGAACCACGATCATCATCGTCATCTCGTTGTTCGGACTCGTCGCCTCCCCGCTAATCGCCCTCGTCATCCCTCTCCTCTTTGTTACCGGATTGATCTTCGCGGAGATATCACTCATCTTTGTCGCGAAAGTACCCGGCATCGATTCCTTCAATTACTTTTATACTCTCTTCATGACACCTATGTTCCTCTTCTCTGGCATCTTTTTCCCCATCGATACCCTGCCGCCTGCAGTCGCAAAAATCGCGTTCTTCACGCCTCTTTACCACCTGGTAAACATCTGCAGAGCTTTCGCTTTGGGGAATGTGGCAGTGTGGGATATTGTGTGGATCCTTGTTGTTGCGGGCTTGCTTGCGCCCTACCCTTTCAGGCTCATGCGGAAAAGAATACTGAAGTAAATCCGAAATTTTAAACTCGAAACAATTCTAAATTCAAATGAACAAAACTGTTACGAATTTTGAGCATTCGAATTTGTTCGGATTTAGAATTTCGAATTTAGGATTTGACGATCAGTCAAAGAGGTCGTTTCGTATACCGTCGCGGCGCATACGCTCGACAGACGGAATGAGGTGTATATAAGCGAACACCTTCTCGCCCCTGAAGGAATAATCGATATCAAGAACATCCTGAAAGCCATAGCTGAAGGACATATAGAGCGGCCGCATTTCGTAGCCGACAAGCCGCCCTTGCGGATCGACGATCCTGCTCAATTGTGAGCGTGAAAAGTCGCTATGCCAGCTGATGAAGTGATACGCGGCATCAAGCGCCTGTTTCGCCGGTACGCCTTGTCGTATTGAATAATCAAACGTCGGCGCATAGGGTTCAATGACATACCCGTCACCTTCTTTATCGAGAAAAGCTACGGTTTCTATGTCATCACCATGCCTGCCTCCGTACAGTACAAGCGTGTAGGTCCCCGTCACCTCTTCGGGAGGGGCAAGCTGCTGCGCCACCCCGCGCTGTGACTGAAGTCCTACACCTACAGCACAGCCGGAGAGCAGTGACAGCACGACAAGAAGAATAATGATTCCAGCTCGACCTCTCATGATTAAAATTATATCATGTGGATTTCATGATGGTAAGACCTGGGGAGAATAGAGAGGCAGCGGGATTAGCATCGTAAGCTTCCCCTCCAAGTAGACAGGATATAAGTAGAGCTTTCTGGCACAATAAACAACCAGGAGGTTCTAGGGATGAAGAAGACACGATTCACCGAAACACAGATTGTGGCGATCCTCAAAGAGGCAGACAGCAGAGTACTGGTCAAAGACATCTGTCGCAAGTACGCAATCAGCGATGCAACCTACTATAACTGGAAAGCAAAGTATGGAGGGATGCAGGCATCTGATCTGAAGAAAATGAAAGAGCTTGAGCAGGAACTGAGCCAGATGAAGCGCATGTATGCAGATATGGCCCTTGAAAACAGGGCACTAAAAGATCTGATCGAAAAAAAGTTATAAGGTCATCTGAGAAACGAGAGGCTGTGCAATATCTCATGGTTGAGCACCGCCTGTCAGTGCAGAGGAGTTGCACGTGCATTGGGTTATCCAGGGCGGCCTATTACAAGGGCATACAAGCTGACACTGACCGGGATGCCGAGGTTATCGCGGCAACCAATGGGAGTGTTGGAGAAGCACCCTCGATGGGGGTTTTGGAAGTGCTATATATCGCTGAGGAAAAAGCAGTACCCATGGAATCATAAGCGAGTGTATCGGGTGTATTGCCAGATGAAGCTCAATCAGAAGCGGCGGGCAAAGCGGAAGCTGCCCACACGGCAACGACAGCCGTTGATGGTTCCGCTAAGACCAAACCATGTCTGGTCGGCTGATTTCATGAGTGATGCGCTGTATGCAGGGAGTCGTTTCAGGACCTTTAATGTGATTGATGACTTTAACCGAGAGGTCGCAGCTATCGAGATCGACACCTCGCTTACGGCAAAGAGGCTCATCAGGGTGTTTGAGCGGCTGCAGCTGACCCGGGGGCTGCCGGATATCGTGCGGGTCGATAACGGGCCTGAGTTTTTCAGTAGCGAGGTGGTGACGTGGGCTGAATCAGTGGGGATGCAGATACAGCATATCCAGCCGGGTGAGCCCAATCAGAACGCCTATATTGAGCGGTTCAACTGGACGTACCGCGAAGAGGTGCTCGATCTGTACTTGTTTACGAGCTTAACGGAAGTGCGGGAAGCGACGTACTGGTGGATGATCGACTACAATGAGCTGCGACCCCATGATGCTCTGGGCGATTTGACACCTGCAGAATACATGGAGCAAAATGTCGGAACCTCTACTTTGCAACTGTCTCCCTAACGGGGAAGCTTACGCCCATTTTCAGTGCACTAGGAGTAGAGAAAAAGAATAGGAGGAGTACTCGTCACCATTCAATTTATTTTATATGCGATAGACAAAATACATCACAAATCATTTTCTCTTCAAAAGCGTTGCAGCTCAAATACAGCCCCAATCTTGACAACCCCCAATAGATAGAGTAAAAAGTAAGTATGAAACGAGTTCTGTTGGTACTCCTCATTTTTTCCCTTTTCTCTTGCGCCCCGGTCCTGAGAAAAGACCTCATGGAGCAGGGCAGCATCAACCCTCCGCTCAAATCGATGCAGGAGAATCCCGCGACCTATAAGGGGAGGCTGTATATCCTGGGGGGGATTATCGTGAAGACAAAGCTCGTTCCGGAAGGGTCGCTCGTCGAAGCGGTCTATGTTCCTGTCGACTCCCGTGGCGACCTGAAAAGTTACAAGTATGCCGAAGGGAGATTCCTTGCGCTCTTCCCTAAATCCGCCGGCATCCTCGAACCTGAAATCTATAAGAAAGAGAGAAAGATCACGGTTGCAGGTGTGTTCGAGGGGACGCGCACCGGCAAGATCGACGAAGTCGACTACGTCTATCCTTTCTTTACCATAAAACAGATACATCTCTGGGAAGAGGAACGGCCGTACTATCCGTATTACCCCTATGGATATTATCCCTTGGGCTACCCTTACGGCCCCTACTCCCCCTTCTGGTATGATGATCCCTTCTGGAGACATCGCGCCCCCTACCCGTACTGGTGGTGGTAATTTCCCGCCCTGAAGCTACATCATAATGTTCCTTTGCTGAATTGCTGCGAAAAGAAATCGTATCACGTTCGTGGACATCACTATGACAGAACGACTCAGGCGTATCGGGATACCCGCGGTATTCACGCTCACCCTCTTCTTGAGCGCAGGGCTGTTGTTCTGCGTCGAGCCGATGGTGGCGAAGATGATCCTGCCGCTCCTCGGCGGGACGCCTGCGGTATGGAATACCTGCATGATGTTTTTCCAGATCGCCCTTCTTGGAGGGTATCTTTATGCACATATCACCAGCAACCGGTTGGGAGCAGGGCAGCAGATCGTCGTTCACGGCACACTGCTCGTCCTTGCCTTCATGGTGCTGCCGATTACCATTTCTCGCCAGTGGCTTACTTCAGGGGAAGCCCATCCAATAGGGACTGTGCTCATCCTCCTGCTTACATCGGTGGGTCTGCCCTTTTTCATCCTCTCTGCGAGCGCGCCGCTGTTGCAGCGATGGTTTTCTTCCACCGATCATCCCTCTGCAGGCGATCCTTATTTTCTCTATAGCGCAAGCAACTTGGGCAGCATGCTCGCCCTGATCAGTTATCCTGCGATCATCGAACCATACCTTTCGCTCAGAGCGCAGAGCACCTTCTGGACAGCGGCATACGGGATGCTGGCGGCGCTCACCCTGGGCTGCGCTTTCATTATGCGGCGCGCTGCAAAAGCAAAAGAAAAGAGCGCTCTCGGCCAGCAAAGCATCGTATCCTCTGCTCCTGACACCGCGGCGTCGCCGTCGGTACGCACACGTCTGCGCTGGATCGTCCTGGCCTTTATCCCTTCGAGCCTCATGCTGGGCGTCACCACCTTTATCAGCACCGATATTGCCGCCATTCCGCTCCTCTGGGTGATCCCGTTATCGCTCTACCTCCTCTCGTTCATTCTCGTTTTCGCCAGAATACCCGGGATCATCCACCGGATCATGGTGCTGCTCGCCCCGATAGCCGTCGTTATGCTGCTCGCCGTTAATTTCTCTTCGGTGAAGCCTCCCATCGTCGTACTCTCTCTGCTTAATCTCGCCGCGTTCTTCGTGATCGCGATGGTCTGCCATGGAGAGCTCGCGCGGAGCAGGCCAGCGGCACGGCATCTCACCGGATTCTATTTATGGATGTCCCTGGGAGGCATGCTGGGCGGCGTTTTCAATGCAGTGCTTGCACCGGTCATCTTCAATGCAGTGATCGAGTACCCGCTTGTCCTGGCTGTTGCTGCGCTGTTCCTCCCTGCAATGAGAATGCGGCATGCGCTCGCATCACGGAGATGGCTGCAGAGATGCCTCGATCTGGGTCTCCCCCTGCTCCTCGGCATCGTGTCGTACTGGCTGCTTTCAAAGAAACCTATTACTGCGGAACAAATGACCCGGCTCGCCGCGCTCACCGGAGCGGATGCAGAAGATATTGCGGCAGCGGCTCTGTATATCGTTCCTGCCGTATTATGCTGGTGCATCGCTCTCATGAACCGCTCCCTGCGGTTCGGACTCGGCGTATGCACCCTCGTTATGGTCCTCCTGGGGAGCGTCGAATGGGAAAGGAACATTGTTCATCGGGAGCGGAGCTTTTTCGGCGTCATAACCGTGAGCGATGCTACTGATGGGAAGTACCGCTATCTCGTGCATGGCAGGATACAGCACGGTAAGCAGTGCCTTGATCCGGCGCGCTGCCGTGAGCCCCTGACCTATTATCATCGCAAGGGTCCTGTCGGGCAGCTCTTCAAGGAATTCAGCGGCCCCCGGAAAAAATCGCATATCGCCCTGATCGGCCTCGGCGCCGGGACCCTCGCGAGCTACGGCAGCCGGGGCCAGCAGTTTACGTTCTATGAGATCGACCCTGTCGTGAAGCGGGTGGCGACGAACCCGGCGCTCTTCACCTACCTGAAGCACTGCAGGGCCGAATGGCGGATTGTCATGGGCGATGCGCGCTTGAAGCTCGAAAGCGCACCCGAGCATCACTATGGATTGATGTTCGTTGACGCCTTCAGCTCCGATGCAATCCCGGTGCATCTTCTCACCAGGGAGGCGTTCAGGCTCTATTTCTCGAAGCTCGAGGAGCGCGGTGTGCTGGCCGTCCATATTTCAAACAAATATCTTGACCTGGAACCGGTGGTAAAACGGCTGGCCGCTGATGCAGGGCTGGCAAGCCGCATACAGAACGATGAGGAGGAAGACACGCGAAAAGAGAAGTACCGTTCCACCTGGGTCATCCTCGCGCGAAAGGATGCTGACTTCGGACGTCTGGCGCAGGATACGCGCTGGACGCATCTGAACGGTTCCGCAGAGGGACCGGTCTGGACCGATGACTTTTCGAATATCCTGAGTGTGTTTAAGTGGGGCCCGGGTGGATAGGGGAAATCTTGAAAGTGCTCTCCCTCTGTCATCCTGCGGAAAGCACAGGATGACAGAGGAGCGTTGTTTGGTTAGCAGCCGGGCTTCGTGCCTTTCAGATCATTGAAGCTCTTGATGACGTTCTTGCCGCCCTCATTGGTGTACTTAACCTTCACCTCGTCGCCCTTCTCGAGCCTGTCGCCGAGCTTTTTAAGCGCACCCTCGTGCTCGACCACAAAGGTCATGTCCTTGCCGTCGATGGTGACGACCACCGTCTTCTTGTTGAGATCGTAATCCTTGATCTTTCCTTTGCCTTCCATCTTTTCTGCCAGTGCGACACCTGCGAACAGGGCGATGCAGAAAAGAGTTACCACCAATACCGCTGTTGCTCTTACTGCTTTCATGGTATCCTCCTATGGTATAACGAGAGAGAAGGAAGTCCTTCGCTCTTCTTGCATTCCGACAATCATCGGATGATCATACTACGATTATACGCCAGCAACAATCACAAATAAAGTCCGGAAGTCCGCCTCGATCAGTTGCGGTGGTTGCACTCGTGCTTGATGCCGTCAAGAAGCGCAACTATGGTGTTTGAGACACTATCCATTTCGTGATAACACTGCTCCGCCTTCTCCCTGTTGCCTGCGCGATACGCGGTGACGGCCTCTTTTGCCAGAGTATGTATCCTCTCATGAGGTACATCCACTTCTTTAAAGCTCTTCAGCTCTCCGCATATTTCTTTCCCTTCTCCCCAGTACCACTTGCCGAATCTGCAGGAGTGGTGATCAGGAAGTTGATCGGGGTCAAGCATCGTATCTCCTTTCAGACACGCCCCTATCCTGTCGACGAATATCCGGTGATCCATTTTCGCCGTATCCAAGATCATCAGCTCACTTCCTTTTATCTTGAAGCCTGCGGTGGAACCTCTCAGGTCATCCGCGACCTTGGTCAGGCCGTTCACCTTGTGCGTCATCTCTTCCGCGAGGCCTTCCAGCTCTTTCGCAATCATGGATGTCTGCTCGATATTGCCCGACACTTCTTCCGAAGCGGCAGATTGCTCTTCAACCGCTGCTGCGATCTGGGTCACCTGATCACGGACCTTCTGCACCGACTCGACGATCTGGTTCAATGAGCCGCCCACCTCCCTGATGAACTCCGTCGCCTTCGTAACACCGCCGGAGGCTTCTGCCATGGACTTCGTCGTCTGCTCGGACTCCGACTGCACGGCGGTGATCTTCTGGGTGATCTCTTCGGTCGCCTTGACGGTCCTCTCGGCGAGTTTTCGCACCTCATCGGCGACGACGGCAAAGCCCCTTCCCTGCTCACCGGCACGGGCCGCCTCTATTGCGGCGTTGAGGGCGAGCAGGTTCGTCTGGTCGGCGATATCCTTGATCACGGTAACGATATCGCCGATCTCTGCGGTCCTGTTGTTGAGTTTCTCGACCATCGTGGCAAGCTCTACAGTCGAGGTATAGACTCTGCCGACGGTCTCGACAGCGCCGTCGGCGATCTCCTTGCCTCTTGTCGCAGTCGTCATTGCTTCAGACGATGTCTCCGAGGCGATCGAAGCGTTCTTTGCAATGTCGGTAATCGTCTGGGTCATCTCCTCGGCAGCGGTCGCAATCTGGGCAGCCTGGCCCGACTGCTTCTTTGCGCCATCCATGGTTTTTTCAGCAGTCTTGCTTACCACGTCTATAGTTGCAACAACATCATTGGTTGCGGCAAGGGCCTTGCCGATCATCTGGTTGAAGGATTCGACCATCGTATTCATGCTGCGGGCGAGGACCCCTATCTCGTCATTGCCGTTATGTTCGATAGCGACTCTCAGGTCGCCCCCGGCGATCTTTTCTGCAACTGCTGCAATGTTCTTGATCGGGGGTACCACTCCTTTGATGATCAAGAACGTGAGCAGAATGCCGATGACCAGGCCGGCAATCGCTCCGATGATGAGGACAACGATAACCTTTTTCTTGAGCGAGAGGGTACTGGCGGTTGCGTGTTTGATCTTCTTGTCCTGGAGTGTCGCTATACTCAGGAGGATGCTCTTGACCTTATATTCATAATCATCCTTGCTCTGGAGCTCTGCGGCCGAGAGGGTGCTCTTCTGCTCTTTTGCCGCTACCAGCTTTTTGAAGAGGCCCTCAAATTCTTTTATCAGTGCCTCGGCATCCTCTATTTTCTTCTTCTCTTCAGGGGTGGCAGACTTCTTTATCTCGCCGAGGTTATCGATTGTGCCTTCGACTTCGCTGTCGAAGTTCTCGATAATCTCCTCGTTTTTGGTCGTCGAAAAAGAGTAGGCGGTGAAATAGCCCACGGTATTCGAAAAATGTTCTTTTGCGCTCTGTGCATATTGCTTGCTCACGACCGGCCCGTTGAGAACGTCGTCGTAAGAAAGCGTCGTCTTCTGCAAGGCGTAAATGCCGAGCAACGAGAGCGTTAAAATAATAAGCAGAAATATCCCTGATACAGCGTAAAGCTTCTTTGCAATGGTCAACTGCATCTCAAGCCCTCCCCGCTGAGACCAGCCCTACTGCTTTCCCCCCTTGCAGCGATCGATCTTGCGTACGTTGTTTACCTCTTTTGGTCAACCTTTTTTCCCTTACTCTTCATTCTGCCTCACAGAAAGCAGTGATCATTACCAGCCGTTTTGCGAAAGCGATCCCACGCATTGATAAAAATCCGATGATTGTTCTTTGGGATGCCTGCTGATCTTTCGAGTCTTCCAGCGTCTCCAACGGCTGCGCACCTTCTTTATCGACGTATCCCCTCTTTTTCTTGACTACCAGGAGAAAGCCCCGGGGTGTTGCCAGGACAGCAAGAATAAAAAGAAGTGTGTATAAATGGGAACTTATATAAAAAAACAGGGTGTTCTTTTTTTTCAAATACTCTTGCCATTTCATAATCGAGTTCCGCCCTTGTTACAAAAAGTGACGTCTCCGGTGCCGAAGGTCGCGGACGACGCAGCGGAAAGCACCAGATGCTTGCATACCTGAGGTGCGCGGCAAAATCCACTCCTTATAGATGATCTCGGCAAGATCGATGATGGTTGCGCCTTCGGGGAGTACAAAGGGGTTCCTTTCCCCTCCCTTCTTTTTTCGGGCGGCCTGCTTGTAGCGCCGCTACCGCAGCCGCGCTCCGCAGTTGCGGCACGCCTCCCTGTTGATATCTTTCCCCAGGTATTTTCTGCAGGAAGGGCACCGCCAGTTCCATGCGCTGAACCCGATGAAGGCGATGATCGTGATGACCTGCGCCGCTGAAATGTCCCGGCTGGAGAACTCCCCGAAGAGATCAGTCCGCCTATAGACAAGCACGAAGAAGATCAGGAGCAGGAAAGTGAGCGATATGGCAAAGAGCTGGCGGTTGAGGCGCCTTCTGAACTCCTGAACGATCTGCTCCTTATTCAAATCCTTCATATTGATGCTCTCCTCACCATGTCAGTCCGCTATTATACCTTCCCTCCTGCATTGCATTCAAAGCGGCCTCCTGCGCTCATTTGCTTTTTGCGCAGCAGAATAATTACCATTGATGAATGGAAGACAACGCATTGCCCGAAGAGCAGCGGTTATGCCTTGCCTGCCGCCGCTGCTGCAGGGAGGTCGGCATCTACACCCATGCGGGCTTTTATACCTGCGGCGAAGGCCCGATCATCGATTTCTATGAGAAGCGGGGCTTCACCGTCACCCGTTCGGATGAGCTCCTCGTGCTGACGATAAAAGTTCCTTGTCCGCACCTGAAAGAGGAGGGGTGCGATATCTATGAGAACAGGCCGAAGGTCTGCATGGACTATTCGGGCATCGATGATTTCGGCAAAGAATGCTACTGGTCCTCTCTCCCCGAGCACCGGAAAGGCACCGGCAGCGGGTCCGGCACAGCAAAATAGTCAGCCGCTTTCATGAGAGCAGCTTCTCGAGTATTGCGTACCCGCCACAGGGCGGACCCGATTCATTGTCTCTGAAATCGCAACCGTCAACAAGGAAGTCACACTTGTCACAGACCATCTCTTTTATCGCGCTATCTTTTGAAAATTCAGGGGCAGGGGGCTTGAAGAGTTTCAGTAGGGAATGCAATTCGGCTGCAGTGAGATTGTTCCTGAGAAATACATACGTGCCGCAGTGGAGCTCCTCTTTCCCCTCTTTGTAAAAGCGGCAGAACCCCTTGCAGATTAGTTCTACATATCCTTCATCTTTCATTATCCCGTGACCTCTCCAAGCCAGCTGAGGTAATCCTCGGAGCCTGTAACGATAGGTATGGCGATTACTTCGGGAACAGTATAGCTGTGCAGCTCTTTGACGCGCTGCTCGAGCGATTCGAACAAGTGCTTTTGCGTCTTGCAGATCATGAGCACCTCATTATCGTCCTCGATGTCACCCTGCCAGCTATAGATGGAGCGGATGCCTTTGACGATATTGACGCACCCTGCAAGTTTTTCACTCACAAGAGTTCTGGCAATCTTGGCAGCCTCTTCTTCATTCGGTGCGGTAATGTAGACAACGATCGCTTCCATACTACAAAAGCCTCCTTATAACATCAGCGTTCCCTCTTTGAGCAGCTGAATGCGTTTATTGTCTTTAGTCTTCAGCGTCACCGTCGGCTTGAAGAAAACGAAGTCCTGGTGGAAAGGAGTTTTTACGATGCCGCCGAAGGTGCTGTTGTCGCCGAGGGCGATGTGGATAGTGCCGAGTATCTTCTCGGATTCGAGGATATTGTCGGGCCGTCGCGCCCTCTCGTTGGTCCCGATGCCGAGCTCGGCGATATTCCTGTTCTCCCCACGCTCGTTCAGTTTTTCTCTCAGATACTCAGTGTAGGGCTCATCGCCGATGATATCGACCACCCTGCCGCCTTTCACCATAAGAGTGATGGGTGATTGCAATTCACGAGTAGGCGCCCATTCAAGCACGAGCTTCCCTTCAGCAGTTCCCTCGAGCGGCGCGAGAAACGCCTCTCCTGCAGGGAGATTGCCGAAAGCGCCCGGTTTGGTGAGCATTCCTGTATCAGCGAGCGCCTGCCTTCCTTTTTTTGAGAGGGTGATATGGGTGCCGTTCGGCGAGGTGATTTCAATTTCTTCAGCCTTGTTCACGAGGCGCGCCGTCGCGGTAGTCCTCTTTGCAAGCGCCTTCCAATCAACCGCCATCGCTCCTTCGAGCATGCCGACCTCGAAGAGCGGCATGCTCGCATAGCGGCAACCGCAGAGGCGTGTCAGGAAATCCCTGAATTTTGTATGGCTGGTAGAGTAGTTGGAAAGGGCGATGACAGCATGGACCGCAGATCGCCGGTACCGATGTATGATCGCTTCAGCCTTTTTGATCCCGGCATCGGAGAGCTCTTTTCTGAGAAGGGGCGTGAGGAGTCGTGCCTTCCTCAATTCGCCGACGGTTTTTTCGCCGAACGCTGCAGCCCATAGTGCTTGGGGCGGCTCGGCGCCGTGACTGCCGACAGCAGGGAATTCATGATAGAGGACTTTTTTGGTAAATCCCTTCCCGACCTCGGCGACAAGGAGCGCAACATCTCTCAGCCGCTCCCGCCTGCAGAGATCGGGGCCCTGGACCGCTTCCGAGGGAGAGATCCTGTCGGTAAAGACCAGCACCCGCTCACCGTTTTTTATGCCGAGATTGGTTTTGTAGATGGAGCGAATCGTCTGTGTGATCATGGTCTCTCCCGAAGAAAATTAAACTCTAAACACTACTATCTAAATTCTAAACAAATTCAAAACACAAATTCCAAGTTTTTTCGGATTTCGGATTGAGAGCGTCTAGCGGAATGTGGAAGAGGGAGTCAGAGAAGGCAGAGTATGATCGCTCATTCTCGGAGGAATACATCCACGCATTCCTCCGAGGGAGACAGCCTGCTTCACCATCCCTGGTTACGCGTAGGCTGTCTAAACCGCTCTCATACTCTACCCTGCCCGACTCCGGGCTCTTTCATTTCGTTAGAGGCTCTTTGAATTTCGAGTTTCCGTGTTACGAGAGCGCGAGCTCCATCTGCTCCATATTCTCTTTGGGGAATTTTATCGGATAGTTGTTGTCGAAGCACGCCGAACAGTAATTTTCTGGATGGGGGACGATGCTTTTGAGCCCCTCGAGGCTTATATAGGCGAGACTGTCAGCAGTGATATACTTCTTTATCTCCTTGACCAGATGGCTCGAGGCGATCAGTTCCTGCCTGGTCGGCGTATCGATGCCGTAGAAACAGGGTCCTACAGTGGGCGGTGAGCAGATCCTCATGTGCACTTCTTTTGCCCCGCCGACCTCCCTGATCATCTTGACGATCTTCTTACTGGTGGTGCCCCTGACAATGGAGTCGTCAACGACGACGACTCTCTTCCCCTGGAGAAGATCCCTTACAGGGTTGAGCTTTATCTTGACGCCGAAGTGGCGGATGCTCTGCTTGGGCTCGATGAAGGTCCTGCCTATGTAATGGTTCCTGATGAGGCCGAAGTCAAAGGGGATATTCGATTCCTCGGCAAATCCGATCGCTGCCGGCACACCGGAATCGGGGACGGGGATGACGATATCGGCATCGACCATCGATTCTTTGGCGAGCTGCCAGCCCATCATCTTCCTCATCGTATTGACGCAGACGTGGTTGTAGATGTAGCTGTCAGGCCGGGCGAAATAGATGAACTCGAAGATGCAGAAGGCCTTTCTCGGGCTGTGCAGCGCCTTTATGGAGCGCAGGCCGTCCTGGTTGATGGTGACCATCTCGCCGGGTTCGACATCCCGCACATATTCGGCGCCGATCAGGTCAAAGGCGCAGGTTTCCGAGGCGACGACGTAAGCGCCGTCCACTTTTCCGATCGAAAAGGGGCGCACTCCGTAGGGATCCCGCACGGCGATCAGCTCATTCTCCCTCAAAAAGAGGAGGCTATAGGCGCCGCTCACTTTCCGCAATGCTTCGATAATCCGCTCATAGGGGTCGTCGTGTTTCGAACGTGCGATGAGATGGAGGATGGTCTCGCTGTCCGAGGTGGACTGGAAGATGGCGCCTTCGGCTTCGAGCCGCTGCTTGAGCATCTCGACATTGACGAGATTGCCGTTATGGGCGACTGCAATAGTGCCGAGGGCATAATTTGCGACGAGCGGTTGCACATTCTTCAGGCCGCCGCCGCCCGCCGTCGAATACCGGTTGTGGCCTATGGCGCTGTGACCGGGCAGGCGTTTCAGCCGCTTTTCGCTGAAGATATCGGCAACAAGGCCGAGGGCCTTTTCGGTATAAAGGTTTTTTCCGTCAGAGGAACAGATGCCTGCGCCTTCCTGCCCGCGGTGCTGCAGGGCATAGAGGCCCAGATAGGTAAGGTTGGCTGCTTCGGGGTGGTTGTAGACGCCGAATATGCCGCACTCTTCATGGATATCATGAATGGGCAACCGGTGCTGCCGACAGGCTTTAATGCTCATACAATAAATCGGCTCTCTTGCTTCACGTTGTAAGGTGATATCCCACGATCACCTGTTGTGCGGGGGCCTCACCAGAGGTAGTACTGTTGTGCGTCGGCACCCGGATTAGAGAAAAGTATGCGCGCTCATTTATAATAACAACTATGGCTGTCGAGTATGCGTCGTATCGGGAGCCGCGTACCAGAGAATCGAATGTTTTATTTTACCATAAAAGCATGAGCGAGTTTAAACTGCAGACTGACTTTGTTCCAAAAGGCGACCAGCCGAAGGCGATCAGAGAGCTTACCGAGGGAATCCAAAAAGGAATTAACAATCAGGTGCTTCTGGGGGTCACCGGATCAGGCAAGACCTTTTCAATCGCCAATGTTATCGCCAACGTAAACAAGCCGACCCTCATTATCGCCCACAACAAGGCCCTTGCCGCGCAGCTCTACGGTGAATTCAAGGAGCTTTTCCCCGACAATGCCGTGGAATTCTTCGTCAGCTACTATGATTACTATCAGCCCGAGGCATACATTCCCTCAAGCGATACCTACATAGAGAAAGACTCCATGGTGAACGAGGATATCGACCGGCTGCGCCATTCCGCCACCATGTCGATCCTCGAGCGGAAAGACGTTATTGTGGTCGCCTCGGTCTCCTGCATCTACGGCATCGGCTCGCCCGAGGATTACCTCGGCATGCATCTCACTATCGAAGAGGGCCTGAGGATCAAGAGGGACGATTTTCTGAGGAACCTCGTTGATATTCTTTATGCGCGTGCGGATGCTGAGTTCAAACGCGGCAATTTCAGGGTGCGGGGCGATAGCGTAGAGGTCTTTCCCGCCTTTTCCATGGACAGGGCGGTGCGCATCGAATTCTTCGGCGATGATATCGATTCGATCCATGAGTTCGACCCGCTCACCGGCGAGCGGCTGAAGCGGCTCTACAAGCTCTCCCTCTACCCCAACAGCCACTGGATCACCCCCGAGGCAAAGCTGAAAAAATCCTTTAAAACAATAGAAAAGGAGCTGGAGGACCAGGTCCGCTACTTCAAGAACAGAGGGGAGATTGCCTATGCCCACCGGATCGAGCAGCGGACGCGCTTTGACCTGGAGATGCTCAAGGAGTTTGGCTATTGCCACGGCATAGAAAACTATTCGCGCCACCTGAGCGGGAGAAACGCAGGAGATCCGCCGTATACCCTGCTCGATTATATCCGGAGCGGGCCGTCCAAGGGCGATTTTCTGATGGTCATCGACGAATCGCACGCAACCGTGCCGCAGATCGGCGGCATGTATGAGGGCGACCGGTCGAGAAAGCAGACGCTTGTCGACTACGGCTTCAGGCTGCCTTCGGCGCTCGATAACCGGCCCTTGCGGTTCGAGGAGTTCGAACAACGCATGCACCAGGTGATTTATGTATCGGCGACCCCCGCGGCCTATGAGATCGAAAAATCACAGGGCAGGATTGTCGAGCAGGTCATCCGGCCGACAGGCCTGATGGACCCGAAAATGACAGTGCGGCCCATCAGCGGACAGGTGGACGACCTCCTCGGAGAGATACGCAAGAGGGCCGAACGGGGCGAGCGCATCTTGGTAACCACGCTCACCAAGAAGATGGCAGAGGATCTTACCGATTTCTATACGCAGCTCGGCATCAAGGCGCGGTATCTGCATTCCGATATCGACACCCTCGAGCGCATCGAGATATTGCGTGATTTAAGGCTCGGCGTCTTTGATGTGCTCATCGGCGTCAACCTGCTCAGGGAGGGCCTTGACCTCCCCGAGGTCTCGCTCGTGGCGATCTTCGATGCGGACAAGGAGGGATTTCTCCGTTCCGAACGCTCGCTCATCCAGACCGCAGGCCGCGCTGCGCGTAATCTGAACGGGGAGGTAATCCTCTACGCCGATACTATAACGCGCTCCATGCAGAAGGCGATCGATGAGACCGAGCGGAGACGAAAGATCCAGGGTGACTACAATAAGCGCATGAAGATCACACCCCAGAGCGTCAAGAGCCAGATCAAGGACATCCTGAGCTCGATCTATGAGGCGGACTACTTCGCTGCTCCCGCTGTTGCCGAGGACAAGATTGAATACGAGATGAGCGAAGAAGCGCTCAAGAAGCTTGAAACGGAAATGAAAGAGGCGGCGAAAAAGCTCGACTTCGAGAAGGCAGCGGAGATCAGGGACAAGATCAAGGCGATGCGGGAGCGGATGCTGAAGGTCGGCGTTAGATGAGGTTAACAGAACAGCCAAGCAAGAAAGTGCTGAGGAAAGCAAAGGTTCACGTAATCCCTTGCTTCCACCAGCACTCAGCCTTTTATCTTATCCGTTTTGAAATCGCCTTGAACTCCTCGGTCCCTGCCACTTTCAATAATTGAAATAATACCGTTTCAGTGCAGGTGATCACCGCTCCCGCATCGCGCATGAATTCGATGCCGGTCAGCCAGTTTTCCTTGGTCCTCGAACAGACGCCGTCCCGTACGAGGTGGACCGAAATCCCTGCATTCAAAAGATCTATGCAGGTCTGGAGCACGCAGATGTGCGTCTCCATGCCGGTAAGAATCACCGTCTTTTTGTTGAACTCTTTCACTTTGTTGAGAAAATTCAGTTCCCCGCAGCAGCTGAAGGTCAGCTTCTCGATTGGTTGATAGACGGCAAGGGTCTCCCTGATCTCGGGTACTGTCTGCCCGAGGCCTTTCGAATACTGCTCGGTGACGGCGATCGGGATATTCGTCATCTTGGCGAGCTCGATGAGGTGCAGACAGTTCTTGATGACGCCCTTTTTAATCTTTTCGTTCATCGCTGCAGCAAGTCTGTCCTGAATATCGACAATGAGCAGCACGGCATTCTCTTTATCGAGAAAGAATTTGTTCATTAAGACCTCCCTGGATGAAATGAGAAATGTTCAATTATACCAATTTATGGAATTCAGGAGGTAGGACCCGATCTTTCTCCCGGAACCAGTAGCTTCGACGTCTTGTTGGGCTTCTCCGCAAAGAGGTATCGCAGGATCGACGATCCGATGAGGGGACGCCCCTGCGAGGAGAGCGTAAAAGTGTTTTCAAGGTCCCTGGGTTTATCACGAAAATGTATGTATAGTTCTTTCCTTAAATATGCTATTGATTACAGTGACTCCGGCCTTGAGAAGAAAGGGAGGTTAGGAATGCCTCTGGGTGCCTCACGTATAAAGAGAGGCCTGATACGGCTGCTTTTTCTGTTCCTCTTCTGCATTACGGTCTTACCTACAGGCAGTGTCCGGGCAGGGCAGGCAGCGAAAGAGACCGACCGGCACTGGTATACTTTCGGGATCTTCCCCTATATCCCCCTGATGCGCCTTGAGAGAACCTTTGCCCCGCTCGCCGCCGAGCTGGGCAGGGCATTGGGGCGCGATATGCATTTCAGCAGTGCCGAGAACTTTGAAAAGTTTATGGACCGTTTAAGAAATAAGGAGTTTGATATCGCGTATATACAGCCGTTTGATTACATTCGTATTGCCAAAGGAGCAGGTTATGTTCCTGTTGCCAGAAGGCGGGAGCCGCTCTTTGCCGTATTTGTGGTAAGAAAGGGCAGCCCGTTCACTGCACTCGATGACTTGAGAGGCAAGGTTATTGGTATGCCGCCGAGGGAGGGCGCCATGACGCATCTCGGTACAACAGCACTTATAAAAGCAGGTCTCGAGCCCGGAAAAGATATCACTATAAAGTATGCAAAAGAGCACCATTCTTGCCTTCAGCACCTCGCAATAGGCGAAGTCAGTGCGTGCGTTACCAGCCCCGCATCGTTGCAGGCATTCGACAGTAAATTACAGCAGAACTATAGAGTTCTCGACAGAACGCCGGCCATCCCTCCGGCGCTCTTTGTGGTGCACAAAAGAGTACCGAAAAGGGAGAGGAATATCATTCGGAAAATCCTGCTGGAAACAACGCTATCAGGCGTCCCCCCCGAACTCAGGGCTCCGCTGGTGCAGGGAACCGAGCGTCCGTTCGTTCCCGCTTATGACGCCGAGTACAGGGGTGTACATAAATATATGAGGCTTATCGAAGGAGCGCCGTGATCAGAGTATCGCTGAAGTACCGCATTGTCCTCACCATCCTCGTGCTTGAGGTAATCATGATTGTGCTCGTCCTGTGGCAGACACAGCGGGAGCACATGAAGGCAACCCGTCAGTTCATCAAAGCGCAAGAGGACATCGTTCTCAATATCCTGGGAGACCTCAGCCGTTTTGCGCTCATCACCGAGGAGTATGGCAGTCTGCAACCGTATATCGACCATGTGCAGCGCGACCCCGACGTGATCAAGATCATTATAGCAAACCGGAAAGACAGGGTTGTTGCGAGCACTGATCCTTCCCTCATCGGAAGGCCGCTCCCTCCTTTCGACGATACCAATGGCAGGTTCTGGCGTACCCACAAGCTCTCAAATGCAGCAGGGTACCAAGGGCTCCTCGCTGTCGAATTCTCCAGGGAATCCCTCATGCAGGCCTATCGCGAATCGCAAAAACGCGGCATTCTCATCGCTGCCGCCAGCATGTCGATCATCGCCCTCGTGGGAACGCTCATCGGCTTCATGTTGACGCGGCGTCTCGGCAGGCTTACGGAGGCCTCCCGTCGTCTGGCTGACGGGGACCTTGATGTTGAGATCGATGTGCCGGGCTCCGATGAGGTGGCCGCATTGGGAAACTCCTTCGGGGTCATGGCCGAACGGATTAAAGGCATCATGAAGGGCCTACGCGACAGCGAAGAAAAGTACCGCAGGCTGTTCGAGGGCGCGCATGACTCGATTTTCATCGTAGATCATGAAATGAAGCAATTCATCGATTGCAATGAGAACGCAGCAAAACGGCTGGGATACTCACGGAACGAGCTTATCGGGCGCAGTATCACCGCCATCCGCTCTCCGAACGAACCCGTTACGGTGGAGCATATCATGCAGAAGCTCCGTGAAGACGGCAATTTCGTATACGAGACCCTCCATCGCCGGAAGGACGGTTCCGATATGGTCGTCGAGGTGAGCGCCCAGATGATCGAATACGGTGATGAAAAGGTAATTCAGGCTGTGGTAAGGGATATCACCGAACGGGAGAGTATGGAGGCCTTTATCAGGAACATACTCCAGAGCATCGGCGAGGCATTTGTCGTCATTAGCCGCGACTATGTCATCCTCATGGCGAATAGGGCATATTGTGACCAGACCAAAATGTCCCTCGAACAGGTAATAGGAAGGCATTGCTATGAGATATCGCACCATTGTGACAGGCCCTGCTTCACCACCGGAGAAGTATGTACGGTGCACCATACCCTCAGTACGGGAGATTCACTTGGTGCCGTTCATACCCATTACGATAGGGACGGGAACCCGCTGCTCGTCGAGACGAAATCCTACCCGATGAGGGACAGCTCCGGACAGATCACTTCCGTGATCGAGATCAGCATCGATATAACTGAAAAGAAGAAGCTCGAAAGCCAGCTCCGGCATATACAAAAAATGGAGACGATCGGCACCCTTGCGGGAGGCGTTGCGCACGATTTCAACAACATCCTCACCGCAATAATCGGTTACGGGAATCTGGCGCTCACACAGGCCAAAGGCGACCCTCTGTTGCATCACTACATTGAACAGATCCTGGCGTCATCCGAAAAGGCCGCCCACCTGACACAAAGTCTCCTCGCCTTCAGCAGGAAGCAGATTATTGACCTCAAGCCGGTGAATCTCAATAGCACGGTTAAACAGATCGAGAAGCTTCTGCTGAGGGTCATCGGGGAAGATATAGAGCTTAAAGTGACAATCGCGGACAGGGATCTGATGGTAAAAGCCGACTGCGGGCAGCTCGACCAGGTACTGATCAATCTCGCCACAAACGCCAGGGATGCAATGCCTGATGGTGGAATACTGTCCATTGAGATCGGCGCTGTCGAGATCGATGCTGCGCATGCCCGAACGCTCATGCTTGCCAAACCGGGGGCATACGCCCTCATTTCTGTCGCTGATACCGGGTCAGGCATGGATGAGGAGACGAAGGAGAAGATATTCGAGCCCTTCTTTACAACAAAGGAGGTCGGCAAGGGTACCGGCCTCGGCCTTGCTATTGTGTACGGTATCGTCAAACAGCACGATGGCATCATCACTGTCTACAGCGAGCCGGGAAGGGGCTCGACGTTCAGGATCTACCTCCCCCTCGCTGCAGCGTCTGCTGAAGAGATAAAAACGACCGACGTGCCGCTCCCCAAGGGCGGGACAGAAACCGTTCTTCTTGCAGAGGATGACCACGCCGCGCGGGAAGTGATAAAAACAACACTCGAAGGCACCGGATACACGGTCATCGAGACGGCCGACGGAGGTGACGCCCTCGCCGCATTTGAAAGGCATCAGGGAGCCGTACACCTTCTCCTCTCCGATGTCGTGATGCCGGGGATGAACGGCAAGGAGCTTTATGAACAGATTAAAAAAGTAAAGCCCGATATACGGGCCCTCTTTATCAGCGGCTACACTGCAGACATCCTCAACAAGAAGGGAGTCCTGGAGCCGGGCATCAACTTTATCTCAAAGCCGGTCTCGCCTCATGACCTCCTCAGGAAAATAAGGGAAGTGCTCGACCGATAAATGGAGCGAGCAGGGCTACTCAGACACAAGCTGCTTTGAGATGAACTTATACGTGCTTGAGAGTGCATCGTCAGGCAAGACTTTATCGGTCTCCACCGTTAATTCAGGACTGAGCGGCTCTTCATACGGCACCTGTACGCCCGGTACCGGCCACCCGGCCTTCCCCTTCTGGTAAATATCTTTCGGCGCACCATGGGCATCCTTGCGGGAGCGCTCTCTCTCGGTACATACGGCGAGAGCGCACTTCAGATAGATTTCCTTGAAGCGGGGGATCGTGCTCCGCGCGAGTTCACGCCACTTCCTCAAATTTCCCGTTGCATCGATGATGACATGGTGCCCCTGCTCCGAAAGGATCTTGGCGGTATAAACGATAGCACGGTACACCACATCCCGCTCCGCTTCCGAATACGTAGGTTCAGGGGTAACGATCCTTCTCAGTTCATCCATGCGGAGGATGACGAAATCGGGGAAGCGATGCTTGATGCCTTCAGCAATGGTGCTCTTACCGCTTCCTGGTAGTCCGGTTATCCATATCACGAGACCGTTCATGGATAAAGTATACCTCAAAAACAGCCATCGGCATTCGGTTGTCAGCTAGCAGCCTTCAGAGGCACGGTATATCATTTCTTATTCTGTATGCTGAGGGCTGAACACCGACGGCTAATTACCGTCTTATTGTGTTTTGGGACTATATTGGCGCTTGAGCCAGCGGCTGAGGCCGTCGAGGCCGGGGAAAAGCACCCGTTCGGTAATATTCGCCTGGTCGAGCTTGTCGCGGATCTCCCACTTCAGCTCCGCAGGAATAATGATTTTGCGCCACAGTTCTGGGTAGTCCTTCATCCAGTCATCAAGCACATCCTTGGAGGTGGACATGACCGAAAAGAGGGCGAACTGGTTCACGATCCGGTCATCCATCGAAGGTGGCTCGATGAAGAGGACAAAATCGTTCCTGCAGAGATTGGACAGCTCCTCCAAGGACTTAACCGCCTCGGCAAGCATATCGACGGTAAAGACGTTCGCTCCCTCCTGATCGAGCTGAAACCTGAGCCGCTCGGGGAGCAGACGGTGGGCGTGGACATAATTGACGGCCCAGATAACACCGTCGATATCGAATTTCTCTATATTCGCGGTCGCAAAATGCATAGCAACAAGAGGGGAGTAGGTCCAGTCGAGCAATCGTGAGGGGAGGCCATAGTGCTGCGCGACAGAGAGCCAGTGCCATACCGAGTCATGCTGCACCACATTCCGCAATGCATATTTCCTGAAGTTCCTCAAAAGGTGGCGCTCGAGATCTTCGAACTTACCCCCCAGCCTGATCAGAGTCGTCTGGAGCGGATATTGGGCATCCGAGAGTCCTCTGAAGGCGTAGCGAGAACGGAAGCGTCCCAGTTCAGGGTTCCAGGAATCTTCGTAGAGCTGCTCCTGGAGCTCGTGCCAGCTGCTGATTCGTATAATGTTTGTAGTCATCGCAGAGCAAAATCCTACAGAGTGGATGAGCTATTGTACCACGGCGGGAAGGAAAAAAAAGAGCAGATCATAAGAAGTGAAGCTGCTGCAATCAAAACGCGAGTTCCCCTGCCATTCTCCGCTTCAGAAATATACAGACCCGCTATTCAGTCAATTATATCACAAAAAAACGGCCCTTCTATTTTGGGCATTGATCTTTGAGCCCTGCCACTTGACACGCTTTTTGGAGCTGATATTATATAGTCAAAACCTATGAATAACCGATTATTTATAGGAATGTAACTACAGGAGAAGGGAGGTGAGAGCGGATGAAAAAGGCGTTGAGCACCAAAGCCCTTGCAAAGGAGGCATCTTTCTGGGCCGGTCTCAAGAAAGCGGCGAAGGAGCATCCCGGTAAGGTATGCCACAAGTGAAAGGGTTGAAAGAGCTGATGTTGCCGGTCAGGCAACAAATTAAAGGCAAAAGGCAGATACGTTATCGTAATGGTACGTATCTGCCGTATTTTTTTACGGAAAGAATATACGGAGACCGGTAAATCCCATGTCCACAACCAATGCTTTTGATTTTTTCGTCCAGTGGCATCTTACGGAGCAATGCAATCTCGGGTGTACCCACTGCTATCAGACCGGCATCAGGCACCAAGAGCTTTCATTGCCCGAGATAGTGGAGACGCTCGCTGAAATAGAGGAGATGCTGGGTGACTGGAAAGAGTCCTATGCCATCGATCTTTCACCGAGCATTAATGTCACCGGCGGAGAGCCCTTCCTGCGCAGCGACTTTTTCGATATTCTCAAAGCCATGGGCGCGCGGGGGTTTGCGCTCTATGTCCTTACGAACGGCACTCTCATTGATGATCAGAAGGCGAAAGCGCTCTCTGATCTTGGCGTAAAAGGTGTCCAGGTGAGCATCGAGGGTCCCGAGGCGATCCATGAGTCGATCCGGGGAAGAGGAAGCTTTACCGCCTCGCTGAAAGGAATTGCCCGTCTGCTTGATGCAGGGCTGAAGGTGACCCTGAACACTACGCTCTCGTCGGTGAATGCCGCGCATTTTATGGAACTGATCGACCTCTCCTTACGCCTGGGGGTCCACCGCCTCGGTTTTTCGCGACTCGTTCCTTCGGGAAGAGGAGAGGCCATGCTCGACACCATGCTCTCTACCGAAACGGTGAGAGGACTTTATAAGCGGATTTTCTCTCAGGATACCGGTGGCCTGGAGATCGTCACCGGCGATCCCGTTGCAGCGCAACTCACGGCTCAAGAGCAGGAGGGCAGCCACAGTTCAACTCCTTCGGGAGGATGTGCAGCAGGCATATCCGGCATCACGATCCTCCCCGATGGCACACTCATCCCGTGCAGGAGGCTTCCAGTTCCTCTCGGGAATATCAAAAAAGACTCCCTGCGCGAGATATGGGCGACTTCAGAAGTTTTGGAGGCGCTGAGGGACAGGTCGCGCTATAAGGGGAAGTGCGGCGCCTGCTCCCGCTGGGCGCAGTGCAGGGGATGCAGGGCAATCGCCTATGCCTGTTCAAAGGCGAAGGGAAGCGAAGATCTGCTCGCCGAAGACCCGCAGTGCTTTATTGGCAATTAGAAAAGCAATGAGGAGCCGCTACTGTACGACTGCTTTCCCTCCTGATATACTTTTTCTAATCATTTGATCATTTCAGAGTACAAGCCAATAGAGGGAGGGAATGTTTATGTCCAAATGGATGATTGATCCTGATCATTCGGTAGCGGCTTTTGCAATACGGCATATGATGATCGCGTTTGTGCGTGGTCAATTTAATAAAATTACCGGCACGATCCAGTTCGACCCCGAGGACATTACGCGCTCCTCTGTGGAGATGGAGATCGACGTCGCGAGCCTCACGAGCGGGATTAAAAAGCGTGACGAGCACTTATTGAGCGCCGATTTCTTCGAGGTGGAAAAGTACCCGAAAATTACCTTCAAAAGTATGGGCATCGAAAAGACCGGTACGAACAGCGGCAAAGTGACCGGCGACCTGACCATTCACGGTGTCACGCGATCCGTTACCCTTGAGGTGAGCTTTTTCGGGCCGGTGAAGAGCCCCTTCGGTGAAACGAGCATGGGGTTCAGCGCAGCAACATCGCTGAACCGGGAGGGCTTCGGCATCATGTGGAACGAGCCCATGGAAAAGGGCGGGCTCATGATCGGCAGGGATGTGGAGATCACCGTCGACATAGAGGCCGATCTCGCTGAGTAGATATGGATATATGGTGTAGAGCTCAATGGAAACAACAAGGGCCTGGTTTATTATGCCAGGCCCTTGTTATCGGAACAGTCATAATAAGAGAGCGGGTTAATCCTCGAATTTCTTGTGGCCTTTCCCTTTGCCTTTGTCCTTGTGTTTCTCTTTTTTCCACTCCTCTTTATCTTCTCTCTCTTTCTCCTTGTGCTTTTCCTTCCCGCCTTTCACCTTTTTGACTTCATCGTTGATGGCGATGAAGCTTTTGCCCTTCGATCTCATCTCGATGACCCTTTCCGGGGCATATCCGTGGTAGTCCGAGATGAATTTGAGGTTCACGAAATTGACGATTTCATCATCCGCGAGCCTGATGGTGCGCCACTCCTTCTTGTGCTTTTTCTTGAAATGGCCGTAGGCCTTTCCGTAGGGAGGGCCAGACACAACAGTCACCGGCACATAAAAAATTTCAGGACTAAGGCCGAGGCGTATGGTAATGTCGATCCACGGCATGCCGCTCCGGCGCATCTCGATGACCCGTGCATAGGGGACCCCTGCCCTCTTCGAAAGAAAGAGCACGACCGGGATCTCTTCATCAGGGATACGCCGCTCCTTGATGATGATCACTTCCCGCTCCGGGACTCTGTAGTAGTCGCCCATGGAGAAATAAAAGCCCCTTATCCCCTCGTCTCCGATTGTTACTCCAACATCGACCCGTGCCGCGGCGCGTTCCGATAACCCCCATACCGAGAGCACCATCACCATGATGCAAAGGTATACAATGCGCATTCTCCAACCTCCTTTTGTATCCTCTCTGCTCCACTACAGCAGACGACTGTCCGCAGTTTAAAAAATCAAGCCGCCATTTATCAAGGAACAAGTCACACTTGCACTCATGGAAAAAAACAGAATACAAGAGGAAGCGCGCTTTGATCTTGCGCTGATACCCGAATGATAGAATTCAGCCGGCTGCCCTTATCCTGCTCCAAAGAAGGCAGAATCGCTCAATTCCCTGCTCCACCTCTGTCAAAAAAGCTCTTTTCTGTTCGATCTCCTCTTTCCGTGCATTCAGGTCCTTGATAAGGGAGTCGAATACGGCCCTACAACATCCCGTAGCGCCGAAGTTTTATTGACTGATACCGTCTCCATGCGCTTCCCCCGAACGGATAGAATCACTGCTGTAGGTATAATTAATCGGAAAAAGAGCGACTTACCTTTACCTTCAGAGACAAGGGGAAGGTGTGGATTGCAGCGGCCGGGGCTATTTCAGCTGTTCGGCCTCGGCCTGGCTGAGGATGCGGCGCGCCTCTGCAAGTCGTTTATAGTATTTTTTAATCTTTTCCGCGTCTTTTGCCACGGTAGCCTTGAAGAGGTCTCCCTCGAGCTCAGCAACTTCGAGGCGTTTATAGTAATCCAATGACTCTTTCAGGTGAGCAAGCACGATCTTTCCTGTCAGGACAGGGTGGTTGTTGGTGACATTGGCATCCTTGAACCTTGTGCCATGCTCGAGCTCGACCTCGAGGCCTTTGCGGAAATCCTCCAGGTCGATATTCATGCCGTCGGTATTGACGATGGACAGGATGATCCGTGCCTCCTCCGGAGAGACGCCGGGCTCCTGCATCCCTGCCCAATCCTTGAGCTTGAGCTCGTTACAAACCCGTCTCACTTCTTCAACGGTAATATATTCGGGGATCTCCATCCGACACTCCTTTCGATTTTCACAGTTTATTATTTGGTAATGACACCGCACGCGATACGGTCGCCGGAATCACCGGCAGGATCGCTCTTGTAATCATCCGATTTCGCATGGACCACAAGTGCTGAGCCGTCGGCATCAAAGAGCGAGGCCTTCCCTTCGCGGAGCGTTACCTCCCCGGCAAGGACTTCTGCCCTGGCCTTTCCATCCGAGCCGGCATAAAGGTTCGGCAAATCGCCTGCATGCATGCCGTCGGGATTCATATACCCATGCTTTTTGCCGGTAGGATTGAAGTGGCCGCCGGCGGTCTTAAAGGGCGGTTCGCACTTTCCTACGGCATGGATGTGAAAGCCGTGGGGACCGGGCGGCAGGTTTCTGAGTTCGGCGGTAATGAGAACGCCATGGGCGGTCTCTGTCAAGGTCGCCCGCCCGATCTCATCTCCCCTGTCGTTGTAGAATATCGCCTTTGCTGCTGGACCGGCTTCCTGGGCATACACAACCGCACCGAGCACGAGCATCATGACCATGACCAGAACATATCTCATTGTATCCTCCTTAGAATTGCCATCAGGACGGCTTTATTTCAAATTATACCAACTCACGCGCTCCGCTGATACCGCCTCCCGAAGGCGCACAGGGAGGCTTTGTGAGTGAGCGGTACCAGGGCTTCAGCCCCTGAGAAGCGAAAAACCTCCCTGTCATGGACACGACGAAATAAAAAAGCGGCGACAGGATATAGTGGAGATAATCGGACACGTAGTGCTCCGTTTTGTACAGCTGCTGAGTGTTATTGAAGGGCAAGGCCGACTCGCATCTGGCGGAAGTCCCGGCGACAGCCAGGGCCGGTTTTGATTATAATAAAGCGATGAGAATCATCATACCTATCACGGTCGTTCTTCTGCTGTTTCTCTCTCCCGATCCCGGACGCGCCGACACCCTTACCTGCAACGGAAAGATCGTCACTGCCGCTGATACCAAAGCAGAGGTAACGATCAAGTGCGGTGCGCCCAGCTGGAAGGAAATACGCGAGTTGGAGCGCACCATAAGGATATCTCCCGATGAGAAGCTCAAGGAGTTTGTCACCCTGGAGGACTGGTTTTATAACTTCGGGCCCACCAGGTTCATCTATATTCTCACATTCGAGAACAGGAACCTCGTCAGGATCCGGACGGCAGGGTACGGCTTCCTGGAAAGGGAGGCGGATGATGTCAACTGCGGCGGAATGCGGATTTTCATAGGCGACACAAAACCGGATGTGGTGAGCAAGTGCGGTGAGCCGACCTATAAAGACTACCGTAAGGTACAAAAGCGCCGTGAGACCGGGTTCGGCGAAGAACGGGTATCGATAAACATTGAGGACTGGACGTATAATTTCGGTCCTGATTACCTTCTCCTCTTTCTGACATTTGAGAACGGAAGGGTTGTCACTATCAAGACCGGCGGCTACGGGTATTAGGGTGATGAGGGCCCTCTGCGGTTCTGCTCGGGAAGGTCGCCGAGAAGCTTCTTTTCATAGCACTCTTCACAGATGCCGTGAGAGAAGCTCATGTCGAAGTGGCGCTGGAGATACTCTTCAACATTCTGCCAGTAGTTTTCATCGGTGCGGACCTTTCTGCACCATGCGCAGACCGGTATAAGGCTCCTCAGTTGGAGCAGCTCGCTCACGTCCTCAAGGATCAGCAGAGAATAGCCCCGTCCTTGATACTGAAAGGGAGAGGTCGTGACGAGAAAGTGGCTGTCTCTTGTCATCCCGTTAATATTCTGGGTGACAATGGCTTTTTTTCGGTACACTTTGCCGCCGCTGATAGCTTCTATAACCGAGCTTCTCAGGGTGCATTCCTCGCATGCCTCAGCCTTGCCGCAGCCCTCCGGCACCTCGCGGGAATGGAGGCAGTTCAGCGCATCACCTCCCCTTTTCATATGAAAGCTGGTATTGCCGGAGAACATCTCTGTTGCAGCCGTATTGACATGCAATATACGGGCATCGGAATCGACTATAAAAACTGCCGAGGGGATAGCATTAAAGAGGGTGTATAAGAAGTCTGTTTCTGAAAAGAGCGGGTGCTCCACAATCCCTGCCTGCTCCTATTCTGTTAAAAGTAAGGAATTATAGCAGATCGGCAGTCAGTTGTAACAGCAGAGGGGCGTTACTCCGTAGATCGGACTTTCCTGCGCAGGCGCTTGGTTGCGCCGCGACGCTGCTTGTGCTCTATCCTGCGTTTTTTCGACGCCTCCGTCGGCGTTGTCTTCCTGCGCGCTCTCGGCTCTATTGCCGCCCTCCGGATCAATGCAGTAAGTCTGCTGATGGCATCCTCGCGGTTCTTTTCCTGCGTGCGGAAGCGCCGAGCATCGATAATCACAACACCCTCGGTAGTGATCCGGTTGCCGGCGAGCCGGATGAGGCGATCGCGCACTGCTTCAGGCAGCGAAGGAGAATGGGCGACATCAAAGCGGAGCTGTACGGCAGTGGCAACCTTGTTGACATTCTGGCCGCCGGGACCCGAAGCACGGATGAAGCGAAGGTCGATCTCGCGCTCGTCGAGGGTGATTGAAGGAGTAACGGAGATCAGGCTTTCCTCCCGGCGCTCACTTCCCGCCACCTGCAGCAGGAAAATTCATCAGCACCACATGAGGCATTCCTGTATCTTTCTCGACAATGTGCAGACGCAGCTGTCGTGCCGTCAGCGCCTCGCCGGGGAAGAAGATAAAGCCGTACGATATGCTCTTCGGCTCCACGGCCTTGTTCTGCAGTGACTTCTGCTGGAGATCATCGATGATGGACCGTCGTGCGTCGGGCGCATCATACTGGTAGCCTCTGACCCCACCGAGAATCCCGCCGCCTGCGGCGCCTACCGCTGCACCCTTTCCGGCGGACTCAGCGACATCTCTCCCCGATACAATGCCGATGGCAGCGCCGATCAGGGCCCCTGCCGTGGCGCCGAGGAAACCGTGATACGCTCCCTTCTTGAAGATCTCCTTCGTCTGAGCATACCGTGTAGCGCGGTCATAGGCGATCTCGCTCGAGAGGACAGGCCAGAGATTTCCCTCATTATCCTCGAGAAACGTCTGGGTGGGATCGACCTGCAGAGGGTGCGGTCCCTGATTATCGAAGACGATCTGCACCGGCAGCATACCCGCACCGCGAATATCAAACCCGAAGGCCTCCTTTGCCTCGTCCGCATCGGCGAATGCCCGTGCTCCGACAGCGGCCCCGGCTATCTGCTGCGCATTGGGATAGGTGCTGGGCAGCTTGAAGGCCAGCGGCTGCGCCTTGTACGCGGTGCCGCAGGAAAAGGTAAAGACGAAGAGCAGCATCATGCAAAGCGGCAATAGTCTCATTCTCATACAGCCCTCCCTGTGGATGATTCCTAACCTCATTATATCACCAAGCGGTCCCGCTCTCTACAAAAGTGATTCCGCTATGCATTTTATACTTGATTCTCTCGCACGATATTGGTATATTCTTAGCTAAAGAATTGCTTTCGTTGCATCGATAACAATGGTAAAAACCAACATGAGGAGGAAGGAATGGCAACAAAGAAAGCAGCAAAAAAGAAACCGGCGGCAAAGAAGAAGGTAGCGAAGAAACCGGCAAAGAAGGCAGCGAAGAAACCGGCAGCAAAAAAGAAGGCTGCAAAGAAACCGGCGAAAAAAGTAGCTGCAAAGAAACCGGCGAAAAAAGTAGCTGCAAAGAAACCGGCAAAGAAGGCGAAAGTTAAAAGGGCGCCGAACCCGGAATTCATGAAACCGGTGAACATCAGCCCCGCACTGGCCAAGATCGTCGGAAGCACGCCAATCCCGAGGACCGAAGTAACGAAGAAGCTGTGGGCGTACATCAGAAAGAACAATCTGCAGGACAAAGTGAACAAAAGAAACATCAATGCAGATGAGAACCTCAGGGAAGTATTCGGCGGCAAGAACCAGGTCTCGATGTTCGAAATGACCAAGCTGGTCAACAAGCACCTGAGCTAGTAAATTAATTCATAGATTAAAAAGGCAGTCGCAGCGACGCTGCACTGCCTTTTTTGTTTTGACGCACGGCAAGAGAGGACCATGAAGAAGCCGCCCTACGGAGCGCCGGAGCATCATGACCGTAGTAAAGGGGATCCGAAACCCGTCGAGCTCCCCACCACCGGCGTACTGGATCTGCACACCTTCCATCCCCGGGAAGTAAAGGAATTGGTGCCCCACTATCTCGCTGTCTGCAGGGAAAAAGGAATTTACGAGGTGCGCATCATCCACGGGAAGGGAACCGGCGCACTGCGCGGGACCGTCCATTCACTGCTCAAGCGGCTTCCCGAAGTCGTCTCTTCCAGGCCTGCTGGAGAGGATGCTGGCGGATGGGGGGCAACTATTGTTGTGCTAAAGCCGAAATAACCTGCTCCCGTCCTGTGCCATTCGTTCTTGATGCGCCCTACCCCCACTGTTACTATTGTGATTAGGTAAAAGAAGAAGCAGAGGGCATCTTCCCGTACATGGCCCCATGTTGAAATTTTCTCTCTGAGGCGTAAACTTGAGATAATAACAGGCACCAGCGGTGCGGCAAAACGGTGAGTCGCACTGTCACTGTGCCCATCATCTTTGAAGGGGAGGACAGAGTGCAGCTTGACCGCAGAGGCGCTCTCAGAGAGAGTAAAAAGCAGACTCGCAAGATATGTGGGAGGTGAATTATGGCAGAAGTATACGAAACCAACAATGTACGTAAGCTTAATGCCTTTGACTGGATATCGCTTGTACTGGTAATCATCGGCGGGATCAACTGGGGGCTTATCGGGCTGTTCAGGTTCGATCTGGTGGCGGCCCTCTTCGGCGATATGTCGGCCTTTTCCAGGATCATCTATACGCTCGTGGGAGCCGGAGCGCTCTATATGCTGGCACACTCGCTCAAGCTCATACGGCACCCTTTAGGAGAGGCACCCACGGCTGCATCCCGCAGAACCTGACATTATAGGTGATCAACCCGACGCATCCTGTAGGAACCTTTAAGCTCTGCTCCTCCCCTCTGAGGCATGCTTTTGGGCGACTGCGGGATTACCTGCGGAATATGAGATAGGCGCCGAGCAGGAGCAGCGCTGTCCCAATGATCCGCTTTGCGTCAATGGTGAATGTCCTCAGACCGAAAACCCCCACCTGATCGAGCAGCAGTCCGGTGATCAGCTGGGCGGTAATAATCGCTGCCATAGTTGATGCCGTACCGATCCTGGGGACAGCAACAATGGTCATAGAGACGAAAAAGGCGCCAAGGAGGCCGCCGGTCAATTCCCACCAGGATGCATCGACAACCGCCTTCACATTGCCACGCCCTGCAAAATGGACAGCAGCCAGCATTGTCAACGTCCCCACGGCAAAGGAAATAAACGAGCTTTCCAGTATACCGACCTTTTGCGCCAGCCGCGCATTGATCGAGGGTTGTGCTGCAACGGCGATGCCGCCGATGAACATGGCGATAAAAAGAACCAAGTTGCTCATACCACTCCTTCCCTAAGGTCTCCTGTAGTGTACGCCACTATTTTACCCCGTTTCCTGAGCAGATTTCAGAGAAAGCTGCAGCCGCTCTCTTCCGTTTCACTGCAGCATTCGACATATTTCTCATTGGGAGTTCCGGTGCTTCAGAACATCAACAGAGGGCAGAACGAGCTCGATCACCGCGTCCTCTTCGGCGTCAGTTGGGCGATGTAAATACCTGGTGTGGTTTCTCTAGAAAAGGAGAGATTACTCTTCCTTTTTCATATACAGATCATAAAGCGCTTTACCGACAAAAAAATCCGCCCATGCGATCCCGATGTCAGGAATGGTTGACTTGATGAGCATGGCAGGGAACGGGGTTGCTTTTGCTGCTATCTCCGCGATGCTGAAGTGGGCCATGAATACCGTACCGTAGATGACGAGGAAACCATTAAGGAGGTAGCCGTACACTGCGGTTGTGCGTGACATGAAAAGAGCGGTGACCACGATGATATCTATCAAGGGGAAGAGCGAAGCAAGGAATCGGGTGCTGTCGAATACGAAGCTCCCCGGGTGCATCTCATCAGGAACCATAAAGTTATGTATCCTGTAGTGCAACATCAGTCCTGACGCCGCCAGGAGGAAAAAGGCTAAGAGTAATGTGCTTTTTTTCACGGCGCCCCTAAAAAGGAAAGGCCACAATATGACCCAGATAAAGCGTTAATCCTACGGCAGCGATATGAAGAATCCACCAGCCGGGCTTATATCTCATAAAGTATTTGAGCACATTACCTCCAGAAAATATGACCGAGGGTATAGACGATTGTTATTCCCACGAGGTGGATAATCCACCAGCCAGGCCGCAGAAAACTGATCTTCCTTGAAAAGCTCCCTTTCTCCATGTTCTGCTCCTCCCGTTTCGTTACCAATGCATCAAGTGCTCTAGTAGAGAGTATCACTTTTCGGGAATGATGTAAATTGGTGAAAATACTTTTCATGTGACGGCGCTCACATGACGTTGAACCTCTTCCGCAAGGTGTTCGTACCGTGAATAGGGAAATGTTTTCCGCACAGGAAAAAACTCCTGCGCTCGAATTCCGATTGCTGTCCGCGAGATTGCGCAGATCCAGCAGGGCGATCATGTGGGCAACAGCATCGAGATCGCGAAAAAGACGGGGGCAAAGCTCGTCGCTACTGCTGACCTTGCACGCGCTATGGTATAGTTTCGGCCGGTTTCCCGTGAGCCAGGCCGGCATGGATGCGATGGGCCATTTCAGCGGCACCATTCCGCTCCTTGACGGAACTCCTGAGGTGTTCGAGAAGGAGATGAAAAAGGAAAAGGTGAAGGCGAAGATGAAAAAGCTGGACGTTAATGGCAGTATAGTGTGGCCGTAAAGAAATCGAAGTGCTTGGGATAATTATAGAATAAGGGACAGGGCCTTATCCGACATCCCCGGCCCTTACTGTTCTATATGAATTTCTGCATCCAGACGAGGTCGAACTCTTTTCCGAACTTCCTGCCGACCTTTCTGAAGCGGCCGCACTCATCGAAGCCTTTTCTTTTATGAAACGCCAGGCTCTCTTCATTCTGAGAGGAAATGCTCGCGAGGAGCGTCGTGATCTCCATCTTTTTTGCATCATCGATCAGGGCATCGAAGAGCATGGTCCCCAATCCCTTGTGCAGATAATCAGGTATGATGAAGTACACGACCTCTGCAGCTCCGCAGAAGGACGCCGAGCAATTGTACTCTTTCAACAGGCCGAAGCCGACTACTTCGCTCTGGTCCTTTTCGATGACATAAAAGGACGTGCCGCAGGTCATCTCCCTGAGCTGGTCGAAGAGATGTAAGGTCGCTGTTTCGACCGGATGAGCGGCGAAACTGTTCTTTACGTAGTGATTAAATATGCCGACGATCTTGCTACCGTCGGACTCCCGTACCCGTCGAATGCTGAATTCCATCGATGCTCCTATCTACAATAAGATGTGGTCTTATAGTATACCCTAAACCCCTCCCCATTGTCAAGACAGAAAAATGGGTTGTATTTGGTGGATTAGCCTGCAGGCATCTCCATCATCATGGTTATTATTGCCGCCGAAGTAAACTTCATGCGGCGTCCGATATCCAA
>JBFMCP010000019.1:0-6284 GCA_040754455.1 Nitrospirota bacterium
CAATTTAGAAATGTCCTGTTTTTACCAAAATAGAAATGTCCGTTGGTGCAGATCCTGGTGTGGGTGACCCGGGCGCCTCTTTGCACGAGGTCTGATTCCTGCTATAATAATCCCTTAGTGAACCAGCTATAAGGAGTTGCCGATGAACACGATGAAAGCATTTCTTTTAGTGATGATAAGTGTCTGCCTTTTTTCATGTCCCATTGTTTTTGCCGCCGGGGAGGATGCACAATTTTATTTCAACCGGGGGAACGGCTACTTCAACGAGGGCCAGTACGATAAAGCGGCAGCGGACTATAGTAAGGTCATTTCAGTGGACCCTGATTTTATCGACGCGTACTACAATCGCGGCTTTGCCTACTACAAGACAGGAAGGTTCGGCGAGGCGATCGAGGACTTTACCAGGGCGATCACCGCCAATGCGAACGACGCCCAGCTCTATCACCACCGCGGGCTTGCCTATTTCAAGAAAGGACGATTCGACAAGACCATCGAGGATGAGAGCAGGGTGATCGCCCTTAATCCAAAGTTCCCCGAAGCCTATCATAACCGCGGCGTTGCCTACTCACGCCTGGATCAGTACGACCAGGCTATTGAAGACTTCAACAAGGCGATCTCGCTGCGACCAAATTACAATGAGGCGATCTTCTCCCGCGGGTTCGCCTATACCCAAAAGGCGATTGCTGATTTCAAAAAGGTCTGCGAGGCAGGCAATCAGACCGCCTGCGAAAACGTAAAGCTGCTCTCGAAGTAATCGACTCTGCCACGAAGCGAAACGCAGCATCGGCGGCGTCCGATTTCTCCTCCTGAAGCTCGGGGCGGCTAAACCACGCTTGTCCGTTATGTCTTGGGGAACGTGCTACTGCAATGAGCAGGACGGACTGCATTCGAAATCCAGATTATCAAACCCAAACTCATTGAGGCTGCGCGATCCGGTCGGGCCTGTTTGAACGTCGAGATGACAGACTCCTTTGAGGGGGCCTCGGGGAGATTTCGATGGATCTATCATTTCATCATACATGGTGTTCTTAACGATGCTGTTGTTACCTTGCTGCGTGCTCTTTCTTTTTCGTTCGGTCGAGGCTCTCGCGGAGGCGGACCGTAAGAAACACGTTGCGATGCGGCGTGTGCAAACGAACGGCAGCATGGAGCTGGCACTACCCGACGAGCAGACCGTGCTCCTTACGAAGGAGCAGGAGGACCACCGGATACCTCCTGCTTCCGCCGGAAATACTATGGTGCAACGCCATGCCGCTCAGCCGCTTCTTGTGCCGTGCGTCCTGCTTCTTCAGCGACGCCCCGCGCTTTTTGCATGGTCTCCTGCGCTGTCCCCCGCGCCTTTGTCATGAGCCGTTCGCCTGCCTCTCCCATAAGCTCTTCTTCCTTGCGCGATTCGGGAATGCTGAGACCGACAATGGCGCCGAGAGCGAACATGATCGCTCCGACCCCAAGGAGATTGGTCTCCATCTTGCCCTGGAAATACCCGCGTGCCTGGCGGGCCCGTTCCTGTGCAGCGCTTCCGATCCGGCCTGCCTTTTCGCGTGCCTTCGTTGTAAGCTGTCCTGCTTTTTCCTGTGCCTTGCCGGTAAATTCTCTGGCCTTGCTGCGCAGCCGCGACTCTTCTGCCGAAGTCTCGGACGGCCCACCGAACTCTTCAGAAGACGTTATGAACTCACCCTCAGTGGTGCGTACCGCTCTCTCCATGGCATACCCGGAGCCGTTGCCGCCGTTCCCCCGTGAGCGCTGCTTCATAATGATCCAGCTCAGGCCTACGCCCACCATTGCGGCAGGCACGGGGTTTCTCTTTATCGTATCGACGATAACAGAGCCGAAATCTTTGGCCCTGCTGCCTGCCCGCTGTCCGGCACGCCTGATCCTCCCTATCGTCTGCTCACGGACTTCGTTCTTAATGTGCTCAGGGGAAAGCCGTTCCTGAATGGCCCCGACCGTTTCATCCATCTCCGCCCTGGTGCGTGCGATATCGTCACGGATATCTTCGGGACTTCTCTCTTTGCCGGTGGTCTCGCGCCCTGGTGCGGTAAAGGCAGCTCCTCTCTCGCCTCGTTTCACATCTTTTCTTTCGCCCATTGCGTGTCCTCCTTAAGTGTGCTGACTGTCTGGCGTGGTATAAAATCTCTCTGCTTGAGATCATTCATGCCTCTTTTGATGAGGAAGTAGCCTGCCCCTGCAACGGCAATGCCGAAGATGAGGGCTGCAAGCCACCATGCCATCCCGGTACCGAGGCCGAGAATCACCGCGCTGACCAGAGCGAGAAACCCGGCGTAGGCGACCGCTCCCCCGATGGCCAGAAAGGCGATGTCCTTCATGAGCTGCGATGTCTTGAGCGACATTTCGATCTTGGCGAGCTCCATCTCCTGGCGCAGCAGTCGTTGCACCTCCTGCGAAAGCTCGGAGAGGAGTTCACCGAGCGAGTACTCTTCTTTTACATGATGCATAGGCACCTCCCGCAAACGTATTCACACCTGCACGCAGGTGACCTGTTTACTGGTAACCCTCTGTGGTTGACGCATAGCGCGTGCCCCTGCCGGAACTCTTCAGGAACCGGGAGAGCACGAACCCTGCGGCAAAGGCGCTGCCAAGGAAGAGCGCCGGCTGGCGGTGTATAAAGCTCTCTGCGTCGTCGAGGAGATTATCGACGTCCTTGTTCTTCAGGTAATTAGAGAGTGATTCCACTTTTTCGGCAGCCTTATCAGCGTACCGGGCGACCGATGCCTGCTGCTGTCCCTGGAGCTGCTGCGCTGTCTGCCGCAATGCCTGGACCACACTGGTCAGGACATCGGCGGTCTTTGCTTTTTTCTCCGAGACCATGGACCGGGCCTGATCTTTCGTCTTGCTCCTGAACTGATCGCTTCGTTCCATGAGCTTTTGATAGGCATGGCTTTCTCTGACCTTCTGAGAGGTGTGCCCCGCCTTCTCTTTCATTGCGGTGCCGTACCCTGCTGCTGCGGCTTTCGTTGCATACCGTTCAGGATTCATATTGAATTCCTGCTTGCACGTTGCCGAACAAAAATAATACGGCTGTCCTTCATAGGAGCTTGTATGCAGTGTCTCCGCCTCGTTGACCTCCATGTTACATACCGGATCTTTCGCCATTGTGTACACCTCCTTTTGTGGTGGTGGGTCTCTGCGGTTTATAGACTGTGTAGGGATGAAGACAACACCTCTTTCAGGAGCCCTTACGGCTTTGCGTGCATAATGAAACAGAGGGACGCTCAGAGAAAAAAACCGTCGATGTGCTTGTGCTGCGCGGCAGTGATAGAGAGAGACGCTCACCGTTACCTGCTGGTTATTACCGAACGTGAAGCAGATGAAAAAGCTTGGGGAAATGCAGCGGAAGAGTGGTGCATATCTGACACCGGTTTTCTTGCATCGTCTCCTCCAGTCAATTAGTATCGTGTGATCTGAGAACGCTGCTTACTCTTTAATTAAACCATAGCCACTTTTAAGATAGCTGTCAAGTTCGTACCACTATTCGATCCGGATAGGTGTGGACATGCGTACCGGAGTGTGGAAGAGCAGAAGGAGAGAGGGAGTGATGAGCAGAAAAGAGCGGAGGCGATGCTCATAAAATCAAGATGCCGTAAGTTCCAAAACATGCCGTCAAACTGGTAGTATATAGCCATTCCGGCATGATCCGGTATCGTTGTCATGAGCGTCGGGTCGCCCGCGGCACGGAGTGTAGCCTGGCGCAGAAGGGAGGAGCATGCCCGTCGAACTTGATGTGCATCGCTGGTTTATCGGCCTGCTGGGCGGCATTGTAGGCGCCCTTATTGCCAGCATTATCATCGGCGTTATCTATTATCTCTCCGGCAGCAGAAAGCGAAGGCTTTACAAGAGCAAGCTCCTCAGCCGTCTTGAAACTGCGGACATGCTGCTCAAGGAAAATATGACCCTCGATGCCCTTGCAATCCTTACTGACCTGCTTGCACACACCGCGGGGGGGCAGGATCCGGAAATCTACGCGCATATCAAGAACAGCGAGGGGAAATGTTATTACACGCTGGCCCTCTCGGGAAATCCCCGGGAGAATTTGTCACGTGCGCTCCAGGCGTATGAGGAGGCGCTGCGCTACCTTTCGTTGCAAAAGCTTTCCGATGAATATGCATTGACGCAGTACAACCGCGGTGACGCGTACATGAGGCTCTCAGGATTTTACGAGCGAGAGAAGTCGCTCGCTGCCGCGATCAATGCCTTTAATGAAGCAGCCAGGGTGTATACGGCCGAGCAGTTTCCCGCGAGCTACGCGGTGGTGCAGAATAACCTGGGCCGTCTCTACAAGGATCTCGCCGAACACCGGAACAGGGAAGAGAATATCGCCAAGGCGATACATGCCTTCGAAGAGGCGCTCAGAATCTATACCTTTGAAACATATCCCGTTAATTATGCGACAGCCTATAATGATCTCGGCCATCTCTACAGGAGCCTTGCCGAACAGCGGGACGAGAAGCAAAACCTTTTGAAAGCGGTCGATGCCTATGAGGAAGCGATAAGAGTCTATAACAGCGACGAGTATCCCGTCGAATTCGCCCAGATACAAAAAAATATCGGTGACTGCTATCGTATGCTCTCCGAAGCCGACCACGACGGGGATGCTATGATGAGTGCGGTCAAGGCCTATGAAAGGGCATTGAGGGTCTATACTGCTGACCGGTTCCCCCTTGAGTATGCTGCGGTGCATATGTGCCGAGGGAGCGTCTACCGCGCCCTTGCAGCTCTCAGGGAACGGAACGATAACCTTTCCGAGGCGGTACGTTCTTTTACCGAAGCGGCAACGGTATATACGCTCGATCGCCACCCTGCGGAGTATGCTTCTACACAGGACAGTCTCGGCGATCTCTATCTCATGTTCTACGAGGGCGTAGACGACGAGGAGATGCTGCATAAATCGGTGCGGGCGTTCGGCGAAGCGCTCAGGGTAAGGACTATACAGGATGCTCCCCGTGACTATGCCTCGCTGCAGCTTCGTCTGGGCAACGTCTACAGGAATCTCGCAAAGGTGCGGGACAAAGAGGAATATCTGACCAAAGCGGGGCAGGCATATCAGGAAGCGTTGAAAATATTTACGAATGAGAACTATCCGATGGAACACCGGGAGGTGCTCTTTGCATTGGATATGGTGAGGAGGACGACATCATAGACGGAAAGAACGGAGGAGCGGGGAGCGGATGGCTCACCCTTGCAGCTGCCATAGGATCGGCGCTCGGTGTAGTGACGTATCCGAAGCGGCCTGTCCTCGGCGGCATCATTGGTGCGGCGGTCGGTATTGTCGCTGGCTCTCTTATCGGTACGGTGTACGCGCAGGTCAGGGAGGAGCAGGGGGGCGGCATCGAATATTACAGTGAATCATCACCGCTCTATGAGGGCTCTGACGAGATTGGCTATATGTAGGTTGCTTCCGCTCTGAAGACAAAGGGGAGAGCCGTATTTCAAGAGACTCTCCCCTTTATAACACCTTGTAAAGCGACTAATATTTACTTGAGTTGTTTCCCCTGGTAGTTCCTGAGGAAGTGTCGCTCTGCATATCGCTGCCGCGAGCAGTCCCGTTCGTGCTGCTCGTCGTACCGCCGTCGGTACTGCTCTCCGTGGTGCTATCGCTTGTTCCTCTCTCGGTGCCGCTGGTATCAGTGCCGGTGCCGGTGGTGCTGTCAAGGGGACCTGTAGTGCTGCCGCCGCGAGACCTGGAGTCGGTCGTTCCGGAAAGATCAGGAGCGGTGCTCGTGCCGCCGCCTCTCATATCCGTACCGCCGCGTGTTGTTCCGGTCGTGCCGCCGGTGGGGGTATCAGTGGTTTCCCTTTCGGTATCTCCCCTTGTCGTGCTTTGATCACTCTGTCTGCTCCCCATTGCAAGATCGGCAGAATACGCTGATAGGGGTATCCATGCAACAACTGCTGCGATAAGGCAGATTATGCTCAGCTGCTTGAAAACCGTCATAAAGCTCCTCCTTGAGACTTTTTTAGATTTGTTTTCCGGTACTGTGTTTGATGGTGTTTCTTGGAAACGCTGCTGAAGTAAGTAGCAGGTGAATTAATAGCTGCTGCCCTGCGCAGCGCCTGATGAGCTGTCGGTGGTGCCGCGCATCGAATCGTTCATCATGGAGCTGTCTTGCTGCGTAGCTCCGCCTCGTGTCGTTCCGTTCACGGTATCGAGCTGCGTATTGCCGCCTTCCAGGTCGGCGCCGCCCCGCATTGAGCCGTTCATCATTGAGCTGTCCTGCTGCATCATGGAATCGCTCGGCTGCTGCTGGAGGCTCGTGTCACCCCGT
>JBFMCP010000019.1:6384-60635 GCA_040754455.1 Nitrospirota bacterium
CACGGTATCGAGCTGCGTATTGCCGCCTTCCAGGTCGGCGCCGCCCCGCATTGAGCCGTTCATCATTGAGCTGTCCTGCTGCATCATGGAATCGCTCGGCTGCTGCTGGAGGCTCGTGTCACCCCGTGTGGCCCCGGGTGCCATAGGGGCGTGCTCGGCAGTGGCGCTGCTGAAGCCTTCCCAGAACCCCGATCGGTAGCCCTCTCGGTAGTCGTTGCTTACCGGGCTGGGAGCTGCTGCTCCTCTCATGCTCATATCGCCTCTCGCGGCGCCCCTGGTACCATGCTGAATATCGGCGCTCTTGAAGCCGTCCGTGAACCCGTCTTTGTAGCCGGACTGATAGGCCTGTTTGATCGGATCAGTTGTGGCAGGAGCCGGCTGCATCATCATGGAGTCGGCTCTTGCACCGGTGCCACGTTGCATGGTTCCGGTCGTCGCATCAGTGGGGGCAGCCGTCCCTCTCATGGTGCTGGTGTCAGTAGTGGTAGTGTCGGCAGGTGCATTAAAGGGAGGGATATTACCTCTTCCTGTGCCGGCGGGAAATCCCGGTGCGCTTCCGTACCCTTCGCTCCCTACTACGGATCCGGTGCCCCGTGCGGTCCCTTGTGACTCAACAGCCGGTGTTTCAGCAGGCACCTGGTGCTCGATAGTACCGCCTGCCTCGCCTCGCGTTCCGTAACTCTCGATGTTCTGTCGTGTGCTGCTGTCCGTAGCTCCCATGGAGCCGGAAGTTTCCCAGGAATAAACGTAGGTTGCGAGGGTTGGTATTAAGGTGATGAGCGATGCAATTGCGATAAGCGCAAATAGACGCTTTAATCCCTTCATATTTTTCCTCCTTTCGAGAATTTTTTTATGAGTTTTGCAACTTGTATGCCAGAAGTGACCATAGAGAGCACTGCGGCAAGGGGAAAGGCGGCAGAGAGCAGTCTGTATTTTATCCCTCTTTTTTTGTCGCCGGCGTTTTTGATGCCGATGATTTTAAGAAAGGAATGTCCCCGTGAGGTAAATAGATCGATGGGACATGGCACAGAGCTGTACTGTCACACCCATGTGCCATGCGTCAGTAGTTAAGGTGGAGCGGTGCCGGCTTCCGCCAGTTGTGTTGTTGTGATGTGGGCATAAGTCCTCTATAAATAGATTATTTCCCTCATCATACCGCCGTCGGCAACACGTGCGCACCGGTGATAAAAGAGCCTTTCAATAACTATATGTCATTTTGCGATGGGAATTAACTGCTTCGCGCGGGAGATGTGTGATCACGTGAAAATTTCGTTATAATTGTTGTATGAAACGGTTTTTGCTGCTCCTCATAGCGGTCTCCCTCTTCGGATGTGCCCATGTAGTATCCCAGGGCATGAGGGACAGGGCGAGAGAGGTGCCGCCTCAGGCACTCTTCAGCAATCCCGATGCCTATAAGGGGCAGACGGTTATTCTCGGGGGGACTATTATCGGAGCGAGCAATGCCAAAGAGGGGACCTATATTGAAGTCATCCAAAAACCGCTGGACTCTCGCGGCAGACCGCAGGATACGGATGCCTCCTTCGGCAGGTTCCTGATCTTTCATGAAGGGTATCTCGACACAACGATCTACTCAAGGGGAAGGGCGGTCACGGTGGCAGGAGAGATTATGGGAACGAGGGTCCGCTCTATCGATGATCTCCCGTATTCCTATCCCCTCATCAGGAGCAGAGAGCTCCATCTAGCCGAGACGGGCCGTCGTTCTGTTCCCGTCTCGATCGGCATCGGAATCGGGATATTTTCCAACTGATCATGTGCCGGAATAATCGGTGCAGATCATCTCTGCAGTTGCAGTGTACACCTTTTCAACGGAAATTCCCCTCAGACAAAACAGTCCGCATTCGGGGAAGCTGCGCGCTGTATCTCCATCACTCCCTCGCGGCTCGCACGGCGCACATTCGCAGTCAGGGTGAACGATGGCGATGTCCTTGCGGTAGGGCTTCCAGAGCACTGGATCGGTGGGGCCGAAGAGGGCGACAACATTTTTGCTCACCATGCCCGCCAGATGGGTAATGCCCGAATCGTTCCCAATGTAGACGGTGGACATGCGTAACAGTGCTGCAACGACAGCCAAATCTTCGTTGCGGTAATGTACGATATTGGTACGGTGTTCCGAAAAGCTCCTGAGCACTGTTATCAACCCTTCGTCTTCTGCAGGCCCTGAGAGTATCACGAAAAAAAGGTCGTGCGCTTCCCCGAGCCGTTCAACAAGACGGAGATAATGCTCAGCCGGCCAGCATTTGCGTCTCCCTCCGCTGCCGGGATGCAGGACGACAAGCGGCCTTTCCCCTTCCCGATACCCCGCCTCAAGGAGAAGTCTCCGGGCCTTTTCTTTATAGGGCAGGGGGATTTTGAAGGTGACCGGCGAAACGCTGCCTCCGGAAAGCTGCTGCGCGCGAAACTCGGCTATGTGTGTGCGTGCCCCGGCGGGGGGAATGGTGATGACTGTTTGCGTATCGGGGATGATGCTCCTCACCTGCGCTGCGAGCAGAGCATCCTCTCCTTTTGTAAAAACGAAGGCCCTTGTAAACCCCGACAGGAATGTCCTTGCCCGATCATCCATCTTCTCCGTATAGAACAACGAAAGGAGCATGCTCCCGCTGTCGGATGCTTCATCGACATGCCCGACGGCTTTTAAAAAGTGGACCACATCGGGCCGTCCCGAAAGGTGAATGATGCCGGCGTGCTCCCGTATTATTTCCAATGCGGGAAGAGAGAGGAGCACATCGCCCAGCGCGCCGTTGTGGTGAATGAATATTTTCTGCTCTGCCTGTCCAGTGTTCATCAGTAGTGCCTCGCATGGTTCATATTGTAAGCCCTTTCTGCAGGGGCCTGCAAATTCTTCTTGACAGGTCCCGTTCTTTTGGTATACAAATGTATACATGAAAGAATTGACGGCAAAACAGCAGAAGGTGCTGGAGTACCTTACCGGGTACACCAAAAAGCACGGATATCCGCCTACCATCAGGGAAATCGGAGAGCATTTCGGGTTCCTCTGGGCTGCAGCGCGGGGGCATCTCCGTTCACTCGAAAAAAAAGGCGTCATAAAAATAAACCCTTCCACATCCCGGGGCATAGAGATCGTAGGGTTGCGGCCGAAGGAAGGCGTCATGCTGCCCGTGGCAGGAACAATCCGCGCCGGACGGCCCATACTGGCGAATGAGAGCATCGATGCGCACATCCTTGTCGATAAATCACTGTTCCCGTCCGAGGAGTCGTTTTCGCTGCGGGTAATCGGCGACAGCATGGTCGATGCGGGCATACTCGACGGCGATTACGTTATCGTGAAGCAGCAGCGCAGCATCGAGAATGGTGAAATAGGAGTCGCGCTCGTCGGCGACGAGGCGACGGTCAAGAGAATTTTCAGGGACAAGAAAAAGGTCACCCTGAAGCCTGAGAACAGAGATATGCACCCGGTCAGCTATGATCCGGAGGACGTGAGCATTATAGGAAAGGTCGTCGGAGTCATCAGGAAATTATAATGCATACCGGCGAACCCATAAGCGTCGTCGTCTCCTTCGGTATGCCCTACCGTATACGACCGGTCAGGTTCAAATGGGCGGGAAGGCTCTTCGACATTAAAGAGGTCACCTATATGTGGACGACGAAGGAAGGCCGGAAAGATGTCTATCATTTCTCTGTTACTGACGGCAGAACACTCTATGAACTGACCTTCGATACCGATTCGTTGCTCTGGAAGATCGAGAACCTCGAAGCATAAACGTAGTGGGGGGTCTGTGGGAGCACTACAGCCAGGACAGAGACACGCGCACGACCTCAGCTCCTATTTTCGCCTCGAGCAAAAGCAGGGTGAGTAGCCGCACCTCTTATGACCAACACCATTCTCTGTATCGATATGGACGCCTTTTTCGCTTCGGTGGAGCAGCGGTCCAACCCGAAGCTCAGGGGCAAGCCGGTCGCCGTGGTCGGCCCGGGTGCGCGGACCGTGGTAGTCACCCGCTCTTATGAAGCGAGGAGCTACGGCGTAAAGACGGGGATGACCGTTCACGAGGCGAAGAAGGCGTGTCCCCCTCTTGTTCTCGTGGTTGGCAACAATGAAAAGTATACCTACACCTGCAAGATGCTCCAGGAGATATATTACCGTTATACTCCCGACGTTGAAATCTATTCGATCGACGAGGCGTTCCTCGATGTCACGACCACCCACCACCTCTTCGGTGGGCCCGAAGCGATCGGTGCTGCAATCAAAAGAGAGATTAAGAAGAAGTTCGGCATAAACTGCACGGTGGGCATCGCACCCAATGTCCTCATCGCAAAACTCGCCAGCGATATCGCGAAGCCCGACGGCCTCAAATGGATACCTCCCGAAGGAGTGGGCGCTGTTCTGGAGCACCTTCCGGTAAAAGAGTTGTGGGGCATCGGCACAGCGACTGCCGATAAACTCGCAGCGCTGGGTATAAAGACCTGCGGCGAGCTCGGCAGGGCGCCTGCGGGCCTCCTGCGGAATACCTTCGGCATTATTGGCGAGACGCTCAAGGCAATGGGGAGGGGTATCTGCAACAGGCCCCTTGCCGTACAGGAGGCGGACCCGAAGTCGATCGGCCACAGTATGACGCTCGATCGGGACATTGCGGACCGGAAGGAGATCGAGGCATATCTACTGCAGCTCAGCGAGATGGTAGGCAGGAGGGCGCGGAGGTATGGATACCGCGGCAGAAGAGTATCCCTTACCCTGCGCTATCCTGACTTCGAGACCTTCACCAAACAGACGACGCTCTCGTACCACACCAACGACACCCGTGAGATATATCGATCTGTGCTTGCTGTCCTCAACAGCGTCAGATTGAGGGACAGGATACGGCTGCTCGGTGTCTGCATCGCGCAGCTCACCGGAGGCGATAACCAACAGCTCTGCTTGATCGGGGATGAACGAAAACGCAGGGCGTTGCTGTATGCGATGGATGCGATCAACGACAAATACGGTGATTTCAAGATTGTCCATGCCTCGTATCTCAAGCAGCTCGATCCGCCCGATGTCATTTCGCCGGCATGGCGGCCTTCGGGCATTAGACGGGTGAATATCAAATAACACAACTGACCGAAGCCAGTGGTGTGTCGTGCTCTGTGGTGATATAATGAGCATAGAACAGACCGGTTCGTCCCAGGAGGGTTCCTATGAAACACTGCTTTATTGTTCTGTCAATGCTTCTGTTAGCATTCACTCTCACCGGGTGCAACTCCCTGATGAAGAGAGATCGGATGCAGACAGTCACTATCGAGACCGTCGTCCATCCCCATGAGGAGTGTATGGAGATGACACCGGGAGATATGCTTTCCTATTCATTTACGGCCTCGGGACCTTTTGACTTCAATATCCATTATCACGAAGGGAAGGATATCTTCTATCCTGTTTCACAAAAGGCCGTCTCCAGCGGAGAGGGCTCCTACACGGCGGAGAGAGCGCATATCTATTGTCTGATGTGGACCAATACCCGGCAGGAGCCGCTCTCTCTTACCTATACCTTCAGAGTTGACAAGCCTGAGAGAAAGTAGAATACATGGCATGTTGTGCCCAGAATTACCTTCAATCTGCCATCGGGAAGTAGTGAGGTGACGCATGCGGTTCTCGCAAATATACGCCTCCCGCCTGCCTGGACATAGAAGCCGTGTACTGCATGTTTATCGTTCAAGGCTGCGGATGGCTCTCATATTACGGCACTGAAGGACGGGGACGGTCTCTCCAGAAGGGATCACTCAGCGAAGCCGGACCCTGTAGCGCCTCGATCGGCGGAAGAGGGGCATAGGAGATCGGGGCTTTTCCCCACAAATGGATATCTTTTATTTCGAAGAGGGGATGGATGTATTCCACTTCTCCCCGTGTCCGGGGCTCCAGCTCTATAAATTCTCCGGCAATGGTTACTCTTTCTCCTTTGCTATACCTTTCCGGCGACAATATCCCTTGCTTCCGGGAAAGAAACGCAATGAACCGACCCGGCACCCGCTCCGAATCCTGAAGGCGGCCTTCGGCATCAACGGGAATATAGGCGGCCTCGATCATTGTGCCTTCATCGGTAATTTGCGTATCGATGATCCTCCCGCCGAGGATGAAGAGCCTTCCCCTGAACGCATCAGGGTTGTTGAAGACCTCGGGGAAGGAGAAGTCTGTTGACCCTCTGTCGAGATACTCCTGTTTGAGAACCGGCGCACACGAGGCAAGGACCAGGAGCATGAGCGCTATGAGCAGCATTCGAGGGTACATACTTATCTTTTACTCTCTGTTTGCTCCGTTGTCAAGCTCTTTGTACCTTCATGCGCCGCTTTGTTGTTCTTGACTGTAAGTAGAATGCCTGCTAAGTGATAAGTAAACGGAGATAAATGCGCACTAGCGAAAGAACGGCAGCTTCGAAAGCTGCATCAACGAGAGGAGTAAAGGAGGAATATCATGGAGGAGCCGAAAGCACCTGTGCTTCAGACCGAAGCTCAACGAGGGGGCATGCTGATGAGTGCTGCGTCGTTATACGGCTACAATATCCGCGCAACCGACGGCGAAATAGGCAAGGTACATGAGTTCTATTTCGATGATGAGAGCTGGGCGATCCGGTATTTCGTCATCGATACCGGCACGTGGCTCAGGGACCGCAAAGTCCTCATCTCTCCCGTTACTATCGGGAAACCTGATTACCCAAAAAAGGTGTTCCCGGTGACGATCTCAAAAGAGCAGATGCGGAACAGCCCCGAAGCTGATGAGAGAAAGCCGGTCTCGCGCCAGCACGAGATGGACCTTGCCGCGTACTACGGGTGGCCTATGCACTGGACCTACGGCGGCTTTTATAACATCGCACCGCCGCCTCCTGGCTATGAGACGGAGCGGGAGCTGAAATATGAGGAGGAAGAGAACGACCCCCACCTCAGGAGCACACGGGAGGTGGCCGGCTATCATATCCAGGCGGCTGATGGTGAGATCGGGCATGTGGACGATTTTATCGTGGATGACGGTAACTGGTCTATCCGCTATGTCGTGGTCGACACCCGCAACTGGCTCCCGGGCAGGAAGGTCCTGCTGGCGCCGCAATGGATCAGTGAGATCAGCTGGGATGAGCGAAAGGTCTATACGGACCTTTTGATGGAGGAGATAAAGAATAGCCCGGAATTCGATCCCTCTGCACCGGTGAGCAAGGAGTATGAGGAGCGGCTCTATGATTACTACGGCAGGTCGAAATACTGGGAATAGACCGCGGCAGGGTCGTTTTCGTGTTGTCCTGCTGCGGGAATGGTGTGCGCCGGCCGTATCTTCCAACATGCGAGGGAATGTCTGGACAACATATCCGGTTAACGCACCCCGACGAGGACTTTTTTCGATTTAGAATTTGAGCCCTTATCGGAAAAGAGGTAAGATGCGATTAGAAACGGAGGGGAGGAGGATCAGGGCCCTCCGAAGCGGCGGGCTTATACAGGCCCATTCTGATAAGGAGGAGAAAGCTATGACGCCGACGGAATCATTGAAACACGAGCATCTGATCATTCTCATGGTCCTGGGTGCAGCAGAGCAGGAGGTGCGGTTGAGCCGGGACTCGGGGAAGGTGGATGCGGAGAGAATCAGCCGGATGCTCGACTTTTTCAGGGAGTTTGCCGATGCATGTCATCATGCAAAAGAGGAGAAGCACCTCTTTGCCATGATGCACCAGCGGGGAGTGCCTGAGGACACCGGCCCCATCGCGGTGATGCTGCGGGAGCATGATGAGGGGCGCAGGCGATTGAGGGCCATTGCCGAAGCGCTCCCTCAGGCAGCGGACGGCGTATCGCCGGCAGTCGAGGCGGTGCAGGAAAATCTGGCAGCCTATATTGAAATGCTGCAGAATCATATCGATAAGGAAGACAATATCCTTTACCCCTATGCCGATCAACTCCTTACCGCTGAGGACCAGCAGGCATTATCCGAATCCTTCGAGAAGATCGAGGCCGAGGAAATCGGAGAGGGTGTCCATGAGAAGTACCACCAGCTCGCCCATGCCCTTGCGAGCCACTAGCCTGTCGTTACCATCCCTTGATTTATTGACAGCCCTCTTGATGTCTGCTAGGTTCTACTTAAGAGAGAGGGATGAAATGTAGTGAAGTATCGTCGGAAGGAGGTGTCCCATGCTGGTGAAAAAAACGTTTGCGGCCGGAATGTCCTGTTTCCTTGTGGTGGCGGTTTTGATCTCTTTCACCCACGCTGCGGTGCAAAAGAGTATCGGCCTGCTGCCTACCCCTGATGCGGCAGCTGCCCAGGGTACGGCGCTCATCAAAGAGCCGGATTTCAGCATTCGCGGCGCCGAGGAGCAGAAGGAGCTTGTCCTGAACGTCTCAGGACTTGAGCAGAACGCTGTTTATTCGGTCTGGCTTGTCAATGAACGTCCGAAGATGGACATGGTACGGGTAGGGTACGGCGATGCCTCGTTCAGGACTGATGCTACAGGTTCAGGAAGATTTACTGCAATTCTCCCTGCTTCGGAATTAAAAAAATGGAACATGATCCAGGTCGCCCATCATCCTGACGGGAATCCTAAAAACACCGATACCATGAAAATGGCGCTCAAGGCGTACATCGATTGATATCCGGTCTTACGTTGTCAGGCAAGGGGACCCCCCCTGCCTGTTATTGTTCGTCCCGGAGAGGATGAAAAGGGAGCTGATCAGCAGGATTGCCTCTCGAGCGGCGGCATCTCTTCCTTCAGCTTCTGAACGATAGGAATATCCGCCGGTGCGAAGTCATACCGGTCGATTTCATTGAGAGGGACCCATCTGATTTCATCATGTACGTTGAGAATGAACTCACCGCTTATGTGCCGCACTATAAATGCCAGCAGCCGTATGCGGTCATACCTGCTCTCGGCAAAGAAGCGCTCAATGGTCGTTTGAATGGAAAGCTCTTCGAAGAGCTCTCTTTTGAGACACTCCTCCGGGTTCTCGTCGGGCTCCATTTTGCCGCCGGGGAACTCCCATTTGCCCTCGAGGTGCCTTCCCTTTTTCCTCTTCGCAATGAGAATGTTCCCATCCTTTTCGAGGATTGCGGCAGTGACGTTGATTGTCTCCATCAATGGGTGTGCCGTTTGCTCTTTTCGAAGAACTGCATGTTGAGCTCGACCATCTGCTGCTGGATCTTCGCATAGTCGATGCCGAAATCCTGCCGGAGGGCTGCGGCGATATCCGCATAACGGCCGAAGACCCCGCCTACTGACGTGCTGCTGTAGTTGTGCACGAAGTCCCTGCAGAGCAGATGGGCCTCGTCGGTGGCTATGTGCGGCGTCTTCTTCAGGGCGCCGGCGATCTGTGCGCTTATCTCTTTCTTCAACCCTTCCGTCTCTTCTCCCTGGACACGTCGCTGAAAGAGATCTCCCACCGGGAGATGCTCGAGATCAAGACACCTGTTAAAGTCTCTGCAGTTGGGGCAATTGAACCGCAATTCGTCCTTCAGGGTTTCGATGAGGCAGGTCTCGAGAATGTTTCTGAAGGTTGTGTCCGGTATGGCGGAGGTCAGTTCCATCAGCTTTGAAGCAAACTCCTCGCTGCTCTGTATGACCTCCGGTGGCGTTTCCTTCACCCGCTTCGAATTCTCCGCCCCGATGATGCTGCTCGCGAGGATAACATAATAGTGCAGTTCTTCCGGGAATTCCGTGAGCTTTCTTTTGAGCTCCCTGTCGTTGAGCTCGTAAAGTATCGCCAGTTGTGAGAAGGTGATCCTGTCGGACATGCCGTAACTCCCATTTAATGAAACTCTTTTATTATACCTGCATTCCGTATCCGGAGTGTGCTGCCCTGTCCTTGTTGATGAAATCTATGCTATTTCATCGGGAACTGATATCGAGGGCCGAAAGGCTCGGAGTGATGATGGGAGGGGCTCTCCGGCAGAGAGTGAGCCTGTGTTACTATAAAAGAAGTGCAATGGCACGCCCCTCCCGCCGGAATAAAACGGAGGGATACCGGAAGGCCTTGACTTTCATGGAAAAATGAGTACAATACTTTTAAAGAGCATGATGGAGCATTTTGTTATATCGAAACCGCACCTATCCGTCTTTTACGGTTCTCTATGACATTACCTCCCTATCGTTAATCATCAGACACGGCTCGGTCCGAGGCAGCAGTACAACAGCAACACAATGGCCTTGCGCCATTCATTAAGGAGGAGAACGGAATATGGCAAAAAGAATCTATGTAGGGAATCTATCGTACCAGACGGATGAGGACACCCTGAGAGATGCTTTTGCAGCAATCGGAGAGGTCCGGTCAGTGAGGATTATCACCGACGAAAGCGGCCGCTCAAAGGGATTCGGATTCGTCGAGATGGCTTCTGACGAGGCCGCTGATAAGGCTATCTTGACATTGAACGGCACTTCGCTCATGGGAAGAAATCTCGTCGTCAACGAGGCGAGGCCGCAGACAGAAAGAGGCAGGACAGGCGGGGGGCCCGGAAAGCCGAGAAAATCCTTCGGCGGCGGGGGAAGGGATTCGGGCAAGTGGAGATAAAAGTCGAGGGCAAGGACATTGAAAAGGCATTGAAGCTCCTCAAGCGAAAGGTGCAGAGAGACGGCCTCATGGGAGAGCTTAAGAAAAGGCGCTACTATGAGAAGCCCTCGGTCAAGCTGAAAAACAAGCAGAGAGAGGCGGCGAGGAAGAAGGCGAAGAGCGCCCGGCGGAAAGCGGGGATGAGACCGTCTGCCGCCAGAGACTGAAAGGGGATACTTTGGCAAAACATGCGGGAGCATACAAGAGCGAAAAGAGAAAGAAAGAGCTGATGCGCCAGAAAAAGCAGGAAGAGAAGCGGCAGCGACGCTTAAAGAAGGATACAGGCAGCGGGCATGCCTCTGATGCAGCGGAACAGGGAGAGGAAGCCAGCGGCGCATCGACCGGGGAGCGCAGGCAGGAGAATAGTGTATGAAAAGAGCGGAACGCGGTAACGCTGCAGATATCTTTTAAGGGAGAAACATTGGTGTACACGAACTTCTATGAATTCGGCATCTCTGACAAAATTCTCGTCGCTCTCTCCGAAATGGGCTTTGAGGCGCCTACCCCTATACAGAAGGCAGCCATCCCGCAGGCCCTGAAGGGAAAAGACATCATCGGTCAGGCACAGACCGGCACCGGCAAGACAGCGGCCTTTGGTATTCCCTTGCTCGAACAGCGTCCTGAGACCAGGAGCAAATACCCGTACGCCCTTGTCCTCACGCCGACCCGCGAGCTCGCCGTGCAGGTCTGCCAGGAGCTGAGCAAAATGGGAGCACGGGCAGGCGTCGTATCGCTCCCTGTCTACGGAGGACAGTCCATCGAGCTCCAGATAAAGAGCCTGAAGCGGGGCGTCGATATCGTGGTAGGGACGCCGGGCAGGCTGATAGACCATATCCAGCGGAAGACGCTCGTCCTTAAAGAGATCAGGTCCGTTGTCCTCGACGAGGCGGATGAAATGCTGAATATGGGCTTCATAGAGGATATCGAAAAGATCCTGGGCGGAATTCCCGAAGAGCACCAGACCATGCTCTTTTCCGCTACCATGCCGAAGGAGATCCTCAATATTGCGAAAAATTATATGAGGAAGCCCGTGCATGTCAGTGTGGATGCCGGCGAAATGGTCGTCGCCAAGATAAAACAGGTCTTCTATGAGGTGCGTGATGAGGACAAGGTCAAGGCCCTTACACGGCTGATCGATGTCGAAGGTCCTGCTCTCACCCTCGTCTTTTGTCACACCAAGAGAGAGGTCGATGAGGTGGCGGGCAAGCTCCAGCAGATGGGCTATCCGGCAGGCGCACTCCACGGTGATTTGACCCAGAGCCAGCGCGACGAAATGATGCGCAAATTCAAAAGCGGCGATATTGACATCCTGGTCGCTACCGACGTGGCGGCCCGCGGTCTCGATATCCCCGATGTCTCGCACGTCATCAACTTCAGTATTCCCCAGGACCCCGAGGGTTATATCCACCGGATCGGCAGAACAGGAAGGGCCGGTAAATCGGGTATCGCCATCACCTTTGTTACGCCTCGTCAATACCGCCAGCTCAGGCTGATCGAGCAATCGGCAAAGACCCGCATCAAAAAGGAGAAGCTCCCTACCAGGACGGAAGTAAAAAGAGCGCGTGAGAACGACCTTGCGGACGGCATCGAGGAAGTGATCAGCGAAGGAAAACACACCGCCTTTTACCATCTGGCGAACAGGCTCTTCGAGAAATATCCCCCCGAGGATATCGCTGCAGCGGCCATGTACATGATGATGGGCGAAGAGCAGATCGAAGAAATCGAGGAGATCACCACCGGCTACGACGGAGGGAAGAGGGGCGTCGTGCGTCTCTTCATGACTGTCGGGAGGAAAGACAAGATAAGGGTGGAAGATATCGTCAGGTCCATCGCTGCCGAAGCGAACATCCCTGCCCGGAGGATCGGCAGCATCGCACTCTATGACACCTTCAGCTTTGTCGAAGTTCCTGCCGACCTCGCCGACAGGGTCATCCGCGCTGTCAATGACAGTATCATGAAGGGAAGAAAAGTCAAAATAGGCCACGCCAGGAAAAAGAAGTGATCGTTTTACTTATCCGGTCTTTTCCCGCTGCAGTTTAACTATGGAGTACCGAAGTGCACCACTGCTATGGCATTACGCCGACACGGTAAAAACGTACCGGGTGATATAAGCCAGGGCCACCCGACTTCTTAGTCGGCGTCCCGAAACGACAGATAGCAGGGGGCTATCGAATAGACGACGGCGGTTGCCTGTTCGGCAGGCATTTTGCCGCGTGCGCCACGATTAGAACACGAACGAAAGGCCGGTAGCGATAAAGAAGCGGGAGCGGTCACGGGGCCCGCTGAATTCGGAGCCTACTCCCGCATCAAGCACTACTCGTTCCGTGAGCTGATGGCGGACGCCTGCTTCAGCGCCGATGATCTCCTCTTCGCCGTGGCGGGCCGCCTGCTCGATAAACATATCGGCAAGAATGGTTGTTCTGGTATGCAGCGGCGCTCCGAGGGGATAGCTGGGACCGAGGACAAACCGGTAGCGGCCTGCACGTTCACCATCCTCTCTTCCATTGATAAACTCGTATGTGGCATTGAAATGCATACTAAGGCGATAAAATGATTTCGTGAGCAATCCCGTTATCTCGGAGTCGATACCCGAAGAGTCAACACCGGTCGGCAGAGTAACTGCACCTTTAATGCCGAGGGCTGGCATTGTCAGAGTTTCCTGGTTGAAGTTATAGAGCGCTGCAAAGCTGAGGTCGCCGGACTTCCTTGGGCCATCGACATCGTGCGGGTCGATGAAGAACGTTGTTCCGACCTCAAGGTGAAAATTCGGCAAGGCGCCATAAATGAGTTGTGCGGGCAGCAACACCTGGTCCGAAGCATGACGATGCGAGGAAAAGCCTATACCTGCCTCAAGTGCCCATTCGCCCTGGGATACCGGATAGGCGTCCTGTAAGTGCAGGGGGCGATTTTCATCGAGATTCTTATGGTCAATAGCAAAGGCCGTAGAGGCGCACCACATTGTCAGTAGAACGGTAAGGAATATAAAAAATCGTTTCATATCTGCTCCTCCGCCTCAGCGGCTTCCGTGCGAGCCGTCCGGCGTATGTCCTTTGTGGGGATATCCTGCGTGCCGGTTCGGCGTCCTGATCCCCAGCACTTCCTGCACCGAGGGTGGACGGGGCCCCGCGATTCCGCTGCCGTGCGCTGCCCCTGCAGGCGCATGATAATCGCGGTACCGGTCATCCGGCGCGTGGTTCCGATGGAGATAGATTGCCAGTATCTTCATAAGCTGGTCCCGTTTTGCCCGATGGGTCGGATACAGGTCGGGCCTGCTCAAGACATCATCGATGTTGTCGTGCAGCATATGCAGGTTGTCGAAGATGGCGGCGGCTTCGGGAAACCTTCTGCTGAACTCCGGCGATGTCTCCATCATCATCGGCATCATTTCCCACTCGATCGGTGGGGTGCGGAGATAGCCGTGGTAATGGTCGATAACGCGGGGCATCAGCGAACGCTGCACATCGGAATTGCCCATGAGCTGGACATCGTATGCGGCAGCCTGAAGCCAATGGTACGCCCATATTTGTGTGTTGAATTTAGGGAACTTGTTCCTGAACGCCTTTGATTCGGGCCAGCTCCAGAGCTTTCCATGGAGGTCGAGCGGATGAAACGTAATGGCTTCTGGCTTTTCGAGATAATCCTCCAGAACCTTGCGGTAGGCTTTTCCCTTATCGGTGACATTATCAGCGGCAAATATATCATAGAGGCTGCGGTGAAGGGTGTGCGCCCAGTTGAAAGACTTTTGAACCTCCCAGACCATACGTGTGAGGGTCGGAGCAATCTGCTCCTCATCCGGAGGGACCGAAGGCGAGCTGAAGATGAAGTCCAGGACCTCGAGCCGCGCCTTTTCGACCTTCAGCGCATCCTGGGTGTTCAGTAAGGTTTCGGCCAAATGTGCATGGCCGAAATCGATACCGTTGAACTCGCGATACAACTGGGGTAATTCCCGCTGCAGGGCCCATGTCCACAGGCCACGCGGCGCCCAGCGGTGGTCCCTGGTGGTCCACTGTCCGTGCACCGGCACAATGCCGGTGAGCACAACGAAGATGGCGCAGAGTGCTGCGAAACGAATGTTTCCGCGTTGCATAGAAAAATTCTACAAAGAAAAAAGGAGCATTGCAATTGGAAAGGATGAGCTTGAGGCGATGATGCTCCTTGCGGGAGCATGCTTCGAAATTTAGGAATACCGAGACAAGAGGCGGACGCTCACCGGGTATCCCGGAGGATGGCGAGGATCTCTCTTTCCTGCAATTCGATGCTCTCGGTGAGTCTGAACTGGACGAGCGCTCTCGCAAGATTGTGTTCCGGATTCCTGACTTTAAAGTAGACATTGCCCTCCAGATAATCGGTGAAGAACCTTAGTCCGAGCTCGAAGGCGATCAGGCGGATGGCGTCATAGAGGTATTCGAAGTCGTGGGCGGTGAGGAACTTTTTTGCGACGGAGAAATACCCCTGCAGGATCGCACGGCAAATGTCGGGATCAAAACGAACACGCTCCCATTCCCTGACTTCCTCTCCCAGGGGATTGCAGCCCGAACGGAGACCGTCGCCGATATCATAGTGGACCAGTCCGGGTTTAACGGTGTCGAGGTCAACCATGCTGATGGCCTGCCCCGCCGCGGGGTCCATCAGAATGTTGTTGACCTTCGGATCGCCGTGAATCGGCCGAAGCAGCAGCCTGCCCTGAGCCTTGGCTTTCTCAAGGACATTCGTCCATGCACTCCGTTCGCTCACCATTCGTAAGCAATACCTTACTTCGGATGATGCAGGCGCTCCGTATTTTGCCAGGACCTTATCGTAATGGTGCAGATAGCGTGGAGTGATGTGGAACCCTTCCAGCGTATCGGCGAGTTTTTCGGGAGGCAGATCACTGAGGAGCGTATGAAACAGACCGAGTGCATACCCTGCCTCGCGAGCGTGATTACTGTCCCTGATGGTGTCGAACGACCGCCCTTCAATAAAGCTGAGCGCACGCCAGAATGCCCCCTCCGCATCAATCCAGTGGTCACGTCCGTCCTGCGCCTGCATGACACGCGGCACTTCCCAGCGGCGGCCCGCTTCGGGAGGGGTACGTTCCAGGCGCTTGCGCACATGCTCGGTGGCGGTACGCATATTGCGCATGACGAGCTCCGGCCTGCGAAAGACCTGCGTATTGATGCGCTGTAGGACAAAGTGACGTTCCCCGGCGCCTTCCAAAGTCACTAGAAAGGTACTGTTGATATTGCCGCTCCCGAATTCCCGGACGTCAATAATACTGCCCTCTGGTTTAAATTGTTCTGCAACGATCAACAGATTATTCACAGTCACTTATTCTATTGAAGAAAGACTGTCTGGGTCAATTTGCATGAGGGAAAAGGCGCGGTTGTGTTATTTTAATGACTTCGTGCGCTCATCAACTGTATGTAAATCTCTACACCACTCCCCATCTACAGAGGAGTTGGAACACTATCGTCACCATGAATCAGACGCTTACCTGCCGCATCCATAGATGGCATATTCCTTGCTTCTTTGCGCGGAATGACAAGTGCAATACTTATTTCGATACAGAAAGGAGAGCGTAGCGTGAGAGAGAATGCAGTATTTATTGCTCTTGGTTTTCTTTTCTTGATGGCGGGCGCAGTGCCGGACAGGGCGGCCGCCGAAGTAAACGTCAATGTCGATATCGGGGTCCCTGCGCCGGTGGTGATCGCCCGGCCTCCCGAAGTGGTGGTGATACCGAGCACATCGGTCTACTATGTCCCCGATGTCGGCATCGATCTTTTCTTCTATTCGGACCGCTGGTACCGCAGGCATAAGGGCCACTGGTACCGGGCCTCATATTACGATGGCCCCTGGGTCTATGTGCCGCCGAAACGGGTGCCGGCTGCCTTTGTTCGTCTACCGAAAGACTATCGAAAAGTTGCCTACCATCAGCATCGCATTCCTTACGGACAGTTGAAGAAAGAATGGAAGGAAGAGAAGCGGCATCACAAAGAAAAGGAAAAGCGTCACAAGCACGGGAAAGAGCATCATAGAGACGACGATTAGAACATAGTCGATGCTGCTGTACCGTTATCCCCGTGAAAACAGGAATCCAGAACGCCAGAGGGTATCTTACCCCTTCGGGTAAGATGCGATGCGATGACGTATTAGCTGCGGGAAAAGTTTAAGGAATCTTTAAGGAACGGCTCAAGGTGATTCTTGGATGATATGTATACGGTGAGCTTGTGTCTCTCTTTAAGCGACAGTGTGTCCCATTCCATATACGATGCCCCCTCCTGGGTCACGCGGAAATCAAAAGCTCCATTGCGACCCTCGAAGTCAAAACTCTCATCCTCATAACAACCATTCAGCACTGCATTCATTGATAACCAGCCTCCACAGAGATACTATTTCGCCCTAAAAGGCAACCGATAAACTAAAGTAAGTAGAAGAAGATTGTCAATAAAATGCTCTGTGGTAGAGAGGAGAGGTGGGTGATTTCAATTTGATGGAAATAGGAATATATTACAAGGGAAAATGAGGATGCTTAGTGTGCGGCAGAGGTGAATAAATGGTGCCCCCTAGAGGATTCGAACCTCTGGCCCCAGGTTTAGGAAACCTGTGCTCTATCCTACTGAGCTAAGGGGGCTCCTGTCGGATTTGAAATAATATATTACCACAAAAAGGAGCAAAATCGCGACTAAAGATCAATATCTTTCGACCTGTGTGCAATAGCCGCGAAGGCTTTGTTCACTGCGTCTTCCGGGTGCTCAGCCTTGATGACCCCCTTGATGTCCCATGAGCCGATGCCGATGACCGGTTTGCCGGTTTTGAGGGCAAAGGCGATTTCGGACAGTGTGCCGTATTCTCCTCCTACGGCAATAAGGGCGTCTGCTGAGCGGACGATGAGGACATTCCTCCCCTCGCCGAAGCCGGTAGCGATAGGGACATCGATGTAGGGATTGGCATCTGCCTTGTCGAGTCGGGGCAGGATGCCGACCGTGATGCCGCCTCCGGCTTTAGCTCCCCGTGCCGCAGCCTCCATAACGCCGTTGAGCCCGCCGCAGACGAGGAGCGCGCCGCCTCTGGCTATCAGCATCCCCACCTCTTCGGCAATCTTGCTCAGCGCAGCGCCCGCTTCTCCGGCACCGACAACAGCGATCATTGTTTTTTGCATAGATTACTATACCAAAATCCGAAGCCCTGCGCTCGAAGTTCTAAACAAATGCAAAAAAGCAAATAACCTAAGCTGTTTCATGGTTCGAGTATTGGTGTCTATTTAGAATTTAGGGTTCTCGGATTTTCCTGTTTAGGGTTTCGAATTTAGGAGTTAGAGTTTTTTAGTACTTTATACACCACCGCAAAGTCCTGCTCTTCCATATTCTTCGAGAACGTCATGCCGAAAAGCTCTTTTGCGATGCTGCCAGTGAAGAGCGGCCGCTTGAGCGCCCATGCGAGGTCATGCAGGTAGTGGAGGTCTTTGTACATCAATGACGCCTTGAAATGGGCGGAGAAATCCTCTTTCAGCAGCTTTTCCTTCTTTGCATTGAGGACGCCGGAGTTTCCGGCGCCCGCGCCCAGGACTTCGAGCACCTTGTCTCTGGCGATACCCGCCTCCTCGCCGAAGGCGAGGGCTTCGGCAATGGTCGCCATGAAGCTGCCGAGACAGAGATTGTTGATGAGCTTCATCTTGGTGGCGAGTGTCGGCTTGTCGAGGTGGAAAATATTCTTGCCGATCTTCTGGAGCAGGGGATGCACTCTGTCGAAGGCGCTCTTTTCGCCGCTCACCAGCACAGTGAGCGCGCCCTGCGATGCAGGCACGATGCTGCCCAGGACAGGAGATTCCAGATACGTTGCTCCCTGAGCTTTCATCATCTCATGGAAATCGATCACTTCATCGTAATGATTGGTAGTGGTATCAACGATGACCTTTCCTTTACAGTCTCCTTTCAGGAGGCCGTTGTCGGCAGTGAGCACCGACCGGACAGCATTGCTGTCGAAGAGATTGACAAAGATGACATCCGCTTTCGAGGTCAATTGTGCGGGGCTATCGGCTATCTCAACGCCGAGGTCTGCTGCCTTCCCTTTGGTTCTATTCCAGACGACCATATCCGTCCCCTCGGAAATGAGCCGCTGCGCGATTGCCTTGCCGAGATGACCGAGGCCGATGAATCCTGTCTTCATGAGCACACCTCCTGAACATTTTTATAAATCATATCATATTGAGGATTCATGTAATGCAGGCAGGGAGATGGCGGAAAGGAGCTTAATTGAGCTTCGTTATACTTTCACTGAGGTTTTGAACTCTTATACCACCTTTTTTTGATAGAGAAGTGTGGCATCTCTATTCCAATAATTTGCGCATAAGAAAGCTCCTCGGAGTGCCCCTCCCTCTAAAAACAAACTCAACCGCACACGTCCTGATGTATGGCTTACTATGGATTACCAGGGATTGCACGAATATAGGTGATGCTCTATAATACCCGTAAGTATGGAGAAGCTTTCGAAGAGCAGAGTCTACGAAATCGCGAAGACTTCGGGAGAGCTTTCCGAAGTCGACCTCTCGGGCGTTGACCTGAGCGGCTTCGACCTGAGCGGCGTCAGCTTCAGACATGCCGATCTCCATGGCGCAAACCTTTCAAAGGCAAACCTTAACGGTGCAGACCTTTCAGGTGCCAATCTTTCCGGCGCCGATGTCAGCAGTGCGAATCTTACCGGCGCAAAGCTCGTGGGTGCCAACCTCGAAAAGGCCGACCTCAACCACTCGACGATGATAGGAGCGGACTTCAGCGGCGCCCATATGAAGAAAGTGAATTTGATGCTCGCCAATCTTTCGGGAGCTCGCATGAGAGAGGCCGACCTTACTGAAGCAGTATTGCGGCAGGCCGAGGTGGGAGCTGCAAACCTTATTGTGGCGAAAATGAATTATGTGAATGCCTACGGCGCCAGCTTCATCGCAGCGGACCTCACCGAGGCCGAGCTGCGGGGGGCCGAGATGACCAAGGCTGATCTCAATGCGGCAAATCTGAGAGGAGCGGACCTGGAGAACGCCACCATTCTCAATGCCAATGTCCATGCCGCCGACCTCCGCGATGCGAACCTCACCGGCGCCAGGCTGGGCGGCACCGACCTGAGCCGCGCAAAGCTCAACGGCACAAGGCCCCCGATGAGCAGCTCTGCATAGGTGCTTCCCGTCCTTGACACTCCTCTGTTCCCGTGATACTTATTTATTAGAAAGGGAATCCCTTTCCGGTACGTTACAGCTGCATCATACCAACCGGTGTGCCTGAGCAGTTGCATCCTTCCCAAGATCCGGAGCAGCGGCTTCAACCTCGATCGCTTAACCGCTCACCGGCTCGCTCTGCAGAAAGGAGAAAAGCTATGGCGAAAAAGAATATAGCGGTATTCGGAATTTATCCTGATCGTCTGAAACTCGAAGAGGGCATCGAGGCGCTGAGGAGGGCGGGGTTCCGGAATACGGATATCTCGGTGCTTTTTCCTGAGAACGAAGGCTCAAAGGACTTCGCCCACGAAAAGCACACCAAGGCGCCTGAAGGTGCGGTAAGCGGCAGTATCCCGGGTGCAATCATCGGCGGGGCGCTGGGATGGCTTGTCGGGATCGGTGCCTTGACCATACCGGGCGCCGGGCTTTTTATTGCAGCGGGTCCGATCGTTTCACTCCTCGCGGGGATTGGAGCAGGAGGGGTGATCGGCGAGCTGGCAGGGGCGCTTATCGGCCTCGGCATCCCCGAGTACGAGGCAAAGCGGTATGCCGGTCGCATCAGGAAGGGCGGCATCCTGCTCTCGGTGCATTGCGACAATGCCGATTGGTCGAAACGCGCTGAGAATGTTCTTGAGCGGACTGGTGCCGAGGATGTCGCCGCACACCATGAGGAAAAGCCCGATTTTGCGGAGAGCATCAAGCCCGTCTCGCGCGGAAAGGAAGGATCGGAGTTCTAGCAGAACAGAAAATGGCGGTAAAAGGGTAAAGAGAAAAGGAGAAGGCTGCCCGCTGAGCAGCCTTCTTGATTAAAAGGGTTTTTTGAAGGGATATCGGGGCGAGAGGATTCGAACCTCCGACTTCACGGTCCCGAACCGTGCGCGCTACCAGACTGCGCTACGCCCCGGAAAGATATATGATAGCATAAAGAAGGGTGCCGCGTCTCCATTAAATTGCATATTTCCCATCGAAGTCAGTTACTTTCTTTTCACCACAGGAAGTTTTTCAGAGGACTTATTTCGGAATGGTGAAGATGAAGTTGGGATGGTGGTCCCACGTGTTTTCGTACCACATATCGCCGCCGTGCTTCGCAATAAGCTCCCTGCTGATCGTAAGCCCGAGGCCGGTGCTCTCCTGGCTTTCGAACCGTTCGAATATTTTCGTTCTCATTTCATCGGGAACAGGGGGGCCGCTGTTGAACACATTGAGCTTGTAGTGGTCATCCTTATCTTCGAAGCCGAAGGCGATGTATCCTCCCGCTGCATACCGTATCGCGTTGCGGATAAGGTTCCGGTAGACGATTCTGATCCAATGGATATTGGCCTTTATGATGATCCTGTTGCCCGGAATCGCTCCCAAGGTGTTGTCGATTCTGATGTTGTTTGCCTCTATGTCCGATGAAAACTCATCGAGAATAGGGTCGATGATATCCTGCCGGAGATCGAGATACTCTTTCTCGGGCATCTTTGCGTTCATGAGCGATGATTTGCAGAGGTACCCGCTCACAATCTTCTCCAGGTGGCTTATTCTGGCGGAGATATCTGCAAGGGTGACCTTGACGCTCTCGTCAATCATACCGAAGGCGCCCCGGCTGAGGAGTTTTATCGTGCTCCCTATCGACACCAGGGGGCCTCTGATGTCATGCGACGCGATACTCAGCATGTCGAGAATGTGCCGTTCTCTTTCAATCCGTTCGGTGACATCCCGGCAGACTCCCATTATGCCGATCGTATTCCCTTCGTTGTCTTTCCAGGGGACTTTGGTAACCGAGAGCCAGAGCTCAGATCCTTTCGGGCATGCTCTTCTTTCTATCTTGTCCTTGATAGGCTCTCCTGTTTCCATTATTTTTTTATCCTCACGGAACAGCTCTTCGGCCTGTTCTCGTGGCAGGAAGTCAGAATCCGTTTTGCCGATCATATCATGGACAGAGGCATTCGCATACACCGCGCAGGTATTGCTGACCGATACGAATCTGCCGTGAAGGTCTTTGAAATAGATAAAATCGGGAATGCTCTGCATGAGCGCTTTCATCATCTCGGCGCATGAGCTGCTGTCGTGTATCATTGGTGGCGGTCCCCCCCGGGCACGAACTATGTCCTGAAATTATATCGAAGACATAATATGCTGACATTTGCCGTTAAGTCAATAGCTTCAAATAGCGGTTTCTGCCGAGGTCTCTGCACAAAAAAAGCAGGAGACGGTTCCGTCTCCTGCTTTTTTTGTGCAGAGCCGGGGTGCGACTATACGTTCTCTTTCATCTCCCATACACCGCACGGGCAGATTCCGGCGCAGAAGCCGCAGCCGATGCACTTGTCTTCATCGACCACGTATTCGAAGAAGCCGTCGCCGAGATCGTTCCTGCTGATGGCGCCCCAGTAGCAGGTCGCCTCGCACATATGGCAATCGCGGCAGGTGGCGCACGACAGGCACTTGTTCGCCTCTTTTTCGGGCGCGAAGTCGCCGCGGCAGACATCGTAGTACTCGGTCTTTATCCGCTCATAGGGAATGACCTGCTTGACCTCCGGTGCCCTCGGTGCGTGCATGATCTGGTAATGCACCATCTCGGCAGCGACACGTCCCTGCCCGATAGCATGAGTGACGAGGCCGAGGCCGGTTGCATCTCCGATCGCAAAGACCTTTACATCCGACGTCTGATAGATGTCGTTGACCTTCAACCACCCCTTTTCGGTATGGACACTCGGGGGCAGGAAGTCGAGCACCGGCAGATCACCGACGGACATAACGACGATATCAGCATCAAGGGACGAGCCGTCCTTGAAGTAGAGCTTTCTTTCTGCAGCGTCGTACCGCTCGGTGAATTTCGGCCAGACGATCCGGGTGCCTTTGGCAACCGCTGTCTCTACCTCTTTGCCGAAGGCCGCGGGCTTCTGGATATCGACGGCAATGACCGACTCGGCGCCGTAGTTGTACGCCTCTGACGCGACGTCCATGCCGACATTACCGGCACCGATGACGACCACTTTCTTCCCTTTGACATCGGGATGATTGCCGCTGTTGATATTTCTGAGGAAGTCGTATGCTGATTCGGCATGCTCCGAGCCGGGGAACGCAATGATCCTCGGTTTGTGCGCGCCGACCGCAACAATGACGACCTCATTGTCCCGATATATCTGCGCAAATTTCTCTTTATCTACCTTTGCATTGAGGTGCACGTTGACGCCCAGCTCCTTGAACCGCGAAAGCTCCTTCTCGAGAATCTGGTGCGGCAGACGCTCTCTCGGAATGCAGAGCTCGATTTTTCCACCCAGCCTGTCCGCAGCCTCGTAAAGATCGACGTAATGACCTTTCAATGCCAGCTGCCACGCAGCGCTCAACCCTGCGGGACCGCCGCCGATGACCGCCACACTGTGGCCGGTCGGCTTCTCCTTTTTGGGGGCCGGCAGGTCCAGGGCAAGGCTGCCCAGCTTGTCGATCCGGAGCGGCTTGTCGATCTGTCCTCTGGTGCAGCTCTGCATGCAGAGGTTGGGGCAGATCTGTCCGCAGACCGTTGCGGGGAGTGGGCTGTACTGTAGCACCAGCTCGAGCGAATCCCGGAGCAGGCCCTGCCTGATGAGTGCCGCTCTCTTGTGCGAAGGAATCCTGGTCGGGCATGCATACGCGCAGGGCGGATCGTACTTCTCATTCGCCCATATCGGCTTGTTGCGTCGCTCTTTGCCAGTCGTGATGTAAGGCAATATCGTCAACTCGTGATCGAGATACTCGGCAAAGATGCCGCCCGGTCCGACCTCTTTCTCCCACATGTTCTTCCTGAAGTCGGAGGTGGACATTTTAAACTTCTTCCTTGCCGCCTTTTCCTGAGGTGTATAGGCGATGAGCTTTTTCCAATCGTTTATGGAGCGGGTAAGCTCATCGTAGTACTCCATCCTCTCGATTGCTTCGAGGTAGGGCTTCATATTGGTGGTGAGCCATTCCCAATCCTGCGGCGTGAGATCAAGGAGTTGTACATCCTTCTCGCTGTAGCCCTGGATGGGGCCGCGGAAGTAGATGGCGCCGCCCACCATACCCACGCAGGGGCGATACCCGAGCACGTTTTCGGGGTTCCTCGGATTGACACCGCAGACAACGGCGATGCCGCCTGCCTTGAACTCGGCAAAGGAATCGCCTACATTCCTGAAGTACCAGGATTGCGGGGGATCGAAGCGCGGGTTGCGCTTGGTCATGGTATCACACCGCGCGCCGCCGCTGCCCTGCACATAGAGGATGCCCTGGGCCGCAGCATTGAAGGCGCCGTTCGTGGCATCGCCCAGAACAGTGATCTTGGCACCACAGTTCAGCCACCCCACATCGTCAGAGACGCTTCCCTTTACGAGTATCTCGGTGCCGGGCATTCCCATACTGCCGAGGCGCTGGCCTGCGGTCCCCTCGACAATGATCTTGATTACTTCTCCTCTCGGCCAGATGCGTCCGCCGATGCCGTGCTGTCCGTTGGCGATGATGCGCAGCTCACGCGCGCCTTCCTGCACCGCATGCTGTATATGCTCTTCGAGGATACGCGACGGCACTCTCTTGCCGTTCACCGTGCCTTTAATGACGCTCTTTGTATCCGCAATCTGTTCCGCCGGCTGCTTTTTCGATTCCGCCTTCTGTCTTCTGGCTTCTGTGTTCTGTTTCTTCTTAGCACGCATAGCTGATTCCCAACCTCTCTGCCATTGCTTTATCGTCGATGCTCAAACCGTCGGACATGCCGATCGGCAGCTCGGTGCTCCTGCCCATGGGAGCGAAGAGTTTCCTCAGCTCCACGTCGGCGGCCTTGAAAACCTCCACCACGCGCTCTGCAACCTTATCTGAATCGAGTCTCCGGTAGAGCTTCGGATCCTGGGTAGTGATACCCCTCGGGCATTTTCCGGTGTTGCAGAGATTGCAACGGTTGTTTTCGTCGCCGAAACAGTCTGCTGCTGCCTGCATGATGTATTTGCCGATGGCAACGCCCGATGCGCCGAGCATGATGAGCGCCGCCGCATTCGCTGCGAGATGGCCTTTCTTACCGATGCCGCCGGCAGCGATGAGCGGGAGCTCGTTCTGTTTGCCCTGTTTGACGAGATCGAGATAGCATTCACGGATGTTTGATGCGATGGGATGCCCCATCTTGTCCATTGATACGTTGTAGGCTGCGCCGGTGCCGCCATCCTCTCCGTCGATGCAGAGCGCTGCAGCGTAGGGATTTCTGGCGAGGTTGTTGAGCACCGCCTTCGCGGTCTTGCTGCCCGATATCTTCGGGTAGACCGGCACCCTGAAGCCCCAGGCCATGGACATGGACTGGATCATCTTCGCGACCGCTTCCTCGATGGAGTACTTGGTCTGGTGTGTGGGCGGCGAAGCGAGATCGACGAACTGGGGGACGCCGCGGATCTTCGCGATGAGCTTCAGCACCTTCTGCGCCATGAGCAGACCGCCGTCACCCGGCTTCGCACCCTGACCGTACTTGATCTCGATAGCTGCCGGGTCTTCGACCATGTGGGGCAGGGCATGGATGATTTCATCCCAGCCGAAATAGCCTGACGCGATCTGTATGATGAAATACTTGAGATACTTCGATCTCAGGAGCCGCGGCGGCATGCCGCCTTCCCCTGAGGCCATTACAACCGGCAGTCCCTCTACCTCATTCAGATAGGCGACACCCATGGCGAGTCCTTCCCACATCGGAGGGGAAAGGGCGCCTACGGACATGCTACCGATCATGATCGGAAATATCTCACGCACCGGAGGGACGAAGATGTCCCTCTTACTGTCGATGATGAGATGGCCGTTGTCCCTTGTCAACGGCAGATCTTCGGGATGCATGATCCTCCCCAGCAGGGTGCGGATGCGGAACTCGTGTCTGCCGGCATCCAGCGCCGGGTCGGTGAGCATCGATATCCTGGTGAATTTGATCCGGTCGAGGGTCGAGGCATTGGGATCGTTTCTCCTTCCGCCTCTCTTATAACCGTCGCCGCCCTTGTTCTTATAGTGAAGGAACTTATTGTGCGGATTGAATTCAGGCTCGATCGCCTCATTGGGACAGACGAGAGCGCAGGTCCCACAGCCGGTACAGTAACGCTCCATATCCATGACCTGCTCCACCACATGGGTGATCGAGCGGACCGCATTCGGCGTCGGAACAGGTCCTTCGGACCTGACGATGCGCTGCACCCTCACTGCCGGCTGGATCGCTTTAACAGGGCAAACCGCCGTGCATCTGCCGCAGCGCTTGCACCGGTCGTCTCTCCAGCGGATGATATAGGGAAACTCCTTTATCGAAAGTTGATGATTATGGTCTAACCGTGAAGCTGGTTCCATACCCGTACCTCCTCTGCCTGCGGCGAAATGATCACCATATCGTATTTCATGGGGAATATGTCTTTTGACCTATCTCTCTTGGGGATCACGCTGTCAACGCCACATTCCTCGGACATCAATGCATATTTCCCCTTTACCCCGCCGACCACACCGGGCCTGAGCTTTTTGGCATCATGCACCATGAAGACAGTGCCGTCGGGGGTGAACCCTATAACGACATTGGGCCCGTCAATGCAGAGAGGCCGCAACGATTGCTTTATGAGCTTGAGCGCCTGCCGGTCGGGACGCTCTTCGATCTCCGAAGCCTTGAGCGGAGTGATGACGTCTTTATAATAGTGAAGAGGAAAGCCCAGCTGACGAACCGTATAGTGCAATATGTGGGTAAAGACCTCGCTGTCGCTGTTGTACCCCATATATCCCGGGAAGCCCCTGCTCGAGAGGAATTCCCTGATGGGGACGAAGGCGGTATTCTCGCCGTTCGTCATCGTGCAGAAACCCTGAATGAAGAAAGGATGGCAGGCATAAAGATAGATGGCGTAGTTGGTATTCTGCCTTCCCTGTGCCAGGACGATCCTCGCTTTGACGTTATCGTTGTCGAGACCGAAGTATTCGGCGACCTGAAGGGGATCTCCTACCTCCTTCAATGTGAGCACATCGGGATAAAAAGAAAAGACAAAGAGCGACTCGTCAGGCTCGCCCGATTTCCTCAGCGCCAGACGGGTATTCATGAGGAGGTTTTCCTTTTCGCTCATTGCTTTATTTCTATACGCTGCAGGATAATCATAAGCACGCGCAAAGTAGTGGTCGCGGCCAATGATACCTTTCACCGGCGTTATCTTCGGCTTCCATTCATACTTCAGCGTAAAGCCGTGTTTTTTCATGTACTCATCAAGCGTCTTTTTTCCCTCTTTTGATGCAATGCCGGACAGGATGGGATATTTTTTCAGCTTTTCAAATACGCCGCCCAGGTCCTTGAGCGTCAGTCCGAGACCTGATCCGTCATGTCCCTCTTTCATGGTCTCGAGGGCCAGGACAGGCTCCATCGGCGAGATATACTCTTTCGATGTTACTGCTGCCAGTCTGCACATAGTGATTACCTCGATTGTTATCGCTTACCATTAAAAAAAGCGTCTATACCGGTACTTCGGTATGCGACGCCGTGTCGGTAGCCGTTTGCCGTTCATTATTATAGATGATTATTTGATGCATTTTCAATACAACGAAGGCACTGTTTCTTGACAAAATTTATTGTTGAGGGCTTACGCGTTTAGGCAAAAATTGGGCATAAGGGATGGAAATGTATTTACCATCGGGGTGCGCGGGTGAGGAGCCTCATAAAACGGACCCCGACGCGTATGAGTTCGGAGCTTTATGAGATAAGAGAAAGAGGATATCCTCCTGTTGCGCAATCCGCCGTACCTGCCGGTAAAATGTGGTATTCTATGCCTTATGGATGTCATTACTTCACACATCAATGCTGATTTCGATGCGCTTGCTTCAGCGATGGCGGCAAAGAAGCTCTACCCTGATGCCGTAATCGTCTTTCCCGGCTCTATGGAACGGAGGGTGAGGGACTTCATCGACGCCTTCCAGCCGTTTGAGATCAGGAAGGTCAAGGATATCCTTCTGAACAAGGTCGAACGGCTGATCATTGTGGACACCAAACACCCCGACAGAATAGGGTCCTTCAAAGAGCTCCTCGGGAAGCCGGAGGTGAAAGTGCATATCTATGACCACCACCCTGTCACCAAGGGTGATATCAGGGGAGAGGTCGAGGTGTTCGATGTCGCCGGTGCACAGTCCACGATTTTTACCGAGATCATCCAGAACAAAGGCATCCCCATCACCCCTCTGGAGGCGACGATTCTCTGTCTCGGCATCTACGAAGAGACGGGCTCGCTGATCTTTACCTCCACAACGCCGCGCGACCTCATGGCAGCGGCCTATCTGGTGAAAAAGGGAGCGAACCTGAATATCGTGTCGGACTTTTTGAAGGAGGAGATGAGCAGGGAGGAGATTTCCCTGCTCAACGAACTTGTCCAGTCGCTCAGGGAAGTGGTTATTCAGGGCGTGAGGGTGAGGATCGGCAAGGGGAAGATGGAAGGGTTCGGCGATGTCTCCCATCTCGCGCACCAGATCATGGAGATGGAGGATACCGATGCCGTTGTCCTGCTGATCGCCATGGCCGACAAGATAGTGATGGTCGCACGCAGCAAAGCGCCGGAGCTGGATCTATCGCAGGTGCTTGCCGATTTCGGCGGCGGCGGCCATCACACGGCGGCATCGGCGACGATAAAGGATATGCCGTTCGAGATCGTTGAAGAGAACCTCCTTGCATCACTCAAAAAGCATACACGCCCGGTAAAGCTGGTGAAAGACATCATGACCACTCCTGTCATTACGGTGCAGTGGAACAGCACGATCAGGGAGGCGGAGCGGGTGATGACCCGCTACGGCATCAATGCCGTGCCGGTAGTCAAGAACAGTAAATACCGGGGTGTGATCACCCGCGGCGTCGTCGAAAAGGCGCTCTTTCACGGACTGGGAAGGAACAGGTGCGAGGACTTCGCGACTACCGATGCGATCACCGCTCATGCCGATGCTCCTGTCGCTGAAGTGGAGCGCGCCATGATCGAACAGAATCAGCATTTTGTCACCGTGCTTGAAAACAGCCACATCGTAGGGGCGATAACGAGGACCGACATCCTGCGGTCGCTCTATGAGGATTTCCTGCGGAAGAGCCGCGTGACCACGAAAGAGGCTATCCCCGGAGAACTGCCTTCGTCCTTTGGCAGGAATGTCGCCGGGCTTATGAGGGAGCGCCTGCCCGACCATCTTTATGAGTTCCTGGTGAGGGCAGGCGAGGTCGCCGATGAGTCGAGCCAGGGTGTCTACCTTGTCGGCGGCTGTGTGCGTGATCTGCTCAGAGGAGAGACGAACCTCGATATCGACCTCGTCGTCGAGGGCGACGGCATTGCCTTCGCAAAGGCCTTGGGAAAGGAAATCGGCGCAAAGGTGATCGTCCATAAACGCTTCGGCACAGCACAACTCATACAAAACAATTTCAGACTTGATGTTGCCACAGCGCGGACCGAGTACTACGAATCGCCTGCAGCGCTGCCCAAAGTGGAGCTGTCGTCCATCAAGAGGGACCTGTACCGGAGGGACTTCACGATCAATACGCTTGCAGTAAAGCTGAACAAGAAGGATTTCGGCCTCCTCATCGACTTTTTCGGCGGCCAGCGGGATCTGAAGGAGCGGGTCATCAGGGTGCTCCACAATCTCAGCTTTGTCGAAGACCCGACAAGGGCATTCAGGGCGATACGGTTTTCCGAGCGCTTCGGCTTCAGGATCACGAAGCATACGGACAGCCTTATAAAGCTCGCCATCAGGATGAATATCTTCGAGAAGCTCGCAGGCACGCGGCTCTATGATGAAATGGCCCTTATTTTCAACGAGACCGATCCGGTGAGGACCATAAAACGTCTCGGCGATTACGGGCTGCTCAAAGTCATCCATCCGTCGATCAATGTCAACCATCACCTGGAGGCGCTCCTGCAGTCGGTGCACGATACCCTTTCGTGGTTCGACCTGCTCTTCCTGAATGAGCAGTACGACAAGGGGATGATCTATGTCATGGCACTTCTGTATAGATTACCCGATGACGAGCGGAGGGTCGCGCTCGACCGTCTCTCGGTGCTTAAAGAACAGAGAAAGAGGATCATGGAGGGCCTGCGTGCCACCGAGGAGATCGTCAGAAAGCTCTGGCCGGACCACCCCGTCGAGGTCTTTCGCCTCCTGGTGAACCGCGATATCGAAGTGATCCTGTTCAGCATGGCGCTTGCAAAGGACAACGCAAAGAAAAAGGCCATATCGAATTACCTGCTGCATTCAAGGAATATAAAACCGATCCTCAAGGGCAACGACCTTAAGGAACTTGGTATCCCACAGGGTCCCGTCTACTCGGAGATCTTCAGGAAGATACATGAAGAAAAGCTGATGGGAAGGCTGAAGACGAAAGAGGAAGAAATTGAGTTCGTAAAAAAACATTATAAGAAGATGGTGAAAAGCGGTAAGTAAGGGGCTTATGGAGCGCGAGAAAAAGTGAAGTGAATAAGAACTTAAAAAACAACGGAGATTGAACGGATCACCCCTCCCATGAAATTCCTGTTGCTATCCTCAATAGTACTTTATGTAAAATAGAGTGATGCTGAACAAGATCTCCAAGGTCATCGTTGATCGAACCTGTCCCGCCTGCGGCCTCGGCTTTACCAATGAAATCGGCAAGAATATGTATGAGTGCAGCTATTCTCAATGTCGAGCGAGGTTCGATTTCACCATTTTTTCGGATGAGGAAATCAAAAAGGCGATCAAGTCTGAAAGGGGCGAAGGCAAAAGCCAGGAGGCAACGCATGAGGGGAATGGCTCCGATGTGCTTGAGCTCAACGGTCCTGAAAGAGCCGCCGACCTCAGTGAGCACCATCCTTCGAAAGAGCCGGCCGAGGTACAGAATAAAGTTGCGGCCAAGATGGAGGTGAGTGAGGAGGAATTGCAGCACCTCGCCTCGTTCCCGCAGCTTAATCCAAATGCCGTCATCGAGATCAATGCCGAGGGCGTGATGACGTATTGCAATCCGGCTGCCCAGGAAGTTTTCAAGGCCCTGCGTATTGAGAGTGAGGAGGCCGCCCTTCTGTTCGGCAGCGATGTGGGCGCACTGCTGACGACCTTTGCGGCAGGCGAGGAGCATCAGACCCTGCAGCGCGAAGTGCAGATTAAGGGGCGGTTCTTTTCAGAGAGTATTTATTATTTCAAATCGAAGAACGCGATCCGCATTTTTGTTCAGGATATCACCGAGCGGAAAGAGATCGACGAGAAACTGAGGCTTTTCTCAAAGGCCTTGGAGTACGCCGTTGATGGAATCCAGATCGCCGACCTCAGCGGCAGGATTCTCTATGCCAACAGGGCACTCGAGCAGCTCTGCGGTTATCCACCGGAGGAACTGCAGGGAATGCCCATCGCCGGCATGAATGCAGATCCCGGCTTTGCTGAGCGGGAGATGCTTCCGACGATACACGAGACGGGGCAGTGGACCGGAGAGCTTTTGGCGAAGCACAAGGACGGGCATACGTTCCCCGTGTGGGTAAAAGCCTCATTAATCAGAAATGGTCATGATGCGCCGGTTGCAATAATCGGCATCGTAAGAGAGAGCGCCGAGTGCAGAAAGACGGAAGGGCCCGATAACGACACCGGCTCCTTCGCGGGCGTCAGGACTGCAGAGCAGATGATGCTCGAAAGCAGCCTGCGCCACACGATTGAGCGCGGTGAGCTGACCGTGTACTATCAGCCTCAGATGGATAGCTCCATCGACAGGATTATCGGTGCGGAAGCGTTGGTCCGCTGGAAGCACCCTGAGCTGGGAGTGCTGAAGCCGGAGAGGTTCCTCCCTCTTGCCGAAGAGACCGGATTTATCGCTGCACTCGACGAGTGGGTGCTGCGCACCGCATGTGGACAAGTTGCCGCCTGGGTGAAAGAGGGATACCCTCCTTTTCGCGTCACAGTCAATCTTTCCGCCCGGCTGCTCGGGCAGCAGAACCTCAGCGAGATGGTTGCCGAGGTGCTGCACGACACCGGTCTGGGTCCCGAATGGCTCGAGATCGAGGTGAGTGAGCGCGTCGCCATGCAGGATGGGGAGCCAGCCATTGCCAATCTTTCGTCTCTGCACCGGATGGGAGTCACCCTTTCGATCGATAATTTCGGTACAGGCCGGACCTCGCTGAGCTCTCTAAAAAAACTGCCGGTCCAGCGGATCAAGATAGACCGGTCGCTGATGAGCAGCATTGCGGACAACCCTGATGATCTATCGATCGTAAAGGCGGCCATAGCCATGGGCTTCAATCTGGGATTCAAGGTTATTGCCGAGGGCGTGGAGACGGCAGCCCAGTTGCTGCTGCTCCAGAGGAGCGGCTGTGATGAGATGCAGGGCTTCTATTTCAGCGAGCCGCTTCCGGCGGATGAATTCAAAAAAATGCTGAAGCTCTCCACATAACGGCTTCCCTCAAAATTGTAGACCTTTCCCCCTCTGCTCTCCGCGTATGATGACAGAGATTGCTCCGGTTCGGTTGCCCTGTAAAGCCGATGGTATTGTCTCACCGTGAAAGCTGTCGGAAAGGACGCAAGGCAGCAGTGAATCAAGAAAAATCTAATAAAACAAAAGTTTGCTCATCATTGTGCACACAGGTGAGTCTTGTGTATATTTTTTTAAACACTTGCATTTTTTAGGTTGCTGTGGTTTATTAGTTGTAATTATTAATTAACTTGGCCTGAGGGAGCAGATGAAAAAGATTGCAGAAATGGACAATAAGAGTACGGAAAGAAAGAACATGCCGCTCTATCCTATTGGGATCGTGGCAGAATTGATTGGCATAACGGAACAGACCCTGAGACTCTATGAGAAGCACGGGCTGATCAAGCCCGCGCGGCGCAACAAGAACCGCTACTATTCGGACAATGATATCAAATGGCTCACCTGTATCCGGGATATCATACATACGAAAAAGATCAGCATCGAGGGAATCAAAAAGCTCATGGAGTATGCCCCGTGCTGGGAGATTACCGATTGCCCGGATGAAAAGCGGAGCAAATGCACTGCGCAGATCGACAAGACAAAGCCCTGCTGGGAGCTGAACAGGGCGATCTGCAATAGAGATTCGGGCAGGCTCTGCGAGGATTGCGTCGTCTTTATTGCCGACCAGATGAAGCAGAAGAACAGGTAATCGTCGTAGAATAATTTCAGGAGCTTGCTACACCACAGTATCAGTCGAGGTCGGAGGCGGGAAGAAGAGTGCGTTCGACTCTGCCCGCAGACGACGGACTGTACTCCCTCGGCTCTGTCCCCGCTTTGAAATACTCGAAGGACGACCCGTCAGAAGACAGCAGTCCGGTAGCCGGATCTATCGGAAACCGGACGACCCCTTCGGGCACGGTGAATGTGGATATCTCTTCACCTGCTAGCGTGCTCCTCATAAAGTTCGCCCAGATGGGAGCAGCAGCCCTGCCGCCCACCTCTCCGGGACCGAGGGAACGCCGCATATCATCAAACCCTACCCATACACATCCGACGAGTTCGGGAGTGTATCCCACGAACCAGGCATCTTTGTAATCGTTGCTCGTGCCGGTCTTGCCGGCAGCGGGCCTCCCGATGTTCGCCCGCATACCGGTACCGTAGCGGATAACGTCTTCCATCATGGAGCTGATGAGAAAGGACGTCTGGGGCGACATGACCTCGATGCCTTCAGGCTCGTAGCTTTCGAGCACCGTACCTTTGGCGTCAGTAATGTATTTTATGGCGATCGGCGTCATTCTGATACCGCCGTTGGCAAACGTCCCGAAGGTGTTGGCGAGCTCAAGAGGAGTAACGCTGATGGAACCGAGGGCGATCGTCAGTTCTCTCGGCATATCGGCACTTATGCCGATATCGCGGGCAAAGGAGATCACATTGTCGATACCGACCGCCTCGACGAGCTTGATGGTGACAACGTTTCGTGAGTAAGCAAGGGCCTCCCGCAGACGGGTCGGGCCGTAATATTTATGGTCATAGTTTTCGGGCCGCCACTCTCCAGCTGGTCCTCCGGCGTAGACGACGGGCGCGTCATTGATGATGGTCGCGGGGGTAAAGTTGCGCTCAAGCGCCGCTGCGTAGATGATCGGTTTGAAGGAAGAGCCTGGCTGCCGCTTTGCATAGAGTGCCCTGTTGTACTCGCTTTTCGAAAAACTATAGCCGCCGACCAACGCCCGTATGTAGCCAGTCTCGGGCTCCAGCGCGACGACTGCGCCCTCGACCTCGGGCTCCTGCTCAAGGCTGAAGGTCACCAGCCGGTTCGAGATGGTCTTGAATTTGACCCACACGATATCTCCGCGTCGAAGGATGTCGGTGAGCTTGAAATCCTTGATGGTGCGGGCCTTTCCGGTTGCTCTGTCGATGACCCTGCTAGCCCATAGCGCATCGGTGAGCGCCAGCTTCCCGGTAATGCCCCTCGCTTTGATGGTCGCCTCGTGTCCTGAAACCGAAAGGACGACGCCGGAAGCGATATCTCCCGGTGAGGCAGGAAATGATGTCTTTGGACCTTCGGCATCCTCTTTGATATCTTTCTTGTTGCCGATGGGGCCTCTCCAGCCTCTCCGCTTGTCGACCTCTCTCAGGCCTTCCTGTAGGGCCCGTTGGGCATGCATTTGCGCGTTCTTGTTGAGTGTCGTATACACCCTCAACCTGCCCTTGTAGATCATGTCCACACCGTATTTCTGCTCCAGGAGTTGCCGGATGTATTCAACGAAGTAGTTGTACGTTTCGGTATGGGCGCGGAGCGATGAGAGCGCAAGGAACGCCGCCTTCGCCGCCTTTCTCTCGGATGGCTTTAAATACCCTTCCTCCTCCATCCTCGCCAGGACTATTTCCTGGCGTTCTTTTGCCTTTACCAGATCATTGTAGGGTGAATAGGTAGAGGGCGCCTTGACGAGTCCGGCGAGCAGCGCGGCTTCGGGAAGGGTTATCTGGGAGACCGACTTGCCGAAATAGAGCTTCGATGCCATCTCGACGCCGTAGGCGCCGTGACCGAAATAGACTCTGTTGAGATAGAGCTCAAGGATCTCTTTCTTCGAAAGCTCCTTCTCCAGCTTCATGGCGAGCTGGGCCTCCTTTAACTTTCTCTGAATGGTTTTTTCGGGAGTAAGAAAGAGAATTTTCGCGAGCTGCTGGGTAATGGTACTGCCACCCTCTTTGAGGCTGGCATGCAGGATATCCTTGACGAGGGCACGGGCGATACCGATATAATCGATTCCCTTGTGCTGCCAGAACCGCGAATCCTCGACAGCCACAATGGCATTTTTCAGATGTACGGGGATCCTGTCAATGGGGACAAAAATGCCTTTCTCGACCTTGAACTCGCCGATCAGGGTGTCGTCATCAGCGTAGATTTTGGTTCCGTCGGTGGCACGATACTTTTTGAGCTCTGCTATGGAGGGAACTCCCTTTGCAACGGAAAGATAGCCGCCAACCAAGAAGCCGAGAATAAGCACGAGGAAGATAATCAACAACTTGAAACGCATTTTCCATTATAAAGGGGAAATGCAGAAATTTACAACCGATGAGTACCCGGCACGAACAGGAATTATGCCATAGGTAGTGAGGGGGATAATAAGGAAAATCAAAATTTAAAGAGCAAAATGAAAAAACAAAGGAGTCCTTAATTTTCATTTTTGCTCTTTGATCTTTGCATTTTTATACTTCGACCTTATTCTCAATGGAACGAGGGAGCGCTCAAGGCGCTTTGGTGCAGGTGGTTACGATGAGTGCTATCTCAAATAGCAGGTGAAGACCGGAACCTCTGCCCTCGCGCCGAGCCGGATGGGAAACATTGAGGTCCCGATGCCTCTGGAGACATACAGGTGGGGACGTTTGTCTTTATACCAGCCTCTTACATACCTGCCGCTCCCGCGCGGGAGAAAGGGGATACTGCCGAAAAGACTCACTTGGCCTCCGTGGGTATGACCTGAAAAAATATAATCGACCGTTATTTTTTTGTCTTCCGCAGCGGTGCTGTTTATTGCGGCGATATCGTTGATAATGAAGTCCCGGTGCTGCGGGCAGTGTGCTAACACAATATGATTGCGTTCACGTGAAACGTTTCGCAGTGCCCCGGAAAAATCCGGGAGACCTCCGTAGAGGTCATCGAGGCCGGTAACAACGACTCTCGAACCCCTTACGTCATATACTTTTGACTGGTTGACGAGCAGGTCGCAACAGTGATCTTCGTAGATATTTCTGAACGAGGCCATGTCCCGTACAGCCTGCCGCTCCCAGTTGCCCAGGATTGCTATTTTGATCATATCATTATTGAAAAGATTGAGGAACTCATGCAAAAGCGGAATGTTCCTGCCCTTATCGATGATGTCGCCGGTAAAGAACAGAAACTCAGGCTTGATGGCGTTGATTTTTTCCGCCAGATCATGGTGGTGCCAGGCAAGATCTCTCAGATGCAGATCGGATATCTGTATAATGGTCGCTTTAGTGCGGAAGTGCCCTGAAACGTCTTCGCCTAACGTATGCTCCGTATATTCAATGAAAGAGGGCTCAAAGACGAGCGCATCAACGCCCACCAGGCCGAGTCCCGCAGCGGCTGCCATCTGCAAAAAATTCCTTCTGTTCATGAGCATCTCTTTAATCTTTAGCATAAGAGCTGGACTATGTCTATAGAACAAATACCCCTTTGCCGGAGATATTACTCACAAAGAGCATCAGTGTTGCTATAAATCGTGGAATGGTTCTAAAATCACTATTATGAAGAAGAGCACTATTGCGTACCGTGTTTTTGGATATAACAGCCCTATCGGCCCTTTGTATTGTGTTTTCGAAAATACGGCGCTGATAGAGCTCGCGATCAACGAGAAGCCGGTCTTCATCTCTGAGCTTCCGGAGAGCGTTCCCACGCTCAATAATTCCTTCAAGGCAGAGCTCGATGCTTATTTTAAAGGTGAGCTGAAAGAGTTTGCCCAAAAAGTGAAGTTCGCCTCCGGCACCCCCTTTGAACAGCGCATCTGGCGCATGCTCCGGAAGGTCCCCTACGGTGAGACCAGATCATACAAATGGATTGCCGGACGGGTCGGAAGTCCGGGGGCGATGAGGGCGGTGGGGCAGGCACTAGGGAAAAATCCGCTGCCGATTATTGTCCCCTGCCATCGTATCATCGCCGCCGATGGTTCGATCGGCGGCTTTTCGAGCGGTGTTGAGGCCAAACGGTGGCTGCTGGAACATGAAAAAACAAATAAGGAGTGAGAATTAAAAACTAAGAAAAGAGTAGATTTTCAGCTTTATTTTTAGCTGTTTACTTCTTATTTATCTTATATACGCCTCGGTGACGTATCTCCTCATCATCCGGTGTGAATTAAAATAGTAGGCGTTCTTGCCGATGGCGTTCTGCATGACCCTGATCCAGAGTTTCTTCTCGTTGTAGAACATGGGAATGATCATGGCCTCGAGCTTGTAGTAGAGGTCGTCGGCATCACGCGCCGGATCTGCGGGGACATCAGGAGAGGGCCCGATGGCCCAGCCGGTGTATCCCTCGATGTGTCCCTCAATCCACCACCCGTCGAGGACGCTGAAATTGGGCACACCGTTGTGGGTTGCCTTCATGCCGCTCGTCCCCGAGGCCTCGAGCGGCCTGAGCGGCGTGTTGAGCCATACGTCGACGCCGGAAATGATTTTCAGCGCCAGGTCCATATTATAGTTTTTGAGAAAGGCGATCTTGATCTTGTCCTTCAGCCGTTCCTTTATCTCGAATATTCGCTGGATCAGCGCTTTCCCCGATTCATCGCGGGGATGCGCCTTCCCTGCATAGACGATCTGGAGCCTTCCTTCGCCGATACGGGCAAGCTTATCGACATCGGTGAAGAGGAGGTCGGCTCTCTTATAGGCGGTGGCCCTTCGCGCAAAGCCGATGGTCAGCGTGTCGTAATTCATTCCCGTCTGTGTCTCGCGATTGACGTAATCGATGAGGACCTTCTTTGCTTCCATATGGGCCGCCCAGAGCTCATCGTCGGGGATGCGCCCTACGCGGACGAATATTTCGGGCTCGTTCGCCCAGCCCGGCAGGTATTTGTCATAGAGCTTTTTAAAGCTGTCGCAGGTCCAGGTGAAGGAATGCACGCCGTTCGTGATGGCGTTGATCGCGTAGCCGGGAAACATGCCCTTTGAGACCTCTCCGTGCTTTTTGGCCACGCCATTGATGTAGTTGCTGAGGTTCAGCGCAAGGAGGGTCATATTGAGGTGTTCTTTGCCGCCGAACTCCTTTATCGCCTCGATGGGGATGATCTCTTCCATGATCTGCTGCACGACGCTATAAGAAAACTTGTCATGTCCGGCAGCCACCGGCGTATGGGTGGTGAAGACGCAGAGGCTCCTGATCTTTTCGATATCCCAGACGAGCCGCTCGTCCCACACCTCTTCGATATCTCTCTTGTACCGCTTTAGCAGCTCGAGCGTGAGCAGGCTCGAATGTCCCTCGTTCATGTGATATTTCTTTATCTCGAAGCCGAGTTCATCGAGCATGCGCGTGCCGCCGATGCCGAGGACGATCTCCTGTTTGAGGCGGTAATTCGAATCACCGCCATAGAGGTAGTAGGTGATGCCCCGGTCCTGCGCATCGTTTTCAGGGAGATCGGTATCGAGATAGATGATGGGCACCTTTCCTCCCGTAGCACTCTCCACGAGGTAGAGCCACGCGCCGATGACGACCTCTCTCTTTTCGATGAAGACGCTGACCTTCTCCTTCAGGGGCGACATGAAGCGGGCGGGGTCGAGCTCATCGGGGAGTTCGGTCTGTCTGCCGTAGATATCGAGGTCCTGTTTGAAGTACCCTTTTCTGGTCAGGATCGATACAGCGACCATGGGGAGCTTCAGGTCCGCTGCGGATTTGATGGTGTCGCCGGCGAGCACGCCGAGGCCGCCGCTGTAGGTCGGCATATCGCTCCTCGTGCCGATCTCCATGGAGAAGTAGGCAATCTTTGGTTCTTTTATGAAAACATCGATTGACGCTTGATTCATTCGCTGTTCCTCCTCACATCCCTAACAAAGAGTATATCGAAAAAAGAAAGGATAGCCTACACCGGCGGCAAGCCGTGCGCCCTTTTCAGCAATTCCTCGAGCGCAGCCGCCCCCTCGTCACCGATATCGAGGGTATAGTCATTCACATACAGGGCGATATGGTTCATGATCACCTCATCGGAGAGTTCCTGGGCATAGCGCTTGATAGAGGGCATAGCCTCATCCCTATGCTCCAGCGCATATTGTACACTTGATTTGATAAGGTCTTCAATCGTTGCGATCACCGGCTCGCCGAGCGACCTTTTTGCGATGATGCCGCCGAGGGGAATCGGCAGCCCTGTTTCTTTCTCCCACCATTCCCCGAGATCAATGATCTTTGCGAGCCCATGCTGCCGGTAGGTGAAGCGGCTTTCATGGATGATCAGACCGGCATCCGCAGTGCCGGCGCTGACCGCCTGCATGATCTCGTGAAAAGGCATGACCACAAAGTTCGAAAGGTTAAGGTCAACGTTGGAAGCGAAGTAGAGCCGTAAAAGGAGAAAGGCGGTGGTCAGTCTGCCGGGCACGGCGATCTTCAATTGGTCCGCGGGGTTCCCGGAGAAAAACTTTTTTGAATCCCGCGCTACGATGAGCGGCCCGCATCCCCGCCCCAGTGCCCCGCCTGACCGCAGGAAACGGTAGTCCTTCTGCAGATGGTAATAGGCGTGGCTGGATATTTTGGTGACATCGAGCGTCCGCTTTATTGCGTGCGTATTCAGCGTTTCCACATCTTCGATAAAGAGTTCGAAGTCGAGCCCGCGCGTGTCGATTTTTTTGTTCGCCAAGGCGTAAAAGATAAACGTGTCATTAGGACACGGAGAAAAACCCAAACGTATCATATGTTTAGAATTGTAGCATTAAATCGCCCTCCTTTACCAGAAGAGGAGATGATCCTTCACTAGGGGAAAGAAGAAGGCGGTTGCAAAGTATAGTACAATTGTAGGTAGAACTAATGATAAGGGAGGATGTATGGGTGCGCAGGAGAGTGTCCTTAAACTTATTGGAGGTACGCCGATGGTCAGGATCAACCGCATGACCTCGGAGAGCAGCGCAACGATATGGGCGAAGCTGGAGGGCTTCAATCCTGCAGGCTCGGTGAAGGACAGGATAGCGCTCTCCATGGTCGAGGCCGCCGAACGATCAGGAAAGCTTAAACCAGGAGGCACCCTTGTGGAGCCGACGAGCGGCAACACCGGCATCGGCCTTGCGCTGGTCGCTGCGATAAAAGGATACCGTCTTATCCTCACAATGCCCGAAACTATGTCGATGGAGCGGCGGCAGCTGCTGCAGGCGTACGGTGCCGAGCTGGTGCTGACGCCGGGTGACAAAGGGATGAGAGGCGCGGTCGAAAGGTCGGAAGAGCTGGTAAAGGACAGTTCCGATTTTATCATGCCCCACCAGTTCGAGAACCCGGCAAACCCGGAGATACACCGGCGCACTACTGCTGCCGAGATTCTGAATGACCTCGGCGGAGCCCCTGATGCCTTTGTTGCCGGCGTCGGCACGGGAGGAACGATTACCGGAGCTGGTGAGGTCTTACGAGAAAGGAATCCCGGCATCTGGATTGCTGCGGTCGAGCCTGCAGGGTCGCCAGTATTGTCAGGGGGGAAGCCGGGCAAGCACAAGATTGCAGGCATCGGGGCGGGTTTTGTCCCCGGCGTGCTGAATACGAGGATCTATAACGAGGTCATCACCGTCACCGACGACGATGCGGCAAAGGTGACGAGAGAACTGGCGATCAAGGAAGGGATACTGGCGGGTATCTCATCGGGCGCGGCCATGTGGGCGGCGCTGAAGGTCGCCGAAAAAATCGGAAGAGGGAAAAATGTGGTAGTGATCCTGCCGGACCGTGGCGAGCGCTATCTGAGCACCGGCTTGTTTCTGCCGGAAGGGATATAGAGGTTGACCGATACGCCGGGATGCCGCTATATCGGTCTTTTCTGCTGATTCTCTGACGGTTGATAATTTGTCTGTTTTTCTTTTAATTTCATAAATCATCAATCATAAGTCTGAAATCACAAGTTTGCTCTTGAAAAATAAGCAGTATTTATGATAACCTCTTAAGTTAAAACACACGTCCGGAGAAAATTCTCCAATGGTCCTGAAAAGACAAATAAGAAGTAGGAGATAAGAAGTTCTCACTTCTTACTTCTCAATCGTCTTTTCGGGTGCGGAGAATTTGGACGGAGGAAAAAACCATGAGGAGGAACCATGAGTGTCGTAACAATGAAGGAGTTGCTCGAGGCCGGCGTCCATTTCGGACACCAGGTAAAGCGCTGGAACCCGAAGATGAAGAAGTTTATCTTCGGCGAACGGAACGGTATCCACATTGTCGATCTTCAGAAGACCCTGAAGGGACTGGTGGAGGCCTATAACTTTATCAAGGAGGTCTCCGCTACCGGCGCGCCGGTACTGTTCGTAGGGACCAAGAAGCAGGCGCAGGATGCCATTGCCGACGAGGCGAAAAGGGCTGGCGCCTTCTATGTCAACAACCGGTGGCTTGGCGGTATGCTGACCAACTTTGCTACCGTCAAAAAGAGTATCGAGCGGCTGAAAAAGATAGAGGCGATGAAAGAGGACGGTACGTATGATGTCCTGAAGAAAAAGGAAGTCGGCATGCTCGAGAAGGAGCGAATGAATCTTGAGAAGAACCTGAGCGGCATCAAGGATATGCCCGGACTGCCCGGTGCGCTCTTTATCGTTGATCCGCGCAAGGAGCGGATTGCGGTGGCAGAGGCCAGGAGGCTCTCGATTCCGATCGTGGCGGTGGTCGACACCAACTGTGATCCCGATGAAGTGGACTACGTTATTCCGGGTAACGATGATGCCATCCGGGCCATCAAGCTCATCTCATCCAAAATGGCCGAGGCGATCATAGAGAGCAAAAATGTCCTTGCAAAGGCACAGGAAGAAGCAGCGGCAAAGGAAGCAATGGAAGAGAAGGCCGCGCAGGATGCGGGTAATAAGGAGGAGGTTTCAGCATGACAGTAACATCAGGGATGGTCAAGGAGCTGCGCGAGAAGACCGGAGCAGGTCTCATGGACTGCAAGCGCGCTCTTTCGGATAGCGGCGGTGATATGGAAAAGGCGATCGATGCGCTCAGGCAGAAGGGGCTCGCCACTGCTGCGAAGAAGTCGAGCAGGGTCGCTTCGGAGGGCCTGATCGGTTCGTATATCCATATGGATAAACTCGGCGTGCTCGTCGAAGTGAACTGCGAAACCGACTTTGTGGCGAGGACCGATGAGTTCAGAGAGCTGGTAAAAGATATCGCGATGCACATCGCAGCGGCAAACCCCGCTTATGTATCCCGTGAAGAGATACCCCAGGATGTCATCGAGCGCGAAAAGGAGATCTATCGCGGACAGGTTGCCAACAAACCCCCGCAGGTAGTGGAGAAGATTCTCGAGGGAAAGCTCGAGAAGTTCTACAGCGACACCTGCCTTGTCGATCAGATATTCATCAAGGATCCCGAAGGTAAAAAGAAAGTAAAAGATCTCGTTACCGAAAAGATCGCGAAGATCGGCGAAAATATTGTCATCCGGCGGTTTGCACGGTTCCAGCTCGGTGAGGGCCTGGAAAAGAAAGCAGCCTGTGGAGCCTAAAAAGAGCAAGAAGACAGCCGGATCTTCGGGGGGCCGTCAGGCCCTTCGGAGTAGGTATAAGAGGATACTCCTCAAGGTTAGCGGCGAGGCCTTGATGGGTGACCGTGGATATGGTATCGACCCTGACACAGTGCAGTTCATGGCCGCCGAGATCAAGAAAGTCGCTGACATGGGCGTGCAGATCGCCGTTGTTATCGGCGGCGGCAATATTTTTAGAGGGGTTGAGGCCTCGGTAAAAGGAATGGAGCGGGCATCGGCCGATTATATGGGAATGCTCGCTACGGTGATCAATGCCCTTGCCCTGCAGAATGCCCTGGAGCGGCTCGGCATGCAGACGAGGGTGCAGTCCGCCATCGAGATGCGGGAGCTGGCAGAGCCCTATATCAGGAGGAGAGCGGTGCGCCACCTCGAAAAGGGGAGGGTCGTCATCTTTGCCGCCGGGACCGGCAATCCCTATTTTACGACCGATACCGCTGCCGCCCTCCGCGCCATGGAGATCGGCGCTGATGTAATCCTCAAGGGCACCAAGGTGGACGGCGTGTATACCGCAGATCCTGTCAAGGATGTATCGGCAAAAAAATACGAAGCTATCACCTATATCGAGGTGCTCAAAAACAACCTCAAGGTCATGGATTCCACAGCGATAACGCTCTGTATGGATAACAAGCTTCCTATAGTTGTCTTTAGCATTAAAAAGGCAGATAATATTAGAAACATTATGCTGGGCGAGCGGATTGGAACCGTTGTCTCAGCGTAGCTGAAAATAAGGGCGCGGGCAAGGTAACAGCCCTGAATCGATAGGAACCTTGGGAGTGGAACATGCAGGAACTGAAAAAAAAGGCAAATGATAAAATGTCCGGAGCTGTTGAATCACTCAAGAAGGATCTCATGACAATGAGGACCGGGAGAGCGACCCTCTCGCTGCTCGACGGTATCTCGGTGGACTACTACGGAACGCCGACTCCGCTCAACCAGGTGGCGGCGCTCAGTGTGCCCGACGCGCGGCAGATCACCATCCAGCCCTGGGAGCAGAAGCTCATCTCTGAAATAGAGAAGGCGATCCTGAAGTCCGATCTCGGGCTTACGCCCAGCAATGACGGCAAGGTGATCCGGCTGACGATACCGATGCTCACCGAAGAACGCAGAAAGCAGCTGGTCAAGGTAGTAAGGAAACGCGCGGAAGAAGCGAAGATCGCTGTTCGTAACATCCGGAGAGACATTATCGATGAGCTCAAGAAATCGGAGAAGGAAAAGCACCTGAGCGAGGATGATGTCAAGCGGTTCCAGGAGGAAGTACAGAAGATCACCGACTCCTATATCCATAAAGTCGACGAGACCGTACAACATAAAGAAAAAGAAATCATGGAGGTTTAGTGTGCCGACCAATAGTAATTTTATGGTGAAAGTAACGGATGCCAAACTGACGGATATCCAGAAGGCCCTTGAGCAGGCGGGTATCAAGATCAGGAGTATTGTGGAAGTCTTCAAAGAGGAAGCAGCCGCGAAAGAATAAGATTGTTCGTAGCGGTATAGCGTTATGGAGGAGCGCGTTTGCTCGAGAAGTGGGCGCGACGCGCTGAGGCTCGACGCACGGGCGCTATAGACGCATTCGAGGAGGAATGATGCCACAGAAACCAAAAGCAAAAACAAAAGCAAAGCCGGCTGCGAAGACGAAACCGTCGGCAAAAGCAAAACCGGCGGCGAAGGCAAAGGCGAGCGTAAAGGAAGCGCCGAAGAAAGCAGCAAAGAAGCCTCTTGTCATAGAAGATGAAGCTACAAGGAAGGAGCGACTGCGCAAGCTCCTCATCCAGAAGAGAGAGGATATCATCCAGGAGGCCAAGAACGAGATAAAGAAGTTCAAGACAGGAGAACGGCGCCAGCTGGTCGAGACCGTGCTGGACGACGGAGACATGTCCGTTGTCGATCTTGCCGAAGATATCAGCCTGAAGCAGCTGGGCACCCACCGTGAGACGCTTATGAAAATCGATGCCGCCTTAAGGAAGCTGGAAGAAGGCACCTACGGCATCTGCGAGGAGTGCGGTGAAGAGATCAGCGAAGAGCGGCTGAAGATTATGCCTTTTGCCATCTACTGCAAGGATGACCAGGAAAAGAAAGAGATGATGGATAAACTGGAGCGCGAAGGCCAGTAGCAAAACGACAAATTCCAAATCCTAAACTCAAAATATTTTGGAAATTAGATAGTTGAGTTTAGGATTTTTTATTTTTTGTCAGTAGATTATTTTCTCGAGGAACAATCCGTGTGCCGGCGCCGTAGGGCCGGCACCATTCCTGTCCCTTGATAACAAGAGTTCCCTCATTGTTTCCGGAGCACGCCTCCCCTTTCCTGCCTCGACTGCTGTACCCACGATGTTCCGCACCATATGCCGCAGGAAGGCATCGCCTTCGACGACGATTTTGATAAACCGCCCCGGTATGTCGATGGTCATGAAGCTGATGGCATCGAGGTGTTCGACCGAGAGGGAAGTGATAGTCCTCACCGTGCTTCGCGCACCGCAGCCGCTCGCCCTGAAGGCCGAAAAATCATGGGTCCCTCGGAGATGCTCCAGCGCCCGGCGCATGGCGGCGATATCGAGCGCTTGCGGGACCCTCCAGACGTAGCGATAAAGAAAGGGAGACAGGATACGCGAGGATGCGATCATATAAAAATAACGCTTGCCCTTTGCGTCATAGCGGGGATGAAAATCACTCCGTTCCTCGCGGGCATCAAGGATGCGTATGGCGTCGGGGAGGTGTGCATTGAGTGCCGCCTTGATCGTCCCGGCAGGGAGCTCCGAGGCGGTCGTGAAGGCTGCAACCTGCTCGATTGCATGGACCCCTGCATCGGTTCTCCCTGCTCCGGTCACGGTAGCCTGCTCGCCGGTAACGGCGGTGAGGGCTTCCTGGAGCGTGCCCTGTATGCTGCTGCCGTTCGGCTGCACCTGCCAGCCATGGTAATCGGTGCCGTCGTACTGTACTGCAAGTCTGATTGTCCTCATGCATACATAGTTTAGCATAAGGTTGTAGTGCCTACAGATAAAGAGTATAATAAGAGCAAGTAAAAAGTTCAAAGAAGGCTCTTCCGCAGTATCTTGATATCTGAAAGGGGTTTTTTTTGTGATACGACATACATTCTCGCTGCTCAACGGCATCGGCGAAAAGCTGGAGCGCGTCCTTTGGAAACGGGGCATTCTTACCTGGGACAAATTCTGCACCTGCAAGGAAATCGACGGCATAAGCCCTGAACGTAAAAAGCTCTATGATGACCAGCTTGCGCAGGCTTCTATGGAACTCGGCGTCGGCAATGCAGAATATTTTGCACGGATTATGAAACGACGGGAGCACTGGCGGCTTTTTGACGCATTCAGGGACGGCGCCGTATGTCTTGATATAGAGACCAACGGCTTTCAGCCGGGGCAGGGGGGATATGTGACGGTCGTCGGATTGTATGATGGACACGACTGGAAGAGCTTTGTCAGAGGAGAGAATCTCACCACGGAGGGCCTCAATCATGCATTGAAAGGGTACAAGTGCCTGATCACCTTCTATGGGGCCGTCTTCGATATCCCCTTTCTCCTCAGATCTTTTCCTGGTGTGCGTTTCGATATCCCCCACTTCGACCTCTGTTTCGCCGCACGACGGCTCGAGCTCAACGGCGGACTGAAAAAGCTCGAGACGCTCTTCGGTATCGAGCGGGACGAAGCAGTGAAAGGCATGAGCGGGTATGATGCAGTAAAATTATGGGAGCAGGCCCGAAAAGGGAACGCCGAGGCCCGGGAGCTGCTCCTGACCTACAACAGGGAAGACACGATGAACCTCCTGCAACTCGCCGATATACTCTATCAGCGGATGAGGAGCTCGACTGGAATAGAGGAGTACACCGCCTGTGGATGTAATTAAGTCCTTTACCGACTATCTCACCATCGAGCGGGGATTATCAAAGAACACCGTCGAATCCTACGCCCTTGACCTCAAGGCATTCGCCGGATTCCTTGAAGAGGACGACGGCATGATCACCTCGTTCAAAAGAGATGACATCATCAATTACATCGGCAGGCTCAAGAATAATGGCTATTCGACATCGAGCATCTGCCGGTTCATTTCGACGATAAAGGGCTTCTGCAAATTTCTGGTCATCGAGAGAATGATCACCGAAAATCCTTCGGAGACGATCAGGACTCCGAAGCAGTGGGACCGTCTGCCGAAAGCGCTCAGCATCAGCGACGTCAAGAAACTGCTCGAGGTGGAGCTTGCGACCACGACCTTTGTCAGAGATTCGGCAATGCTCGAGCTCCTCTACTCTTCAGGGTTGCGGGTGAGCGAGATTGTCGCGCTCAAAATCAACGATGTCCATTTTGATGCGGGATTTCTGAGGATCATGGGTAAAGGCTCGAAGGAGCGGGTGGTGCCGATGAACCATCGTGCGGCAGAGAAGATAAAACGGTATCTGTATGAAGTGCGGCCGGTCCTGCTCAAACACCGACAGTCACCCTATCTCTTTTTGAGCAACCGGGGAACGCCGATGACGCGGCAGCGCTTCTGGCAGGCACTGAAGTACCTGGGAAATGCCGCCGGCGTACATCTTACTCCCCACACCCTCAGGCACACCTTTGCCACGCATCTCCTGGACGGCGGTGCCGACTTGCGGTCCGTACAGAAGATGCTGGGGCATTCCGATATCTCGACGACACAGATTTATACCAAAGTATCTGCAGAGAGAATCAGAAAAGTATATACCGAGCATCACCCGCGAGCTAAATAGAACCAGCACGCATGGTTCGTCGATTACCTATAAAGAGAGCTGGATCGGAAGGAGGACTATATGGTGGAACGGTTGAAGGCGGAAGAGCTTTACCGGTGCTGCGAGCCGGCTGTTTTTAAATTCAATACAACGGAAGACGTAGGCGAATTCACGGGAACGATCGGACAGGAACGGGCGCTGCGGGCAATGGACTTCGGGCTCAGCCTGGATAGTAAAGGCTATAACATCTTTGCCCTGGGTGATGTCGGCACCGGCAAGATGAGGACCATCAAGCAGCTGCTCTCGGAAAAAGCGGCAGGCGAGAAAGTACCGCCCGACTGGTGCTACGTCTATAACTTCAAGGATCCCGACGCCCCTCTGGCCATTTCACTGGAGCCCGGCAAGGGCATCGTGTTCCAGAACGACATGAACGAACTTATCAAGACCCTGCAGAGCGAAATACCACGGGCCTTTGAGTCGAAGGAATATGAAAAACAGCGGGGCAAGATCATCGAGGATTTTCAGCAGAAGCAGAAGGAGCTCTTCTCGAGCCTCGAGGAAGAGGCGCAGGCCAAAGGGTTTGCCATAAGGAAGGCCGTCTCCGGACTCCTGATTGTCCCCATCAAGAAGAGCGGCGAGCCGCTCACCGAGGAAGAATTTGCCGCCCTGGATGACAGGACGAAAAAGAGAGTGGAAGAGATCGGCAAGATGCTCCAGGAAAAGCTTGACGACGTCATGAGGGCGGTGCGGGAAGCGGAAAAGCTGGTGAAAGAGATGCTCACCAGACTCGAACGCGAGATCGCCCTCGGTGCGGTGGGTCATTTTATCGAGGATATGAGAGAGAAATACCAGCACCACGAAAAGATCGTGGAGTACCTCAAGGCGGTGCAGGAGGATATCCTTTCCCACCTTGACGATTTCAAGACGACTGAAGAGCAGGCGCCGCCTCTGCCGTTCATGCGCATGCCCAAGCAGGAGGTCTCCTTTGCCCGCTACACGATCAATGTGATCGTGAACAACAGCGAATGCAAGGGAGCGCCGGTGGTGATCGAGAGCAACCCTACGTACCTGAATCTCTTCGGCAAGTCCGAATACAAGGTCCAGTACGGCATGGCGACCACCGACTTTACGATGATCAAGGCAGGCTCGCTGCATAAGGCGAACGGCGGCTATATCGTCATCAATTCCCTGGATCTTTTGAAGAACATATTTTCCTATGACGCCCTGAAGCGGTCGATCAAAAACAGGGAGATAAAGATAGAGGATGTCTGGGAGCAGTATCGGCTGGTGAGCACCACGGCCCTGAAGCCCGAGCCGATACCGCTCGACGTGAAGGTCATTCTTCACGGCAACCCTTATATCTACTATCTGCTCTATAACCTCGATGAGGAGTACCGCGAGATATTCAAGGTCAAGGCCGACTTCGACAGCAGGATGGAGCGGACGCAGGAGAACATGGAGAAGTACGCCGCCTTTATCGCCTCCTGCCAGAAAAATGAGAAGCTCCTCCCCTTTGACCGGAGCGGCGTTGCCAAGATCGTCGAGTACGGCTCACGGCTTGCCGACCATCAGCACAAGCTGTCGACCAAGTTCAGCTATCTTGCCGATCTCATACGAGAATCACATTACTGGGCGAGCAAGGAGGGCAGTACGGTCGTCAAGGCCGAGCATGTCCTCAAGGCGCTCGACGAGAAAGTGTTCAGGGTCAACATGATCGAAGAGCGCCTGCGGGAAGCGACCATGGAGGATACGCTCATCGTCAACACCTCGGGGACGAAGGTCGGCCAGGTGAACGGCCTCGCCGTATTATCCACCGGTGATTACAGCTTCGGCAAGCCTTCGAGGATCACCGCGCGGACCTATATCGGAAAGGCTGGTGTCGTCAATATCGAGCGCGAGACAAAGATGAGCGGCAAGATCCATGAAAAGGCGATTATGATCATCTCCAGCTATCTCGGCAGCAGGTATGCGACGAGAAAGCCCATCAGCCTCTCTGCCTCGATCACCTTTGAGCAGCTCTATGAAATGATCGAGGGTGACAGCGCCACCTGTGCGGAATTCTACGCCCTGCTCAGCAGCATCTCCGGAGTGCCGCTCAAGCAGAGCTTTGCGATAACCGGCTCGATGGACCAGAACGGAGACGTGCAGCCTATCGGCGGCGTGAACCAGAAGATCGAGGGCTTCTACGACCTTTGCAAGGCGCGGGGGCTTAATGGAGAGCACGGGGTCATCATTCCGAGAAGAAATGTGAAGCACCTGATGCTCAAGCAGGAAGTGATCGATGCAGTGAGGGACGGAAAATTCCTTATTTACCCTATCGACAGAGTCGAGGAGGGACTTGAGATACTGACCGGGATGCCGGCAGGCGAGATGAAGGATGACGGCACCTACCCTGAGGGCACGGTGAATTATCTCGTCATGAAGCGGCTCGAGGAGATCTCGACGGCCCTTGAAAAGAAGAAGGAGCAGGTGCTCGAAAGCACCGTCGCCGCTCTCAAGCCCAAGGGAGATGAGAACGGACCTTCTTCAGAAGGGACGATCAATTATTTGCTGAAGAGGGTCGACGAGCTTTCGACGGCCTTGGAGAAATACAAAGAGAAAAATGAGAAGTAAGAAGTGAAAGGGAGCGGCGAGCTGTCTCTAGCGCATCGATGAAGAGGTTGAGATGGTTTCTGGAAATCACCGGTTTTGTCGCGGTTTCTCTTCCTGTAGCCCTGCTCCCCTCTGCCGTAGCAGCCAAGGTCGGGGAAGCCCTCGGCCTTTTGCTTTTTTTTCTCTGGAGCGGCAGGAGAAGAACAGCGCTCAAGAACATTGAAAGAACACTGCAGGCCGGGGCGCTTGCGGGTACCGTCGATCCAGAGGCATTGGCGAAGGAGAACTTCAAGCAGTTCGGCAGGTCTTTTGCCGAGGTGGTCAAAGTCTATTACGGGTTCGGCAGGCGTATTATTGATGCTGTCGAAATACGGGGAATTGAGCACTATCGCGCTGCAAAGCAAAAAGGCAAAGGCGTTATTGTCATTACCGGTCACTGCGGCAACTGGGAGGTCATGGCCCTTGCCTTCGGCAGCAAGGTCGCTCCTGCTGCGGTCGTGGCGCGGGCCCAGGACAACCCCTACCTTAACAAAATTATCGAGAAGGTAAGGGCCCGGTACGGCAACAGCGTTATCTATAAAAAAGGCGCATTGAAGAACATACTGGCCCAGCTCAGGAGGAACAGTGTGGTGGGCATTCTAATGGATCAGGCAGTTGTACGGAGTGAAGGGGTTGTGGTCGATTTTCTCGGCAGGAGCGCATGGACAACCAAGATGCCCGCCCTGCTGGCGCGGAAGACCGGGGCGCCGGTGGTGCCGATCTTTGTCCACCGTAACAAGAACAGGCATGTGGTGACGATCTATCCCGAGCTCCGTCTGTCCCGGCAGGAGGATGCCGATCGTGCTCTACATGAAGACACAAAGCGGTTCTCCGGCTGTATCGAGGAGTATATAAAGCAGCACCCTGAAGAATGGCTCTGGATACACCGGCGCTGGAAGAGGTTTGAATAAAAAATAGAATCCAGGAGTCAGGAGCCAGTAGTCAGAATGAAAGACAAGGACAAAAACACCGAATTCAGAGAGTAGAATAGAACTGAAATAGTTTTTATTCTGGATTCTGACTTCTGATTTTTTTGAGCTATGCAACCTAAAGAATTGATAGGCAATCTGCAGGACTACTACCTTCTTTCGCTCCGAGGGCTTCTGGGGGTTGCACGGAAGCCTTTCTATTTCAGGGACACGGTCGAGCAGATGGATTATGCCGGCGCTGGTTCCTTTCTGATCATTGTCCTTGTATCGCTCTTCATAGGGATGGCGCTCTCGCTCCAGCTTTCCGCCGAGCTTTCCATCCTGGGGCTTAAGATGTACACCGGGAGGGCGGTTGGCATCTCCATCATCAGGGAGATCGGCCCGGTTACCGCTGCCCTCGTCTTTGCTGGCAGGGTGGGGGCAGGAATGGCGTCGGAACTGGGGTCGATGGTGCTCGGGCACCAGGTGGACTCCCTCAGGGTCTTCGGTGTTGACCCTATCAAGAAACTGGTCACTCCCCGGATACTGAGCTCGATCATCATGCTGCCTGCGCTGACCATCATCGGCGATGCCGTCTCGCTCCTCGGCGCGTATTATGTCGCGATATTCATCAGCCACCAGAGCAGCTATTTCTTCCTGAGCTCCATCCGCGATGTACTGCTCTTCGAGAATGTCTTCTCGGGATCGATCAAGCCCTTCATCTTCGGCTTTCTCATCTCGACGGTCAGCTGCTACATGGGCTTTACCACACGAGGAGGGGCCGTAGGCCTCAGACAGACGACGACGTCGGCGGTTGTTTTCTCGATCATTCTGATCATCGTTTCTGATTTTGTCCTCACGAGGGCGCTGCTCTACATCTTAGGGTTTTCGGTATGATTGTTTTCGATAATGTCTGGTTCTCTTACAGCACGCGGCACATCCTCAGAGGAGTGAGCTTCTCCATCGGGACCAGCGAGCGCGTGGCGATCCTCGGGGGAAGCGGAGAAGGCAAGACAACGATCCTCAAACTGATCCTCGGCCTTCTCAAGCCCGATTCGGGAAGGATCTTCGTCGACGGCGAGGATATAACGGATAGAACAGAGGGAGAGCTGAGGGACGTGCGGATGAAATTCAGTATCGTCTTTCAAGAAGGGGCGCTCTTCGACTCCCTGAACGTGAAGGAGAACGTGGCCTTCTGTCTTCGCGAGTATACGACATCTTCGGAAGAGGAGATCGAGCAGCGGGTCAGGGACCTGCTCAGGACCGTCGGGGTGGAGCACGCCATCTCTCTCATGCCCGACGAACTGAGCGGCGGCATGCACCGTCGTGTCGCTATCGCCCGGTCGCTGGCGGCGTGCGATCCCCGGATGTTCCTGTACGATGAGCCGACATCGGGACTCGACCCGGTGAGCGCGGACAATATATGCAGGCTCATTATCGACCTGGCGAAGGGAGGTAAAGGCCTGATCGTCGTCACCCATAAAATATACGATGCCATGAAAGTGGCGGATAGATTTATGTTCATGAAAGAGGGTACTATAGTCTTTGACGGCAACAGGGATGAACTGATGAGCTCGACGATCCCCGAGATAAAGATATTCATGAGTGAACTGACGCTGAAGGAATAGATTATGTTTGATATGAAGAAACAGCTCAAATGGGCGAAGCTCAAGGTGGGGGTGGTCATTACCCTCGCCATACTGCTTGTCCTTTTTACCGTCTTTTTTGCAGGGAATATCGAGGACCTCTTTGTGCCGAAAGCGGAGATAAAGACGCAGATCAAAGATGTCAGAGGTCTGCGCAAAGGCGCACCGGTCTGGCTCTCGGGTATCGAGGTGGGTTTTGTTGAGGACATGGAGCTCCATCCAGAATACGGCACCCTGGTCACGCTCTCCATAAAAGAGAGCGCCTTGCCCTTTGTCGCGAAGGACACTACTGCTACGGTGCTTACCCAGGGGCTCCTCGGCGACAAGTATATTGAGCTGAGCAACGGCACTGCCGGGAAAGGCCGACTTCGGCCCGGCGATATCATAAAGGGGAAGACGCAGCTCGAAATAAAGGACCTGGTGGATGCCAGCTCAGAGTCGCTCGTAAAGGTTACGGAATTCGTCGACAGGATCGGACTTTTTCTGGAGCGGTTCGAAAAGAGCGAGGGGACCTTTGCGCAGCTGCTGACCGACCCGTCGCTCTACAATAATCTGAAGCAGACTACGGCAAACCTCTCGGCGCTGGTGAAGGATCTCCATGAATCCGAGGGATCGCTGAAACAGTTCATGAAAGACCCTACTCTCTACAATAAAATGCTCGCCGCCACCTCATCGGTAGAGGAGTTCGGCAATAAGATGAACAATGGCCAAGGGACGTTGCGGAAGCTTGCCGAGGATCCCGCCCTGTATGAAAATCTCAACAAGGCTTCTCATCAGCTCTCTGCGCTGCTGGCCGAGATCGATTCCGGCAAGGGGACCGCAGGGGCCCTCGTAAAGGACAAACAGCTTGCCGCTGAGCTGAGGGAGACCATCGGGGGGCTCAAAGAGACGGTCGGGGAGCTGAAAGAGCTGACGAAGGATATCAAAGCCAATCCGAAGAAGTACTTCAAGTTCAGTCTGTTTTAAAACATGGAGCCGTCAGTAATCAGATTTTAGCTATCAGTTTTTGTCTTAATCCTGATCGCTGATCGCTGGGAGCTGAAGTCGAAGGGCGTCAAAGATTAAATCTTTCGTTGAAGTGATCCACTACTTTCAGTAAATCAGGCGTCAGGATATCTCTCACTTTTTCTATAATGTGCTGCGGAATGATCTTGTAGTACGCCTGCGCAATGCCGCCGGTGATGCAGGCGATGGTATCGCTGTCGCCGCCGATCGATATCGCCTTGCGCACCGCATCTTCGTAGTGCTCCGATTCCAGAAAGGCCCGTATCGCCTGGGGCACCGAGCCCGGGCAGGTGACGTCGAAGCGGTAGGCGGGCCGGATTTCATCCAGGGACCGGTCCAGGTCATAGCCGAAATTATTTTCAATGTATTCCTTTATATGTGTTTTGTCTTTACCGGTCTTCGCGAGGAATACCGCAGCAGCGACTGCCTGAGCGCCTTTGATTCCTTCCGGGTGGTTGTGCGTCACTGCCGCACTCCGTTCCGCCTCTCTGAGCACATCTTCCGATGAATCAAAGGCAAAGCCTACGGGACTGACGCGCATTGCCGAGCCGTTGCCGAAGCTGTTGTAGGGCTGATTATCATCAGATAATATCCAGCCGTGAAACATGACGCCGTAACCGGCGTCAGGATATCTTCTTCCATACTCTTTGAGGGTAGCGGCATAACCCTTTCCGTTCAGAATGCAGTCTGCAATTGCCACGGTTAATACCGTGTCGTCGGTAAACTGGGATTGTGGACCGAAGAGAGGAAAATCGGTTGTTTTCACATTATGCCATTCGTACACGGAACCGATAATGTCGCCTGCGATCGCGCCGATCATGGTTGACAAATCCCATCAGTTGAGTTTCTATCGCAGAAAATCATTTGTCTGATTATAGCCTATAACGAGGTTCAGGTAATCCTTGACAGAATCCAGTGTTCCTGTTAAGGTATCCGGGTCAGCTTCCAGGGGGGAAATACGGAGGTACAATCAAAAAGTGTGTAAATAGACAAAAGGCGGTGTATCCTAAATCTTTAAATGTTGAGCTCGAAATCAACAAAAGAAAAGGAGACACCACCCATGCGAAAGGGTATCACTGAGGCAGCAA